>JAEXYA010000032.1 GCA_023451825.1 Pseudomonadota bacterium
TTCATCGCCACCAGATCCGCCCGCCGCCCCGACGGCAGCGACAACTCGGCCACGCACGAAAATCCGAGCGAGCGCAGCAGGCGCACGGTTCCGCGCGCGATCGCCAGCGCCGTCTCGGACTGGCGGCGATCGAAAATCAGGGTCGGGCTTTGAACGGCAGTCGATTCCATGGCGACGAACTTAGCCGATTTCAGCGGGAGCGCCCAATACGCACCATTGAGACCTGCCGCTGGAATGACGCTGTGCTGCCTCCGTGCTGCCGCACCGATCAAAAACCGGCGTTGCCACCGACCAAACGCATTCACCTGCGCGTGATCAAGCGAGAGAACCGGAGACATTCCATGAGTTTAGCCCGTATCGGCCGCGTCGCTTTGATCGTCGCTGCCGCAAGTTTGTCACAAGCGCTGTTGCCGTCATTTGCGCATGCAAAACCGACCGTTGAAGTCGCTTTCGTGCTCGATACGACCGGCTCCATGGCCGGGCTCATCGAGGGCGCCAAGCGAAAAATCTGGTCGATCGCGACCTCGATTCTCGACCAGAATCCCGATGCCGAAATCCGCATGGGCCTCGTCGCTTATCGCGATATCGGCGATGAATATGTGACGAAAAAATTCGATCTCACCACCGATATCCAGGATCTCTACGCCAATCTCCTGCAGGTCCGCGCGCAAGGCGGCGGCGACTGGCCGGAAAGCGTCAATGAAGCGCTGGATGTGGCCGTGAACAAGCTGCAATGGACCAAGGGCAGCGACGCTCGCCGCATCGTGTTCCTGGTCGGCGACGCCCCGCCGCATATGGATTATGCGCAGGACACCAAATACGAGGTCACCATGAAGGTGGCGCAGCAGAAGAACATCATCGTCAATGCGGTGCTGACCGGCGGCGCCCGCGACACCGAACGCGTCTGGCGCGATGTCGCCCAGCGCGGCGACGGCCGCTTCATGGCGATCCCGCAGGATGGCGGGCAAGTGGTGATCATCGAGACGCCGTATGATGAGGAGATCATCATCCTGCAGAACGAGATCAACAAGACGGTGATCCCCTATGGCCCCCGCGCGCTGCAGAAGCGCACGGAGGAGAAGACGCGGCAGCTCTCGGAAGTGGCCCGTGCCGCGCCGGCCTCGGCATCGGATATGGCGAGCTATATCAACAAGAAAGCCAAGGTGTCGTCGGAAGCCGTAACCGGCGGCGGCGATCTGGTGGCCGATGTCGCGTCAGGCGGCAAGAAGCTCGATGGCATCAAGGATGACGAATTGCCGGACAGCTTGCGGAAAATGTCGATGCAGGATCGCACGGCGGAGCTCGACAAGCAGATGGCTGTTCGCAAGGAGCTGAACGCGAAGCTCGCAGCACTGGTGGCCAAGCGCGATGCCTATGTGGCCGCCCAACGCGACAAGACGGCGGCACCAAAGGCGTCGTCTTTCGATCGCGAGGTCGAGGCGACACTGAAGGTTCAGTTGAAGAAGTGACGCTGTCGTAGCCTGCATGGAGCCAACGGGGCGCGCGAAGCGCGCCCGCGGATAAACTTCGCGTAATGCAGGGACCGGCGAACGCCGGTCCCCGGGTTACGAAGAGAGGCGGGGCATATTTGCATCCCCGCTCCCCTTCCCTCCCTTCCAAAAATCGGCATTGTGGCGCGATGACAGAGAACGCACCCCAAGCCCAGGCGGGCGGCACCATCATTCCCGTCACGCTGTTCCAGCAGAACTGCATGCTCCTGTGGGACGAAGCCACACGGCAGGCCGTCGTGATCGATCCCGGCGGCGACGTGCCGCTGATCCAGGAGGCGATCGCCAAAGCCAATGTGAAGGTCGAGGCGATCTGGCTCACCCATGGCCATATCGATCACGTCGGCGGCGCCGCCGAATTGCGCGATGCGTTGAAGGTCGAGATCATCGGCCCGCATCAGGCCGATGACTACCTGCTCGACAATGTGGAATCCTCCGGCGCCAATTACGGCATATCGGGCGTCCGCAATTTCAAGCCGGATCGCTGGCTCGAAGACGGCGACAGGGTCAGCGTCGGCGGGCTGTCCTTCGACATCCTGCATTGTCCCGGCCATTCACCCGGCAGCGTCGTATTCTACAGCAAGGCGATGAAATTCGCCCATGTGGGCGATGTGCTGTTCGCCGGATCGGTCGGCCGAACCGATCTCCCGGGCGGCAGCCACGACACGCTGATCAATTCCATCATGACCAAGCTGATCCCGCTCGGCGACGATGTCGGCTTCATCTGCGGCCACGGACCGGGGTCCAGCATCGGCCAGGAGCGGATGACGAACCCGTTCCTGACCGGGATGGCCTGATAAGCATGTGGTTGGGTTGAGCGGAGTGCTACCCGTTACGGTAAGCGCTGATGTTGCCGGACTATCGCTCCGCTCGACCCACCCGACGATCGATCACTCACCCGGCGCGATCGAGATCAATCCAGTCATCGATCTGCGAGGCGGCAATCGTCCGCTTGGGCTGAACCGGGTTCAGCGTGCCGGCGGTCGCGGTCCAGCCTTTGGCCAGGATTTCCCGCGCAAAAACTTTAGCATCGATTTCGGATTTGAATGTTTTGGTGGTGCGCGCCGGCCCCGTGGCGCGGGTGTCGGACTTGATCGTCCGGTCGGGACCAAAAGCAACATACCAAGTATCGGGTTTCGTCATCATGGCCTTAGTAACGCGAAATGTGACGAAAAGTTGCGTGAGTTATGGCGCCTCCCACATTTCTCATCCGGGCCCATCACAAAGACAGGCCGCCCGACCGGGGCGACCTGCAGTTTGGGAGAAATTATAGTCCCGAATGTCCGGTAAGCGACGCTTAGTCGATGACTTCGACAATGCGATGCGTGCCCGGCTCGACCAGAACCGTACGACCGTTCACCACCGTATAGCGGTATTGGCGCGCAGCGCTGTATTCGGCCGGCACCTCGTAATACGTCACGCCGCTGGTCGGCAGTACGGTGCCAACGCGAACTTCGCGCTCATAAGTGTAGGACGGACGGCGCTGATCGACCACGTAGCTACGGAAACGCGGACGATCGTCAACGCCCAGCACGCCGGCGACGCCGCCAACTACGCCACCGATGGTGCCGCCAACAATGGCGCCTACCGGGCCGGCAGCGCGTTCACCTTCGGCCGCGCCACGCTCGATGCCTCCAGGAACGCCCTGGGCCTGGGCGATTGCCGGCATGGCCATCACGGCGACAACGGCAGCAGTTCCAAGAAGACGGCGGATCATGATGATCTCCATTTTACGATTGCACATATTGCGGCGATACAAGTGCGGCATCGGGCGATGGTTCCTGCGATCGAGCCGTTGCACCCTGCGTGCGGGACGCAAAATATTCCTCAGCCGGACGGAACTAACACAAGACCGCCTCCCGGCATTTGCCGGTGAGAAGCAGCTTGTTACGATCCAAACTAACAAAACCAATGTGGTGCGAACGACGCTCCGCATTTGCAGGCAAGAGCCATGCATCGGCATCGGCGAAATTTCGCTATGACTTGGCGCGCCATTCGATATCGTCGGCGCCATTGAATTGGAATTGTTTGTGCAGAAAAATGTCAGCTGATCCCATTGCCGACACCGCATTCCTCAAAGCACTCGAACTCATCTACGATGCCGCTGCCGATCCCGGCCTTTGGCCCGCGGCTCTCGCAGCCATCGCAGCGAGATTCGATGCGGCCGGCGCTATCCTGATTTGGCAGCGAGACGACGGAAAATTCGGCACCATCGCCTCCGAGGGAATAGCCGCCGCGCAAAAGGACTATGTGGAGAGCGGCTGGCTCAGCCGCGACACCAGGGCAATCCGTGGCTTGGAGCGCGGCTACTTCTTCAACGGCGAGCCCTTCGGTGACCACGACATCTGCACGCCCGAAGAGATGGCATCCGATCCGTTCTATACCGAGTTTCTCGCGCGTCACGGCCTTGGATGGTTTGGTGCCGTCGCAGTGTCCCCCAACCCGCATGTCGGTGTCGGCCTCAGCATCCAGCGCGACCCGCGGACCGGCCCGCCATTCGATCGCGAGGAATTGGCGATCATTGCCCGGCTTGGACGCTATGTTGAGAAGTCGCTGCGCTTGTCGATGCAGTTGATCGACGCCGAGGTCTCGAAGATCGGGCTGGCTGAAGCATTGGGCAATCTCGGCGTCGGCGTTTTCGTGCTGGATTCGATCGGGCGCGTCATTTTCCAGAATCAATCCGCAGCGATGACGCTCGGCAGCGCGCTGAGGGTCGAACATGACCGACTGCGGCTCGCATCCAACACCGAGAACAAGGCCTTCCAGGACGCCGTGACTTCCACACTCCGGTCGGAGCCTGTGGATCTGCTCGCCGACCCCAAACCGATCCTGGTCCAGCGGCCCGCGCCATTGGGGCCCATGTTGATCTATCCGATGTCCTTGAAGCCGGGCGGCGACGCCAAGGACGATTTCGTGCGCCGGGCCAAAGCGGTCGCCATCGTCATCGAACCGCGTGCCGAGGAACCCGCCGATCCGGCGCTGGTTCGCGACTTCCTCGGCCTGACATTGGGCGAAGCACGGGTGGCATCCCTGATCGGCTCCGGCCTGGCGCCGAAGGATGCGTCGCTCAAACTTGGCATTGCCGAGGAAACGGTCCGCACGGTGCTGAAACGCGTCTTCGCGAAGACAGGCGTGGGGCGGCAGGCGGAACTGGCGACCCTGCTTGGCCGTCTGTCATTGGCCAGCAGGATGAGCGATCGATAGACAAAAGACGGGACATATCCCAAATGGGGCATGTGAATCACCCGCGCGCATGCGAGCTTCGAATCGTAGTGGTTTAAACCTCCATTGCGAGACATCACGGCCCCGCGCATTCACCATGCCGGGGCCGCTTTTTTATAGGCGCCTTCGCTTTTTTATGGGGCCTTCCCTTGGGGAGATGCCGCTAGCCGCCGATCATCGTGCGGATGCGTCGGGACAGCACATCGAGATCGAATGGCTTGGTGATCATCTCCATGCCAGGCAACAGAAAGCCCTCGGCCATGGCGACGCTTTCCGCATAGCCGGTGATGAACAGGATCTTCAGATCGGGTCGCGTCTCGCGAGCCTGATCGGCCAGTTGTCGGCCATTCATGCCGGGCAAACCGACATCGGTGACGAGCAGATCGATGGTCGGCTCGCTGCGCAAGGCGGCGAGACCAGACGGACCGTCGATCGCTTCGCGCACGCGATAGCCCTCGTCCTGCAGCATCTCGACGACGACCGAGCGCACCACCGGCTCGTCCTCGACCACCAGCACCGTTTCGCCGGCCGATTGATGCTCATCCCGTTGCGCGCCGGCAACGGCTTCGGAGGCAGCCCCCTCATAACGCGGCAGATAGAGATAGACCGTGGAGCCGACACCGACACGACTGTCGATGCTGACATGCCCGTTCGACTGGCGCGCAAAACCATAGATCATCGACAGGCCGAGGCCGGTCCCCTGCCCGATCGGCTTGGTCGTGAAAAACGGATCGAAGGCGCGCGCCAGCACATCGGGCGTCATGCCGGTGCCGGTGTCGGTGACGGCGATGCAGATGTAATCGCCCGGCGTCAGCGCCGGCGTATCAGCGGTGATAGTGCCGACTTGGATATTACGCGTGGCGATGGCCAGCTTGCCGCCATCGGGCATCGCGTCACGCGCATTGATGGCGAGATTGAGCAGCGCACTTTCGAGTTGGTTGGGATCGCACAACGTGCACCAAAGGTCCGGCGCCGCGCGGATTTCGAGATCGAGCTTCTCGCCAATGGTCCGGCGCAACAGGTCCTCGAGCGACACGACAAGCGCATTGGCATCGACCGATTTCGGCACCAGCGGCTGCCGTCGTGCAAAGGCCAGCAAGCGATGGGTCAAGGCCGCCGCACGATTGGCGGATGTCATCGCCGCATCGATATAGCGCGGCAGGCTCTCGACACGGCCCTGACCGAGCCGGGTCTGCATCAAGTCGAGCGAGCCGACGATGCCGGTAAGCAGATTGTTGAAATCGTGCGCGATGCCGCCCGTAAGTTGGCCAACGGCTTCCATCTTCTGCGATTGCCGCAAGGCCTCCTCAGTGGCCTTCAACCGCTCGGCTGCAGCCTTTTCTTCAGTAACGTCGCGCGCCACGCAATAGATCATCTCCTCATCGGGCACGGCCGTCCAAGATAGCCAGCGATACGACCCATCCTTGTGGCGCAGCCGGTTCTCGAAGCGCACGGTTTGCTCACCCAAAGCGAGCTTCTCGACTTCAGCCACGGTTTTTGCCTGGTCGTCGGGATGCTCCAGCCAGCGCGAGGTGCGATCGAGCAGATCGTCCTCGCTCCATCCGAGCACCTGGGTCCAGGCCGGGTTCACCGTTCGCCACGCCCCACTGTAATCGGCAACCATCAGCAGATCGCGCGACACGTTCCAGATCCGGTCACGCTCGCGCGTCTTCTCACGAACGCGCTGCGCCAGTGTCGCATTCAACTCGGCCAGCTTCAGCGCGAGCTGCCGGGCTTCCTCTTCGCTGCGCAGCAGTGCCTCACGGGCCTGCACTTCCTTGGTAACATCCGTATGCGCGCCGACCAGCCGCAGCGGCTTGCCGTGTTCATCGCGCTCAATCAGCGACTTGACGGAAATCCAGCGCAGCTCGCCATCGCTCGGACGAATGATGCGATACTCCACGAAATATTCGCTGGCGCCGCTCTTCACGGCCTCGATGAACTTGCGCTCGGTCGCTTCGCGATCGTCGGGATGAACGCGGGCCACCCATTCTTCATGGGACTCGTTCACTGCATCAGCGGGTAATCCGTGGATACGCAGATATTCCGGCGAGCGACGATTGCGAAATCCGGTGCGCAGATCCACTTCGAGGCCGCCGATGCTGCCGATCTCTTGCACGCGCGCCAGTTCGGCTTCGCGTTCGCGCAACGCGGTATTGGCCTCACGATCCTTCGTGACATTGCGGCAGATCACCATCACACCGGCGACGCCGTCATCGCCATCGAGCGGGCTATAGCCGTAGGTCCAGTAGCCGTGAGTAAGCTTTCCATTCCTGGTCACCGGGACCAGCTGGTTCTCGTGCCAGGTCGGGCCACCGCCCGACATCACTTGATCGATCTGTGGGCCGATGATGTCCCAGATCTCATGCCAGAACGCCTTGCCGGGCTGGCCGAGCGCGCGTGGATGCTGCTGGTCGTCCAGCGTCTCCCGATAGGCGTCGTTGTAGAACTGGATGAGGTCCGGGCCCCACCAGATGAACATCGGGTGATACGTATTCAGCACGAGGCGGATCGCGGTGCGCAGGCCCTGAGGCCATACCGACGGAGCACCGAGCGACGTGGAACCCCAATCGTAAGCACGCATCAGCGCACCCATCTCGCCACCGCCGGCGAGGAAATCGACCTGGTTCTCTCTGCGCTCTGCCGCCATATGCGGGAACAATCAATCCGTCTGGAAACGAGGAATGGAATTTAGCGGGCACAAGGGACGTGCGCAAACTGCACGATATATCTAGCGGGCCGCACGGTTAATACCGCCAGCCGATCCACCCGCGACGTGAACCGTTACTTGATGAGCCCCGTCGCCTTCAATGCACGGGTGATGACGCCGGACACGTCCATCACGCGCCGGCCGGGCGGATCGCGCCTGACGCTACGGCGATCCTGTTCGGCACGCGCCTGATGCGGACGCATCGGTCGGCTGCGCGACTCTTCATTGGCCGCAGTGTGGATCGGCGCCTGCTTGGTCAGACCGAAGAACTGCGCGATGTGATAGGATGATGCGATGCCGGCATCGAGCATGAACTTCGATGCCGCGCCATAGGCATCGTCATGGCCTTCGATGGCGAGTGGGGTGCCATGCGCCATGCCGGTGATCGTGTAAGACTCCACGATCGTCTCGCCTTTGCCATTCCACCACACGTCGCGCGGATAGCCATCGACATCACCGGCGGACATCGGCGCATCCGGCAGGCCGTGAAGATCCAGCCATTGCTTGACGATCTCACCGGCATTGGCGGGATTGACGGTCCGATCGGCAGCACCATGCCAGACAGATACATGCGGCCACGGCCCCTGATGCGGGGACGCCTTGCGGACGAGATCACCGAGCTCCTGGCTGCTACGTGCCGGCGCGCGATACATGCCGGCCAGCGCCTCCTGCATCGAATGCGCAATGCCATAAGGCAGGCCGGCGATGATGGCCCCGGCGGAAAAGACTTCCGGATAGGTCGCAAGCATCACCGATGTCATCGCACCACCAGCCGACAGGCCGGTGATGTAGATGCGAGCGGGATCGACGCCATATGCGATGGCGGCGTGCTCGACCATCTGGCGGATGGACAATGCCTCGCCGCTATCGCGCGTAATGTCTTCGGACGCGAACCAGTTGAAACAGGTGTTGCTGTTATTGCCGCGCTTCTGCTCCGGCATGACGAGCACGAAGCCATAGCGCTGCGCGAGCTTGGACCAGCCCGACCCCACGTCATAGCCGGTCGCTGTCTGCGTACAGCCGTGCAGCACCACGACCAGCGCAGGCTTCGGGGCGAGATGCTCGGGCGCGTAGGCGAACATTTTGAGATTGCCGGGATTGCTGCCGAAATCTGCGATCTCGTCCAGCGGGCTGTCGCCCGCGGGCAGCTGAGCGCGCCCCATGCCATTCAACGACCCCGGCATTTTCGGCAGGTTGCGGAAGAATTCGATGTTATCGGCGAGGGACACGGCAGCTCCTAGGGTCGGCGCGCTTATACAACAGCACCGACGACATATGGTTGCTGCACTGCAAAATAATAGCGATTCGCTGGTGCCAGCCCATCAAACAAATGCGATTTTGGCAAAATACTTTGTCATAAAGGTATAATGAGAAGCCCTGCATGGTCATTCATGCAGGGCTCGAAGAACCGGCGGCGCCTAGTTCTTCTTCATCATGTTGTCTTTCTTCATGTTGTCCTTGGCCATGCCGTCCTTCTTCATGCTGTCTTTCGACATGCTGTCCTTGGACATGCTGCCGCCATCACTTTTCTTCATGGCGCCAGAGCTCATTTTGGAGTCCTGACCGGTCGCTTGCGCCATGGCGGCAAACGGGGTGATGCCAATGGCAGTGGCACAGATCGCAGCGAGAATGGTCTTCTTCATGATGGTTCCTCCTGAGCGGACGGTTCGACACGACATCATGTCGCGTGAAGCGTTCCCGCTTTTCCATACGCAGAGCGGATCGCGGTGTTACACCGCGAGCCAAAGGAGTGTCGCAAATCTGTTGTAGGACTTTTGCTCGTCATCCTCCTGCCCTTGGCCCGATAGCTGCATAAGTTTCGCAGCCGGCCCGTTTTCCTTCGAGACATTGCCCATGCATGACTACGACATGATCGTCATCGGCTCCGGCCCATCCGGCCGGCGCGCCGCCATCCAGTGTGCCAAGCTCGGAAAATCGGTGCTGGTGGTGGAGAAGGGACGACGGGTCGGCGGCGTCTCCGTGCATACGGGCACGATCCCTTCGAAGACATTGCGCGAAACCGTGCTCAATCTCTCCGGTTGGCGCGAGCGCGGCTTTTACGGACTCGGCTATCGCGTCAAGCAGGACATCGGCGCACAGGATCTGATCGCGCGATTGCACAAGACGCTCAATCACGAAGTGGAGGTGCTGGAGCATCAATTCAGCCGCAACGGCGTGCGCACCGCAAATGGCGAAGCGCGCTTCGCCGGGCCACACGACATCGAGATCGTGTCCGAACGTGGCGATGTCAAACGCGTCACCGGCGCAAAAATCCTGATCGCCTGCGGTACGCGGCCGTTCCGCCCGGACTATGTGCCGTTCAATGGCACGACGGTGCTGGACAGCGATGAAGTGGTGGAATTGTCGAAACTGCCACGCAGCCTGGCCGTCATCGGCGCCGGCGTGATCGGCGTCGAATATGCCACCATCTTCAGCGCGCTCGATGTCGCGGTCACGCTGATCGAGCCGCGCAGCAGCTTCCTCGATTTCATCGACAAGGAACTGATCGGCGAGTTCATGCACGAACTGCGCGACCGCAATGTCGCGCTCCGGCTCGGATCGAAAGTGGAGGCCATCAAGATCGCGGAGAGCGGACATATCGTCACCGATCTCTCCGACGGTCGCCACGTCACCTCGGACATGCTGCTATTCGCCGCCGGCCGCGTCGGCGCCACCGATGCGCTGAAGCTGGACACTGCCGACATCGAGATCGATCATCGTGGCCGCATCAAGGTCGATCCGACGACCATGCAGACCAATGTGCCGCACATCTATGCCGCCGGCGATGTGATCGGCTTTCCGTCGCTGGCGTCCACCTCTATGGAGCAGGGCCGTGTTGCCGCCTGCCACGCGCTCGGCATCGACGCGCATGTGCCGCCGGAATTCTTCCCTTACGGCATCTATTCGGTGCCGGAGATCTCGACCACGGGCCTCACCGAAGAGGAAGTGCGGGAAAAGGGCATCCCTTACGAGATCGGCATCGCGCGTTTTCGCGAGACGTCGCGCGGTCACATCATGGGGCTGAACAGCGGCATGATGAAGATGATCTTCTCCACCCGCACCAAGCGCCTGCTCGGCGTGCACATCCTCGGCGAAGGCGCGACGGAGCTGATCCATATCGGACAGGCCGTGCTGAATCTGAAGGGCACGATCGACTATTTCATCCAGAACACGTTCAACTATCCGACGCTGGCGGAGGCCTACAAGATCGCCGGACTGGATGCGTGGAACAGGATGACGGCGAAGTAAGGATCGCTCTGCATGTCATCGCCCGCAAAAGCGGGCGATCCAGTATACAGCGCCGTCCCTCACGACGCTCCGACGGCTGAGTCTACTAGGTCACCCGGTCAAGCCGGGTGACGACAGACGAGACTTATCCCCACGGCCCCTTGCGCTGGCCGCCATTCCACGGGCCGGTCGCGGCGGGAGCCGCCGGGCGCGGCTGCATATAGCCGCCCTGCGCGCCCATCCGCCCCGCCAACTGCTGCAGTGCTGCGATACGGTTCTGCGTGGCCGGATGGGTCGTGAACAGATTATCCATGGCGCGACCCGACAACGGGTTGATGATGAACATATGCGCCGTGGCGGGCGCGCGCTCCGCATCCTCGTTCGGAATGTGATGCGCGGCATTCTCGATCTTGGCCAGCGCCGAGGCGAGCCACATGGGCTGGCCGCAGATCCGTGCACCCATCTCGTCCGCCGCATATTCGCGCGTGCGGCTGATCGCCATCTGCACCAGCATGGCGGCGAGCGGCGCCAGGATCATCAGCGCGATCTGGCCGATGACGCCCGGACCATTGTTGTTGCGGTTGCCGCCGAAGAACATGCCGAACTGGGCGATCATGCCGATCGCGCCGGCGATGGTGGCGGTGATGGTCATCAGCAGCGTGTCATGATGCTTGATATGCGCGAGCTCATGCGCGACCACGCCGGCGAGTTCTTCACGGCTGAGCTGCTGCATCAGGCCCGTGGTCACGGCAACCGCCGCGTTCTCCGGATTGCGGCCGGTGGCAAAGGCGTTCGGCTGCGGATTGTCCATGATATAGACCTTGGGCATCGGCAGACCGGCATTGTGGGCGAGTTCGCCGACCATGCGATACAGGTCCGGCGCATTGCGCGCATCCACCGGCTGCGCGCCGTGCATCGACAGCACCGCCCGGTCCGAATTCCAGTAGGCAAACATGTTCATGCCGGCGGCGACCACCAGCGCGATCATCGCGCCCGACGCACCGCCCATGAGATAACCGACGCCCATGAACAGAGCGGTCATGCCGGCCAGCAAGATTGCGGTCTTGAAGTAGCTCATTTCTCCTCCTGCCCCCGCGCGCGAACACGAAACGCATGCGCTGCGGTGCATGCATAAAATGGTGATGCGCCCGATGGTTCCGCAAGGCGGGACGATGCGGCAGCGCGTCGCGGCCATGCCGGTAAATCCATTGACGGGCGCCTTGGCGCCTCTAGGCTGGCTACCAAGCAAAAACATTACAACGAGGAACATCCCATGGCTCGCGTGAAGTTCGGTGCCTTTCTTGCCCCGCATCATCCCATCGGCGAACATCCGATGCTGCAATTCCGGCGCGATCTCGATCTGGTCGAGCAGCTGGATTCCCTCGGCTATGATGAATTCTGGTGCGGCGAGCATCATTCCTCGGGCTGGGAGATGATCGCCTCGCCGGAGATGTTTCTGGCCGCTGCGGGCGAGCGCACCAAGCGCATCCGGCTCGGCACCGGCGTGATATCGCTGCCCTATCACCACCCTTTCAATGTCGCGCAGCGCATGGTGCAGCTCGACCACATGACCGGCGGGCGGGCAATTTTCGGCTCGGGCCCCGGGGCGCTGGCTTCCGATGCGCACACGCTCGGCATCGACCCGATTACCCAGCGCGACCGCCAGGATGAGGCGATCGACATCATCCGCCGGCTGTTCAGGGGCGAGCGTGTCACGGCGAAAAGCGACTGGTTCACCATGAACGATGCGGCGCTGCAGATTCTGCCGCTGCAGGAGGAGATGCCCTTCGTCGTGGCGTCGCAGATCTCGCCGTCGGGCATGACGCTGGCCGGCAAATACGGCATCGGGATCATCTCGCTGGGCTCGATGTCCACCCAGGGGCTGATGGCGTTGCCGACCCAGTGGGGTTTTGCCGAGGACGCGGCGAAGAAACACGGCACCACGGTGGACCGCGCCAATTGGCGCGTGCTGCTGAGCTGGCATATCGCCGAAACGCGCGAACAGGCCGCGCGAGAAGCCGGCCCCGGCCTGATGCGGTGGCACAACGAATACACGGTGAAGACGCTGCAGCGGCCGGGGCTTGCGCCGTTCGCCTCGCCGGAAGAGGCGGTGGAGAAGACGGCAGGCGGCGAGAATGCAGCGTCCACGATCGGCACCCCCGACGATCTCATCAGGACCATCAAGAACCTGATGCAGGTGTCCGGCGGTGTCGGCACCATCATCGGCTTCGTGCATGACTGGGCCAATCCGGAGAATACGCGGCGCAGCTGGGACATGGTGGCGCGCTATGTGGTGCCGGAAATCAACGGCTATATCAGCGCGCTCCGCAAATCGCAGACCTATGTGATCGAGAACCGTGAGGTATTCGAACGCGCGGGACAGGCCGTGATGGCGAAGATCATGCAGAACGAGAAGGCAGCCGCGGCTCTGCCGCTCACTGGACCGGGGCGCGTGGCGATCCCGACGGTGAATGCGCCGGATCTGCAGAAGAAGGGGTGACGCTGTCGTAGGGTGGATGAGCGCAGCGTAATCCACCGCGGAATTTCAACCTTGCATCCGGCCGGCGGATTACGGCTTCGCCTCATCCGCCCTACGGCTCAGCCTCAAGCGCTCACTTTCCGTAATATTCCTGCACCGTCTCCCATGCCGCCGTTTGCAGGAACTGAGCCGTCGTTGCATCGAGGCTGCCGAGATACGGATTGCCGACCGGCGACTTGCCCGTCAGCGCCGCAAAGACCACACAGGATGCGAGATAGGTGCCGGCCATGCTCGGGTGACGCTTGTCGGGCTGATACAGATTGAGCTCGGGCTGTTTCGTCCGCACCCTGGCGAAGGCGAGGCCGGCGGGAATCACCAGCGCGTCATTGGCATTGCCGGCCACCGTATAGGCCTCGGCCAGTTCCGCGGTCATTTCGGGCTTGTCGAGATAAGCCCAGGACATGAAGAAAATCGGCTTGGCGCCATGGGCGCGCACGATGTCCGCGTCTTTCTTCGCATAGTCGGTGAACACCGATTTCAGCTTCGGATGAATCGGGCACTGCCTGCAATCCATCAGGATCGCGGCGTCGAACAGCTTCTCGCGCTTGTTGAAGATGATGTTGTTATTGTCGTCGAATGTGTAGGACGCGATCGCATTGGGGCGGAAATAGCTCTCGACATCATGCCATTCGAAGCCGGAGCCGCCGATGGTCACGGAGGTTGCCTGATAACTGGTCCGGTTGGCGGGATCGGCCGCACGCACCATCGCCAGCACATGGCTGTGCATGCTGTTGTTGAAATAGAAGAAGCTGTTGCCGATGAAGATCTCGGTCTTAGGAAAATCCGGGCCGAGCGTCGTCACCTTCGGCTTGGTCTGAGCCCATGACGAATGAACGTCGAAGGTGACGGCCATCAGGGCCGCGATGGCCATGCGAATCATAATGGACATATCAGTCTCCTCCGCAGCCGAGCGATCAGTGATTATCCGTTCCGAACATTTGCCGCATGCCGACATAGCCGGCCTGCTGCTGACTCCAATTGCGCCCGCCGATGACGCCGCCATCGACGACGAGGTCGGTGCCATTCACGAAGCTGGACTCGTCGCTGGCAAAGAATACGGCGGCATGGGCGATGTCGTCCGGCAAGCCGGCACGCGGAATCGGCTGCGCGGCCTTGAAGACCTCGCGCATCTTGGCTGCGGTGTTATCGGCAGCTTCCACGGACAAGCCGAGCGCCTTGCCGAAAATGCCGGTGGCGATAGCGCCGGGTGAGATGCTGTTGACACGCACCCCACTCTCGCCAAGCTCCATGGCCACGCATTTGGTCAGATGGATCACGGCAGCCTTGGCTGCGCCATAGACCACCGATGATGAATAGCCGGCGAGATGGCCGGCAATGCTGCCATTATTGATGATGCTGCCGGAGCCCTGCTTCTTCATATGCGGCGCGGCGTGCTTCATGCCGAGCATGACGCTGCGCACCAGCGTGGCCATGGCGGCATCGAAGCGATCCACGTCGAGGCCCTCGATGCCGCCGGTCTGGGCGGGGCCGCCGGCATTGTTGAACAGGCAATCGATGCGGCCGAAGTGATCGACGGCAAGCGAGATGAGCGCCTTCATCTGCGCTTCATTGGTCACATCGGTCTGCAGGAAGCGGCAATTGGCGCCCAGTCTTTTGGCAAGGGCGTCGCCCTCGGCCGCGCGGCGGCCGGCAATCACGACTTTGGCGCCCTCGGCGATGAAAATTTCGGCCGTACGCAGGCCGATGCCGCTGGTCGCACCCGTGATAACCGCGACCTTATTATCCAGACGTCCCATGAACGCTTCCCCATTTTGATTTTATGGGAAGCATTTGACGCCCGAGCACGGCCCGGGCGCAAGGCGTATTTCCGCAATGGTGATCAACGAGGCGAGCGCGGGCGTTATTTGACTCGCAGCGGCCTGTTCATCAATTCGGCCGGGGCCGGCATCCGCATCTCAGCGCCCGCCATGATCGGCGCATCGCGATAGTGCCGAACGCCATTCCCATCGAGCACGAAGAGCGGTTCGTGCCTGAGCAATTGAACATCCTCAACCATGGCCATCCGGCGATTGTCGAGCAGCCACCAACGACCATCGAGCCGGATCGAGGCGACCGCATGATCCTCCTGCCGCAGCGTGTCGCGCAGAATGACGATGCGCAGATCGCCGCTGTCGACGCCGGCCGCGCGCAGAGCGACGAATTTGGCGATCGCATAATCTTCGCAATCACCCGCGCCGGTGGTCAGAAAGGCCAGCGGCGCACGCCAGACATCGGTCTCGCCATAGAGCGCGAGGTCATCGCCGGGACGGACTGCAAGATTGATGGCGCGGTTGATCTCGCCAGCGCGCGCACGACCATCTTTGGCCTTGCCGGCATCGACGATCGCAAGAAACTTCTTCGCGGCGGGCGATGTGCACGCACTGCGATCTTCCTCGCACAGCGCAAGGACGAGCATCTCGTCATCGATCTGGCGTTCGACACCGCGCCATTTTTCGCTGAGCGCATTGTCATCCGGCAAGGTTGTCGCTGAGCGGGAGAATGGCTCGTAGGTGCGCAACAAATCCGATGGCAGGAACGGCATCATAGGCGCGGCGCTTGCCCCCGCAGCGGCAACGGTCAGGCCGCATGCGAACACAGCCACGCGCAACTTGCGCGATAATCCACAACTGAACATCTGAAACGCCCCGTCCTGTCCGGGTCATCGGCGAGCCCCCGCTCGGCACGTGCCCGGATCATTGATGCGGACAGCATGGATGCGAGCGTTTGCCGCCTCGTTAAATGCGGGCTGCCGTCCCGAGGTTTCACCTAACGGGCCTAAACCAGCCTCTCGCATTTAGTGACAATTTGAAGGATCGCGAGTTTTTGCCGGATTATTTTACCTTCGGCATTTCGTTCCATTGAAAACCTGTTCCGAAATCGGAACTCCAGCGCTGGACCGTATTCAGGGTTAATGCTAATTAGCCTTCAATATCAGGCAGCTAGCGACGGAGACAGTTCCGGCGGCCGGGCCTTTCACGGAGTTGCGTACGTGTCCACTTCCGCATTGCACCCCTTGGTGGTATGCATGGCTTCAATTCTTAATAAACTCTTAATTACGAGAGCGGGTTTTGAACGACACCGGTTATTTCAATTTCGGGCTGTTGGGGAACTCCTCCATTGCCGATGAGGGCAATGGTGTCCGTGCGACGCCAACTCATGCGGGTGTCTCCGCGATCGTTGTCGAAGATGCACAATTGCTCTTCGGCGGCGATTACGCACGCCGCGGATCAGATCTCGTTTTGTCCAAGGACGGCCAAGACCACGTCATTGCCGACTACTTCAAGGGTGCGCAGCGCAAGGCGTTGAGTTCGTCGGATGGCGCTACGCTTTCACCCGATCTCGTCAAAGCACTGGTCGGCGAAGTGCAGATCGCCCAGGCTGGCGGGGCTGCGACCGGCGCCGCGCAAGTCATCGGCAACGTCAGCAAACTGACCGGCTCCGCCACCGCCATCCGCAACGGCGTTTCGGTAATGCTGAATGCCGGCGATCAGGTCCAGAAGGGCGATCTCGTCCAGGCCGGCGCAGACTCCTCGCTCACCCTTACATTCATCGATGGCACCGTATTCGGCCTATCCGCCAATGCGCGCATGGTGCTGAACGAAATGGTCTACGATCCGCAGGGATCGGCCAATTCCTCGCTGCTCAGCCTCATTCAAGGCACGATCACCTTCGTCGCTGGCGAGACCGCCCATAACGGCAATATGCGCGTCGATACCCCGGTGGCGACCATGGGTATCCGCGGCACCGCAGTGCTGGTCGAAATCGGTTTCGAGGTGCCTGGACAGGGCAGCGCGCCGCCGGCGAAATTCCAGGTGCTGGTCGAGCCCACCGGCCGTACCGGCTCCTATGTGCTCTACAACAAGAACACCGGTGCCATCATGGGCACGGTGAACCAGGCCGGCCAGGTGACCTCGATCACCGGCAGCGGCGATTTGTCGGTCGGCACCGCCGAACCGCTGAACTCGATCGCCCGGTCGATCATCGAGCAGACGCTGCAGCAGTATTTTCCCAACTATGTGCCCGGCGCCAATCCGCGCAGCGGCGGCGGCGGCGGCTCGACGCCGTCCGACCCCAATTCCGGCACCAGCCCGGATCCGCTGAAATTCGCGCCGCCGCCGGAAGGTTTCCCCGGCCAGCCGTTCATGATGCCGATCAACCTGCGCGGCAACAATATTAACATTCCGCCGATCGACGTCATGTTCACGCGCTTCAACAGCGCGCCGACCGTGACGGTGACGCCGGTGGTTGTCGTATTGCCGCAGGACCAGACCAGCTTCGATATCGGCAAGCAGGTACTGATCACCGATCCCGACGTGGGCGATGTCGCGACGCCTTACGTTCCGGGCAGCGCGCGGATCATCTCCGCCACCGGCCCGAATGGCACACCAACCTCGCTTGACCTGAAATCGCTGGTGACCGTCGATCCGCAGACCGGGCACGTCACTTATGATCCGGCAGCCTTCAAGTTTCTCGCCGCCGGGCAGAAGGCGGTCTATGTCATCGAGTTCGATAGCCAGTCCGGCCCGGACACGACGCATCAGACGCTGACCTTCACGGTGGACGGCTCCAACGATGCCCCGGTGGTGACGGCGGCGCTAACTGGTGCGGCAACACAGGGGCAGACCACCCAGAGCTTCAATCTGCTCGCTGGCGCCTCCGATCCCGATCTCGGCGAAACCGCGACGCTTAGCGTCGGCAATGTGAAGTATTCACTCAATGGCAGCCCCGCTCAGGCGGGAGCACCAACCGGCGTCACGTTGAACGGCACATCGCTTCATGTGGATCCCAGCGCCTTCGCCTATCTCGGCGAAGGACAGACCGCAACGCTCGTGGTGTCCTACACCATCACCGACGCCCAAGGCGCCAGCATAGCTCAGACCGAGACGATCACCATCACCGGCGTGAATGATCAGCCGGTGGTGGTATCGACCAATTTCTCGGTGGCGCCGGGCGAGACGGTGACCCTGGGACCGAGCAGCTTCACGATCGCTGATCCCGACGCGTCGTCGAACTTCACTTTCACCGTCACGAACGTGACCGGTGGCAGCTTCATCGTCGGCAATCCGCTGCTTCGGATGGCCTTGTTCAACAATGAAAGTGGCGCAATCACTTTCACGATGGACGACCTGCTGGCAGGCCGCGTGCGGTTCGTCAGCGATGGCAGCGGCCCACCGGCCTTCACACTGACGGTCGACGACGGTAGCGGCACAAGGAACAGCGCGAGTGCGCCGACGCAACAGACGGCCGGTTATAACAATGCAGATCCTGTTGTCGCCGCGCCATTGGATGTGAGCGTCGATGAAGGTGACTGCGCCATCACGGTCAATCTGCTGAAGGGCGCCTCCGACCCCGAGAATTCGCAGCTCTCCATCGGCAATCTGCGCTATTCCGTTGACGGCCATTCGGTCGCAAAGCTGCCGGCCGGATTGTCGCTCTGCGACGACAGACTGACCATCGATCCGGCAAATGCGGCCTTTGATTATCTTGCTGCCGGCCAGAAGCTGACCATCATCATCAGCTATGACATCTATGACGAGAACGGTGGCAAGACGGCACAGACCGAAACCATCACCGTCACCGGGACAAACGACCGGCCGCATATCGGCCGGGTATCGTTCCAGCTTACCGAGGGCCGCTCGACCATCCTGAAGGCGAGCGACATCGGCATCACGGACCCGGACAGCGACAGCTTTACGTTCACGGTCTCGAAAGTCGCCCACGGCAAGTTTCAGATCTCGACCGACGGCATTGACTGGACCGACGCCACCAGCTTCACCTCAGCGCAACTCGACGCCGGCTATGTCCGCTTCATGCACGACGGCAGCGAGGAAGATGCGCATTTCTCGATCCGGGCCGACGATGGTGCCGGCGAGCACAGCGTCAGCAACACCTATCGTGCAACGATCGAAATTGCCCACGTCAATGACGCGCCGAAGATGATCGCAGCGCCGCTGCTCATCGCGGAAGGCGGCACAGTCGTCCTGACACTCCTCAATTTCCTCGTCACCGATCCTGACGACAACCGGTTCACGTTCCATGTCTCGGATGTCGAACACGGCATCTTCAAGGTCTGGAACGGTGAATGCTGGACTGAAGCGTCGAGCTTCACCACGGCGGATCTCCGCGCCGGGCGCGTTATCTTCACGCATGACGGCGGCGAGGTTCCGCCGTCCTACACGGTCGTCGCCGACGACGGGCATTTGACCGACCATAGCAGCAACGCGGTAGATAGCGCCGTTCTATTCGTCCCGGTGAACGATGCGCCGAAGATCGTGAGCGCGTCGTTCAATGTCGAGCCAGGCCACCATACGTATCTCAAGGCATCGGATTTTGGCGTCGTCGATCCCGACAGCAGTAGCTTCAAGTTTACGGTCTCCGATATTCATGGCGGCACCTTCCAGACGAAGAACAGCCACGGCCAGTGGGTGAATGACAACAGCTTCACCACCTCGGAGCTCAAGAACGGCGCAGTCCGTTTCGTCTATGACGGCCACAGCAACGATATCAGCTACGATATCCGCGCCGACGACGGATCATGGGTGAATGGCAAGAGCGACAAGTTCCACGGCGATGCAACCGTTGTGACGCCCAATCACGCGCCGGGCATTGATACCAGCCACCTTTCATCGGTGGAAAGTTCTGGCAAGACCACCGTGAATGGCCTTTCGGTCTGGGATATCGATCCCAGTGACCATTTCACTTTTTCTGCGACCGCCTTGCATGGCCAGGTTTCATTCAGCGGCGACACCGACGCAACGGTCACGGCCGGCTCCGTGTCCGCGTTGAACGCGATCCTTGCACAGGGCGCGGATTACAGGCCGGTCGATTCCCAGCCGGGCCAGGAAACCGTGACGCTTCATGTCGCCGACAACCGAGGCGGCACGGACACGGTGAATTTCATATTCCACAATGGCAATGTCACGCCGGCCACCGAGGTTTCCTTGACGGGAACGGCCGGTAAAGACGTCTTCGTATCATCCGCTGCCCGTGACACGATGACGGGCGGAGCCGGAGCCGACCAATTTGTATTTGGGCCAGGATCCGGCCACGACAAGATCACTGATTTCGTCAGCGGCACGGACACGATCGATCTGCAAATGCGGCTTTATTTGATGCCGGACCAAAACAGTTTCGCCGACTGGCTGCGAGATCACGCCAAATATGCGGCGGATGGTGCCACGATCCATCTCGATCCCGTGGGCTCTCCGCAGGAATCCAACACAATCAAGCTTGCGGGTGTAACCAGCCTGCAAACGAGTGACTTCATCGTTCACGCCAATCTCATCCATCACGCCTGAATTTTGACGCCTCGCCCGTCACATGCGTGGCGTCATCGCCGCCATTAACTGTTCCATCGCCCCACCTGCACAAATCACCTGATTGATGGCATAATGCTGACTGGTCGGGGCTTGATCGATCGGATATGGGCCGACGCGCGCGGCGCCTGACGGACTATGTCCACCATCCGCAAAGGTTACACGATGCAGCGTGCACTGACGCAGCGTGGTTCAGCACGACCCTCCAGCCCATCGGCGCGGACCGAGCTTGGCGATGCCTTGCGCGCCTGCCGCGGCGCCTTTCTTGGCGTCGGGCTGATGAGCTGCATGATCAATATCCTGTATCTGACCGGCTCGTTCTTCATGCTCGAAGTCTATGACCGGGTGCTGCCGAGCCGCAGCGTGCCGACGCTGGTGGGGCTGATCGTGCTCGCCGCGGGGCTCTACATCGCTCAGGGCGTGCTCGATCTGCTGCGCGGGCGTATCCTGGTTCGGATCGGATCCTCGCTTGACGAAGCACTCAGTCCCCGCGTGTTCCAGACCGTGGTGCGGTTGCCGCTGCTTGCCGGCAAGAGCAATGAAGGCCTGCAGCCGCTCCGCGATCTCGACAATGTCCGCTCTTTTCTCTCCGGGCAGGGGCCAAGCGCTTTGTTCGACCTGCCCTGGTTGCCGCTTTATCTGGCGATCTGTTTCGCCTTCCATCCGATGATCGGCGTCACAGCGCTGGTCGGTGCGTTGCTGCTGGTGGCACTGACGGTGCTCACCGAATTCATGACACGCGCACCAGCACAGGAAGCAGCCCATCTCGCAGCCAAACGCGGCGGGATCGCTGCGTCCGGTCGGCGCAATGCCGAAGTCGTGGTCGCCATGGGGATGGCGGGGCGACTGGCCCAGCGCTGGAAGGATGCCAACGAAACCTATCTCGCCGGCAATCAGCACACCAGCGACGTCGCCGGCGGCCTCGGCGCCATTGCCAAGGTGATGCGCATGATGCTGCAATCCGCAGTGCTCGGCGTCGGCGCCTATCTCGTGATCAATCAGGAAGCCACCGCCGGCATCATCATCGCCGGCTCGATCCTCAGTGCGCGCGCGCTGGCCCCTGTCGATCTCGCCATCGCTCACTGGAAGGGTTTCGTCACCGCGCGCCAGAGCTGGCATCGCCTCAATGGCTTGCTGAATGTGCTGCCGGACCAGGCGGTACTGACGCAGTTGCAGGATCCGAAAGAAACGCTGAGCATCGAGACCGTCAGCATCGCCCCCCCCGGCGAGCAGCGTGTCACCGTGAGCGACGTCACCTTTGCCCTGAAGGCCGGCAACGGCCTGGGCATCATCGGACCGTCCGGCTCCGGCAAGTCGTCGCTGCTCCGTGCGCTGGTCGGCGTCTGGAAACCGGTCCGCGGCCATGTCCGCCTCGACGCCGCAGCCATCGAACAATGGGCGCCGGACGATCTCGGGCGCCATATCGGCTACTTGCCGCAGGATGTGGAGCTGTTCTCCGGCTCCATTGCGGACAATATCAGCCGCTTCGACCCCAATGCGAAGGACGATGACATCATCGCCGCGGCCAAACAGGCGGGTGTGCATGAGCTGATCGTCAGCATGAGGGAAGGCTACGACACCGAAGTCGGCGAGCATGGCAGCGTTCTTTCCGCAGGTCAGGCGCAACGCATCGCCTTGGCGCGAGCACTGTATGGCGATCCGTTCCTGATCGTATTGGATGAGCCGAATTCCAATCTCGACACCGAAGGCGATGAGGCCTTGACCCGCGCCGTCCGAGCTGCACGCGCGCGGGGCGCCATCGTCATCGTGGTCGCACATCGCCCCATTGGCATCGAGGGCGTCGATATGCTGCTGGTGCTGAAGGACGGCCGGATGCAGGCTTTCGGGCCGAAGGAAACCGTGCTCGGCCAGGTGTTGCAGCGCCCCGCGCCGCAGCCGATCAAGATTGTCGCCGATGGCGGAGTGGCCAAGCCATGACCACACCCAAGACTCCATCACAGCGCTCCATCCGTTTTCACCTGATCATCGGCCTGGCCGTCGTGCTGATACTCGGCGGCGGCCTTGGCGGCTGGGCCGCGACGGCCCAGCTGGCGGGCGCGCTGATTGCACCGGGATCGGTGGTCGTGGATTCCAACGTCAAGAAGGTGCAGCACCCGACCGGAGGTGTGGTCGGCGAAGTCCGCGCGCGCGACGGTGACGTCGTCAAAGCCGGCGATGTCGTCGTCCGCCTGGACGACATCGTGACCAAGGCCGGCCTTGCCATCGTCACCAAGAACCTGAACGGCCTGTGGGCGCGCGCCGCACGCCTCGAAGCCGAACAGCGCGGCGCGGAGCGTATCACTTTCCCACCGCAGCTACTCGATCAGATGGCAGATGAAGACGTGAGCAATGTCATCGGTAGCGAAACGAAGCTGTTCAATGTGCGATCGACCGGCCGCATCGGGCAAAAGCAGCAACTGCGCGAGCGTATTTCACAACTGGATGAAGAGATCGCCGGACTCACCGCGCAGGAACAGGCGAAGACGCGCGAGATCGCATTGGTGGAAAAGGAACTGGTCGGCGTCCGCGGCCTGTTCGATCAACAGCTCGTGCAGATTTCCCGCCTCACCGTGCTGGAACGTGATGCCGCACGCCTTGCCGGTGAGCGTGCGCAGTTCATCGCTGCGCGGGCGCAGGCCAAGGGTAAGATTACCGAGATCGAATTGCAGATCTTCCAGATCGACAAGGATCTGGTCAGCGAGGTGTCGAAGGATCTGCGCGAGACCAATGACAAGATCGGAGAATTCGTCGAGCGCAAGGTAACCGCCGAGGATCAACTCCGCCGCATCGATATCCGTGCGCCACAGGACGGCGTGGTGCTGCAGTCAAACGTTCATACGGTGGGCGGCGTCATCACCGCCGGCGATACGCTGATGCTGATCGTGCCGCAAACCGACAGTCTTTCGGTAGAAGCCCGCGTCAATCCGCAGGATATCGACAAGCTGCTGATCGGCCAGAAGACTGTGCTCCGCCTCACCGCCTTCAACCAGCGCACCACGCCGGAGTTGAACGGCGAGGTCAGCCGCGTCTCCGCCGACACCACCACCGACCAGCGCACCGGGCAGGCCTATTACACCATCCGCATCTCGCTGCCGCCCTCCGAGGTCTCGCGACTAGGCGAGGTTCGCCTGATCCCCGGCATGCCGGTGGAGGCTTTTGTGCAAACAGGGGAGCGCACCATGCTCTCCTATCTAGCCAAGCCGCTCAGCGATCAGCTGATGCGCGCCTTCCGCGAGAAGTGATTCACGCATCATGGGCCTTGCACGACGCGTGAAACAGCTGGCGCGGCAGTTCGGCAAGGCACGCGCGTTCTGCCTCGTGCTGCTGTTCGCCCTCGCCGCGCTGCGCATCGCCGATATTCCTGCTGTGGAAGAATTGCGGCTGCGCAGCTTCGACACCTATCAGGTGATCAAGCCGCGGGTGAAAACGGCGAGGCCGGTCACCATCGTCGACATCGACGAGAAGAGCATGGCCAGATACGGCCAATTTCCATGGCCACGGACGCGCATAGCCGAACTCGTGACACGACTGACGGAAATGGGCGCCGTCGTCATTGCCTTCGACGTCATGTTTCCCGAATCCGACCGCCTCAATCCGGCGCTCGCCGCCAGCAGTTTTGTCGGACTCGACGATGATACCCGCAACAAATTGAAATCGCTGCCGAGCAACGACCAGGTCTTCGCCGATGCAATCCGGCGCTCGCGCGTCGTATTGAGCGAAACGGCGCTGCCTTACGAAGTCAGAGATTTGGACAAGAGCTTGCCACTCACCGCTCTGGCAATGCTCAACGGCGACCCCACGCGCTCGATCCTGAAATTTACCGGCCTGCTGCGCAATATCGATATCCTGGAGAAAGCCGCCACCGGCCGCGGCCTCGTCACCATCAACCCCGAGCGCGACGGCATCGTGCGTCGCGTGCCGATGCTGATGCAGGCACAAGGCGCCGTCATGCCGTCATTGAGCCTGGAGGTTCTGCGGGTCGTCACCGGAACCGACACGATCCTGACGAGGTCCGACACGGCTGGCATCAAGAGTATCGGCGTCAAAGGCCTTGAGATTCCGACCGACAGCAAGGGGCAGCTGTGGGTGCACTTCACCAAGCGCGATCCCAGCATCTATGTCTCGGCGGCAGATGTCTTGGATGGCACCGCATCGCGCAGCATGATCGCACGCCATCTCGTGCTGATCGGTACATCCGCCATTGGGCTGCTCGATACCAAGACCACGCCGCTTGATGCCGCCTTGCCTGGCGTCGAGGTTCACGCACAGGTTCTGGAAGCCGCACTGACCAAGAACGTCCTGTCGCAGCCAAACTACGCGATCGGCGCAGAGTTGCTGACCGCCATCGCTCTCGGCCTGATCGTGATCTGGCTGGCGCCGATGTTCGGGCCGATCACGCTGATCGGCATGGGCGCCGTGTTCGCCGCGCTCCTGATCGGCACGTCGTGGTACTTTTACGCCCAGCAGCGACTGCTCATCGATTTCACATATCCCCTGCTCTCGACCACGCTGATTTACCTCACGCTGATCTTCAGCAATTTCGTTCGCGAACAGGCGCAACGCCAGCGCATCCGGTCGGCCTTCAGCCAGTATCTGTCGCCGGCGCTCGTGGCGCAGCTCGCGCAATCGCCGGAGAAGCTTGTGCTCGGCGGCGAGGAACGCGAAATGACCATCATGTTCTCCGACGTGCGCGGATTCACCACCATCTCGGAGAGCTACAAGCACGATCCGCATGGCCTGACCACGTTGATGAACCGGTTCCTGACGCCGCTCACCAATGCGATCCTCGACCGCAAGGGCACCATCGACAAATATATGGGCGACGCCATCATGGCATTCTGGAATGCGCCGCTGGACGACAGCGAGCATCAGATCAATGCCTGCCACGCTGCACTCGACATGCTGGAGCGGATCGACACGCTCAACAAAAAGCGACGGGACGAAGCGGAACACGGCGGGACTGTCTATATCCCGCTCAATGTCGGCATCGGTCTCAACACAGGCATCTGTGTGGTCGGAAACATGGGTTCGGACCTGCGCTTCGATTATTCGGTGCTCGGCGACAGCGTCAATCTCGCTTCACGCCTGGAAGGGCAGTCCAAGGAATATGGCTTCCCCATCATCGTCGGCTCGAAGACGGCGCTGGCGGCCAAGGACAAATTCGCGATCCTTGAGCTCGACTTCATCATGGTGAAAGGCAAGACCGAGCCGGAAGTGATCTATGCCGTCGCGGGTCGCGAAGACACGGCGCAGTCCGAGCATTTTCAGAAGCTACGCAATCTCACCATAGAGATGCTGGCCTGCTACCGCAGCCGCGATTGGGACGGCGCGATGTTTGCGATCGAGCGCGGCCGCGGCTCGGACGTCGGGCACCAGCTCGAGGCGCTTTATGGGCTGTATGAAAAGCGGATTCGGACCTACCGGGAATCCCCACCGCCCGACGGATGGAATGGGGCCTTTGCGCTGCTGACGAAATAGCACGGGTCGACCGCAGCGATCTCCATCCCCCACAGGCGCGTCAGATCTCCCGCAGCGCCCTTGGCGTCGGCAGGCTCACTTCGGCGAGCTTGAGATTGTCCTCGTCCTGATCGATCGCAACATATTGCCCGTCCCAATAGGTCAGCGCGGTATGCGGCGACGCCGTGACGACGTCGCGGACGCGGCCAATCACGATGGCATGCGAGTGACGCTCGATCACCTCCTCGACCTCACAATCCAAAGCCGCGAGCGCGCCGGACAACAAAGGAACACCGGTCGCACGCGTCACCCATTGGGCACCGGTGAAGCGCTCGGCGCCTTTGAGCCCGTCCTTGCCGGAGAACCGTTCGGCGACATCGACCTGATCGGCAGAGAGAATGTTCACGCCGAAGGCGCCATAGCGCTGCAACAGCGGCCAGGATGATGACTGTCGATTCACACTGACGACCAATGTCGCCGGTTCGACCGACAGCGACGATACAGATGTCACGGTCATCCCCGTGATGTCCTTGCCTCGGCCGACCGTAATGACACTGACGCCACCCGCGAGCGAGCGCATGGCGTTTCGAAACGCATCGGATGACACATCGCGATCGAAAGTGATGTTGCGCACGATTGAATTCATGGTGGCCTCGCTGGTAATGGCTAGACGTCCGTGCCGAGGAGATTGCGGAGAATCTCGCCCTCGAGCGCGGCCTGATCCGCCGCGCCATGCTGGCGGGGGCGGGCAATATCGACCGTGATGTCGTGAGCGATGCGCCCCTCCTCGATCACCAGGACGCGATCGGCAAGCGCAACGGCTTCGGACACATCATGGGTCACGAGGATCGATGTGAAACCCTGATCGGCCCAGACGCGATTCAGCAGGCCCTGCATCGAAATGCGCGTGAGCGCATCGAGCGCCCCGAGCGGCTCATCGAGCGCGAGAACACGCGGGTGGCTGACCAAAGCGCGGGCCAGAGCGACACGCTGCTTCTGACCACCGGACAAAACCGAAGGCCACTGGTCCCGCTTGTCGGCAAGACCGACTTCACCGAGGGCCTGTTCGGCACGCGCCTTGGCATCGGCCTTCTGGCGATCCCGCCCGAGACCCACTTCGACATTGGACAGCACGCTGGCCCAAGGCAGCAAGCGCGGCTCCTGGAACATGACGCGGATATCTTCGGCTCGCGTATCGTCGCTGAAGCTGATCGTGCCAGCGGTCGGCTTTTCGAGCCCGGCGATCAGGCGCAACAGAGTGCTCTTCCCGCAGCCGCTCTGGCCGACGATGGCAACGAACTGGCCGGCAGGAATATGCAGATCGATACCGCGCAGAACTTCGTTATCACCAAATGCCTTGCGCAGGCCGCGAATGGTCAGCGCCGAGCCACCGCGCTTCGACTGGGAACGGCGCGCCTTTTCGGCGAGCGCCTGTTCGACACCGGCGGGCGCGTCGACGCGCTGGGCTTCGGCATGGCTGAGGCGAAGGGATTGCTGAAGGGTCATATCAAACGCTCGCTTTCGATTTCGCTCAGTGTTTCTGGAAGGCCGGATGCCAGGACAGCGTCAGCCGTTCGAGCAGGCGAGAGGCGCTATCGGCGACCTTGCCGAGCAGCGCATAGATCAGGATGCTGAGCACCACGACGTCGATCTGCATGAATTCACGCGCCTGCATGGCCATGTAGCCGAGGCCGGATGATGCAGCGATCGTTTCGGCGACGATCAGCGTCAGCCACATGATGCCGAGAGCGAAGCGAACGCCGACGAAGATCGATGGCAGCGCACCGGGGAAGATCACGCGGCGAAACAGCTCGCTGTTCGACATGCCGTAGATGCGCCCCATCTCGATGAGTTGCGGATCGACGGTGCGGATACCGTGCAGCGTGTTGATATAGATCGGAAAGAACACACCGAGCGCGACCAGGAACAGCTTGGCCGATTCATCGATGCCGAACCACAGAATGACGAGCGGAATCAGCGCCAGATGCGGCACGTTGCGCACCATCTGCAGCGTGGTGTCGGTGAGATTGCTCGACAGTTTCGACAGACCGTTGGCGAGACCGAATGCAAAGCCGATACTGCCACCGATCAGGAAACCGACCGATGCGCGCCAGAACGACACCCAGATATTCTGAGCGAGCTCACCGGACAGCAACAACTTCCAACCGGCAACCGCAACATCGCTTGGCGCCGGCATGACGCGCGACGGCATCAAGCCGGTGACGCTGGCGGCTTGCCATACGATCAGGATCACCAGCGGAACTATCCACTGCGCGAGGCCATCGATGCGCGGCAGACGAAGGCTGCGTGCACGGGGAAGGATTTCAACAACGCTCATGAAAGAAATGCCTGTGGTTATGACGCGCTCTGCGCGCGGTGCTCATTGGCGACGATTTCACCCACCGGGCCGGTGCGGGCGCGAAGCGGCGTGACATTGTCGTGCTGCTGCAGCGACAGCAGCGGAAAGACGAGTTCAGCGAAACGATAGGCTTCCTCGAGATGCGGATAGCCGGACATGATGAATGTATCGACGCCGACATCCTGATATTCGCGAATGCGCGCCGCGACGGCTTCCGCATCGCCGACCAATGCGGTGCCTGCACCGCCGCGGACGAGACCGACACCGGCCCAGAGATTGGGGCTGATCTCGAGCTTGTCGCGACGTCCGCCATGCAGTTGCATCATGCGCTGCTGACCGATCGAGTCCTGCCGCGCCAGAGTCTTTTGTGCATTGGCGATGATGTCGTCGGTGACGTATTTGATGAGATCATCGGCGGCAGCCCACGCGGCCTCATTCGTCTCGCGCACGATCACATGCAGACGGATGCCAAAGGAAAGCGTGCGACCGCGCTTCTCGGCAGCGGCCTTCACACGCGCGATCTTCTCGGCAACCTGTGCCGGCGGTTCCCCCCATGTGAGATATTTATCGACGGTATCGACCGCGACATCGATTCCGGCATCGGACGATCCACCAAAGTAAAGCGGCGGACGCGGCGATTGAACCGGCGGGAAGATCAGGCGACCGTCCTCGATACGGATATGCTTACCCTCGACATTGACCGTCTTGCCGCCAAGCAGATCGTTATAGACGTTGAGGAATTCACGCGTGACGGCGTACCGCTCGTCATGGGGTAGGAAGATGCCGTCACCTTTGTTTTCGACGGGATCGCCGCCGGTGACCACATTGATGAGAAGACGCCCATTCGTGACGCGATCGAGTGTTGCGGTCATGCGAGCGGCGACACTGGGAGACTGCAAGCCCGGACGCACGGCGACCAGATAGCGTAAATGCTCGGTCCATGGCGCCACGGCCGAGGCGACGACCCATGAGTCCTCACAACTGCGACCTGTCGGCAGAAGCACACCGTAATAGCCAAGCTGATCGGCAGCCTGCGCAATCTGGCGGAGATATTTGAAATCCACCTCACGCGCACCATCGGAGGAGGCAAGGTAGCGGCCATCGCCGTGGGTCGGCAAAAACCAAAGCACTTTGGTCTGCGAAGGATTGCTCATCAAAAACTCGTCCCAGGACACGACGATTGCGGATGAGGGGGATGATGGGGACCCGATTTCAGCGTGTCGAGACACCCAGAAAAATAGCGACGCGCGCACTGCGACATCGGTCAATCGCGGGGCATTCGTTTCGTTTTCAAAGCGCGGTGAAGGGCATTTTTCTCCACCGCAATCGCCCGATTCCGCGATCACGAAGCCGTGGGCATAGATGCGATCCGTCAGACGCTTTCAGCGCCGAGCCACGGAGCAGACGTCTCCGAATGCAAATCTTGGCGTACAAGCTGTCCGAGCCCGGCATACAAAGCAGAACGGCTTTCATCGCCCTTATTGACGATCTGTTAATGACGTCGGTGTCCGGATGCATCAAACTGCGTCAGTATTTACACAACTACCGTCTTTCCGGGATTGGTTTAACCAAACTTACAAGGCGTTTTGCGAGGTTCCACAACCATGCAGAACGCATCCGCCTCCCAGTCTCCGCTTGCTCCGCAAGACCCCGACACCCATTCAGCCCCGTCGTTGACCGGCGACGGCACTCCGACTCACGATGCTTCTGCTGCAGAGCTTGCAATGCTGCGCGAGATCGTCCGGCTATTGCCTTCGGCCGTCACGGTGCAGGATGAGCGCGGTGAATTCCTGGTAGTGAACGACGCCGCGGCGGCGCAGTTCAATACGGCCCCCACGACCTTCCAGTCCGGCGATGAAGGCTCTGACTTCCTCAAACAGGCGCTCTCGCACCGCCGCCTCACTGCCATCAATCTCGTGCAGTCCGGCCGTACGGCGGTTTTCGAGGAACGCGTGAATTCCGAACTGGATAAACGCGTCTTCCTCACCACGCACAAACCCGTCACGATCGGCGATCGCACATTGCTGCTCTCGAGCGCCAGCGATGTCAGCCGGCAGAAGCAGGTCGAAGAGGAGCTGTTCCGCCGCGCCTATTACGACGAGCTGACCGATCTACCGACCCGACGCGTAATCGAAAAACATGTCAGCGATCTGGTTGCCGAGGACACCAGCTGCCCGGAAGGTGGCTACGGCCATTTCGCGCTGGCTTTTCTCGACATCGATAATTTCAAACATATCAACGACTATTACGGCCACGGCACCGGTGACGGGCTGCTGGTGCAATTCGCCAAACGGATCGGCCTCGAATTGCGTCCGACCGACATGCTGTCGCGCATCTCCGGCGACGAATTTCTCCTGCTGCTGAATCCAATCCAGAGCCAGCAGGAGGTCGCCGACTTTCTGGAGCGACTGGTGCAGCGCCTGCGCGCGCCGTTCTTCATCGAGGATTCCGAGGTTTTCGCGACCGCATCGATCGGCGTCAGTCTCTATCCCGAACACGGGCGAAGCTACGACATCCTGCACCAGAACGCTGATATCGCGATGTATCAGGTGAAGAACGATACCAAGGGCGCGGCGGTATTTTTCAATACAGGCATGGAAAGCGAGGCCCTTGCCCGCATGGCGACCGAACAGGCGCTTCGCCTGGCCATCCTCGACAAGCGCTTCTGCTGTGCGTTCCAGCCCAAGGTCGATATTCGCAACAACGAAATCCAGGGCATCGAGGCGCTCGTGCGCCTGCGCGACGACAAGGGCGTCATCCAGGCGCCCGGCGCTTTCATCAATCTCGCCGTTGAGCTCGGCCTGATCGATGAACTGACCCATCTTGTGCTCGCCGATATTATGAGATCGATTGATTTGATCGACGAGGCCTTCGGCCCCGGCGCCACGATCAGCATCAATGTCGCAGCCAAACAGGCTGGTAATGCCGAATTCATGCGCTCTTTCGCGCGCGCGCTGGAAGAGACGGGGTGCCCGACCCGCTTCATGGTGGAAGTGACGGAAGATGCCTTCGTCGCCAAGACGCATTTCCAGGACGATATCCTGCCGATGCTCCGCGAGATCGGCGTCGGCGTCTCCATCGACGATTTCGGGGTCGGCTATTCCTCCCTGTCGGCGCTGGCTGACGTCACCGCCGACGAGATCAAGATCGACCGCTCGTTCATCACGGACATCCACAAGCGCCCGCGCAGTCAGGGCATTTTGCGCGCCATCGAATCGCTCAGCGAGGCGCTCGGCATGAAAGTGATCGCCGAAGGCGTCGAGACCTTCGAGGAGCTCGCCTATCTGCAAGCAGCGACCAAGATCCGCTATGCGCAGGGCTACTACTTCTCCAAGCCGATCTTCCTCGAGGAGTTGCAGCCACAGCCGCAATCGAACAGCGATGTTCGCATGGCGCTGGACACCAGACCGTCGGACAGTGCGCGGCCCTCTTATTCACGGGCGGGTGGGCGGGGATACTAAGATCTCCCTCCGCCATCGCGGAAGCATTGTCATTCTGCCTGCGCATCCCATCTGTTAAGGAACTGGTAACCGCGCGCACCCCTCCGAGAGTTTCATGCCCATTCTGCCCCTGCTCCTCAACATCCTCTGGATCGTGTTTGGCGGACTCTGGATGGCCGCGGGTTGGGTACTGGCCGCGGTCATCATGGCAATCACCATCATCGGCCTGCCCTGGGCGCGCGCCGCCTTCAATATTGCAGCCTACACGCTGCTTCCTTTCGGCCAGCGTGCGGTGCGCCGAGAGCTGGTCACAGGCCGCGAGGATATCGGCACCGGCGTGCTCGGCTTTCTCGGCAACCTGATCTGGCTGGTCTTGGCCGGCTGGTGGCTCGCAATTGCGCATCTGGTCACAGCGCTCGGTCTCGCCATCACCATCGTCGGTATTCCGTTTGCGTGGGCGCATCTCAAGCTTGCCGGCATCGCTTTATGGCCGATCGGACGCGCCATCGTACCGGCCTAACGCGCACTCTGTTGAAATGTGACGAATTTTCCCGCCGCATGTGCGCGCTGCATACGCTCGGTTAACTATTCCGCTCAATGGTGATCCGAGGTGGGCCTCGGGCGCCGGAGTGGATATGCGTAAACTTCCTTTCTTGATTGTTGCAGGTTCTGTTTCGGCGGTCGTCGCCACAGGTGCAGGCGCGTGGCACTTTTTCAGCCCGGCCGACGTCAAATCCGCAGCCAAGAGCGACAAGGGCGAGTTGACGACCGCCTCGATCGACACGCGTTGGCCGCAACCTGCATCGAAGGCGCCGGCAGAACCCGCACCAAAAGTGCAGGCCGTTGCCGCCGCTCCGAGCGCAACGCCGATGCCGGCGCAGCCAGCTGTGGAGAAGCGCCCGGCTTACACCAAGCCGGTCTGCAACAATCCGAATGCGCTTGGCGTCTCGCGCACGGTCCAGCTCGACACCACCGGCGGTCCTGGCCTCGGCATGTCGCAATATCGCGACTACGACTTCCTGCAGCCCGGCGAAGTGGTCCTGACTTTCGACGATGGTCCGTGGCCGAACACCACACCAGCGGTGCTGAATGCGCTCGCCGCGCAGTGCGTACAGGCGATCTTCTTTCCGATCGGCAAGCACTCGACGTGGCACCCCGCCGTGTTGAAGCAGGTGATTGCCGCCGGCCACAGCGTTGGCACCCATACCTGGTCGCACCAGAATCTTGCGAACAAGAGCCCGCAGGAAGCGATCGACGAGATCGAGCGCGGCATCAGCGCCATTACGCTCATGGCCGGCCAGCCACTGGCGCCATTCTTCCGCTTCCCGCAGTTGCGCCAGACGGCGGAGCTGAAGGCGCATCTCGCCCAGCGAAACATCGCTGCCTTCTCGATCGACATCGATTCCGAGGATTTCCGCGTTCACAACGCGCAGAAGCTCGTGGTGTCGATGATGGACAAGCTGAAAAAGAAGGGCAAAGGCATCCTTCTGATGCACGACCTGCACAAGTGGTCGGCCGCCGCCGTTCCGGATCTGCTCGCCCAGCTCAAGGCCGGCGGCTACAAGGTGGTCTTCATCCGCCCGAAGGACATGCTGACCACATTGCCGGAATACGACGCGGCGATCGCTGCGGAGCTGCAGCCGGTCAAGACCAGCAATGCGCGACCGATCTCGAGCGTGATCCAAACAGTCGATTGAGCATCCGACAATCCGCTCACATCCGATGGCGCCCACGGGCGCCATTTCCATTGGCGCCGCAGACAGGCGCTAGCTACGACCGCAAACCGCGGATACCGGCCGCACCGTTCCTCTCCGGCCCGGCGCGCCAGCTCGCCATGAGGTTGATTTTTCGAAGGTTTCGCAAATTAAGGGAGCTATGAGGCCGCGAAAACCGTGGGGTGCCTGTCACGCCGTTTCGGAAGGTGAGAGATCCACTTTCACCCGCCATGGCCCCCTTCGACCGTTGCCGCAACAGGGCCAATCGGCTAAATCATGAGCGATTGCACCCGTAGCTCAGCTGGATAGAGCGTTGCCCTCCGAAGGCAAAGGTCACACGTTCGAATCGTGTCGGGTGCGCCAGCGCTAACCGGTTAGATTAACTGGTGTTTTTTGCTGAGCACTCGCAGCTTCTGATTACTCTTAAGTCTTAATCCGTCACAGCCTTGTCGCAGCTGGACGGAACACCATGCCTAAGATCCGAAAAGAGGTGACACTTGGCAGGGTCAGGTACGCCGCGCGGGCTATCCCGCAATATCAAAGTCCTTCCCCCGACGAGCCGACGCAATCACTTGGGCGCTCGAAACGGAACGCTCGATCAAGCCGAGCCGCCGATCGACATCAACGAGCTGAAACGATTGACGGTTGCTGACCTATTGCGTCGCGACGAGCGGGACATCACGCCAAGCAAGCGAGGCTCCGTCTTTGAAAGATCGCGCATCCGTCAGTCGCAGGCTCATGGCATGGGCGTCAGGACTCCTTCCGACGACTCCAGCAGTCGTTAGTTGTGTTCGTCGGAGACTTCGCCGACAGTATCAACCGTGCGATCCTTTGCGCCTGCAAGAGCGTGTCCGAAACGACGGTCGACGCCTCACCGGTGAACGGACAACTTTCTTCCGCTTGCCATCGCCGGCAACTTCAATGTATCGTTTATATAAGTTACTCGCTTAAGTCGCATTTCGCGATATCGATCAATTACTTGCCCGTTGCGGCACTTGTCACCGCGCTCCGCACATAATGCCCATCTGGGCGACGACATCTTTTCCGAAGACGCATACTGCGTATTGGATTGCGTCCCCGCCTCTCGGCGCATGTGTTTCTCTCGACGCTCGCAAGGATAGAGCCAGGATCAGCCAATCGGTAGGAGAAAGCAGATGGTCCTGGCATTCAGGCTGTATGGCGATTTTCATTGGCCCCCGAACGCCGGCAAGCCATTGCCCCCTGACCAGCGCGAGACCCAACTTGGTGCCATAGAGATTCATATCGAACCGAGAGACGAGCATGCGGCCCTGCACGCCAAGCTGTGCTGGATTCCACGCAGCAAGTTTGACCCCATCGCGAAGCCTGCGCCTGCGACCCAAAGCATCTTCGATGTCAGCGCTGAGGAGTGGTTTTCCAAGAATAAAGATGGCGGCGCCATCTGGCTCAGCAAGGCCGGCACCGGAACGGTTACCCCAGATAAGTGGGCCATCCTCCGTGGCGCGTTTCTTTTCGAACAATACGGCCGAAAGGATAAGGACGGAAACAAGACCGCCGACCTGGACGTGCAATGGCCGCTGGTGACCCAGTGCGAGTACGAAGCGAGCAACGAGGTCTATTCGGTTCTTGGCATCTACCGCAGGGCCGAGCCGCTGATGTACTTCAACTTCCATCTGCCGCTCCCGGTGCGTCGCACCAGCTTGGCCGGCTCGACTTCCACGAACTCTTCCTTTTTTCCCTTCAGCGCGGTTTTCGACCTGACGCCTGCGAGCACGGAAAAACTGACCGAGATCGCTGCGCTGTTTGCCGGGTGGCAACCGGACGACCTGCTTCCGGCTGCGCCCAAGAAAGACGATCCATGGTTTGCTTTCGAGGGCAACCGGAAGCCCGAGACGATGCGACTTGGGAGGTTTGGTTTCTCGGAATACGGCAAGACCGATAAGACCGAATTCGCCGTCTACGGGCTCCCTTCCGCCAACACCGGGAGATACTGGCCGCTCAACCGTCAGTCGTTGCTGCAGGACATCCTGTGGCGCTATGGGTTCGGGCTCGATTACAAAAAGATCGAATGGCTGAAATCCACCAATTCGGGACTGCGGGATTCAAGCCTGCGCTTCGTCAATCCAGCCGACCTTGAGGGCAGCACGCGTCACAACCGGCGGTCGATCATCTATCGCACCTCGGTCGTGCAAACCGGAGCCGCGCCTCCCGACAGCGACCTGCAGACTGACGATAACGGCCTGCGCCTGCGTCTTCGAGATGAGTTAGGCGGCCGCTACGCGATAGGTACCCAGTTCGGCGCGAATGATACCAACGCCGGTGAGGCCGCCAACGAGATCGAGGGATGGCTGCGAGTCGGTAGATCGCTTTCCGCCGACTGCGAGCTGTCCTGGGACATCGCGCCGCAAGATATCTGGACCAGCAATCGCAGCGACGACTGGAGAATGACGGTCGCCATTTGGCTGCATTGGCGAGAATCCATCGCAGACGACGAGATCACAGGGGCGCCAGCCTTGCCGCCCGCGACCGACGGTTCGCACAACAACGACTTCAAGGCAGGCCTTCTGGCGCAAGCCAATTTCACCTTCGACACCGCGCGCGCCTCGCTCGAACCGGGAGAGGCAGGCCGGCCACACTCCTTCCTGCCAGAATTGTCTGCCGGGTTCGCGGATAAGGAAAAATCGGTTCGATTCGCGCTGTACGGTTCGCCGCTGCCGGCAACGTTCGAGAGCGGCGTGATCTCCTGGGGACGGGCGGCGCCAACGAAAGGAAATCCTTCACCGCCCTGGCGGCGGCCGCCCATGCGGCTAAGCCTGGCGCATCATCATGACGTCATCGCGAACGCCGCCGAAACAAGCGAGCGGCTCACCCTGGCAGGTGCAAAAGCCACGTTCTTTCAGAAGGGCGACGGCCTCGGCCTCGTCCTTTCGCATGATCCGAGCTGGCCGCCGCGAAGTGCGGACACCATCGAGGACAGTCATCCTTTCTTCACGTCGTATATGGTCGATGCGCTTCCGAAGCAGGAATGGCACGGACGGCTGGGGTCCCTACAATTCAGCGGCGTCAAGCAGGATGCAATCGAAGGCGACGCCGTCCAGCGCGGCCATCTTCGCATCGGCGGACGCGGCGCACACCTTGGTCTCGGCCTCGGCGCGCCGGTCTTGATCTATCCCGACGGCCGTATCGCTGCCGAGATACGTCTCGCGATCCCGGCGGCAAGAGTCGAGCCGGTCGGCGTCGATGTCGCGCGCGCCGATCGCAGCGGGCGTCCCGGCCCACTATTGATTGAGCTTGGGACCGGGTCGAATGGGAAGGCGACGGCCAACTTGTTCTGGCTGACCGCCGTGGAAACCCTTTCGCCGACGCAGGACCGGCTTCTCGAGGCGAGCGTTACGGAAAACTCGCAGGAAATCGGCGCCCGCTCCTACATGGTGCTGGAATCCGAACCATTCTCGATTTTCCGCTTTACCCATCAGCCGCTATCGGGGCGCGGCCAGGCCGACGCCGCGACGGTTGCGTTCTATTCCAGCGACGACCGCATCTGGCAGTACCGGCAGGTCGCGGACTTCTATCACTATGTGTTTCCGCCTCAGTCGATCGGCGAAAGCGCCGACAAGCCGCGACGGCTCGAAATCCACGATCTGCCCGACGGATCCAGTGAAACGCCGCCCCGGCCGTATCCAGTTGGCGAGAACGGCAAACCGGTGGACCTGCACCGGCGCGCGGTGGAATTCCGGCTGACGCCGTCGGCGGAAATCTGGATCCGCCCGAGCGACGTGCAGCGCGGCTATTTCATGCCGGAAGCGACAAGCTACGAAATCTTCCGGCAGCCCGGCGAATACGGACTCGGTGCCGCGCTCCGCTATCTGCGCGCCGAATTCCTGTATGGGCTGAGCGTCGGCATCGACGTCTCCAAGGAGCGTTCGCTCGCGCGGGGTGCGCGCGTCGCCGAGATCGAAGCGCTTACCGGCAGATTGACCGGTCCCGCCCGCGAGACCGATGCGGAAGCCGGACTCAGCCATCGCTGGGACGCGGTTCGCGGCGCCGTGGCGCGCCGGCCGGAACGACTGGAGGTGTGGGCGCGCGACCTCGATTCCGTGATCGACTTTACGCCGGCGCGGTTCACCGACGGCGTGCAGTTTGCCTTGCGCCAGACCGCGCTGCACCGGGCTCCCGTGCTCGACAAGGCCCCCAAAAAGGACATCGACGAGGGCCTGACCGAGAGCTCCACGGACTTCATATCGCCCCCCCGGATCGCCGGCCTGCTTCCCTCCAAGGTAACGCCGGAACTCGAAGCCAACCCGCGCCATCACCCACAGGGCCTGAGCGGCGGTGCGCTGTGGCCGGTCGAGTCGCTCAACCTGTTCCGGATGCTGCTGCAGGCGCCGCAATCGAATGGCGGCGCGATCGAAGCGATCGCGCTGTCGCCGATCGGCGGAGACGCCGCCCAGAAGGCCGAATTCCTCGGCGGCAAGGTGACCATCATCAGCCAGACCCGCAACGGTTATGTCGAACGCCAGCAGGTCGAGGTACTCGGACGCATCTGTGCGTTCTGGCACCGTGCGAAGCACGTCGTTGTCTACGAGAGAACGGTTAACCCCTCGGCGCAGTTCGCACCGAAATTCAAGGACGATCCGAAACGAACGCGATCGCGCCGGCCGATCCTGCGCAAGGTGCGCGAGTACATCGAACTGCTGCAGCCCGAGCGCAATTATCCGGATTTCAGCACGGCGGCGCAGCGCAGCGCAGGTTTCCTGGAACGTGTGCGCTTCAATTCAAGGATCATCAATGTCGACAGCGCCTGGGCCAGCGAGGTTAGCACCTTCGGCTGGGAAATCCCGCTGTGGAACAGGCTCAGTGCGCGCGAACGCCCGCAGGTCTATCCGATGCCCGATGTGGCTTTCGTATCGACGGCCGAGGGCGATGCCGAAAAACCCGTCGTCGCGCAGGAGTGTCTCGATCCAGACTATCTGGTCTTTTTCGCCGACTTCAGCACGACCACGACGGCCGACACCGACACCTGGGTGTCGCGGCTCAACCTCGACTTTCCCAACATGCCGAAAGCGCAGGCGATCGCCAAGGAGGCAGACGCACGGTCGTCCAAGCAGCCGGGCAATGACGCCTCCGGATTCGAGAAGCGGCGCCCCTCGGTCAACCGCATTCTTCCGGGGCTTCGCCGCTTCACCTGGCGGGTGGCGCCCGCAGCGCAAAAAGCTGCGATCAATGCAGGACGAGCAGAAAAGCCGGTATATGCAGGTCTCGACAGCGTCAGCTTCATGCGGGCGACGCACACCGCAGAGCTGAAGCCAGAACTGGAGACACTGCTGGTCGCGGGTTCGAAGCTTGCGGCGAAGCCCGACCCCGAACTGATCCAGAAGATGGAGTATTGGACGAGCGAGGGAGCCGGCGGTAGCGACGATGCCAAGAAGTACTCAGGCAAGATCACAGCTCTCAAGGACGCCATCAGCAACGCCATCAAGGAGCAAGATGTCAGCAAGATCGCGCCGGCGGTTAAAGGCCTTGTAGATGAATGGAACGTAAATGAACCGAACGGTTTCCCCAAGAAAATCAGAGATGAGCTGAAGCCGAGAATTGCGGAAGTAAAGGAATTCCTCGAGGGATCGAAATTCGGCGCCAACCTGGTTGGAGGCAAAAATCCCTGCGATAAGCTGAAGGATGATGCCGTCGGCATCATCAAGCGCAAGGAGATGCTGGTTCGCACCGCGTTGCGCGACTGGACTGCGGACGCGGAAAGTATACTTCCCAAACTTGAACATCCGGAGGATGAGCTAGACCCCGACGGCAAACAGTACGGTAAGGGCAAACCGATCAAGAACAAGGCGGAGGCGATCAACTCACTCCTCCACGTCAGCGTGCAATATCTGCGGCCGCTTTTCGAAGAAGCCAGCCAGGACGTCGGGAAAGCCGGAGAAGGCGTCGAGAAAGCGCGCGCCGTCGTTCTCACTCTCGAGACTGAACTCGAGGCAGCGCTCGACCGCGCTCTTCGGCGGATCGAGCAGTTCGTTGCCGGGTACGACCGGGCAGTGCCCTGGTCCGATCAACGCCGCAAGGCGTTTCATGCCGGCCTGCTCGCATGTGCGAGCAACATCGAGGGGGATGCTGTCAGCCTGATCGACGAGGCGCGTCAGCACTTCGCCAGCGAGCTGAATGACGCCAGTCAGGCCATCGGTGGATATCTCGCCAAGGCGCTTGGCGAAATTACCCGCACCAAGGGCGAAGCGCTTTCGGGAATCGGCTCGCTCAAGGCCGTCATCGGGCCGTTCTTCACCGAAGTCCGAAAGGTCCTCGACGCTTTGGTGCCGGAGGCGGGAAACGGCCCTCTGGACAAAGCGATTGCCGCAATCGACAAAGCCGCTACATCCATTGCCGGCAACGCCAGCATCAAGCCCGAGCTGAAGGAAAAGGCTACGGACGCACTCAGCGACCTGAAATCGATCGCCGGTAACGCCAAGACCGTCCTGTCTTCCGCCCGCATCGACGTCGAAGACGCCAAGAATATGGCCGACGCGCGCCTGAACGAAGCGGGATCTGCCGTCGTTGCTCTCGCCGCACAACTCAGCGGCACCGTCGAGTCGTTTGCCGGAAAGGCCAAAGAACTCATCGATCTTGCGCAGGAATTTTCCGAGGCCGGTTTTGACGATATCAAAGACGAGCTTCTGATTATCCTGCCCGATGTCGACGCCGAGATCGGCAAGCTGAAGGATGGGATCGAGAAACAGATCAAGCCGCTTGAGGACAAGCTCGTCGAAACCGGCAAGCTGCTCGACTTCCTCGTCGAATCGACAAAGGTAGCGCTGCAGCAAGCCATCAGCGATTTCCGCAATGAAGTTCGCGGCATCGAAGGCAAGATTACCGGTCTGATCGATGATGTTCAGGGCGCCCTCGGGGCCGTGCAACTTGCCCTGGGACCGCAAAGTCTGCTGGAAACCGCGGTCCGAAACCATGTGCTTCGCCCGACATTCGAAGAGTTGCTTAAGCCGCTGACCGACGACCATTTCAAGGACGTCGACGCCGCGCTGAAATTCATTCGCGAAAAGCTGTTCGCGCTGAGCGACGCCGTGGCCGAGCCCTTCAAGAAACTTGACGTCAAGGCGCTCGGTCTGCTGCAGCAGGTTTCGACCGCGTGTAACGCAGCCTTTGACACTGTTGACAAAGCTAAGGAGTACCTGAACGCGCTGGCGGATGACGCGGAAGATTATTACGACACGAAGGAAGCCCAACTCAACGCGGCTTTCGGCGACGTCAAGACCTTCATCGACAAAGCGGCTGCAAACATCAAGGATCTCACGCGCGAGAGCGAAAACCTGATCGCGGCGATCAACGCGTTCGATCACTCGGTTCGCGGATTGCAGAATGACCTGGCGCGGTCGACCCAAACCGCGCGGATGTACGGCGAGCGGGTCTTCAGTGCCGCGAGCCGGCTCGACGCCGGCGGACTGATGGCGGCTCCGAGCAACATCCTCAAGCTCTATTCAGCCGTCACCACGGCGCCGGAAATTGCCGCACTGAAGGCCGACATCGACCGCATCCGCTCCGGCTTCGACGAACTCAGCGATATCGTCGAAACCACTAAGGCCAACGCGCTGTTCAACCGGCTCGGCGATGAGCTGAAGGCGCTCGGCCTGTCGTTGCCTTTCGACAAGATCGGCGATCGCCTGCTTCCGGCCAATCTGCCCGATTTCGAGATCGGCAAGGTTTTCCGTAATTTCGGCGGCACCAAGCTCGACAATCTGCTCAAAGGCTACAGGATCCCGGCCGGTGTCAGTGATGCCGTACGCGTCACCCACGATTTCGACAAGAAGCAGGCGCGGGCCTGGGTCCAGGTCGATATCGACGCGCCGATGCCGGGCCGCCGCAGCCTGTTCTCGGTCGGCGTCTTCAAGGCCGACTTCGTCGACATGCGGATGACCGGCCAGGTCCGGCTCGAAGCGTCGAAGGATACCGACAAGGTAACCGAGACGGGTTATGGCCGCGTCGGCGCCGTCATCGATCTTGTGGTCGGCGGCCAGTCGATGGTCAGGTTCGAGAAGTTCGGGCTGAATTTTACCCGCGAGACCGGCCTCAAGATCGAGTTCGACCCGAAGAACATCCGGCTCAACCCGTCATTCCAGTTCATTCAGGATTTCCTGTCCTCGCTGTTTCCCGACGATATCGGCGGCCTCGAGATCATCAAGCAGAACGGCATTCCGGTCGGCGTGCAGCACCAGTTTGCCATTCCGCCGATATCGCTCAATTTCGGCACCAGCGGCGTGTCGAACATCTCGATCTCCAACCACTTCAAGTTGCTCGCGTTCCCGGACTTCATGCTGGCCAACAGGTTCAACCTGTCGACGATGGAGCGTCCGTTCATCTTCTCCATCTTCGTGATTGGCGGCGCCGGTTACATCCAGATCGATGCGGAATACCGGCCGTTCGATTCCGAACTGATGGTATCGGTGGAAGCCGGTGCCGGCGGATCCGCATCGCTGGCGTTCGCATTCGGCCCGTTCGTGGGCCAGGTCTTCATCACCCTGTCGGGCGCGCTGACCTACCGCAAGGTGATCGGCAAGCCTGGCGGTGGGCTGTCGATCTCGGCCATCCTGGTGATCGCCGGACACGTCAATGTCGCGGGCCTCGTTACGGTCGGCATCGTGCTGGTCCTGCGCATGACTTACCGCGACAATGGGCAGATCGACGCCGATGGATCGCTCACCGTGACGATCCGTATCTCCAAATTCTTCAAGATCACGGCGCGCGCAAACGCAAAATACAAGATGCGGGGCGGCAAGTCCGAAACGGTAGTGACGACGGACGCAAGCGCTGAAATCACCGATGAAAAAATTCAGAAGAAGGTCGACCAGGTGAAGGCAGCCGCCAACAAGCTCAAGGACGCGAGGAACTGACGATGGCGCTGCCCCTACAACCCATTATCCACTGCGTCATCGACCTTGAGCCGGCTAAATTCCATCCGGACGACGCAACCGTTCCGTTCGCCGTCAATCTGAGTTTCGAGGTCGCGGCCGGCGATGATGCCGATGAAGGCGCGGCCAAGGAGATGTTTCTCAACTTCCTGACCTCGGTTCAGAAAGTCGAATTTCATCTTTACCAGCTCAAGAACAATGATCCTGCTGACCTGCAATTGGAGACGTTCGGTACGCTCACCCAAGTGTCGGAGCCGGCCCCGCCTGGCGATCCATCGCAATTGCACGACTGGCTCGAGAAGCAGAAGCCGGCGTCAGGCGGCGCGCGATACTGGACGACGGATGCCGTGTGGTCTCCCGGTCGGGCCGTGGAGGTCGACAGCGCTACCGCGACACACCGGCTGCGCGCCGCGCAAGCATGGAATGCCCCGGTAGCACACAGGTTCGGCCTTACCCATGTCGTGCGTGTTCCGGCCAATATCGCCAAGGAAATCAGCGTCGTCGTATTGCCCTATCTGATGAAGGAGGCGGTGCCGCAACCGACCGTGACCGGCAAAGCAATCGACGGCAGCACGTCGATCTTGCCGGAAAGCGTTTTTGATTTCAGCTACGATGCGAAAGGAAAGATCGGCCCCGTTGTGTGCCGCACGACCGTGGTCCGCAAGACCGAGGTCGATCTCGATCCTTCCCAGATCGATCCCTCGCTGTCTCAGGACGGCTTTCTCAAGGTGGACCCGGACGCCGAAAAGGTCCGCCGCCTCCTGAAGTGGTTTGAAGAACGGGCAGCCTCGCTGATGTCGGCAAACCCCGCGCTCAGCTCGCGCGCAACTTCAGTGACGGACGCGCCCTTCGAGAAACTGTTCGGCCTTTATGTCGACCAGGTCACCGTTGGTGAAGGCGACAAAAAGGAGATCGTAGATGTGTTCCACTGGGGTTCGTTGGTCTGGTATGTCGTTGCCAAGCTGACATCAGCGCTCGACAATCTCGTGATCGGATTGCTCAAGCCCGTCTCTCGCCCGGCTGGCGGGAAGCTCGCCTCCGATCGCACCAGCGAAGGCGAGATCCTGGCCCCGCTGGTTCCGCTGCTGCTTGACCGGCTGGCGAAAATCACCGAATCGGCCAAGCTCAACGACGATGCGCTCGATGCGGAGAAGATCACCGCTGCGATCCGGACGGCGATAGCTGACAGCCCCTTGATCGCGATTCCAACGAAGACAAATGCAAATGCCGAACTGATTCGCGCCCTGCGCCAAGTCTATGGCATCGATCGGCCGAGCACCGCTGCCAATACACCCGTAGGGGATGCGCGTGAACTGATCGCCGAGATTCTGGAGCGTTATGCAGGCACCAACGGAACCGAGCTTCCGGTGCGAGCCAGGCAGTACGCAGCGGCGATCAGGGACGAATCGGTGCTGCAGGTGTCGCGCGCCTTGCTCGATCTGGAGCAGTCGATACAAGATGAGACCGGCGTGGAAGCCGCCATCCTCAAAGTAATTCAAAGCGCACAAAAGCCGGGCGGTGCATCGGTGGCGCATCGGATTGCCGAGGAATATCTCAAGGAGATCAAACAGGCGAGCACGCCGGAAACCCAGGCCGCCGTAACTGCCGAGGTCGATCAGGCATTCATCGCCTATCGCAATTTGCTCGAAAGCCCGTTCAACGGCGCCGAGGCAGTCCGCCGAGCCGCCGGCAGTGCATTCGTTCGCAATCTGCTCGATTTTGCAAAAATCCCGCGCTCAGGAGAGGATTCGTCCGTCATCCTCGTCAATGGTGCCGAGCAAAGCGCCTTCCATGCACGGCGATTCGGCGCTCCAGCGGAAACTGCGGCATGCTTCGATCCGTTGATCGCCGCCCTTGTGATTCCCGATCGCAACATGCTCGCTCTCCGGCCGCCCATGATGGCGCCACCCGAGAAGACACCCGAACAGCTCATCCAAAAACATCTTGAGGAAGCCTTTGCCGACGCAATCGCCCCCATCAGGTCCGTCGACGACCCAGCCGCGCGGTTCATCCCGGACAGCATGCCGCAGCCGCTGGCGGTCCAGATCGCGGCGAATATCGATGGCAGCGCAATCGACACGTTCACGAAGCATTTTAATGGAATAGCAGTTGCAATTCGGCGCCTGGATTCGCCCGACGCCACAGACCGCTGGGCGCATGCGCATCTCGCCGACCTGTACTGGGGACCTGAACCGGAAAAGGTCGACCTGGAAAATTCGGAGCCACCGGATGTGAACGCCGCGCTTCACCCGATGCTGCCCGCGATCAGCGACGGCCGCGGCGCCATGTTCATCGAGTACGAGGGATTCCCGTTCGCCGATCCGGCGTTCGACGCGCGTATCGTCGAACAGGAGGGTGCCGTTCGCGACACGCGTACGCCATTCTACCGCCAGACGCCCCACCGGCCGATGTACCCGTCCGGTGGAGGGGCCACACCGATATTTTCGCAAGTTCCGCGTCTCGCCTATGGACGCCGCTTCGAGACGTTCAGCTTCATTACCACCAATGCCGGCACGCTGCCTCTCGCCTTGCAGCGCAAGGCCTGCAATCCACCCGAGACGCTGCCGGCCGCTTCGCTGTGGATGCCGGACCCGAATATCATTGCGCCGACCGCCGAGCCGCCCCTGGTCGGCTTTGCCAATTATCAACGTCGCACAGCGATCGCCCAGATGGCGGTTGTGGAGCAGGTAAAGGGCGCACGGCCGCGCCGCATTGGCGCGCCGATCGAGGGTGTTGTCCCGCTCGCGGAAGACTATCGGCGGGTCGCGTTCAAGGCCGCGGCGGATGCGCCCGCCGTGCATGACATCTTCCGCGAGACCAATGGCACCGGAAAGATGATTGTCGATAAATTCGATCCGGAAGCCAAAAAGTTACCGTCCCCCTCCACATGGCGGATCAGCGACATCCGCTTCACAAGCGCTCCCTCCGAACTCGTTCTCCGCTTCTTCGATCGACACGCCGACGGCCCCGCCGCCACCGGAATAGAATTCCCGATCGCCCAGTCGAAGCTGACCGGTCTGGCCGAGATTGAAATTCGCATCGTGTACGAGCCAGTGCCGGACGCTCCTTCCCCGAAATTCGCGCGCTGGCTGCACGTCATCTGCGGTAAGGAGGCCTTGAAGAAACCGCTTCCCGGCAAAGACCCGCTTGCGGGCTGGCTGCGGTTGCAGCTGAAGACCGGCGGGGATGCGACAATGACATTCGCAGATCCCGACGGCCAGAAAACGGACAATGTCGAAGCCTCTCTCGTGCTGCTCGCGCCGCGGCTCGCAGTGGGCGAGAAGCCCGCCTGGAATCACGGTCTGTCCGATGACGTTGAGGCGGTCGTCTCAACACCGCGCGTCGGTTACCTCGATTTCGAGCGATGGTTTGCCAATCGCGACCTCTACAAGCGGGCATTCAAGACCGAACCGGAAGCAACGGATAGTCCGGCCGCCCAGTTCATGCATGCCCTTCTCACAGCCTACCTGATGCGCCATTTCGACTCGCGGCTGGCAACGCTGATCGACCGGCTGCCGGATCCGGCGGTCGAGGCCGTGCGGCTGGAGTTGACGGCGCTCGACCGGCTGACCGAGAAGGACCCAGGGCTTGGCGACGCCGCGACGCACGACATTGCCGGTCGACTGGGTGCATTCGCAACGACTCTGAAGCCGAACATTCCCAAGGACGGCTGGACGCCGTTACGCCTTCGTACCATCCTGCTCGAACCCTTGGACAAGCTGTTTCAGTTCCATCTCAAGCTCAGGCCCGGAAGCGGCTTCAACCTGCAGGAAAATGCAGGTCCAGAGGACTCGCGCAGCTTCGAAGCGTCGGTCCCCGCCGGCGTCGTCGCACGACTCTCGCTTGATGCATTGGTTCCCGGCGAGCATTTCATCGATAAGAACAAATACCCCTCGGTATTCGATCAGCGCCTAAAACAGTATGCGCTGCGCGAGCTGGTCAGTGGATACCTTACCTTCCCCGCCGCCGCGATCAGCATCGAGACAATGTACGACGATGAGCTCCTCTTTGCTTCGCCCGTCACAAAGGAAGGCAAGCAGAAGAACGAGTTCAATAAGCTTGCCATGGATCTTGTCGGGCGAATGATCGCTGTCGAAGGCATCGAGCGCGTGCGATCTTTCGAGTTGCGGACCGCCGCAGCCGTCCCGGCAGCCGACGCCGAAACCGAGGCGCGGCGCGAAGAACTGACGCGCCGCTGGCGAGTTATCGACGCGATAGGCGTGACGACCCAGCAGTTCCGGTCCGGCGGTCGGCCAATCTATCACCACGTGAATCCACGCGCGCACCGGTATCAGATAGGCAACCCGGTCAAAACACCCGAAGAGCTGGCCAACGAGCCGGTAAAGCACCCTGCCCTTCGCCTCGGCTTAGACGACGAGCTGGCGCAGTTCGAACTCGAGGCGTTCTTCGACCGTCCGGATGTCGATGCCGATCCGGCCCTGCCACAGAAGCTCGCTCCCCTGCCCGCACGCACCAAGCTTCAGGAGCGCCATTGTGAGTCCGAGGCGGCCAGCTATTTCCGCCACCGCTTCATGCTGCGCTCGCGCTATGCCGGCGCGCTGGTCCCGCGGGACAAGCGCGAAATCAACGCATGGCCCACCCGGGGCCTGAAAACGACAGCGCACGGCTGGACGATGCGGGTCGCGATGCTCGCCGATCACACCCGCATGAAGATGACGCGCCCTCAGCTTCGAGCGTTGATCCCGCTGACCACGGCGCCAGGCGGCGAAGGCCGCGATGCGCCGGCGCCGCCGATTGTGGCCATTCTGCAGGAGCCCCCGTTCGCGGAAGGCGGACTCGCCGACCGCATCGCATCGGAGATCAAGACCGGCTTCGGTTACGGATTCAATGACGCCGCCGCCGAAACCGTCGAGATCCTCGATTCACGCAAGGAAGCCGGCCCCAACCCGCATCTCGATTATCGCCCTCTCCAGGCGGACAGCGCACTTGGGCTGGTGCTGAGAAGCGAGGGTCCGATCGGCCTGACCTTCGACCAGGTGAATGCTCCCTCACCCGCGTTACCGAACGCGATGCTGCTGCTCAAGCCCGCAGTCCTGTTCGGCAAAGCACCAGGGTTCGAGGAATTTTTCACCGGCGTCGCGATGCGCCGCTATATCGAACCCGACTGGACCACGAACCCGTACATCAAGGGAGAAGAACTCGAAAAGGCGCTCGACGGCGAGCGTTGCTGGCGGATCAATCCGGTCACCAAGTCGCGCACAGAGGAGCAGAAGAAGGAAGCCCTGCTCCAGTTCAAGATCGAAGGTGAGTCCGAACCAAGGTCGCTCCTCGCCTACAGCAGCGATGATGCAGGGATCGTCATCTTTGCATCGAAGCGAGCGATCGATGGCGTTGGCGGGCTGAAGGAGGCACTGGTGCCGATCGCACGGATCGCTGCGACGGAATTCAACGGCCTCTCGATCCTGCACCAGCCGGTCGCCCCCGGCCGCTACGCCGCAGCGGTGTTCGTGCGCGCGAGATCGGCCAGAATCGAAAGCGGCGAAGCCAACGTCCCGCTGATTGTGGCCGGCTTCGAGTGGTCGCCAAACGAACCGGGCGCCGACAAGGATCAACCGCCATCGGTGAAACTCGTTGCAGGCGCAGAGACCACGGCCTGCGCGACCGTGGCGAGCGCGGCGACGTTCCTGAGGTGGACCAAGACCAGCCGCGATTTCGATTACGTCCAGATCGCCGAGTTCGACAAGGACTGGAATTGGAAGCCTCGCTCCACGCCGGCGCGCGAGATCGTTGCCGACCTCGACCATTCCACTCACGAATTTCTTACCTTCCGGCGCAACGGAGCAGCCAGTGCGGCTTGGTTGCTTCCCTCGACCTTCGCGAATCCTTATCCGCTCCATGTTCATCGCCACCTTAGCCTGATCACCTCGCGCTTCCTGAAGGAACTGGGCAGTCCGGCCGAGATCTTCTGCCGCACGTCGGCCGATCCCAAGGCGAAGCACGAACTAGTCACCTCGCAGGGTGCACTCAGGGACTCCGAGGGAAAGATTTTCAAGCCGCAGGAGCAGATCGTCCGCGTTGTCGAATTCGAAACCCCGGCAGCCATTCTGTGCGCCGCCAATACGCCCGCGGTGCTCGACACCTACAAGCAGGCCTATTTCGACTTGGTTTCGACCGGTTTCAAGCTCGGTCGAGAGAAGGACCCGACGACGGGCAAGGAGAAACCTCCGGAAGGCAGCCTGCGCCTCTATTTCCGCTTCGTCGGACCGCCCTCGCATCTGTGGGATTTGAGCAAGCTCACGCTTCATCTCCGGCCGGCCACCGAGCTGGTCAACGGCCAGCCGAGCTCCGAGCCTTTCGCGATGGAGATCAAACTCAAGAATACCAAGCCGAAAAAGGATACGGATCCGAAGTTCGCTGTCGGCCTCGAGCTCAAGCTGGATCGTGCCGGCGACGGCAAGACGAAATATGAGGTTCGGTTGCTCCACTCAAACGGCTCGTTTGAAACGGCCGCGCTGGGAAAGGTGACGGGGGAGCCGTTCAAGCTCGAAGACGCCAGTAAGGACCAGCCCGGCTTTTTCGTCTCGATCGCCGAAGCGACCGGCGCCGGCGAGTTCTGGACCGACGTTTCACTGCTGCATTCGCCGCGGACCTTGTCGACCCATCCGCTCGATTTCGGATGGTTATTCTCGGCTTCCGGCGAGGGCGAACCCGCTGCCCATGTCGCGCCAGCAGGGCTCAGCACCATGGTCGAGGCACAGGCGCGCATCGTTACGGTGTCTCCGCCGATACCGATCGTCAACCATTGAAGCGGCGCCATTCCAAATTGGCGGCGCTCAACCATCAGCATAGTGGGGTCATTGATGGCTACATACAGCATTCTTTCGCTCGGCTCGCGGCGCGACGCCAAGCAATTCCGGAAGGGCGCGGCCGGGAAGCTCAGCCTGACCGAGGGTGCCGTCGTCACCGGCGCCAAGCCATCGCTTGCTGAGATCAAGACACTTTTCCGTCGCAGTGACGATGTTCTGTTTCTGGCCGGTCATTACAGCACGACGCTTTACAATCAGGACCAGACGATCCATTTGTCGTTCGCCAACGACAAGCTGACGATTAAGTACGACGGGCAAGTGACCGAACTCGTGCGCGGCACTGGCTTCAAGCAGACCGGCCCTAAGCTGGTCATCTGGGGCGGCTGCAGTGTCTGCAGCTCGGATACCACTACCGCCACGATGCGCGCCCTGTTCGGCCCCCACGTCATGATTGGCTGGATTGGCGAGACCGGCTGGGAAATCACCGACATAATGTTCGGCGGCAAAGGCAACGCCAACACCGGCAGCGAACCTTTGCCGACCTACGCAACACCTAATTACTTCGAAGAGCTGGGAGGCTCGATTGCGGACGCCACAAAACTATGGAAGGCTTGGTTGAAAGTCGCCAACGGCATTCCATGGGGCAATGCTCCGAACAACGGCGGCCCTTACATCGACCGTTTCTGTACAATCGATAAGAGCGGCACTAAGCACCTGCCAGCCGGTGGCGAAGCGATGATGTGACCGAAAGTCGCCACTCCTCAAATTGGCCGCCCCCAAATCAACCACGGGGCGGAGTGAGTATGTTGAGAACGACCTATATTTCTTGGGCTTCTTTGGTCGGACGAGTGGCGATCTTGGCATGGACCTGACGTCACGCAGCGATTCAAGCCTAGGTTCGATTCCGGTCAAAGCGAATGCCCGGGCCGAAGTGGGGCAGTGTGTACCTGCTGTTGGCGAGCTCGCCGCGACAATGAGGCCTTGAATCCACTACTTCACTGGCTTCTTGGATACATCTTCGACACCGTGCGTGCCAATCAACCCGCGGAACGTATGGCCATGTTTACCGACGAGATTAGCACATCGCTCGGTTCGACGAGATGCTGAAGGCGAGTGGCCGGGACACCGCGTGAGCCCGTGGACGATCTGGCAAGATCGGTCCAGATCATCTCCATCTATGGTGTAGCTGGTGTCCGCACGCTGATTTAAAAGCTATTTCAATCACATAAGAGTTCGCAGTTTTATTCTGAATGGCGCGCCAAATGCGGCGAAGCTCCGTAATTGCCGTTTCTCTGTTCATGAGACGAACGCCCCCCAAAAGTCCTGACTGTATCGTCAATCAGGTACATCTTGGTGTTGAACCAGACGGTTCACAGGCAGACGTCGTTATGATGGATCTCTGACGTCCCCGTCGACCGCCTCGCTTGCGCTCTTCTGTTTGTTGCGCAGCCGTTCTTCCTGGACCCTGATGTTATGCATCAGCGCAGTCAGGCGCCGTCCAGTGATCGGCTGGCCGTCCCCCTGCGTGACGCCCTGCGCGGCAAGGCCGGCGGCAATCTCGGTCCAGGTCGCACCGTCTTCGCGATGCATTCGCTCCAACTCATGACGATTCTTCCGAATGATTTCGGTCGCACCTGATTTAACTTTTCCGATCGGCGAGTCCTGCCGCTCGGCCTTCAGCGATTTCACGTAATCGCGCAAACGTTCCAGATCGATACTCATAAGCCCGGCAATAATGTTGGTTTCTTAAAACGTCACTTCCGCATTCGACGAATAGGTCCTGCCAATCCGTTATATCGGACAGGAGCATTCGATTCAAAATTGCGGATCGACGACGCGATTCGTTAGGTTTTCTAAGGACGCCACTGAGATTGAGTGGCCTTTGAAAGATCTTGATCGATATTATTCTTCGCAAATTAGATTCGATTGAAAAGAACTACGTTGATCGTAGTGGCCGCATAATCCGCACGACCTCAACGCGTAGCTGCAGCGCCATACGATCACTGCAGACCACACACATACCACACAAACAATGCGAACGACCCTATCCATGTTGCCGCACCGCGAGCACAGCTGGCCGACGCACGTCCATCGCTGCGCACATCGCGTCGCCTTGCGCGCATCAACTGACAAATCAGCAAACAAGACTTTCGCGCAGCCTGCCTGACTGGCTCCGCACAAGCTTCGCTTGCTACGCCGCTGCTACTGATCGCATTTCATCGCTCGCAGCCAACACAAGAATCTCTATGATGATGTCACCGACGACATCCGATTCTCGATCTAAGACTGTGGACAACAAGGATGTCGCACAGGCGCGCGGTGCACGCAAAGCACCTGCCGAGCGCCCACATGTCGCCGCTGCCGCAGCGATCGACGAGATGCTTGCGAGTGAAGCCCGCGCAAGCCTTCGGCGAACGCGCGATGCGCAACGCGAAATCCAACCGAAAGTAAAACTACGCGTCAGCGTGCCACCGGCCCGCATCGTCGCAAAGCCGTTACAATCGGCGGCCTGGAAGGCCCCGTTCTTCTCGCTCGCGCTAGTTGTCGGTCTATCGACGCTGACATCAGCGGGCGGCATCGCCTATCTGTTTCTAAGACCGCAGGTGACGCGCACTGCTTCCGAGACGGAGCTCCGCAACCTTCGAGATTCGGTCGCTCAGCTACGCCGGCAAGTCGCCGAACTATCTTCGAGCACCGCCAATATCCGCTCAGCGAACTCACCACAGCCAACTGTCGAGCGCGTGGCTTCGCGACATGTCGAGCGCGAACCATTCGCGCAACGCACAGGGACCACACGTCCCACAGGCGATATCTACGCGAGCGCCGCAACGACGGCGGCGCCGGAATTCACGGGCTCTGTGCAAGCAAAAGCAGCAGGGATCGTGAGCACGCCCCGCGTGACGATCGAGGGCTGGAACATTCGACGAGTCTATGATGGCGCCGCTGTCCTCGAAGGAAAAGCTGGAATCATTGAAGTCTCGCCAGGACAGGACGTTCCAACACTCGGCCGGATTCAAGAAATCAGCAATGATCACGGGCGCTGGCAAGTGATCACCAGCATCGGAGTCATCGTCGGCAAATAAGCCGCGCGTCTTGAACCGAGCAAACCATCAGCAACGCAGAGGCAGGAAGCTAGCGATGCAACGGACTAGAAGTGAGTGCGATGCCGACCGATACAGCATCCATTCGACCGGCACTGTGCGTGATGTGACAGCTTGCGACAGCAGTCGCCGTCGACGCGCCGAACGCTCCAGGAACTTGCGCGCATTCACGATCGATATTCCTGATCTCGCAGACCATTTCCCGGACGTCGTGCAAATCTCTCACGCACGCATGTCACCGATGATGCAGCGATCGATCGGGACGTTTTTGTCCACGCATATGACAGCCAGACAATTTTCCACTGTGCATTTTCGAAATGTGCAAGCACGCATCACATCGTCGCAGGCCATGACGCGAATTATCCACTTGTTCGTTCAAGCAGAACGCGCGATTGGCGTTGACGACTCTTTGCAAATCTTCGCGGGTCAACTACTTGATGATGAGGTAGCATCTTGACGTATTGAGTAAGGTGATTCCAACACTGTTCGGATCCGAGGGATCGGTGACACGCCAAACCATTTTGCTTGGCAGCAACGATTTCTCTTCCGATCTTGGTGAACACTGAGCGGCGAAGCATGAGACGTCATCTCGCGCTTCGAATGAGAGGGAGCTCTCTGACCTATCAATCGAGCGAGTAATCTAGAAGAGGCAGCCGACCGCATCATTTGTTTCACGCCCGGTAAAAGCGACCCGGATCTCGAAGCAAAGTTGGCCAGCTTTCAAACAAGCTTCCTCGATTCTCTCCCAGTAACTGTTGTGTTGCGTCTTCAAGACAAAAATGGGGCGAGTACGCCTAGTTCGACCCCATGACGACATTCAGGCGAACACGCAGGGGATTAATATGTTTGTTGTGATCGATGACCGAGAGGGCGTCACACAAGGCTATGCGGCCGGTTTTGACCGCGAAGGCGTCGTTTCAATTGGCTTTACTTCCAATGACTTCCGCGATTGGCTCGAAGGAGCCGTCGGCAATGATCTGACCGCCATCCGCGCCTTTTTGCTCGGCGACTGTCCGGATCGTACGAGCATTCCATCCAGTATCCGCAATCGATCGCGCGCTCCGATCATTGCGCTCAACAGCCTGAAGCATCTCAAGCAGACGATCGAACTCTTCGAGGCCGGTGTGGACGACGTGGTTCACGCACCCGTCCACGTCAAGGAGATCATGGCGCGATCGGCCGTGATCCGCCGTCGCACCGTCGACCAGAATGAGACACCGCAGACCAGCATCATCCGCGTGTTTCTCGACGGACGGGATCCCGAGATCGCCGGGCGGACACTGGCGCTCCCACGCCGTGAATTGCGCATTCTCGAACACCTGGTCGGGCATCAGGGTAAGTGGCTGACGAAGACGCAGCTCTTCAATGCCGTGTACGGATTGTTCGATGCGAGTTTCGACGAGAACGTTATCGAAAGCCATGTGAGCAAGTTGCGCAAGAAGCTGCGCGATCACCTCGGCTTCGATCCGATCGAATCCAAGCGCTATATGGGTTACCGCCTCGACGACATGAAATCACGTTCCATCGGCGAAATGCCGGTGTCGAAGGCCAACTGAGGCTCAGGCCTCGCGCGCAAGAGGACGCCGACCAACGGCGTTGGCGTCCACCGCCGCCTCTCGATCTCCAGCTTTCGATGGGGAGATTTCAGCGCAGCTCCAAGTACCACACGGATACCACGAAAATCACACACGACCGCTACGCCCACTCGCGGGCCACTTGCTGTTGCGTGGATCGCCGCCTTACCGGCGAAGCTGATCCTTTGAAACATAATTGAAGTCCTGCACGAGGACCTCTTGCAGCGCATCGACATTTAGCCGCTTGTTGACTTGCATCCTCACCGCCTGTGCGAATTGCACGAGGTCATAGCGCGCGAGATTCTTGAAATCGAGCTTTCGATCGCCGTAAAGCGTGCGGAAGGCCTCGTCCACCACGAAAGGTTCGGGGGGAACGGGAAGCTGACGGAGCACTTTTGCGTCGGCCGTGAAGACCAGCTGCGTAATCACATAACCCTGCACATTGCCGTCAGCGATCATCGGCACATTGATGACCTTTACTTTTTCATAGACCAACCCTTCGGGCTGGTCCTGTTTCGCGGGCAGTGCCGCCGCCGTCTGCTTCCAGTACACAATGCCGAGGCTCGTTCCCACGGTGACCAGGCAGGCCCAGACACCGGTCAGAAGCAGCTTCATCATGAGCGTGGTCCCGACGTCGCCAGCGAATATGTGCCATCGGATTCGACTTCCTGAATCGATTTCGCAATGATGGCCGACACTTCGCGTACCGCGTCGAGATGGATTTGCAGCGCAGCCTGATTACGGATCAGGCTTGCGCGGAGATGAGTCAGTTGCGGCGTAACACGCGGGTCGTCCTGAATGTCGGATGCAAATCGGATCGCACGGGTCAGTTCAAGCAGTCCGCGATTTTTCCGTTGGCTAAAAGTATCGAAATCAACGACGGCGCGCGATTCGAGCTTCGACGTTTCTTCGTCGATCGTCGCCTTCAACCGCTCGATGGCGACAAGCGCATTGCTCTGAGTGCCCAGCCATTCCGCCGGAGCGCCACGCTCCTGCATCGGAAGTGCCGCCGTATCCGCCGTCGCCAGACTATCCGGATCAGGAATGGCGAGTACCTGCATCTCCACAGATGAGGTGGCTTCCTGCTGCTTGATCTGTTCCATGTGTCATCGCTTCCGTATTGGCCGTGATCGACCGTTATGCTTCGTTGCCCGGTGTTGCGACCGCGCGCGATTTTGCCAGTTGCTGGGCAATGCCAATACCTTTGCCCTTCGCCATTTCATTGCCGATCTGCTCGGCCATCATCGAGCGCCAGATATTGCCGGCGCTGCCTTTGCCGAAGACTTGCTCCGCATCCTTGGGAAGCATCGATTCGACGAACATCTGCAGGACGAACGCCTCGAACTTGCGATAGACGCCGTGGCTTCCTTCGTTCTGACGAATTATCGGCGTGGTCGGAACAGGGCCGCCGGTTGGTACCGGCATTGCCTGGCTCTGGCCCGACGCGAACTCGCCTTTCAGAACCGACGCGAATTCGGCATCAGATGCTGGCGTCATACGCTCGAGCCGGCTCACCGCGCTGCGCTGGGCAACCGGATCAGCAGCGTTGATGACATCCGTAATCAGATCGTTCGCGATCGGTGCGACCGTCATATCATGCTCCCAGCAAGCTCGGTTAGATCAGCTATTTTGACTCAGCCGTCGGACTGCTTTGTCGATTTCGTCGTCAAGCATCCGCTTCTCGTCTTCTTTTGCCGCGCGTCCCGTCGCGAGTTGAACGAGATGTTCGACATGCTTGAGCTTCCGGCCTTCCGCTTGCGCAGTTTCGGAAAGCCGTTCCCTGACTTTCGCTATTGCACCTTGCTCCACGCTTGCGGCGCGGAGACTTTTCCCCGCGATCCGGACCAGGAGATCCTGAAGCTTGGTCTCGTCATTGAATGCTTCGATAATGCGCCGTTGCTTATCCTCCAGCTCGGTTTCCCGAGCCTGACACTCCATCAGATTCCATTCGGCGATGCGGTGAAGCCTCGCCTGGACGGCGGCGATGCGGCGTATCTTGCGGTCCCGTTTCTGCATCGTTCCTTACCCGGACAGCCATGCTGCAAAGGCAATGCTGAATTGGAGGATCATCTCGCGACCGGACAGATAGAGCAGCATCAAGCCTCCCATCAAAACGAAGGGCAGCGAGATGAAATAAACAGGAATGCTGGGTGTCAGCTTGTTGGCGAGGCCGACTGCGAAATTCACAATCACTGCATAGATCACGAAAGGGCTCGCAACACGCAGCGCCAGAGTAAATGCCTGGGACAGGTGATCGACGAGTTGGCTGAGCCCACCTTCCGCACTAATGCCCGTGGCCGGCAACCAGACCTGGTATGAGCCGATCAGCCCGCGCAACAGCTCCCAATGCTGTCCGGTCACAAAGAATATGACCGTCGCGGTCAGCGTGATCAGCGGTACAAGCGCCGGAACATGTTCATTGTCGTCAACGACACTCGGCATCGTGAGGCCGATGCCGGATGCGACGAAGGTCGCCATTGTCTCGAGCGCGGCGAAAAACATGCGTGCTGTGAGCCCGATCACCAGGCCCACGAACAGTTCAGAGAAGATGAGGCGTATCAGATCCGACGACGCGGCACCTTCCACGGCAGGGCGAACCGACGTTTCGAGAAGCGGCGTCAGCATCAAAGTGACGCTCACCGCAAGGAAAAGGCGGACCTGCATCGGGATGTTCACGCGGGAATAGCCGGGCGCCACCATCATGCACGTACCAACGCGGCAGAAGACCAGAAAGGCAACGAGAACGGAAACCGAGGTCCCCGTCATCAAGAGATCGCTCCGAGCGATTTGACCTCGGCGCCCCGCGCAATTTCCACATGTGACAGTACCGGAAGCGTCGGGAACATCCGCTCGGTGATCATGCGCACATAGGGACGGACCTCCGGAGGCGCAACGAGGACGGCAGTATCGCCAGTGGCTGCGGCCTTCCGGACGGCATTGGAGACATCATCTGCGAACTGCTCCACAAGTCGCGGATCGGCATCGAACTCGACGATCTCGCCCTTGCCGTCACGCTTGAGGCTCTGGTGGAATGCGAGATCCCAGCGATTGCCGAGACGCAGCACTTTAAGCACACCGTTGTCGGCGAAATCGCCGCAGATCTGTTGAGCGATCCGCATCCGGACGTGCTCCGCGATCTGTTCCGATCGGCGGACATGCGGCGCGATTTCCGCAATGGCTTCGAGAATGAGATGCAGATTGCGGATCGAGACCCGCTCCGCGAGTAGCAGTTTGAAAACGGCCTGAAGGCCGGAATAGGATATTTGCGACGGCACCATGTCTTCGACCAGCCGCTTATATTCGGGCTCTAGCCGATCGATCAGCGCGCGTGTGTCCTTGTAGGTGAGCAGCTGTGCCAGATTGTTGCGAATGACCTCACTGACATGCGTCAGCAGAATCGAGATATTGTCTGCAACCTTGAATCCATCCTGCTTGATTTCATCGACGAAAGCCTGCGGAACCCACATGGCTTTCATGCCGAATGCCGGTTCAATGGTCTCGTCACCAGGCACGTCCGGCCGGTGGTCGCCATCGAACAAGACCATGGACTCGCCGATACGGAGCTCGTGATGGGCAACGATCGTGCCGTAAATCTTGATCCGGTATGACTTGGGCCCGATCGACAGATCATCGGTGAGCTTGATTTCTGGAACGACGAAACCGTATTGCGTCGCGAAGCGGCGACGAACCTTGGCGACACGATGCGCGAGTTCGCCATGCGCGCTGAGCATCTGGATCGCGAGCTGACTGCCCACGCAAAGCTCGATATCCGAGGTCTTCAGCAGTTCCTTGACCGAGTCTTTCGCTTCGATCTGGGCCTTTTCCTGAACCTGAGCCAACCGAGCCTGCTCGATCTTGTCACGTGCAGCCTGCTTGCGCGGCAGGGTGAAGCTCATGAAGCCCATGATCGTGCCGAGCAGCGCAAAGGGGAGAAACGGAAGTCCAGGCAGCAAGCCGAGCGCGAACATCATCAGCGCGGCGACCGATTGCGCACGCGGATAGGCGCCAAGTTGTTTGAGAACGGTCTGCTCCGCCGAGCCTCGCGTGCCACCCTTTGACACAAGGAGGCCGGCCGACAGCGACACGATCAGGGCGGGAATTTGCGAGACTAGGCCGTCGCCGACCGACAGCTTGACGAAAACGTCAGCTGCGCGCGCCAGCGGCATCCCGTGATGCGTGACGCCGATGATGATGCCGCCAAAAATGTTGATGGCGGTGATGATCAGGCCGGCGATGGCGTCGCCGCGAACGAATTTGGACGCACCGTCCATGGCGCCGAAAAACGAGCTTTCTTCCTCAAGCTCGCGCCGGCGCGACTGTGCTTCCTTGTCGTCGATGAGGCCGGCGGAAAGATCGGCGTCGATCGCCATCTGCTTGCCGGGAATGGCGTCGAGCGTGAAGCGCGCACCGACTTCGGCGATACGCGTGGCGCCTTTGGTGATCACCACGAAATTGACGGTCACCAGGATCGCGAAAATGATCAGACCGATGACAAAATCGCCGCCCATCACGAATTTGGCGAAACCCGCGACGACATACCCCGCCGCGTGCTCGCCCTCGCCGCCATGCGAGAGAATGACGCGCGTGGTGGCAACGTTCAGCGCCAGGCGCAGGATCGTCGCGATCAGCAGAACGGTCGGGAACGCGGAGAAATCCAACGGACGCTGGATCCACAACGACACCATCAGGATCAGCGCGGACAATGCGATGGAGAACGACAGTCCCACGTCGATCAGGAACGTCGGAACTGGCAGGACCAGCATCACCAGGATTGCGACAATGCCAAAGGCAAATGCCACATCGGTTCCGATTCTCCGTTCACTCGGGGGGGCGGAGATCGTTACATCGGCCATGACGCTTCCTGCGCGAATATCATCGCCGCATTTTGCAGCGCCGACCTTGCGCGAGGGTGGCGGGCGCGTTTCCGGCTAGAAACCGCTCTCGATACGACCGTAAAGAACCTCCGTGAACGCGTAGATATGCGCTCCCATGAAAGTGCCGGTCACGGCGACGACGATTAGCATCACCACGATCTTCGGGATGAACGTCAGCGTCATCTCCTGCACTTGGGTCAACGCCTGCAGCAAGGCGATCGTGATGCCGACCAGCATCGCCGAGCCGACGGCAGGACCGGCCGCGACAATGATGGTCCAGATGGCCTGCTGGGCGATATCGAGCGCGTCGCGTTCATTCATGATCAGCTGATCGTGATGCCGGCGCCGAGCGCGACCTTCACGCCATTCTCGAGCGTCGCCACTGCGCCGCCGGTGATGATGGTCACTTCCTTGATCTTGCTGGAAGTGCTTTGCCCCCTTTCATCGGTGAAGGTTGCCGTACGGCCAATCAAACCCTCCGCCTGCTGGATCGCGCTGGACGACAGCAGACTATCGAGCTTCGCATTGGTCTGCACCGCCTGTTCGACCGTTGAGAGCTGGGCGAGCTGGCTCATATATTGGGTCGAATCGGTCGGGTTCGTCGGGTCCTGGTTGCGCATCTGCGCGATCAGAAGCTGCAGGAAGCCGTTATAGTCGATCATCCCGGCCGATTTGGCCGAGGACGTGGACTGATTGGTCGTGCTGTTGGCGTTGATGCCGCTGACTTCCATTTCCGCTTCTCCGGTTTCAGGCGACTGCCACGGGCAGCAACATCTCAGCACTTGTCAGAATCGACTGTTCGATTTCGAACAGAGAACGAATCTTGCGCAACGCCTCGTAATAGCGCCCTGCGTCCACCAATGTTTCGACCGCATCGAGACCACCGAGCAATTCGGCATTGTCGGCCGCGGCGTAAAGAGCGCAGCGCTGATGTCCGAACACCGATTTCGCCTGCTCGATATCGCCCGGGCTCATCAACATGAGCTGCACGACGAAATAGAGCTGACGCATCGGCGTCGTCGCATCCTCGACTTGCATGACCTGGCTTTCCAGCAGGAACGTCACGTCATTGACCAGTTCCAATGTCACCTTGCGATCGACACGCAGCACGGCGCCATTGACGTAAATCTTCTCGCCGCTGCGGAGCGAGATACACATTGGCTTCTTCATCCGAGCGAATCCCGGATCGCCACATTGACGGCCACGAGGTCCTCGACTTCGCTCAGCTGGCTTTCGCGATTGCGCTCGGCTTCCTTGACGATCCACAGGCCGATGGAAATCAACTGTCCCCGCAGCTGCTCCGGCAGGCCGTTGCGCGAGTTCGAAAGATCCTGAATGAAGAACGCCCACAGATCGCGGATATAGAGAAACGCATCGGTCTGTTCCGGCAAAGTAAGTTCGCCCGCCTGCATCTTCTGCAGCAAGCGAATACCGTGATTGAGCGCTCGCTTTTCGCGCGAACGGGCTTCGCTGCCACCGTCCTCGATCTCCGCGTCGTAACTTGCCAATGTCATGTCGAAGGACAACCCGCTGTTTTATGGAAAATGAAGTCGATCAGAGATAATTGAGGATGCTGAGCCTTTGGATCTGCACCGAAAGCGCATGCGACATTTCGAGCTGATTCTGCAGGCTCGTCACGCGGACCGACGCCTCTTCGGGATCGACACTTTCCATCGCATTCACCTGCTTGGTGACGATATCACTCTGTACCTTGAGGCGGCTGCTCGCCTTGGTGGTCAGCTCCTGCGCCGTACCGAGGCGCGCACCGACGCTTGCGAGATCTGCGACCGCACCGGCGACCAGCAACAGCGCCTTGTCGGTGACAACCTGGAAGGTCGACTGATTCATCGTCTCGACGCCGAGGCCTGAGAGCATCGTATAGGCCATCGCCAACTTGCGGAACGCGACATCATTGGCACTGGCGGACGCCTCGATGGTCTGTGTCGTCGAAATTCGACTGCGCATGACCTGATCCGAGGCCGACGACCAGTTCGTACCCCAGGCCGGATCAGCGAACTCTGCCGCAAACGCGTTGTCGAGGAACGCCTCCATGTCTGCCGGGAGAATTCCCGCGGCGCCTGGCGCACCCGGCGCGAATCCGAACGCCGCAGTAAATGCGGCATCGACTGCGGTCTTGCTTGCCGAGCCGTCTTCGTAAGGGGTCATCGGCTGTTGCGCCGTATTGATGCCGCCGAACAGAAACTGGCCGTCCATGGACACGTTCAGCGACGCCAGCAAGGATTGGAGATTTGTTGCTGCCGGCTGCGAGATGACGCCACCACCATTGGCCGAATTACGCGCCGCCAGCAGATCTTTTTGGAACGACTGCGCCGTCTCGATCAGCTGCGACAAGCGCTCCTGCCCAACTTCCAGTCGGGCACCGACGAGCGCGTTGGTATCGACGAGCTTGTCGATCTCCAGCAGCTCGGCGCGAAGCGTCACATTGCGGCCGGTCAAGGCCCCCAGTTCCTTGCCGACATCGTCGTGTCGGCCGGTTGTCACTTCCTTCACGCCCTTTGCAATTGCCACCTGGCTCTTGGATGCCGAGATGCGCAACGTCGTCGCGATCGAGTTCGACGAGATGAATGTCGCAGCCATGTCGCTTACCTCACCGCTTGCAGGAGATTTTGCAGCATCTGATCGATCGTCGCGACCAATTTGGCAGATGCGGAATATGTGCGCTCGATCTGGAGCATGAACGACATTTCGTCGTCCATATTGACGCCGTTGACGTTCGAGAGGGCAACGGCGCTGCGTTCCAGCAGCGTCTGGTTATAGGTCGCGTCAGCACCGACCGTCTTTCGCTGTGCTTCAAGCCAGCTCACCGACGAGCCCGCAAAGTCGATCAGGGTCCCGCTGGGCTTGCCGAGGGCATTCGGATCGAATGGGCGAACAGCTCCCATGTCATCGACCAGGCCCTGAATGCGCGCAAAGAATCCTGCCTCACCGCCCGCATTGTAAACATAGTCGGCGCCATTGATGCCGCCATCGCGGATCAGGCTGGGATTGCCTCCCAGCGATTGGTCGACAAGATCCGTGACCCTGATGCTGCCTGCCAGCCCTGTGTTGATGACACCAGGCGCGGGCATTCCCGGACCGCCGCCATAGGTGAAGAGACCCGTCTGGTCCGGACCGCCGCCCCCCGTCTGATCACGCTCTGCAAAAACCTCGATCACGCCACGTGCAATTTCATCGAGCTGGTTTTGATAGGTCACCAGCTTGTCGTCGCGCAGCGTGGCGAGACCTGCCAGCTTACCGGAGCCGATGGGCATCACTGAGTTTGCACCCGTGACCGGCACGCCATCGATCACGACGGCATTCCCGGTCAAACCAGGCGTAAACGAATTTGTCGGCTCGAAGGCGACCGTTCGCGGCGTACGCTCGAACAGCGTCACACCAGAGTCGGTGTAGATGACCATGTCGTTATTGCCGCGCGTCGTGTAAGTGATGCCGACTTCCTGCGATAGTTTCGACAGAATGCTGTCGCGCATATCCAGATGATCGGTGACGTCGGCTCCCGACGTTGTGCCCCTCACGATTGTCGTATTCACTTGCTCGAATTGCGCGAGCAACTCATTGATGGTCCTGACCGACGTCGCCATTTCGGCATCGGCCTCTGAACGCGCCTTCTGCACCGTGGTGGTCGAATCGTTCAGCGAAACCGCCACGTCTTTCGCCGCTTTGACGGCGGCTTGGGCGAAAGTCACATTGTCCGGCGCGGATGTGTATTGCTGTAGCGCGCTCTTCAGCTTGGCCAGCTGCGCCGCGGCTGACTGGTCGAGTTCCGGATCGTCGATGGTGACAGCTGCCACCTTCTGCAGGCCGTTATACAAGGCGTCCTGCTGAGACGTATTCGCGATTGCCTTGACCACGTTGTTAAACAATCCACCGCTGACCGCGCGCTGGATTCCATTGACATAGACGCCGCTGCCGGGTTGCGACACGATCAACGCATTTTTGCGGGAATAACCGTCCTGCTGCGTTCCCGCGACGTTGCGCGAGATGACGGAGGACTGAACGCCCGCCGCCATGAGCGACGAGCGAGCCGAGTTGAGCGCAATCGTGAGTGACATCTTGGGCCTCCGTCAGAATCTGACGTGTGACGGTTAGCGCTTCAGGTTGACGAGAACGTCGAGCAGATCGGCGCCGGTCTGGAACACCTTTGAATTCGCGGTGTAGCCGCGTTGCGACTCGATCATCGCAGTCAATTCGTTGGCGAGGTCGACATTCGATGCTTCGAGCGCTTCGGACTTCATCGTGCCGAGACCGCTTCTGCCGGCGAAATCAACCTGGATGTTTCCGGAATTGATGCTCACCGAATAGACGTTGCCGGCTTCCGGCGAGAGATTGTCCGGGCTCGGCACGGTCGCGAGCGGGATCTTGTAGGTGGCAAGCCGCGTACCATCGTCGAAGATCGAATACATCGTGCCATCGCTGGCGACTTCGACACGATCGAGGCCGCTTGGCGCGTTACCATTCGTTGTCGCCTTGAACTGGAATTCGTCTGCGACCTGGGTCAAGTTCGCCATGTCGAACGTAATGGCCGAACCGCCGGGGATATTGAAGGACATCGAGTTGGCGCTTCCGGCATCCAGACGCCCTTTTCCGGTCGCGCTGACATCGAAGGTGAACGTTTCCGTCGACAAGGCAGCGGCACCATAGGGGAAGCCACCGCCAGGCGCCGCGTCGGCGCTGTTATAGATTTCGACGTCCCACGTATTTGCGCCGGTCTTGAACATATACATGTCAAGCTTCACCGCGTTGCCGATATTGTCGTAGGTGATGAGCGACGTCTTCGACGTGAAATCCGGTGCGCCGGCGCTGATGGCCGCGTTCGCGTCGAGATTTGCGCCATCAAGCTTCGCCTGGGTCGTCGGATTCCCGACCAGGGTTTGCTGCGCGATATTGACGACTTGAAGATTGCCGAGACCATTGGCGACAACATCCGGGGCTGCGCCATTCCGAACATCGTAGCCCATCAGATAATAGCCGGCCGTGTTATAGAGATTGCCCTGGCCGTCCGGCACGAACGAGCCTGCGCGGGTCAGATACGGCGTGCCCCCGGCATCGCTGACGATGAAGAAGCCATTGCCCTGGATCGCGAGATCCGTGGCCGACGTCGTATAGTTCATCGTGCCGGGATCGGAGATCGCATAACGAACCTGCGTCTCGACGCTGCCCGAATTATAGTTTCCGCTACCGCTGCGCAGGATGAGTGACGAGAATTCCGTCGATGCGCGCTTGTAGCCGGTGGTATTCACATTCGCGATATTGTCGGCGACCGTCGCGAGTTTGTTCGACTGCGCATTCATGCCGGAGCCGCCCGTGCGCATAACACCATACAGACTCATCGATCATCCTCCGTTTGACGTAGGGGTATTAGAGTGGAGATTGCTTGTGCGGGGCTGGTGGTTATCCACAGGCTTTGGCGATGCCGATCGATCCGAACAGAAGTTGCGAGCGTTGTTCGTCCACGCGCCGAAGCCACTTGCGACAAGGCTGCCGATCACACTGCAAACATAGCGCTTCTGACCTGCGACATTGTTCGGGCCGGCATTGTAGCGCGCGACGGCCATGGTCCAGTTGCCCTCGCGCGAACGTAATTCCTTGAGAAATCGCGCTGCGTAATCGACATTGCGCGACGGGTCGAACATCGCTTCCACGCTGGGAAATTTCTCGCCGTGATAGCGGTGATTGATCTGCATACAGCCGAGATCGATGAGTTTGGCGCCTTTGCTTTTTTCTGCAGCGAAACGCGTGACCGCATCGCGCAGATCACGCGCAAGGACGGTTCTGCCGTCGACATTGAGCGCATAAGGGTTCAGCACGCCCTTACGCCCCGTCTCGCTGAGACCAACAGCGTAGAGTACACCAAGCGGCACGCCATGGACGCGAGCAGCACGTGCCATCTCACGTTCGCAAGGACCGTCAGCGCGCGCCTCGCCCGGGACGCTAGAGATAAAGAGTGCTGCTGCGAATGTGGCGACCGCTTTGATCCTGCTGACGATCGGGAGGGGTCTGGGATTGATCATGATCCTGCCTGTTCTGTCGCGCGCCGCTCTGTCCCTCACCAGAAGATCGGCCGGATGATTCGCCATTGGCCAGAGATTGGTTAGGCGACGACGTGGAGCCGCGTTGATCCGAAGATGCTTGTTGCTGCTGGGGCTGCGACTGTCCGTTATTGAGATTGGCATCCTGCGATCGCAAGTGATCGATCGCAGCAATATCGAAACTGTAGCCGGCCGACTGCATCGCATCGCTGAGAGCACCTCGCTCCTGCCGCAACAGGTTCGTGGTCTCGAGACGATCGGCTGTGAGACGGACTTCGACGGAGTCGCCGGCGAGACGCATCTTGATGGTGACGCTACCGAGATTCGGCGGGTCGAGCTCCAGCGTCATCATGCGGACCGGTCGGCTCTCCGCGAGCTTCGCATTTTCCTGGGCTTGTGTTTCAGCCGCATTCTTGGCTTCCGGCGCTGCAACCGCGGGAAGGTCACTCGCCATCCGGTCGACGATCTTCTGCAAGGTTGTCACTTGCTGCACAGGCTCGAAATGCGTCTCCTGCTCACGAACAACAGGCTTGCTGACGAGCGCCGTCTTCGTGTCCAGCGACTCGACCGCCACGGTGAAACGCTTGGTCTCCGGCGCAGGGGTATCCGGATTTTCGATATCACCAGCCGTCATGATGTCCGCGGGATCGAATTTATCGTCAGCCTGCGGATCAATGTGCAATCCCGACAATGATGGCGTCGATTTGATATCGCGCCCGACATTCTGCTGGCCCTGCTCGATCTTCGACATCACAGCGCTGAGCGCGGCATTGGCGTCACGCCAGTCATTGCTGGATGCCGAGGCCGACTTGCCGTCTCCCGAGGACTTCGGTGCGTCCTCTTCCTTCTCCGGCTGTTCCTTTTCAACCGGCTTTGCCTTCACTTCGCCCTTGAGCTCAGCAAGGATGGCCGCCGCCTCCAATGCCGGCGTCGCCGTGGATACATGCGCCGCCTTCTTGTCGATCTTTGCCGTCACCGGTGACTGGTTTTTCGAAACCTGCCGCATCTGCTCGCGAAAATGCTCGGCTTTTTCCTTGCCATCCTTGGAATGGAGTGCACCGTGCAAGCCGCCCTTTGCGCCAACTTTTGCTGATGCAAGTTGACGAAATGTCGCCGTCAGGAGATCGGCCTGTTTCATCGGGTGGTCTCCTTTAATTGTTCCTGCGACTGATCGAGGAGCTTCTGCGCGTGATCGACGACCGCGTTAGATCGGGCAAAGTCGATCTTGGGCCGCATCACTGTTTTCGGCTCTGCCTCTCCGTCGTCTTTCACCGGCTCTGGCAAAGCCTTGCGGACATTCAGCCCGATCGCCAGTGCCGCCGTCTGCAATTCGACGTCGCGTTCCGAAAGCTTGCTCTTGTCGATCTTTTCGAGATCCGCGATAGCCCGGCTATGGTCCGGCGTTACGACACGTGCGGCGGCATGATAGAGGTGCGCTCGCAGGCGCTCCGGGCTGCCTTCATCAGTCAGGAAAGAGACATGTTTGGCCGCGAGCATCGCCATCTCCGGCTTGCCGCGAACAAGCGCGGTGCGTGCGATCAAAAGGTAGAGACCTCGCTGACTGCTTCGGTCGAGATGATCGAGAATTGCGACCAGACGCGGGAATCGATCGGGCTGTTGCGCGAAACTGAAGCGCGCGACGGACATCGCAAACCGCTGGCGGAAATTGCCGGCATAGATGGAGTTGCGGAAGCGGCGGAAGTAACGAACGGCCAGTGCTTCGAACTTGTCGAAATCGTCGTCCTGCCCGACGATGAAAATCTCACGCCGCAAGGCGGCCTCTTCCACCAGGGTCCCCGGCATCAGGAGACGCACGTCATCCAGCAATGCAATCGCCGCTTTCGGATCGTCCTGCGCCACCAATGCCGACTGGACGAGCGCGATTTCTGCGCCGAGCGTCGCTGGCAGGCTTCTCGGCTTGATGTTCCCAAGCTTGGACTTCGCTTCGTCCGTCCGCCCTTCGACATAAGCGATGGCGCCATCAACCGTGGCTTCGTCGATGTTCAGAACATTGCGGGCGCGAAGGGAGGCAATGACCTGCGGCGCGCCGCCGCTGAGGAGAAATGTGACCGCGGCACGTGAATTGCGCGCTTCCTTCCACACCGCCGCGTCGGCCTTCAAGAAACTTTCGCCGATCCGCTTCAGCAAGGCGGGCTGTGCGTTATGGGCTTCCAAATCTCCTCGTGCGATCTGGTCCTGCAGCATCTGCAGCGAACGAACCATCTGATACGGCTCACGCACCGGCTCTTCAGCCGGCTGCGCCTGGGCAACGCCCATGCACATGACCAGTATTGTCGTGGTTATCCTCCAGGAGATCATAGCGTCGGCGCGCGGATCAGGATTTCGATACGCCGGTTTTCAGCGGCCAGCGGATCGCTTTGGATCTTCGGCCGCCGATCGGCATAGCCTTCGATACGCTCCACGCGCGCCGCGTCGAGGCCGCCGCGCACCAGCATATGATAGGCCATATGAGCACGCGCGGTGGACAACCGCCAATTGTCGTATTCGGCGGTCCGGAAGTTGCGCGCATCGGTGTGCCCGCGCACGACCACCTGACCGCGGTTCTGCGCAATCAGCGGCGTGATCTTGTCGAGCGTACGAACCAGACCCGGCGTCGGCTCGGCTGAGCCATTTGCAAACATGCCGTAATTGGTATCGTCGGTGAGATTGATCAGCAGCCCTTCCGCCGTTTCGCGCACCTCTGCGACGGGATGTGCCGCCCCGAGCGTGGCAAGAACTGCGGAAATCGCGGATTGCAGCTTGGCCGCATCGGCCTGGGTCGTCTTCTCCGCCTGCGCCTTCTCGAGCTTGACCGGCGGCTTTTCCGTAGCTGCGACCGGCTTCGGCTCAGCGACGGGATTTGGCTTTGCCACATCGTCGGAGAACAAGCCGACGGGCTTCGGGATGTCGGGCTTGTCCGATTTCGGCGGCGTATTGCTGGTGCCGGCCACGTCTTGCACCGGAGTGCCGGTCGCATCAGGCTTGGGATCGGCCGGACGCGGCTCCTGTCCTTCGGTGATGGCAACAATATCCTCGCCATAAGGCAGGCTGCCAGCTTCCTTGCGTCCGACAGGCTTCTTTTCGAGTGCGGAGATCGATGCCATCGGCCAGTTGATCGGATCGAACGGATCGCGATAGGCCTCGCCGCCCGTCAAGCCCTCTTTCTTCGCGGGATCCAGCGCGCCGCTGGTCTGCCCGGTACGCGGCGGACCGCCGGCGATCTCCGTCAGTACGGCATAGGGATCACGGAACAGCGCCGCTTCGCCATAGCGTGGTTGCGGCTGCTGCGGCTGAGCGACATCCGTTGTCGGCTCGCCCGGCTCCGGCAAAGGAGACTTGGCGCTTCCTTCGGTCGCTTTGCCGGGATCGACACGGCGCGCGTCATTGACTCCCTTGCGGTCGGGCGTCGAGTCCGTGAGCTTGATCGGATTGAAATAGGTCGCGACGCTTTCGCGCGCCTCCTGGCTGGTGACATTGATCAGCCACATCACCAGGAAGAACGCCATCATCGCCGTCATGAAGTCAGCATAAGCGATCTTCCAGACGCTGCTCTTCGACTCGCCGGCATCCAGCGAGCTGCGGCGGCGAATGATCAGAATTTCAGTCGGTTCCTGATCGGCCATTTTAGCTCTGGATCGCCATCTTCAATCGATCGGTCCACGTCTGAAGCTGAGTTTCAAGCACGACCTGATCGATCGTGATCGATGCCTCGACCTCCGGACCGGGACGCAATTCAATGGCGATCGCACGAACGCCGAGTTTGGTTCGAATCAGTTCCAGCAGCTCGGCCGGGCCTGTCAGTCGGAGCACGGGTCGCCGCACATCGGTCGCGATCGACGACAAGTGATCGATGAAATTGTTCACCGCTTGCCGTTGCGCGATGTTGAGAATCATCGGTTCGAGAATCCGTGCGGCAACGCCGGCAATCTTGCCCTGCAGTTCGTTACCGGCTTCGGTGACGTCAGCGGCAAGCTTCGCCGCAGTCTCGTTGAGCAGCTTCTGCCGCTCCTCTGCCATCTTGTCGGCAAAGGCCTGTTGTTCTTGTTCGAGCTTCTTGTCGAATTCGGCTTTCGCGACGGCGTAACCTTCCGCGAGGCCCCGCTCGTAGCCGTCGTTCTCCGGTGGAGCCGGCGGCTTGTCCATCAATGGCTGTATCTGCGCCGCACGCTGTGGCTTCTCCACCAGCGGCTGCAGTTGCGTGGCGCGCGGCTGGCTCTCCACCAATGGCTGCAGCTGCGTTGCCCGCGGTTGCTTTTCCATCAACGGCTGATGCTGAGGGCGGATGGCAGAATGATGCAGATGATCGAATGGCACGACGCGGCTACCGGGCTTCACGCTCTCGGGCCGATCGAAGTCCGCGATCAGTCGGGCGACCTTCTCTGCGCTCATGCCGGTTCCTCCTGCCTAATCCACTGTTTGAGAATTGCGGCGGCCTGCTTCTCGTCGAGCTGGATAATCTGCTCCAACCGCTTCTGCGGATGGTTCTGCATATTGCTCGACACGTCTTGAATGAGATTTGGCGGTGGCTCACTCGACAGCGCAGCCGTTGTCGTCGTGCCGCCGGCGGCAGTGCTGCCACCACTGCTGATCAACGCATTCGCTTCAGCCTGGAACTGTGACGTCTCATCCGACTTCGCGCTCACCAGGATCGTATTGATCGCCGGCCGCAGGCCGAACCAGATCAGCATGCCGGCCACCGCGAGGATGGTGATGGCGCTCACCAGGCTGCCGGCCTGGCGCATCATGACCTCGGTGAACGTGATGGACGGCACCGGCGCCATATCGCGCGCACCTTCCATGAATTCGACTGCCGATACCTGGATCTGGTCGCCACGGGGCTTGTCGATGCCGGCCGCGGTTGCCGCAATCTGCGCGATCTCGGCAACCTTGGCGTCGATGGTTGCATCGCTGGCCTTGTCGCCCAGGCTGGCGGCCAGCCGCGGCCTGTTGACCAGCACCGCCAGGAACATCTTGTTCACCACGTAGCCGTCGCTGACGGTGGTCACCGTCTTGGACGAGACTTCAAAATTGGTGATGTCTTCGCGGCGCTGCTTTTCATCGCTGGAGTTCTTGGCTCCGTTCGCATTGACCTGCTGATCGGGAAGATTCTGCTGAACCGTGGTCGGCTGCTGCCGATCGGCACTCTGCGACGATTCCTTTTCGCGCACGGCGCGCACCGAGCGCTGCACGCGCGAATCGGGATCGTAGGTGGTTTCATTGGTCTGCCGCTTGTCGGTTGACAGCTGCGTGGCGACGCTCACTTCGAAATTATCCAAGCCGAGATACGGCGTCAGCGCCCGGCTGACATTCTCTTGAATCGATCGGCTGACGACTTTCTGCAGATTGGCCATCGTGGTCGGGGTTACGCCGACACCTCCCCCATCGTCATCGGAGAGAAGCGAACCGTTGCTGTCGAGCACGGTGACCTTGTCGGCCGTCATGCCGGGAACCGCAGCGGCCACGAGATGGCGGACCGAACGCGCCGTGCGCGCGTCAGCCGGGCCTTCCGTTCGCAGCACCACCGATGCCGACGGCGGCAGTTGTTCGCGCCGAAACGATCCACGGGCCGGAATCACGATATGGACGCGCGCCGCCTTGACGTCTTTCAGCACTTGAATCGTTCGCGCAATTTCGCCTTCCAGCGCGCGCACCCGCGTGACTTCCTGCATGAACGACGTCAAGCCGAGCGATCCGATCTTGTCGAACAGCTCATAGCCACCGCTTGTATTGCTGGGCAGCCCTTTATCGGCCAGCAATGTGCGCGCCTGAGCCGTCTGGGCTGGACGCACGAAAATGGTATCCCCCGCCGAATTGATGTCAAAAGGGATATTGGCATCGCGCAGCACCGAACTGACGCGGGTGACGTCCTCCCGGCTCAGGCCGGCATAGAGCGTGTTGTATTCCGGCCGGCTCAGATAATACGCGCCGCCACCGACACCGGCGAAAACGGCAATGCCGATCACCGCGAGCAGAATGAGACGCTTGGTGCCGAGCTCGAGGAGATTACTCCAGAGCTTCTGCGCATGCTCGCGATTGACCATCGAATCCTCTGCCCAACTTTCGACGCGATCATTGATCGCGAAGCTTGTCCGAGCATTACGAGAGCCTTAACGCGAAATGGCCGCGCTATCGCTAGCGCGGCCACCTCTACGAAGTCGTATGAGCGAGCGATTAGCCGCGGAACAGCGACAGGATCGACTGGCTGCCCGAGTTGGCGATCGACAGCGCCTGGATGCCGAGCTGCTGCTGCGTCTGCAGAGCCTGGAGGCGGGTCGATTCGGCGTTCATGTCGGCGTCGACCAGCTGGCCGATACCGCGATCGAGCGAGTCGGTCAGAACCTTCACGAAGTCCTGCTGCAGGCCGATACGGTTCTTAATGGCACCGAGGTTGGTGGCGGCGTCGGTGATGGTGCCGAGCGCGTCGTCAACGCCAGCGATGTAGGTTTCCAGAGCGGCCAGGTCGGTCGCGCTGTCGGTGAACTTCGCGATGTCCAGGTCGGCCACGCTGAATTCAGCCCATGCGCCGTTCTGGTACACGTCGTAGGTCTTGTCGAGAACGCCCTTCTCGGTGTTCACGTCGGCGTCGGCGTCAGCCATTGCCGTGACAGCACCACCGGTCGCGCCACCGTCGGTGCTGGTGGTTGCGATCGCCGACTTGCTGGCGTTCTTGATTTCGAGGGTTTCACCGTCGGCATTGATGCCAACCGTCAGACCTTTGATGCCCAGACCATTGATCGCCTTGGCGACGTCCTGGATGGTGCTCTTCTGGGTGACGTTGATCGTGCTCGTGCTCGTGTTACCGTCGGCGTCGGTCACTTCGAACTCGATCGTGCCCGAGGTGGTCGGCGGGGTCGCGGTCGCATCGCCGACCGTGGTCGGATCGAAAACGAGCGTCGTGGTGGTGGCGTTGGCATGGGCCGTCTTGAAGTCGGCGTCCAGCGTCTTGTCGTACAGCTTGATCGCGTCGAGGTCGACGGTCAGGGTATCAACCGAAACGACGCCGTTAGCGCGAGAAAACGACGACACGACCGACTTGGTCGAGTTGTAGGTGGACTGCTGCGAGTCGACCGAGATCCAGTTTTCGCCGTTGAACACGGCCGAGTCGGCAGTGTTCTTCAGCTGCTTCTGGAGTTCCGTGATTTCCGACTGGATCTTGGCGCGATCAACGCCCGGCGTACGGGCAGCAACCAGCTTTTCCTTGATCGACGACACGACGTCGACCGTGCCTTCGAGGCCGGTGTACATCGTGTCGATGGTGGCGGCGCCGAGACCGAGAGCGTCCTGCACGGCGCCCAGAGCCTGCACGTCCGAACGCATCGTGGTGGCGATCGACCAGTAAGCGGCGTTGTCCGACGCGGTCGCGACGCGATAGCCGGTCGAGATGCGGTTCATGGTGGTGGAGAGGTTGGAGTTGACCGAGCGCAGCGTCTGCAGCGCGGTCATCGCCTGGGAGTTGGTCATCAAGCTAGACATCGTATGTCCCTTTTAATTCGAATTGAATGTTTGCTGGGGACATACCGGACTTTCACCGGTACGAGAGGGCGGCATCATGCCTTTGGAACTGTCGATGTCTGATCGACCCAACCTGTCGTGAATTGCAACCTATCCGCCAAACCTTACCCAAAGCTGAAGTCGGCGAAGAGGGTATAGTTAACGACGCGCATGCTTATCGATTCATTTCGATAAAAGCTTCGCATTACAAGAAAGATTTGACGAGGCCGACCGACAACAGATTCCATCCGTCGATCAACACAAAGAACAAGACCTTGAACGGTAGCGCAAACACCGTCGGCGGCATCATCATCATGCCCATCGACATCGTCAGTGTCGCCACGATCATGTCGATCACCAGGAACGGCATCACGATCAAGAAGCCGATCTCGAACGCGCGGCGAAGCTCCGACACCATGAAGGCGGGGATGATGATTCGCAGATCGACCCGCTGGCCTTCCAATTTCACCTTCAAGCTTTCGGCCGCGAGATTCTCGAACGTCTGCAGATCCTTCTCGCGCACATGCTGCAGCATGAATTCACGGAACGGATCGGTGATGCGCGCATAGGCTTCCTGCTCGCTGATCTCGTTCTTCATCAGCGGCTGCACGCCATTCTGCCATGCGCGATCGAACGTGGGCGCCATGACATAAAAGGTGAGAAACAGCGCGAGGCTGATCATGATGATGTTCGATGGCGTCGTCTGCAGGCCGAGACCCGTCCGCAAAAACGACAGCGCGACAATGAAGCGGGTGAAGCTCGTCACCATGATCAGCAGCCCGGGCGCCAGCGACAGCACCGTGAGCAACGCCACCATTTGAATGATGCGGCCGCTCGCGCTCGCTTCGCCCTGCGGCAGCAAAGATGACAGGTCCGGGATCTGCGCCATCGCCGCCGTCGGCAGCATGACGGCGATCAGAATCAGAAACGCACGAATCATTGCACCACCAGCGTCTCGATGATCAGTTCGCGCACCTTGCCGCTGGATCGCGTCACCGCGCGCTCATTCAGGTCTTCCCGCAAATATTGCAGGCCGCGCGCGCCTTCGATCTGATTCGGCGCCAAGGTGCGCAAATACGAGACGATATCCTCGCCGACCTTGGCGGTTAGCGCCGTGGCTTCTTCCTCGACAAGCTTGTCCGTGACGATCGACGCCTCCAGCCTGATCCATGAATTCGGCGGCGCGGCCAGATTCGTCGTGACGGGAGCGATCTTGCGCAGGCGATCGTTCGGATTGAACGCAGACGACACGGGTTGCTCGACCACTTCCTTCTTGCTGTCGATGAGGCGGTCCACCGTCGACAGGACTTGAAAACTGGCGAGCGTCCCCGCGCCGGCTGACAGCCCGGTCACCACCAGCAGCGCGACCATCCATTGCAGGATGCCCCGGCCTTTTCCTTCACTCTCGATGTCATCGGCCATGGTCGATCCCCATCAGAACGGCGCGACCTTGTCATAGACCTGCTGGCCCCAATTCGGTTGCTGCACTTCCATGATGCGGCCGCGGCCGCCATAGGAGATCCTGGCTTCCGCGATCTTTTCATAAGGCACGGTGTTTGCGCGGCCGATATCGATCGGACGCACGATGCCGCCCACATTGACGATGCGCATTTCGTAATTGACGCGCATTTCCTGCGAACCGCTGATCAGCAGATTGCCGTTCGGAAGAACGTCAACCACCACCGCCGCGATCGAGAACCGAACTTCCTCGGCGCGATCGATCTTGCCTGAGCCTTTGCTCGATGATTGCGAACTGACATTCGCATCGAAACTTCCCGCAGAGATCCACTTGGCGACATCGGCGGCGTAATCTGTCCCGAGCTTGACCTGGGAATCCCGCGATCGATCCGTCTTGTTGTCGAGAATGGCCTTGTCGTTCATGACGACATTGACGGTCAGAATATCGCCGATGCGCGATGCCCGCGGGTCGCGATAGAGATCCTTGCGCTCGGTCCAGATCGAGTGCTGGCCCGTGCCGCGATAGGCCCGCTTCTCCATCGGGATTCCCCGCGCGTCCACCTGCAATCCCTGGCCCACCGGCGACATGTTCGGCGCCTGGCTGATCTCCGACAGCGGATTGGCGCATCCGGCCAGACCGGAGAGCAGGACGGGCAGCAGCAAAACTCTCGGCAACGTCATTTCTTGGCTTTCCCGTCGTCGGTGCGACGCATGCCGGCGAGCGTATCGGCGAGATGCGCCCCACGTGCCGGCTCCATTTCATTGAGGATCGAGCTCGCGACCCGGACTTTCAACTTGGCGAGGACGGCGGCAGCCGTATCGTCGGCCATGCTGGCAATCTGCTGTGCGGCAGCTTCGGGATTCATGCGCGAGTAAATCTCGACAACATTCTCCTCGGCCTTCTTGAGGAAGTCCTCGCGCAGCTTGAGCCATTCTTCATATTCGGCGCGCTTGGCTTCCAGCTCGGCGATGCGCTGCTTGAGCTTGACCTCGGTGGCTTCCAGTTCCTTTTGCTGCCACGCGACGCGCGCATCCAGCGCCTGGTCGGTGATGTTGCTGCAGAAGCGCGCAATATCCGACTCCTGCACCGCAGCCGCCGGCTGGTCCTTCTTGTCGACGGTTCCTGTGACCAGCGCTGATTCGTTGAAGGTCTTCGCTGCGACTTCGGGCTTCACCGCGGCTTCCGGCTTTGCCACAGCTTCAGGCTTGGGTGCCGATCTGGGACGCGGCTGCTGCGCACTCTTGGCGAATTCAGCCAGGTTCAGCGGCTTCGACAGCTTCTGTGCCGGCTCCGCCATTGCGAAATCCGATGCGACCGCTGCGACGGCAAGGATGCAGATTGACCAGGATGCGGGGCGCGCCATGCGAGTTCTCGTGAATCGGTTAAGCAAGCGTTGCACGTGCAGCCTTGCGTGGCGCTGACCCGACTTATTGAATGACGAGCTCAGCCTGCAGCGCGCCAGCAGCCTTGATGGCCTGCAGGATCGCGATGATGCCCTGCGGCTTCAGGCCGATCTGGTTGAGCCCGCGCACCAGGCGCTGCAGATCGGTGCCACGCAGGATGGCGACTTTGGCGCCATTCTCGTTCGCTTCGATGAATGTCTGCGGCACCACCACCGTCTGGCCGTTGCGCGCGAACGGATTCGGCTGCGAGACGATGGGCGCTTCGGTGATGCGAACCGAGAGATTGCCATGGGTCACGGCGACGGTGGAGATTTGCACATTGCGGCCAATCACCACGGTGCCGGTGCGTTCATCGACGACGACACGTGCCGGCGAATCTGGCTCGATCATCAATTCCTCGATCTCCGCAATGAAACGAACCGGCGCCGCATTGCGCGGCCGTTGCAACACGACGGTGCGGAAATCGCGCTCAAAGGCGATATTGGTCTGATATCGGCTGCGCCCATGCGCATTGATCGCATCGATGATACGCGTTGCTGTCGCGTAATCCGGATTTTTCAGTTCCAGCGTCAGATTTTGCATGTCGCTGAAATTGCCCTTCACTTCGCGCTCGATCAGCGCTCCGTTCGGGATACGACCGGCCGTTGCGACGCCCTGGCTGACCGTCTGTGCGGCGCCTTCCACATTGTAACCGCCAACGGCGATGGCGCCCTGCGCGACCGCATACGTCTCGCCATCGGCGCCGCGCAGCTGCGTCAGCACCAGCGTGCCGCCGAGCAGCGACGATGCATCGCCCATGGATGAAATCGCCACGTCGATCCGCGAACCGCCCGCGGCGAATGGCGGCAGATCCGCCGTGACCATCACGGCAGCCACATTGCGCGTGCGCAGCTGCGTGCCGCGGATATTGATGCCCATATTGTCGAGCATCGATTGCAGCGACTGTTCGGTGAACGGCGCGTTGCGCAGCGTGTCGCCCGAGCCCTTGAGACCGATCACCAGGCCGTAGCCGACGATCTGGTTCTCGCGCACCCCCTTGAGGCTCGCGATATCCTTGATGCGCACGGCGGCCTCGACCGTCGAGGCTGACAGCACCAGCATCAATCCGCAGAGAAGACGCAGCATCATCCGTTCTGAATCCGTACTGATCCGTCCTGCTGGACGATGCCGCGAATGGTCACACCGGTATCGAGATTGCGCAGCTGGACCATCATGCCGGGGCTGGCCGACTGCAGCGACGTCGCATAGGTGACGATGACGAGACCGTCATCCTCCACCAGCACCTTCACCACGGCGCCACGTGTCACCGCCTTCTGCTCCTCGAGCCCGTTGATCGGGATGAGATGCCCGGCCATGAGCTGGCGTCGCGCGACACGCCCGACCAGAGCTGCGCGATCGTTGATGAACGCGCTCGCACCCTGGATATTGGGCGCGAAGTTGCGATCCATCAGCATCTCGTCCTTGATGACGTCGCCCGGATAGATCGTCGTTGCCGGCACCGGAAATTTGACGGCCTCTTCTGCCGCCATGGCGCCGCCCGCGAGCATGACGCTCGCGAGCAGAACGGAAGCAATCTTGAGGACGTGCATCGGACGCAGCTCCGTCATCGGGTTTTATCGAAGGCCCTTGGAGACCGTCGATGCCATTTCGTCGGCCGCCGAGATGACCTTGGAATTCATCTCGTAGGAACGCTGCGCCGAGATCAGCTCGGTGATTTCCTTCACCGGATCGACGTTCGAATTCTCGAGATAGCGCTGGTGCAGCTTGCCGTATCCGATATCACCGGCGAAGCCGACGACGGGGACGCCGGACGACAGTGTTTCGCGATAGAGATTGCCGCCGAGCGGCTCGAGGCCGGATTCGTTGGCGAAATTGGCGAGCTGCATCTGGCCGATCTGGACAGGCGCCACTTCACCATCGATCTTGGCGAAGATCTGCCCGGATTCGTTGATGATGACATCGACAGCGTTCGGCGGCACCACGACCGCCGGATTGACCAGATAGCCATCCGGCGACACGAGCTGGCGATTTTCGTTCAGATTGAACGCACCAGCGCGCGTATAGAGCGTTTCACCATTGGGACCGGCGATCTGGAACCAGCCGCGGCCATTGATGCCGAGATCGTAGGTGTTCCCGGTCTGCGCCATGGCGCCCTGGATGTGCAGCTTTCGAACGGCTGCGGAGCGGACACCGAGACCGAGCTTGGCGCCTTCCGGCACCGCGCCTTCGCCGGCCCGGTTCGGCACGCCCTGCGCTCGGTCGATCTGATAGAACAGATCGGTGAATTCCGCGCGCGAGCGCTTGTAGGACGTCGTGTTGATGTTCGCGATATTGTTCGCGATCACTTCCACATTGAGTTGCTGCGCACCCATGCCGGTGGCAGCGATAGCAAGTGCTCTCATGATCGAACCTCAGATCGCCATACGGCTGACTTCTTGATAGGCCTGAACGACCTTGTCGCGGACGGCGACAGCCATCTGCAACGAGCGCTCCGCCGACATCACTGCTTCGACCACTTTCTGCGCCGAGAGCTTACCCTGGATGGACTGGATCGAAGCGGCTTCGCCGGCCTTCATCGAGCCGATGGCATCGGCTGCGACCTGTTCCAGAACATTGTTGAAGCCCATGCCTGCGGAGGCGGGCTGCGCCGTCGGCACTGCATTGCTGGTCTTGAAGACTTCGCTCGTCTTCGCGAGTTCACCAGCGCTGCTGACGACCGAAGATACGGTATCAAGCATGTTCAGCTCCTCAGGAGATCGATGGTCATCGACACCATCGAGCGCACTTGTTTGATGACTTGCAGATTGGCCTCGTAGGACCGGTTTGTTTCCCGCATGTCGCCCATTTCGATGAGCGAGTTGACGTTGGGAAACTTCACATAGCCCGACGCATCCGCAGCGGGATGGCCCGGCTCGTAGTCGACGCGATAAGGCGCCTGGTCGGTGCCGATATCCTTGACCTTGACCATGCGTACGCCGGCCGCGCGATCCATCTCCGCCGTGAAGGTCGTGGTTTTGCGGCGATAAGGATCGGAGCCTGGCGTGCGGCCGGTCGATTGAGCGTTGGCAAGATTTTCCGAAACGACGCGCAGACGCGTGGATTGCGCCTCGAGGCCCGAGCTTGCGATCTGCGTGGATGCCTGGAGTGGGTCGATCATCACTACCTCCGTCAGCCCTTCAGGCTGGTCATGAACATGCGATGAAACGACTTCACGATCGCCGTGGTCAGTGAGTAATCGCGATTGATGTCACCGGCCTTGAGCATTTCCTGTTCGATGCTCACCGAGTTGCCGGAATGCACCGTGTCCCAGGTTTTTTCCTTGCGCATCGCCTGCGCTTCGACGCGCGAGCCGGTTGTGATGTGCATCGGCGACGTCACGGTCACCGGCACCACCTTGGCATCGAGGATCTTGTTGAACGGTTCGATATCCTGCGCGCGATAGCCGGGCGTGTTGGAATTGGCGACATTCGCGGACACCGTCGCTTGTCTGAGCGACAGCCATCGCTCATGCGACGAGGCGAGGTCCATTAGATAGACGGGTCCCACTGTGTCCCCACATTTCACGATTCATTAGTATTGGTGTACGGACGGAAACTTGTCTGAGGCTTGAGGTGCGCGCGCGGGCATGGACCTCACGCATTCGTCTTCTGCTGCTTGCGCGAATGCAGGAAGTAGATGATCTCCGCCACGGGGCGGAAGAACTCCGCGGGAATCATCCGGTCGATCTGTGCGACGTCATACATCGAACGCGCGAGCGCCTTGTCCTCGACCACGGGAACGTCGTTCTTTTCGGCAATTTCCCTGATCTTCAATGCGATCAGATCCTGCCCCTTGGCGAGCACCGTGGGTGCTGCGTCTTCACCCTGCTTGTATTTCAGCGCGATCGCGAAGTGAGTCGGATTCGCGATCACCAGCGTCGCTTTCGGTACGGCCGCCAGCATCGATTTGCGGGCGCGATCGCGGGCCAGCGAACGCATGCGCGATTTCAGGATGGGATCGCCTTCGGCCTGCTTGAACTCGTCTTTCACCTCCTGCTTGGTCATCCGCATCTCGCGGCGCCAGTGGAAGCGGGCCCAGACGAGATCGAGCGAAACCAGCACGATCGTGGCGATGCTGATCGCCGAGACGAGCCGCATCGCGGTCGTCAGGACAAGCTCCGGAACGGCAGTCGGATCGCTGAACAATGCATTCACGGCTACGGCCTCCTCGGCCCGCAGAACGATCGACACGACCAGGCTGATGGCGATGAACTTGAATACTGACTTCGCGAATTCGACCCGCCCTTGCGGCCCGAAGATTCGTCCGAACCCTTTCATGATCGAAAGGCGTTCGAGTTTCGGCTCGATGCGATCCATCACGAGCTGCGGCGCATTCTGCAAAAAGGACGAAGCCAATCCCGCCAGCGTCAGAACGGCGACAATCGGAATGATCAGCTCCGCTGCGCTCATTCCGATCGAGTGGAAGAAGGCGATCGCATCCGTGCCGTTGCGAAAGCGGATACCGCCGGGATCGTCGAGCAGGCGGGCCAGCGTCGCGGTGAGCTTCCGCACATTGTCGGACATCAGGAAGCTCATGATGATGAGCAACGCCAGCATCGAGGCGAAGATCGGCGCTTCTTTCGATACGGGGATCTGCCCCTTCTCGACGGAATCGCGGACCTTCTTCTCGGTCGCCTCTTCTGTTTTGCTATCCTTCTCTGGTGCCTCGGACACGGCGATCTATCTTTAGGTGAAAAACGATTGATCTTCCTGATCCGGGTTGAGCTCGATTTCGCCGCGACCGGCCATGTCGAGCGCAAGATCCGTGATCGTGCGACGTGCTTCGAGAATTTCCTTCTGATTGGCTGGAATGCCGCTCGATAATTCGTGCTCGACCAGACGGCGCGTACGTCCCGCCAACGACGACAGGATGAGTTCGCGGAACGCGACCTCCGACCCCTTCAGCGCCATCACGGTGCGATCGGTCGGCACCTGGTCGAAGATCAGCATGCGGGCCTTCGCCGTCAGCTTCACGATATCGTCGAAAGTGAAGAGCATGCCCTTCAGGATTTCCGCCGACTTCGGCCGCGATTCCGTCAGGCTCTTCAGCGATTCTTCCATCTGGGCCCGTTCCATCTTGTTGATGATGTCGGCCATCCGCGGATACGTATCGGACGCCATGTTGCGGGCGAAATTGATCATGAAGTCTTCGTGCATCGTCTTTTCGATGATGCTCATGGCTTCCTCGACCACCGGCTTGAGGCTCAGCATGCGTCGCATCAGGTCGTGGCGCACATCCGGCGGAAGGTGGCTCATCACGCGCGCGGCGCAGGCAGGTTTCACGCGCGACAGGATCAGTGCGGCGGTCTGCGGATGTTCCTTGAGCAGGTAGTTCGAGAGCAGGCCTTCGGACACGAACGAGATCCGCTCCCATACCGACTTGTTCTTGTTGCCCAGCACTTCCGAAATAATGTCGGTGATCTGCTCGGACGGCAGGACGCCGTTCAAGAGCTTTTCGAGTTCACCGACGGTGCCGAAGATGTTCGGCCCTTGCGAGAAATTCTGCGCGAATTCCTCGATGATTTCTTCCAGTTCCGGCGTCGAGATCGGCTTCAGCTCGGCGGCGGCGCGCGTCACCAGCTTGATCTCGTCGGGGTCGAATTCCTTGAGGATCCCGCCGGAGAGGTCCCGGCCCATGGCCAGCAGAAGCACGGCAGCCTTCTCCGTGCCGCCCAGGGGCCTTACGGAGGTGTTGCGCTTGACGGGTGCGTTGAATGCCATGAATCGACTCTGCGGGCGGGCTCTATCAGGCGTCCGGATCTCCGGCCATGCTGCCGACGATTTCCGTCAGCGACACACCGAAGCGTGAATTTTCGTCTTCCACCACGACCACCGCACCGCGCGCCACGATGCGGCCGTTGACGACCACTTCGACGGGCTCGCCGACGCGATGATCGAGCGGAATCACCGCACCTCTGCCGAGCTTCATCAGGTCAGCCACCGGCATGGTGGCCGATCCGAGCATCACCTGAACGGTGACCGGAATCCGAAGAATAGGCTCGATATTGGTCAGCCGGTTGGTCTCTTCGGCCGCCCGCGCTGCGAGATCAGCCAGCTTGCCGAATGAGGTATTTTCCACGCCGAGTGCATCGGCTGCGGATGCAGTCGCCGCCTCGGCTTCGAATGGTTGCTTCATGATGCCCTGCCCCTTGAAATTGAATTCGCTCGAATTCACGCCGGATTGGCGTTGCGCGCATCGATCTCACCGATCGTTCGTCGCGCTTCATCGATCTTGTCGCCGAGTGCGTGAACCATCTGCCGTCCGTCGGCACTGAATTCGCGAACCATCAAGACCATGTCGTCCACGGTCTCGTTCGTCCTGCTGAGCACTTCCTTGAACTCGCCTTGATGAGCACGCAGCCGCACCAGTTCGCGATGCATCTTGGTGACGCGAAAACTCGTGAACAGCAGGGCTGAGAAAAGAATGATGTCAACGATTGAGGATATCATCGATGAACTCCCGCTTCTGATCCCCGGACTCCTTGACCTGCAGCGAATAGACGCCGTTCATCTGGCCAAGCTGGCACCAGAACAGCCGCTGTTCGTTGCATTCCAGCCGAACCAGCGTGTCCGGCGTGGCATTGAGCTGCAGCACCTGGCCGACCTTGAAATTGGCGACTTCGCCGAGCGTGAATTGCCGCTCTTCCAGAATGGCCTTCAACGTGACTTCGGTGCGCTTGATCTCGCTATGCAGCTGGCGACTCCATTTCGGATCGGTGGATGCCGACTCGCCGGTCACGATCTGCGACATCGCAGTACGGATCGGATTGAGCGCCGCATGCGGAATGACGATGAACATCTCGCCGCCGCGATCGAGCGCCTGGAGCAGAATCTTGGAGCAAACCGCCATATTGTTGAGGCGGCCGATGCCGAGATAATCCATACGCGTTTCGACGCGCTCCAGGCTGAACGTCACTTCGGTCGCCCGCTCGAACGAGCTTTGCAGGGCCTTGCCGAAGCGCTCGAAGAGAGCCTGCGCAACATGTTGTTCGACATTCGAGAATACGCGCGGCATATCGAGCGGCGGCTCGGCGCCATCGGCACCAAACAGAAGTTCGATCATCGTGTAGACGAAATCGCGATCGAACCCGATCAGCACGCGAGCGTCCCATGCTTGCGCATAGAACACGGCGGCGATCGCTTCGCCTTCGTGGCGATCGAGAATATCCGACAGGCGTTCGCTGCCGACACTCATCAGGGAGAAATAGGACTGTGACGGCGACATCGAGCGCAGACTCTCCGCGCACAGATTGGTCATCGTGTCGAAAATCACATGCAGCATCGGCATGCGTTCGACGGAGATCCCCGCCGCGCCGAGAAGCTGGTCCGATCCCTGATCCCTTGCTTTGACCTCCGACATCAGCCGCGTGCCCCTGCTTTGGCCGGCGCTTCTGCGGGCTCGGCTTTGGCACCGCCGGAAATCGTCTCGCTCTCGACGACATCGATGGACGGCCGGTCGGCCGGGCCGATCATCTTGCGACCGTGCTCGATGGCGATCTGCGGCAATGCGCCGTTCATGAAGGCAAGCAGCGTCTGCTTGACGATCACGTAAAGACGAGCGCGCTGTTCACGGACCGACTTCACTTTGATGGCGAGCGGCGCAACCACGCCGTAAGACAAGAAGATGCCGACGAAGGTGCCGACCAGTGCAGCGCCGATGAAGCCACCGAGCAGCTTGGGCGATTGATCGAGCGCACCCATTGCCTTGATGACGCCAAGCACGGCCGCCACGATGCCGAGTGCTGGCAATCCTTCTGCGATCATCGTGAGCGAGTTATATGGTTTGAGCTTGCTGCGAATGATGGTTTCGATTTCTTCGTCCATCAACGCTTCGATTTCGTGGGTTCGCGCGCTGCCCATCACCATGAGGCGGAAGTAGTCGCAGATGAATTGCGTCAGCGGTTCGTTGGCGAGGACGGTCGGAAATGCCGTGAAGATCTCCGATTGCGACGGGTCGTCGATATGCGCTTCGACCTCGTTACGCCCCTTGTTGCGCACTTCGCGCATCAGCGAATGCATCAGACCCAGCAGATCCAGGTAGTGCCGCTGTTTCGGCACATCGACCGTGATCGCCTGGATGGTGGCCTTGCCTGTGTCGACCACGGTCTTCCATGGATTGGCCATGATATAGGTGCCGGCCGACATCCCCATGATGATGACGAATTCCCAGGGCTGCCAGATCACTGCGAGATGCCCGCCCATCGCCATATACCCGCCGATCAGGCTGGCGAGGACGACGACGAGACCAAAGAAGACGCTCAAGCGCATCGCTCCAATTTGAGGATGTAAACCGTTTATGCACCGTGGCTTGCACGAGGCTGACATCCGCCGGTTTCGACCAGCCCCGGACAAGCCTGTTCGGGGACTTTGAGGTCCAGTCGCGCATGCGAACCTGAAACTCGGATTCCCAGATGCAATCAGCGCTTTATGTCAGCCTCTCAGCCCAGGTCTCGCTCGAGAAGCGGCTGGCAACCATCGCCAACAACATGGCGAATGTGAAAACGGCAGCGTTTCGCGCCGACGCCGTGAAGTTCGAGACCGCGATGTCGCGCGCCGCAACACAAGCGGTCGCCTTCTCGACACCGGGCGAGAACTTCATTTCGCGCAAGGAAGGCGCCGTGACGCAGACCGGCAATCCGCTCGATGTCGCCATCGCGGGTAACAGCATGTCGCCTTATCCCGGCGGTCCCGATCCCGGCGCGACGTCCTGGATGGCTTTCGAGGGCCCCAATGGCCCCGTTTATACCCGCGATGGCCGCATGCAGATGGACATCAACGGCCAGCTTCGCACGCTCGCCGGCTACCCCGTTCTCGATTCCGGCGGCACGCCGATCATCGTCGATCCGGATGCCGGTCCGATCGTGATTGCGCGCGACGGCAGCATTTCGCAGGGCATCAATCAGGTCGGCCAGCTCGGCCTGTTTGACATCGCATCGGATGCCAAGCTGGAGCGTTTCGGCAATTCCGGCGTGATCCCGGACAAGCCGGCGACCGCCGCCCTCGATTTCGTCACGGTCGGTTTCCAGCAGGGTTATGTCGAAGGATCGAATGTCGATCCGCTCTCAGAGCTCACGCATATGATGATGGCGACACGCACGTTCCAGAATGTGAGCTCGCTGATCCAGGATTCCGAAAGCTCGATCCAGAACGCCATTCGTACCCTCGGCGATCCGTCGAAGGCCTGAGGTTGATCGAGAAGTTTGGAACGACAGATGAACGCGCTCGAAAGACTAGAATCAACCGTTGCCGTGTTGCGCAAGGACGTGCCGGTGGTGCGCATCGGCGGCCTCGTCAGCGAAGTGACATCGACGCATTTTCGCGTCTCCGGCCTGGCGCGTCACGTCAAGCTCGGTGAATTGATCGGGCTTGAGATCGGCAAGAAGGTCCATCTCAGCGAGGTCGTGCGGATCGATGTCGACGGCGTGACGGCGAAGCCGTTCGAATCGAACATTGCGGCCGGTCTTGGCTTGCCCGCCTTCCGCATGCCGCCGAAAACGTTGTCCCCGCATCCGGGCTGGAAGGGCCGCGTCATCAATGCGCTTGGCGATCCGCTGGACGGGCTCGGCGACATGCCGGTGGGCGAGCGCGCGATGCATACCGACGGTGATCCGCCGCCGGCCCTGAAGCGTTCGCGCGTCAGCAAGCCGCTGCGCACCGGCGTGAAGGTGATCGACCTGTTCACCCCGCTCTGCATGGGCCAGCGCATCGGCGTCTTCGCTGGCTCCGGCGTCGGCAAGACGACACTGCTGTCGATGCTGGCCCGCAGCAGCGGCTTCGATACGGTCGTCACCGCGCTGGTCGGCGAACGCGGCCGCGAAGTACGCGAATTCCTCGAAGAATCACTGGTCCATCACAAGGATCGTGCGGTCACCGTGGTGTCCACATCGGACGAAAGCCCGATGATGCGCCGCCTCGCATCGAAGACGGCGATGACCGTGGCCGAATATTTCCGCGATCGCGGCGAATCGGTGCTTCTCATCGTCGATTCGGTGACGCGCTTCGCCCATGCGTCGCGTGAAGTCGCGCTGGCGACCGGCGAGCCGGCCATCGCCCGCGGCTATGCGCCGAGCGTGTTCAGCGAATTGCCGCGCCTGCTCGAACGGTCCGGCCCCGGTCTCGAAGGCCAGGGCAATATCACCGGCGTGTTCGCCGTGCTGGTCGATGGCGACGACCATAACGAGCCCGTCGCCGACACCGTGCGCGGCACGCTTGACGGCCATATCGTGCTCGACCGCGATGTCGCCGATCAGGGACGCTTTCCCGCGGTGAATGTCCTCGCTTCGGTCTCGCGTCTGGGCCAGCATGTGTGGTCGCCGGAAGAAGCGACATTGGCGCGCCGGCTGCGCGCCATGATCGCCCGTTTCGAAGACACCCGCGACCTCCGCCTGATGGGCGGCTATCAGCCCGGCCGCGACAATGAGCTCGACCAGGCGGTCAATCTGGTGCCGAAGATCTATGACGTGCTCGGCCAGCTTCCCACCGAGCCGTCATGCGCAGAACCGTTCCAGGATCTGCTCGGCGTCATCAAGAGCGCGATTGGCTGATCGCGCATTTTCCTCTTCATCGAACTGTCGTCATGCGCGGCGCGCCCTTTCGGCGCGCCGTGTTGCGTCGCGCGCTCTTGGAGCGCGCGGTGTTGCATGGCTCGCGCCATGTTGCGGCCTCAGATGACCGCAAAGACAACGGAATTGCAGATACAGGGAGCGTTTGAGGCATGAAATTCAGCCGTACGATCGGTTTCGCTTTCGTCATTGCCGCCTGCCTGTCCGCCATTCCCCCGAGCCACGCCGGCCAGCAGGAGATGCTGGCGCTGATGCAGCGCATCACCGCCCTTGCCAAGGAGGGCCGCTATGGCGATGCCATTCCGCTCGCTCGCAAGCTGACCGTTGAAGCCGAGAAAACCGCCGGCCGGCAATCGCCTCTGACCGCCACCACTTATGTCGTGCTGGCTCAGGCCCTGCAGGCGCAAGGCGAACTCACGGAAGCCGAAGCCAATCTGCGCAAGGCGCTCATCATTCGCGAAAAAGCCATGGGCCCGACTCATGCCGAAGTCGCAGCCGTACTCGGCCCGCTCGGCCAGATCGCCTTTGCCCGCGACCGCCTGGCGGATGCCGAGCGCTATGCGCAGCGCGCGATCACCATCAACGAGCGGACATCCGGCCCGGACAGCACCGCCACCGCCCTGTCGCGCATGCAGCTCGGCAATATCCGCCATCGCCAGCTGCGCGAAGACGAAGCATTCGAGATTTTCAGCCGCGCCCTCCAGAGCTTCAAGGCTGCGGGCGGGCAGGCAGAGATCATGGTGCCGGTGGCGCTCAACAACATGGCCGAGGTCGCCAAGGCGCAAGGCAAGCTGCCGCTCGCCGACGAACATTTTCGCGCGGCGTTGGCGTTGCAAGAAAAGCTGCACGGCGCCGACAATCTGCAGGTCGCATCCACGCTCAACAATCTCGGCGAACTCCGCCGCTTGCAGGAGCGGCTGCCGGAAGCCGAGGGCTTCGCCCGCCGCGCGCTGGCGATCCGCGAGAAATCACTCGGCCCCGATCACGCCGACGTCGCCGCCAGCCTCAACAATCTCGCCATCGTTTTCACCCGCGAAGGCCGCGCCGGCGAGGCCATGGGCTTGCTGACCCGCGCGCTCGCCATCCAGCAAAAGTCGTTTGGCGCCGATCACCCCAATGTCGCCATTGCTTTGAACAATCTGGCCGAAGCCAAATCCACGATGGGCCAGAAGAAAGAGGCGGAGGAACTGTTCCGCCGCTCCCTGGCGATCCGCGAGAAGAGCGCGGGCCGCGATCATCCCGACACTGCCATTGCCATCGACAATCTCGTCAACCTCCTCACCGATGACAACCGCGCCAATGAGGCCGAACCACTGGCGCGCCGCTCGCTCGCGATCCGTGAAACGGCCCTCGGCCCGCGTCATCCCCGCGTCGCCAACAGTCTCAACAATCTCGCCGTGGTGCTCGATACGCTCGGCAATGCCCATGAGGCCGAACCGCTTCTGAAGCGCGCATTGGATATCCGCACCGGCACGCTCGGAGACTCCCATCCCGATGTCGCCAACAGCTACAACAATCTCGGCGCCCATTATCTCGATGTCAGAGACTGGCAGCAGGCCCATGATGCCTTCACGCGCGCCTCTGCGATCCTGATCGCCCGCAATGCGCCCGATACAGGGGATGCGTCGCCCGGCGCCGATCTCAGCTTCAAGGACGGCACCAACCCCTTCCCCGGCGCCATCGTCGCCGCCTATCAGCTCGCCGACGCCGTGCCTGCCCAGCAGGCCGCCTTGCGCGCACAGGCCTTCGAAAGCGCGCAACGGATCGGTGACGAGCAGGCCGCCAAGGCCATTGCCGGCATGTCCGCCCGCGTCGCGGCCGGCGGCGGCGATCTCTCGATCAAGGTGCGGCAGCGGCAGGATCTCGCCGATCAGGCCGTCGCCACCGATCAGCTCCTGATCTCAGCGCTCTCGCAGCCGGCATCCGCGCGCAGCCCGCAGGCCGAGCAGGTGCTCCGTGCGCGCGCCGCCACGATCGCAGCACAGATCAAGGATCTCGATCAGACCATTGCCACGCAATTCCCGGATTATGCGACCTTCGTCACCCGCAACCCAGCTGCCCTGGCTGACGTGCAGAGCCAGCTCGGCCCGAAGGAAGCGCTGCTGCTGTTCACCACGACGGAGCGTTACACATTCGTCTGGACGGTGACCAAATCCGAGATCAGCTGGCATTCGGCGCAGCTTGGCGCCAAGCAGCTCACCGACACCGTGCGCGTCCTGCGCTGCGGCCTCGATGACGAAGCCTGGCTCGGCAAAAGCGACTGCGTCGAAAAATACGGTCTGAAGAAGCCCCCCGGCGGCGGCCAGCTCCCCTTCGATTCCGAACTCGCTTACGGCCTCTATCACGCGCTGCTCGAACCCGTGGCAAAGCAGATCGACGGCAAGGAGCTGATCCTCGTTCCCTCCGGACCGCTGGCAACACTGCCGTTCCAGGTGCTGCTCACCGAGAAGCCACCCGGCGGCCCTCAGGCTTTTGCTGACGCGCCATGGCTCGCCAAGCGCTTTGCGTCCACCGTGCTACCATCGGTGTCGAGCCTGAAATCGCTCCGCCAGGTCGCCAAATCGAGCCGCGCGCAAAAGCCCTATGTCGGCATCGGCAATCCGCTCCTCGACGGCGACGCCGAACGCGTCAAGCTCGCACGTCAATTCCAGAGCTGTGCGGCGATCATGGAGGCACGGCAGGATCAGCTTGCCCAACGCAAGGTCCGCTCCACCGTCTCGCTCACCGGCGGCACCGCCGATCTCGAACAGCTCAAGCGCCTTGCGCCGTTGCCGGAAACGGCCATCGAACTATGCGCCGTCGCGGAACGATTCTCGCCCGTGCGCGGCGACGTCTATCTCGCCAACGCCGCCACCGAATCGCAGATCAAGACGCTGAACGCCAGCGGCCAGCTCGCGCAATATCGCGTGCTGCATTTCGCCACCCATGGCGCGCTGGCCGGTCAGGTCCGCGGCACCATCGAGCCCGGCCTGATCATGACCCCGCCGCAGCAGACGACGCCGACTGACGACGGCTATCTCTCATCCTCGGATATCTCCGCCTTGAAGCTCGATGCCGACTGGGTGGTGCTGTCGGCCTGCAACACCGCGGGCGGTGAAAAGGCCAATGCCGAGGCCTTTTCCGGCCTCACCCGCGCCTTCTTCTATGCGGGCTCCCGTGCATTGCTCGTCACCCACTGGCCGGTGAATTCCCAGGCCGCCGTCATCATCACCACCGGCACCACCAATGCGCTCGCCACGCAGCGCGAGCTTGGCCGCACCGAGGCGTTCCGCCGTTCGCTGGTCAATCTGATCGGCAAAGGCGGCGCTTATGCACATCCCAGCGTCTGGGCACCGTTCGTGCTGGTCGGGAATGGCGGCGCCTGAGGCCGAAACAACTAATCGCCGACGCGACTCTGCTTCTGCATTTCGTTCCGGCGCATCGGCATCGCGTCGATGCGGCCGAAAATCTCCTTGGCGGCAACGGGATCATTGGACGAAAACGCGGTGTTGCCGTCCTTGCCGACCAGGAACACGCGGAATTCGCGGCCATCGGCCGCGAGCCGCTGACGCAGCGCGCGGGCCTGCGCGCCGTCACCCACCGCTTCCATCAGCACGATGTTGCGCTCGAACATGCCGCCCGATGCGGCCTCGATGTAGCGGCGTTGAACGCGCAGCTCGTTGTCCTGCGACGACGGCGCGACCAGTACCAGCACGCGGCTTTTCCAGCGCAGCCCGGCCAGTGGATCGGCCTTGGCCGGCACGGTCGTCGCCAGCGCCACGATGGCGCTCATTGTTGCGATGAGGGCGACACGCCCCCGATAGGCAGGGCGCCGAGATAAAGGGTCGTTCATTTTGGCTGTCCCGTACTGGACGGCTATTCAACGCCGCTTCCGAGCATGACGCAGTTTCCAACCGGGTGACATGGCAATTGTTTCATCCCTTCGTCGGGACGAAACAAAACGCCGCACCCACGAAGCCGTTTTCCGCTTCGACGCCAAAACACGGAAACCGCTGATGGTTATCAATCCGTCCAACATCGCAGCGGACATCGCTGCACGGATTGGACGGAGACAGCCATGCGCATCCTCAGCTTCATCCTCGCCTTCGGTCTCGCTTTTGCCGCCCCGGGCTATAATGCGACGGCGGACAGCAACCTGCCGGGCGCCGGTGCTTTCACCTATTCCGGCTCGCGGTTGCATGACACGACCGTTGCGCATCTGACGCTGACGCCGCGCAGCAAGCTGCTTCCGACCAGCAGCGCACAACGGGACGCGACCAATACGGCCCGCGGCTGAACCTGCCAGGCCTATCCGACGTCGCGCTGCGGACTGGCGTCGCGGGCCTCTTCCTCGTCCGACCACTTCCAGCGGCCGCCGCCGGCGCGTTTGGCGGCATAAAGCGCGCGATCGACCTGTTGCAGCAGATCCGATGTGGTGGCTTCCGGGTGATCCATCGCGCCGGTGACGAGAATGCCAGCGCTGGCGCCGATCCGGATCGGGATATCGCCCACCTGATAGGGCATCGACAGCGCAACCACGGCCTCGCGGGCCAGTGACAAGGCCACGTCCCGGCCCGTATCGCCTTCCTGCACGCTTTTCAGCAGCATGAATTCATCACCACCAAACCGGCAGGCCATGCCGGCATCGCCCATACAGGTGGTCAGCCGTATCGCCACCTGCCGCAAAAGCTCGTCGCCGGTGTGGTGACCGTGGCGGTCGTTCACCGGCTTGAAGCCATCCAGGTCGATGGCGATGATCGCCACATGGCCGCTGCCATTCTGCAGCGCGGAGACAAAGGCCGACCGGTTCGGCAGCCCCGTGAGAAAGTCCTGGCTCGCCTGCCGCGCGAGCGCATGCTTGGCTTCCAGGCGTTCGATGAACGCCGTGCTCAGATGGCGCGACGCCTCGCGTAGCGTCAGCCAGAACAGGAACAGCATGGTCGCGCCGATGGAATAGGACGCCTCGGGCCGCATGAATGCGCCGATCACGATTGGTCCGAACAGCAGTGCCGCGGTGAGCAGAACGATCCACGGGCGGATCGCAGCGCGCGACACCATGCCGACGCAAAACGACATCGCCAGGCCGAATGCAAGCCACGCGCCCGGCGCATCGCCGAGTTGCAGTGCGCGGAACGACAGCATGCCAAGCGACGCGCCGAAGGCGGCACAGCCGACGCCATAGATCTGCTCCCAGCGAACGACACCGGCATCGGAGGCTTTCGGCCCGCGCGATTTGTAGAGATGCAAGCTCACCAACCGCGCCGCAGCGGTGATGAAGACGAAGAAGGAGACGATCGAATAAACGAGATCGCCACTCATCCAGGCCAGTGCCACGCCGCCGATGACCGATGTCAGGCTGATCGCAGCGACCTGCGGCAATGCCGTATACAGCATCTCGACGAGTTCGCGCCGGATCTGCGGACTTGGATGTCGGAAGCTGGATTGAACAACGCGCTGCATGGCGCGGGACCATGCCACCTCATTCCTAACAACGGGTACTCAAGCACGTCAAAGTGGCCGGTTACGCACAACAAAAAGGCCAGCCTTGCGGCTGGCCTTGATGGATCGATCGACAGCCGATCCAACACCGCGCCGTGCGAGCGCAGTGTGTCGGTTTGACGACTTATGGCTTGTAGCCGCCACCCGGCAGCGGGCCGTGATACGGCGTGTTGCGGCAATGGCCCCACGGACCACGCCAGTAACCGGCCGGGCAGCCGTTACCCATCACCGGGGCTTCCTGATAGTAGCCGCCCGGGAGCGGGCCGTAATACGGGGTGGTGCGGCAGCCGCCCCACGGACCGCGCCAGGCATTGGGGCCGCAGCCGCCGGAAACCTGAATCACCTGCGCTTCGACAGCGAGGTTCGAAGCCATCATCGGCGCAGCGCTTGCCTGCGACGAGACGATGAACATGGCGACAAGGCATGCCGCCATGACGTGAAGAAACTTGGTCATTCTATTCCTCTTTGATTGGAGACAATCATCAGCCCCGACCAATGCACATCATGTGAAAACGAATCTCAACCTGAAAGTGCGTTTGTCTGCGATCTTGCATAGAACCACATTTTACCTTTGGCAATTGCGATCAGTGTGTTCCACCGTGCGACTGCTTCGGTTAGTTATCTGGCCGTTAAGATAGCAGCGCTCACGCGGCGAGCTGCCGCAGATGCTGCACCTCATCTTCGCATCGCAGGCTTGTTCGTAGCTGAATGCTGAAGGACTTCGAGACAACTGCGCAAATTTGGAACCGATCGAATCTAGATCACTGCGTTGCTTCAACACGTCTGCACACGCTACGACACATCACTCAGTATCTCTCCGAAAGACCATCGTGCTCCCCTGGAAACTCATCGACACAACCGACGTGCCCGACGGCAGCGTGCCGCTCAGGCTCATGCAGCGCGGCAAGGAGTTCACCATCAAGCTCGGCCAGAACGAGTTGATGAGCAGCCGCCTGTTCGGTTCCGAAGAAGCCCTTGCGACACTCACCTGCTTCCGCATGAAGGATGCAAAGGCCCCGGCGCTGCTGATCGGCGGCTACGGCATGGGCTTTACATTGCGCGCCGCGCTCAAGGTGCTCGGGCCGAAGGCGAAGGTGACGGTTGTCGAACTGCTGCCGGCCATCGTCGCATGGGCGCGCGGCCCGATGGCCGAACTCACGGGCGACAGTCTCAAGGATCCGCGCGTCAGCATCGTCGAGGGAGACGTCGTCAAGGCGATCAAGACGGCGCACGGTGCCTATGATGCCATCCTGCTCGATGTCGATAACGGCCCGGAAGGGCTGACCCGCAAATCCAACGACGCGCTCTACGATCTCTCCGGCCTGCATGCGAGCCTCAAGGCGCTGCGACCCGGCGGCGTGCTCGCGGTGTGGTCGTCATTTCCGCATCCGAAATTCACCACGCTGCTGCGCAAGGCCGGCTTCGCCACCGAGGAGATTCCGATCCGCGCCGCCGGCCCCCGTGGCGGCGCACGGCATGTGATCTGGCTGGCGACCAAGCCGAAAGATGCACCGGCCAAAGCGGCCAAGCCGACGGCGGCAAAATCACCCACCGTGAAAGCACGTGCTGCCAAGCCAGCAGCGAAGCGCAAACCGGCGACTGCGAAGAAGAAGTCATAAAAGCAAAGAGGCCCGCGACATCCATCGCGGGCTTCTCTCGGATGTAGGGTGGGCAAAGCGCAGCGTGCCCACCATCAAATGCACGGCTGGGTGAAAGTGGGCACGGCGCAAGAGCGCCTTTGCCCACCCTACAAAACCCCGATCAGTCGACCTTGAGATTGGCGGCCTTGACCACCTTCTCCCACTTCTCGGTTTCGGCCACGATCATCTTGCCGAAGGCTTCCGGCGGGCCGACCAGCGGCTCGCCGCCGAGATCGACCAGCTTGGCCTTGATCGCCGGCTCCTGCAGCACTTCGTTCACCGCGGCATTGAGCTTGGCGATGATTTCCGGCGGCGTCTTCTTCGGCGCGCCCATGCCGAACAGCGCCGAGGCCTCATAGCCCGGCACGGTCTCGGCCACGGTCGGCACGTCCGGCAGCAGCGACGATTTCTCGGTGGTAGTCACCGCCAGCGCGCGCAGATTGCCCGAGCGGATGTGCTGGATGATCGACGGCATGTTGTCGAAGATCACCTGAACCTGGCCGCCGGTCATGTCGGTGATCGCGAGCGCCGCGCCGCGATAGGGCACGTGCTGCATCTTGGCGCCCGACATCATCATGAACATCTCGCCGGACAGATGCACCGAGGTGCCGTTGCCGGACGACGCCATGTTCACCTTGCCCGGATTGGCTTTCACATAGGCGATGAATTCGGCGACGGTCTTCGCGGTGATGTCCTTGTTGACGGTCATCACATTGGCGGTGCGGTGGAAGGCCGCCACCGGCGCGATGTCGCGCACGAAGTTGAAGCTCAGCTTCGAATACAGCGTGGCATTGATGTAGTTGGCCGGATTGACCAGCAGCACCGTGTAGCCGTCCGGCTCCGCATTCACCACGGATTCGGTGCCGATATTGTTGCCGGCGCCCGGCTTGTTTTCGATGATGAATTGCTGGCCCAGCTTTTCCGACAGGCGCTGGCCGATCAGGCGCGCCAGGATGTCGGTGGCGCCGCCCGGCGGATAGCCGACGACCCAGCGGATCGGCTTGTTCGGATAGTTCGATGCCTGCGCCAGCGCGGCGCTGGTGGGCACGAGAGACGACGAGACGAATGCAGAAAAGCCAAGCGCGATCAGACCGATCGCGGCGCGACGAGAAGCCATGATTTATATTCCCTCCAGTTGCCGCAACTTGGCGCGCGGTCAACGTGTGTGTTGAATTGACAACACCCGTCTGTAACAAACAATTCGACTATCGGCCAGTGCGGCGTTACCTGCGACGGCTGCCTATGGAGCGGGCAAATACGCGTTTGCGCCTTGCAACCGCCGATGGCACAACTGCGGGTACAAACAACAAGAACAAGGAAGCCGCCTCCTGCGTGCGCGGATTTCCGCAGGAGGATGCATGCCCATTCCCACCCTCGCTCCCGGCTCGATCAGCCCGTTCGATGGCATGGACGTGCCCTGGCTGCTGCGCATGCGCGCCGAGATTCGCCGTGATCATCCCTTCATCATCTGGTCGCCCTTCGATGCGCCGGCGCGGCCCTGGACCTATGGCGAATTCCACGACCGCGTCGGCGCGCTCGCTGCCGGCCTCGTGAAGCGCGGCATCAAGCAGGGTGATTACGTCCTGATCCATCTCGACAATTGCGTCGAGCAACTGCTCAGCTGGTTCGCCTGCGTGGAGCTCGGCGCCATCGCCGTCACCACCAACACCCGCTCCTCCGCCGCCGAGATCGCCTATTTCGCCGATCACTGCGGCGCCGTGGCCGCGATCACCCAGCCATCGCTGGCCGAGCTCGTCGCGGCCAATTGCAAGAACCTGCGCTGGATCGCCGTCACCGCGCACAATGCCGGCACGCCCGCCGATTCCGGCATCACGGCCGAGCGTTTCGAAGCCCTGTTCGCCGACACCGCCGACCGCCCGCGGCGGCCGATCGATCCGTGGGCGCATTGCAGCGTGCAATACACATCCGGCACCACGTCACGCCCGAAGGCCGTGCTCTGGACCCATGCCAATGCGCTGTGGGGCGGCAAGATCAATGCGGCGCATCAAGACCTGCACGCCGCCGACACGCATCTCACCTACCTGCCGCTGTTTCACACCAATGCGCTGGCCTATTCGATGCTGGCGACATTGTGGGTCGGCGGCTCCATCGTCATCCAGCCGCGCTTCTCCGCCAGTCGTTTCTGGCCGACCGCCCTCGAACACCGCGCCACTTGGACCTCCACCATCCCGTTCTGCATGAAGGCGCTGCTCGAACACGAGGTGCCGAAGCAACATCACTTCCGCCTGTGGGGCGCGTCGTTCTGCGATCCGCCGGCCTTCGCCAAATTCGGCATCAAGATCATCGGCTGGTGGGGCATGACCGAGACCATCACCCACGGCATCATCGGCGAGGTCGATCAGCCCAACACGCCCATGGCCATCGGCCGCACCGCCGCCGAATACGGCATCCGCATCACCCGTGACGACGGCTCGCCTGTCGAAGTCGGCGAGACCGGCAATCTCACGATCCTGGGCACGCCGGGCCTGACGCTGTTCAAGGAGTATCTGCACAACGAGGCCGCCACCCGCGACAGCTTTTATGACAACGGCTTCTTCATCACCGGCGATCGCGTCACGCTGCTGGAGCGCGGTTACATCAAGTTCGGCGATCGTTCGAAGGACATGCTGAAAGTCGGCGGCGAGAACGTCGCGGCATCGGAAATCGAGCAGGTGGTGATCACGGTGCCCGGCGTGCGCGAAGCCGCGGTGGTCGCGAAGAAGCATCCGATGCTGGATGAAGTGCCGGTGGTGTTCATCATCCCGCAGGCCGGCGTCGCGGCCTGTCCGCCGACGCTGCACGACAGTGTCATGTCCGCCTGCAAGAACGGCCTCGCCGACTTCAAGGTGCCGCGCGAGATCCACTTTGTTGATGATATGCCACGATCGACATTGGAGAAGGTGGCGAAGGCGGAGTTGAGGAAGTTGTTGGTGTAACTCTGACTGTCATCCCCGCGAAAGCGGGGATCCAGTAAACACGGATCCGCGTAATGAAACACTGACAGTGTTGTCTACTGGATCGCCCGGTCAAGCCGGGTGATGACAGGGAGAGCTCACATCCCCAGCGCCACCGGCCGGAACGCCTGCAGCAGCTGCTGGTCGATCTTGCCGCCCATCTGCTCCATCATCTCGAACGCCTTGGCGTGGGTGAAGGGCATGCGATACGCGCGCTTCTCGACCAGTGCGGCATGGATATCCACGATGGTCATCAGCCGCACGATGTCGCTGATCTGGTCGCCGGCCAACCCATCCGGATAGCCGGAGCCGTCCAAGAACTCATGGTGATGCAGCACCACGTCGAGCATTTCGCGCGGGAACGAACCCTGCGCCGCCAGCGCCTCGAAGCCGAGCCGCGGATGCTTGCGCACTTCCAGCGTCTCTTCTTCCGTCAGCTTGCCGGGCTTGTCGAGAATGGCGATCGGAATGAACGCCTTGCCCACGTCATGCACCAGCGCTGCACGCGTCAGCCGGCGCTGGTCTTCGTCGCGCATGCCGAGATGCTGCGCAAAGGCCACCGCGAAACCGGTGACGAACAGGCAATGCCGGTAGCTGTGATTGTGATGGCGGCCCACGGCGGCCAGCCAGTCGCGCAGCGACGAGCGCTTGATCGCCTTGATGATCAGGCTCTCGGCCTGCATCACGTCGTTGAAGGACAGCGGCACGCCGGCCGGCAGTTTCTCGAAAATCTTGACGATGACCGCATGCGCCGCCTCGACGCCGCGATTAAGCGTCTTGCCGCGCGCGGCAAAGTCCTCGTCATGCGGGCCGGGAAACGCCGCGCGAATCCGCTGCAACACGCCGCGCGCATCGAACGGCCGCGCGATGGTGTCGGTGGCGCCGAGCGCCCAGGCCTGCATGGCGCCGTGATGCATGGAATCGGCCAGCACGAACAGCCGCGGCATCGATTCATAATTCTTGTGACGCAGCCGGTTGCGGACGCGCTGCACGGCCTCTGCCGAGCGCAGATTGATATCGACCACGATGCCGGACAAGTCGCGCGACGGCGCCTCGGGAATCCGTGTGGTCGGAACGACCTCCAGATCTCCGACCGTGACCAGGATATCGGCGAGCTCGCGCGACTGGTCATTGCTGTCCGATGCCAGCAATAGGCGGCGACGGGGCGATGAATGGGATAAGACGCTCATTTGTCCTCGTTCACTTGCAGCCTTCTGCTGCACAAACGTGGACGGGGATACCGTAGAATCTGGTTCCTGAAGCTTAAAGCCTAGCGTTAACATGTCGTAAAGCGCCGATCTTTGGCCCGCTTCGCGCCATTATCCATAGCGATCCGTGAAGCCGATGGATAAAACTTGAATCGATACCACTTGCCGTGCATCCGGCTTCGCAGCGAGACTGAGACATGACCCATCGCATCCCGCTCGCCGTGATCGCCGTCGCTGCATCGATCGGCTCGATGATCCCGGCCAACGCCCAGCCGCTGGTGCCGATGGACGCGCCGTTCACGGCGACACTCTCCAACGCCACGCCACTCGCCTTTGGCATGCCCGCCGATGCGGCCGCCCAGGCACTAGGCGTCCCTCTCACTTATATAAAGGGAAGGCCGGGCGACGAGATCTACCTCGCCTATCGCGACATCGGCGGCAGCGGACTCTTCCCGCGCAAGGATCGGCTGTTCCTGCAATTCCGCAAGGGACGGCTGACCGGATGGAAGGGGGACTGGGGCCAGAACTGGATGTGGCAATAAAACGCCGCGGCCGTAGGGCGGATGAGCGAAGCGTAATCCGCCGGCCGAGCTTGTAACTGAAACTCCGCGGCGGATTACGCCTTCGGCTCATCCGCCCTACGGCACAGCGTCACCTCACGCCCTCGCCACCCACCCACGAAACGTCAACGCCGCATAGAACAGCGCCACATCGCTGAAGCCGGCCTCGCGTAGCAACGCCTCATCCTTCTCCGGCGACAATGCCGGCAGATGTTCGGCCAGCGCAGCCGGCATTGCCGCAGCCTGACCTGGATCGACTCCATTCAACACGGCAAAGGCCGCGAAGCGCGACAGCCAGCGCCGTCCCTGATCGTCTTTCGCAAAACTATGATGCGCCACCACCAAGGGCGCGCCCGGCTTCATGCGCCGTCGCATCTCGCGCAAGGTGCGCAGCCGCTCTTCCCGCGGGAGGAAATGCAGCGTCAGCAAACACGCCGCGCCATCGAAAGGGCCGGGCCGTGCCGCATCGATCGTGCCCTCGACGAGTTCGGCACGTGATTGCAACGGCCCGAGGGTCGAGCGCGCGAGATGTAGCATTTCCGCTGATGGATCGACACCGAGCAGCCGCCACTGCGGCTGCGCGTCGGCGAAGACTTTCAGTTCCAGCCCACCGCCGGCGCCGAGCACCAGAATATCAGCCGTCCCCGGCGCATGCTCCGCCAGCAGCAGCATCGCCATCCGCTGTAGGTCGGCAAAGCCCGGCACCTGTCGCTTCGCCCGCTCGGCATAGTTCGCCACCGCCGCCGGATCGCGAAACGTCTGTGTCAGGCTCATGGCTCAGCCGAACACCAGCGCCCGATGCGCCGACGTACCCGCGGTGACGCCATCGGCCACCGCCCAGCTCACGCTATGCGGCGCCCGCGCGATATCACCGGCGGCGTAGACGCCAGGCACCGTCGTCATCTTGTCGGCATCGGTCCTGATCATCGGCCCCATCGGGCCTTCCTCGATCACGACGCCGAGTTGCTCGGCGAGCGGCGACGACAGGCAGGACTGTGGCGCGATATAGAGCGCATCGACTGCGCTGCGCCGGCCATCGTCCAGCACGACAGACGATAGTGCCGTGCGTTCACCCTCGAGCCCCGTGACTTTGGCGGCTTCAACACGCACGCCGCGACGCGCCAGGAGTTCAGCACCTTCGGCGTCGAGTTCGTTGCCATTCAGATAAAGCGTCACCGGTCCCCATTCGGCGACGATGGACGCCTGATGCACCGACATCGGGGTGCGATAGAGCACGCCGAGCTGGCGATCGCTGAATTCGATGCCGTGGCAATAAGGACAATGCAGCACCGTCTTGCCCCAACGCTCCTGAATGCCGGGAATGGGCGGAAGCGCATCACGCAGGCCGAAGGCAAGAATCACTTTTCGCGTTGCGAGCGCTTCGCCATTGCCCAGCGTCACCGAGAAGCCGTCTTCCGCGACATCTGCGCCCGTCGCCTTGCCGTCGATCATCCGCACGGTGGGATAGGCCATCACCTGCCGGCGTGCCGTGGCGAGGATCTGCTGCGGATCGCTGCCGTCATGGCCGAGAAAGCCGTGCGAGGCATCGGTGAAGCGATTGCGCGGCTGGCGCGTATCGATGACCACCACATTGCGGCGCGCCCGTGCGAGATAGGTCGCAGCGGCGAGGCCGGCAAAGCCGCCGCCGACGATGATGGCATCAGTCGTCATGTGCTTTCTCCAGTTTGAATTTGTCGCGATGGCCCTTGAAGCGCGCATTGAAATCAGCGCTCAGCATGGCGAGCGTCACCTCGCCGAAGCGGCGCAGCAGCAATTGCTCGGCCTCGTCAAACGCCTTGCCGAGCGCAGCATTGACTGCCTGCTCCACGAGGCAGCCCGGCATGTCGGTGCGATTGCCCATGGCCAGGATGTCCGGCTCGCCCAGCGCTTCATAGATGTCGCGCAGCGTCACCTTGTTGAGATCGCAGACGATCCGCCAGCCGCCGCCATGGCCCTTTTCGGAACTCACCAGCCCCTGCTCGCGCAAGCCAGCCATGATGCGCCGGACCACGACAGGATTGGTGCACATGGCTTTTGCCAGCGCTTCGGATGTTTTGGGCGTCTCGTCCTCGGCCATGTGCAACAGCACGTGAAGAACGCCCGACAGGCGGCTGTCTCGTCTCATGTAACTTCATATGATGCGTGAGATGGACTGTGTCAAGATGCGATCGGTAGCCCGGATGGAGCGCAGCGACATCCGGGGACCGGCGTTTCAACACGTTCGGCTGTTCCCGGATTGCGCTTCGCTCCATCCGGGCTACGCAGTCTCCGCATCTTTTGAATAGACCTGCGCCGCCCCGCACTTCAAACACACGTCACCCCAACAACAACGAATGGATGATCCCGTGGGACAAGACATCACACTGACCGCATCGGACGGCTTCAAGCTCGGCGCCTATCGCACCCAGCCGGAAGGCAAGCCAAAGGGCGCCGTCGTGGTCATCCAGGAAATCTTTGGCGTGAACAGCCATATCCGCACGATCTGCGATCGTTTCGCCGTGCAGGGTTATGTCGCGATCGCGCCGTCGATCTTCGACCGCAGCGAACCGAACTTCCAGTCGGGCTATTCACCCGAGGAAGTCGCCATCGCGCGCAAATTCGTCGCTAATCCGGATTGGGCTGCATTCCTGCGCGACACCCAGGCGGCAATCGATGCGGTGAAGGATGTCGGTCCGGTGGGCATCATCGGCTTCTGCCTCGGCGGCAGCGTGGCTTATGCGGCGGCGACAAAACTCGACGGACTGAGCGCTGCCATCGGCTATTACGGCGGCGCCGTGGTGCGCTTCGCCGACGACAAGCCGAAGGTGCCGGTGCAACTGCATTTCGGCGAGAAGGATCACGGCATTCCGCTCAGCGATGTCGAGACCATCAAGGTGAAGCGGCCGGAGGTCGAGGTGTTCGTCTATGACGGCGCCGAACACGGTTTCAACTGCGATCAGCGTGCGAGCTATAATAGAGCGAGCGCGGATGTGGCGCGGGAACGGAGTCTGGCGTTTCTGGCGAAGCATTTGACGTAAGAAAGCAGCGACGCTCTCCTTCCTTCTCCCGCTTGCGGGGGAAGGTGGCGCGCAGCGCCGGATGGGGGAAGCCACAAGCTCTGACGTCACGTGTGGCAGCCCCCACCCCGGCCCTCCCCCGCAAGAGCGGGAGAGGGGGAAGGAAGGATCACTCCCCCTTCACGCCTGCGGTCTTCGCGACAGTCGCCCAGCGGTCGAAATCGCGCTTCAGCGTCTTCTCGAACGACTCCGCGCTGTCGCCCACCGGCACCAGGTTCACCGCCTGCAGGCCGGCGGTGCCTTCCGGCGAATTGATGATGCGGGCAAGTTCGGCCGAGAGCTTGTCGATGATCGGCTTCGGCGTGCCGGCCGGAACGAACACACCGAGCCAGCCTTCAGCCTCGAAGCCGGGATAGCCGAGCTCCGCCATGGTCTGCACGTTCGGCAGCTTCGGCTTGCGCTTCTCGCCGCCCACCGCGAGCGGACGGATCTTGCCAGCTTCGAGCTGCGGACCCGCGGTGGTGAAATCGAGGAACGATGCCGTCACCTGATTGCCGAGCAGATCGTTGAGCAGCGGCGCGGCGCCGCGATAGGGCACATGAGTCCAGTCGATACCGGCATTCTTCTTCAACAGCTCGCCATAGAGATGCGAGGTCGTGGCATTGCCGAAGGTGCCGTACTGAAACTTGCCGGTCTTGCCGGCGTCGATCAGCTCCTTCACCGATTTGAAGGGCTGCCCGTCGGGCACCACGAGCACGATCGGCGAGATCGCGATCTGCGTCACCGGCGCGAGATCCTTGAACACATCATAGGGCAGCTTCGACATCAGGCTCGGCGCCTGGATGATCTGGGTGATGGCGATCAACACCGTGTAGCCATCGGGCGCCGCCTTGGCGACGAAGTCATTGCCGATCACACCGCCGGCGCCCGGCTTGTTCTCGACGGTGACGGTCTGCTTCCAGCTTTCCTGCAGCTTCTGCGCCAGCAGGCGCGCGCCGACATCGGTGGCGCCGCCGGGCGCATAAGGCACCACGAAGTTGATGCGCTTGTCCGGATAGGACTTTACGGCGTCCTGCGCATTGGCCGGCAGCGCCATCACCAAACTGGTTGCGCCCAGCATTGCCAACGCAAGCGCACGCCTGGTCATTGTCGAAGCCATCATGTCTCTCCCAACCTGAATGTTATTTGGCGCGGACGACCATCCGCACCTGCGAGTAGGCTCGCTCAGGCCGTCATACAGGAAGAAGCTTGCTCCGAAACGGTACGATGCGCGCAATCGCATGCCTGCGCGCAACTAACGCAGTGTTTTTCGCGATGTATGATAGCTGCCATTCCATCACATAAAAAAATCGCCTGCAGGATGCCCCCTGCAGGCGATTTTGTGTAGCTCAACCGATGGACGGGTCGAACTAAAACCAACGTTCGCCGACCATCACCGTATCGCCGGGATCGACCGGCGTGCCGAGCGGGACTTCGGCGCGGTACGACCCTTCCGGCCGATTGTGAGTCAGCATGACCGCATCGCGCTTGGCACGTGGCGAGAAGCCGCCGGCGATCGCCACCGCGCTCTCGACGGTCATGTTCGGCACGTAAGGATATTGGCCGGGCGCTGCGACTTCGCCGAGAATGAAGAACGGACGATAGGTCTCGATTTCAACGGCCACCGATGGCTCGCGGATAAACCCATTGCGCAGGCGGCCGGTGATGGCGGCAGCGAGCGACGCCGGCGTCATGCCGCGCGCGGCGACGCGGCCGATCAGCGGCATGGTGATCGCGCCACCGGCATCGATGGCGTAGGAATTGGTGAGGCCTTCCTGCCCGTAGACCACGACGCGCAGCTTGTCGCCGGCATCGAGTTTGTACTGGGCATCGTATTTGGAATCGGGCGCGGCATAGGCGACGCCAGGGCCCGAGCGATTATAAGCGAGCGTATCGAGCGACGTTGGCGCAGGAGCAACCACGGCGACGGGGCCGGGTCGGCGCATGCAGCCGGTCATGGCCAGGGCCATGACGGCGACGATCAAAGGCAGGCGTAACGCGCTGATAACGGGCACTGGACTCATCCCTCATAGAGACGATCCGGTTGTGCGCCCTTATGGTTAACATATGGTTGCCAATACCATTTCAAGCCAAGCAAAAGCCCGCCTCCGGATCGATCGGAAACGGGCTTTTTATCGGTGTTTATCTGCCCTTCAGGCTGATACGCCGACGCCAATCGGGCAGCTCACGCCAGTGCCGCCGAGACCGCAATAGCCGCCGGGATTCTTGGCGAGATATTGCTGATGATAGTCCTCCGCGAAGTAGAACCGATCGATCGGCGCAATCTCCGTGGTGATCGCACCATAGCCCTTGGCATCGAGCGCGCTCTGGAATGCGTTCTTCGATTCCTGCACGGCCTTCATCTGCGCATCGGAGAAAGTATAGATCGCCGAGCGATACTGCGTGCCGACATCATTGCCCTGCCGCATGCCCTGGGTCGGATCGTGATTTTCCCAGAACGTCTTCAAGAGTTGCTCGTAAGAGATCTTCTTCGGATCGAACACCACCAGCACCACTTCGGTATGGCCGGTCAAACCAGAGCAGGTCTCTTCATAAGTCGGGTTCGGCGTGAAGCCGCCGGCATAGCCGACCGCGGTCGTGTAGATGCCGTCGCCAAGCTCCCAGAATTTTCGCTCCGCACCCCAGAAACAGCCAAGCGCGAAAACGGCCTGTTCAAGACCTTCGGGATAAGGCGGCTGCAGCTTGGTGCGGAACAGGAAGTGCGTGGACGCCGTAGGTATCGGGGTATCCCGGCCGGGCAGTGCGTCGGCGGCCGGAACCATGGTGACGGGTTTGCGCATGAACAGCATGGATCGTCTCCTGCGTTTTTCTTGACCCTATATGGGTATCTTCGCGAAAAACGGCAGAGTGTTACGGCCTCTGGGATGCCGCTGGTCTGCCGCAAGAAAGACGCATCAATTCCGCGAGTAACCGATCAAAGGACGGCTCGGACGGAACAACAACATCAGCAAAATGCCGAGAATTCCCATCACCGCCCAGGACGGCTGATCGAGCAGCAATTTGACGCCGCCGCGCAGCCAGGGCGCATCGGCATCGATCATCGCAAGGAAGCTGCGCTGGCTTGCCTGATTGATATCGTTCCAGAATTCGCCAAGTTTGGTCAGCCGCAGCGCCTGATCAGCGATCGAGCGCGCGCCGTCATAGACCAGGAAAACGAAACCCGCGGCCAGCAACAACAGCCCAATCAGGCGGAAAAAACCGCGGATCATCCGAATCCCCTCTATGCTCGTCGCCTTGGCAATACTGATGCGAGACGAGAAATTCAACCGTTACAGCCACTTAAGCCCGTGACGCAGCGCATTTGCCGCGCATCGACACCATGACAAACCGTTGACGCTGCAAAAGGCGGCCTCTATAAGGAGCGCCAAAGGCGGTGGGCGCGATCCCGCCGCCGCTGTTCTTTGAGCGGCGCGCCCTCATTAGCGTTTAGCGCTTCGGGGATAGCATTTCAGGAACACCCCGGAAACAGATCAGCGTTGGCCGCAATGGGCGGCAAACGTCAATCAGCCCGGCGCCCGGATGGGTCGCTGCTGAAGGATATTTGAGAATGGCCAATACGACCTCCGCCAAGAAGGCGACCCGCAAGATCGCGCGCCGCACCATCGTCAACAAGTCGCGCCGAACCCAGATGCGTTCGGCTCTCCGCACCGTTGAAGACGCCATCAAGACCGGCGACGTCAACGCAGCGAAGGAAGCGATGAAGGCCGCCGAGCCCGCCCTCATGAAGGCCGCTCAGCAGAACATCGTTCACAAGAACCTGGCCAGCCGCAAGGTCTCGCGCCTGACGCATCAGATCGCGAAGCTCGCTCAGTAAGCGACAGCAAGCATATGATTTCGAAAAGCCCGGCCTTCGCGCCGGGCTTTTTATTTGCGCGAAGACACGCGCAGCATGTTTCGCATGCCGCCGACGTCAGTCATCCGGATGATGGCGCAAGAAATTTGAATGACGCGCAAAGCCTATGAAATGAGGCATCGATGCGCTTCACGACGTGTCGCGTGAAAGACACGCACGGAACGCGTGACGTGAAAGCGATGTCAACGCACGGACTCTGCCTGCGCCTGCTTGATTCTAAAAAAGCAAGCGCATTGCAATGCCGAAGCTAACTCCGCGCGCAAGGTTACCCTGAGTCAGCGCACAGAAAAAATCGCGTCTTGATAATCACTTATCCACATAGCGAGCGCGAGCAGTTTGATTCCGCCGACACCGCCGCCGCTTTCGTAAATGAAATATGAATTTCTTTTTTCGGCTCACCGAATTTGCAACGTCACTGTCACAATGGGATTCAGTGCGCAGATTCAAAATCTTGTCGATATGTTTGAAAAACGGACCGACAAATTAGAACCTGCAAGTGCGGCTTTCGCGAAGCAGCGAAAAAATGATTCCGTTGCGGGAAATGGGCCGTGCTGTATTTCTAAATCATTCGCAGCGCCCCGCCGTTCTTGAGATCAGAGCGATTTCGGAACGAGGGCAGCCAGAAGATCAGCGACGGTCCGAAGGTTTGGCGATGCTTTCCAAGTCTCAAGCGAGTTGCAGCTCATAGCAATATGAGAGCGGTCGTTCTGTGTCGAAATTTCTCGGGCATCCATGATGGGTGCCTTGAAAAGAAATACGAAGCAGAGATCGTGCACTGGCAAGACGAGGGGATCGTCCTGTGAAGAGGCGGGCTGAAAGACAATGCGCCCCTGAACGTTTTGCCACGTTGAGCGTTGCGCACTGACTTTGGACCAGATCGAAACTGACACCTTGCCGCGATGACCGCGGCGAGTGGGGGAGCTTTTATGCGCACATTCATGATCACACGGCATTCTTCTTTGCGATCAGCGTTCGGCTCCGAGACGTCCGTTTCCATCTCCTCCCGCCCTCCTTTGCGCGCCACTGACAGAGCACTCAGTACGCACTGATCTCACCCGGCATTTCTTTCCGACACTGTTGATCCGCAGACGGCGTAACTGCCGAACGGCGGAGCTGTGTCCGAGAGCGGCCGCGCGAGATCACCGCGCGCTTTAGCGTGCACGCTCATGGGCGCTTGCGCTCGACCACCACTTTTGAATTGAGAAGTTAAAACGATGTCGAACATGGAACAGGATCACTGGACTCGCGTGAAGGGCCGTCTGCGGTCGAGCGTTGGAGAAGATGTGTTCTCGAGCTGGTTCGCTCGTATGGATCTTGAAGCCGTGCAGGACGAATCCGTGCACCTCTCGGTTCCGACCCGCTTCCTGAAGAGCTGGATTCAGGCCCATTATGCCGAGCGCGTGCTCGATGCCTGGCGCGCCGAAATGCCCAAAGTGTCGCGCGTCGATCTCACGGTGCGCTCTGCCATGCGCAATGTCGCGCCGGCCAAGGAAGTCACCGCACCGGTCGAAACGCGCCGCGTCGAGCCCGCCGGCAATCGCCCTGCCGCAGACATCCGCAGCAATGCGACCGCACCGGTCTCTGCCAGCCATGAAGCGCTCGGCGGCTCGCCGCTCGATCCGCGCCTGACCTTTGCCAGCTTCGTGCTCGGCCGCGCCAACACCCTCGCGCATGCCGCCGCGCGCCAGGTCGCCGAAGGCCGCCGCGGCGATGCCGTGATGTTCAACCCGCTCTACATCCATGCCGGCGTCGGCCTCGGCAAGACGCATCTGCTGCAGGCCGTGACATGGGCCGGCAATTCGAATCCCGAGCGCAAGGTGCTCTATCTCACCGCCGAAAAATTCATGTACGGCTTCGTCGCCGCGCTGAAGACGCAGACGGCGCTCGCCTTCAAGGAAGCACTGCGCGGCATCGACGTGCTGGTGATCGACGATCTCCAGTTCTTGCAGGGCAAGACGACCCAAGCCGAATTCTGCCACACGCTGAATGCGCTGATCGATGCCGGTCGCCAGGTGGTGATCGCCGCCGATCGTCCGCCGTCGGACCTCGAAAGTCTCGACGAGCGCATGCGCTCGCGCCTCGCCGGTGGTCTCGTGGTGGAGATGGGCACGCTCGGCGAAGAGCTGCGCCTCGGCATTCTGAAGTCGCGCGTCGCTGCGGCTCGCGTGCACCATGCGAGCTTCGACGTTCCGGAGCCGGTGCTGGACTATCTCGCCCGCACCATTACCCATAACGGCCGCGATCTCGAAGGCGCGATCAACCGTCTGCTCGCTCACTCGAAGCTGAACGCCACCGCGGTGACGTTGGAAATGGCCGAGCGCGAAGTGCGCGATCTCGTGCGCCCGATGGAGCCGAAGCGCATCAAGATCGAGGACATCCAGCGCGTCGTCGCACGGCAGTACAATGTCAGCCGCTCGGACCTGTTGTCCTCGCGCCGCACCGCCAATGTGGTTCGCCCGCGCCAGGTGGCGATGTATCTCGCCAAGACGCTGACCCTGCGCTCGCTGCCGGAAATCGGCCGTCGCTTCGGTGGCCGCGATCACACCACGGTTCTCCATGCCGTGCGAAAAATCGAGGCGCTGGTCGGCAAGGACAACACCTTGCAGGACGAGGTGGAGAGCCTGAAGCGGCAATTGGCGGAGTAAGATTGAGCCGTAGGGCGGGTGAGGCGCAGCCGTAACCCGCCGACGGAGTTTCAATTATGGAATCGGCCGGCGGATTACGCTTCGCTCATCCGCCCTACGGCCGGTCGCCGCCGTAATTGCAGCGTATTACCGATGTTCCTTCATCGCATCACGTGCCGCGGCGACTGTCTTGGGGATCGCCTCGACTGCTGTGCGCCACAGGATATCGAGCTGGATGGCATAGTAGCCGTGGCTTAGCTTGTTTCTGGCCCGATAGGCCTGGCTGAGCTTGAGATCCGGGTATGCCCGATCGAGCAGTGGCGCCTGTCGACTGATTTCTTTCGCTGCCAACCCGATCGATTCAATGCATTTCGACACGGCGTCCTGGGTTTTCGCATCGGCAGCGAAGTCCTGGAACGTCATGCCGGCGATGTGGCTCGCCAATCGTTCGCCCCAAGCAACAATATCGGCCAGCCATTCATCAAGCTGGCGCGCGTTCATGTCATGCGCGCAAATGTATCAAGCGGGATCATGTCGCGTTCAGCCCGCATGGCAACGTCCGGCGCGAGAAAGCCAACGGTCAGCAGCTCGACCTTGCAGCTCAGCAGCCGCTCGATCGCCATCTCGGCTTCTGCGAGATCGAACAGGGTGGTGCCTGACGGGACGTCCACGAGAATGTCGAGATCGCTGTTGGATGAATCATCCCGACGCGCCACGGAGCCGAACAAACGCGGATTGGTCATCCCCGCCCGATTGAGGATCGCACCGACTTCCGGCAGGTGCGTGGCAAGCGAAATCGAAGGTTTCGTCATTGGATCTGCCGCCTTGATCGTGTCACCCGAGGGTAGAGACAGAGCCCCCGATCCGCAAGCAGGCGCGCGGAATCGTAGGATGGGTTGAGCGTCTTCGCGAAAACCCATAACGGCCGGACGCTGGTGGTGATGGGTTTTAGCAGCGCTCAACCCATCCTACGGGCCATGGCCTGTGGCGCGATCGATCACGACAGCCATGTGACCAATATCATGGGGAGCTGCACAGCAATTCATCCCCAAAACGCTTGCGCTTTCCGCCCTTTACCGTCACCTTGCGGTCCCCGCGGCGCCCTTCCGGCTGCCAGGAAACTCCATCGGAACATCGGGCGGATTTGTTATGAAGGTCACCGTCGAACGCGCGCAGCTCCTGAAGTCGCTCAGCCACGTGCATCGCGTGGTCGAGCGCCGGAATACGATTCCGATCCTCGGCAATGTGCTGATCCGTGCCGAAAACGCCCAGCTCTCGCTGAAGGCCACCGACCTCGATCTCGAAGTGACGGAAACCCTGGCTGCCGAAACCGGCACCGCCGGCTCCACCACTGTGCCGGCGCACATGTTCTACGACATCGTCCGCAAACTGCCGGACGGCTCGCAGATCGTGCTGGAAGCCGATGGTGATCGCTCGGTGATGGCGATCCGCGCCGGCCGTTCGCGCTTCACGCTGCAGACGCTGCCGGAGAACGACTTCCCGGATCTCGCCGCAGGCGAAATGACGCACTCCTTCTCGCTGCCGGCCGCTGACATCAAGCGCCTGATCGACCGCACCCAATTCGCGATCTCGACGGAAGAAACCCGGTACTACCTGAACGGCATCTATCTCCATGCCGCCGGCACCGCCGCTGCCGCGACCCTGCGCGGCGTCGCCACTGATGGCCATCGCCTGGCGCAGATCGACCTCAAGCAGCCCAAGGGCGCCGAGGGCATGCCGGGCGTCATCGTGCCGCGCAAGACCGTGGGCGAAGTGCAGCGCCTGATCGAGGACACCGAAGCCGAAATCACGGTCGAACTGTCCCAGGGCAAGATCCGCTTCACCCTCGGCAATGTGGTGCTGACCTCGAAGCTGATCGACGGCACCTTCCCGGATTATGGCCGCGTGATCCCGCAGAACAACGACAAGGAACTGGTGATCGACAAGGTCGATTTCGAGAAGGCGGTGGACCGCGTCTCGACCATCTCCAGCGAACGCGGCCGCGCCGTGAAGCTGGCACTGTCGGCCGGGAAGCTGGTGCTGTCGGTGACCAATCCGGACTCGGGCAGCGCAACGGAAGAACTCGAAGTTGAGTATGCGTCGGACGCGCTCGATATCGGCTTCAACTCGCGCTACCTGCTGGACATTGCCGCACAGATCGAAGGCGAGGTTGCCGTGCTGCGTCTCGCCGACCCCGGCTCGCCCACGCTGGTGCAGGACAAGGACAACAAAGGCGCGTTGTATGTGCTGATGCCAATGCGGGTGTGATTTCGGCCGCAAGCGCAACTGTCATCGCCCGGCAAGCGCGCAATTGCGCGCCAGGACCGGGCGACCCAGTAAACTCAGACGACCCCGGCGAAGCGTCGGAGCCAGGGTCTACTGGATCCCCGCTTTTGCGGGGATGACAGCAGAGTTTGCAGGGACTAGCAGAGTCCCCCATGACCGCCTCCCGTATCCATCGCCTGTCGCTGACCAATTTCCGCTCCTATCGCACCGCGTCGCTGGAGACATCCGCCGACATGGTCGCGCTGGTCGGGCCAAACGGCGCCGGCAAGACCAATTGCATCGAGGCGATCTCGTTTCTCTCCCCCGGCCGCGGTTTGCGCCGCGCCACGCTGGAGGATGTCGCCAATAACGAAGGCGACGGCTCCTGGGCGGTCTCCGCCACCGTCGAGGGAGAGGTCGGCCTCGCCACGCTTGGCACCGGCATCGATCCGCCGATGGAGGGGGCGTCCATCTCGCGCCGTTGCCGCATCGACCGCGAGCCGGTCGGCTCCGCCGCAGCGTTTGGCGACCACCTGCGGATGGTGTGGCTGACCCCGGCGATGGACCAGCTCTTCATGGGCGCGGCATCCGAGCGCCGACGGTTCTTCGATCGTCTGGTGCTGGCCATCGACAAGGACCACAATGGCCGCGTTTCCGCGCTGGAACGCAGCCTGCGATCGCGCAACCGGCTGCTCGAAAACCGCAGCAGCGACAGCCACTGGCTCGATGCCGTGGAACGCGAGACGGCCGAACTGGCCGTGGCGGTCGCCGCGATGCGCAGCGAGACGGTCACCCGCCTTGGCGCCATGCTGCATGCCCGCGGCCAATCTTCCGCATTCCCGTCCGCGATCATCGCCTTGGACGGCTGGATGGAACAGGCACTAGCCAGCGAACCGGCAACTGCCGTCGAGGATCGCTATCGCGCCATCCTGCGCGACAACCGCCCACGCGATGCCGCTGCCGGTCGCACTTTGGACGGGCCTCACCTGACCGATCTGCAGGTGATCTACGCACCAAAGACCATGCCGGCGCGCGATGCCTCGACCGGCGAACAGAAAGCGCTCCTGATCGGCCTGATCCTCGCCCATGCCACGCTGGTGGCCGAGATGACCGGCATTACGCCATTGCTGCTCCTTGACGAGATCGTCGCGCATCTCGATCCCGATCGTCGCAGATCGCTGTTCGGCGAACTTTCGACGCTGGGGGCGCAGGTCTGGATGACCGGCGCGGACCCAGCGGCTTTTGCCGATCTCGGCGCGTTGGGGGAATTGTTCGACGTGGTGCAGGGGAAGATTTCGCGCAGGACTTGATGTCGTGGCCCGGATGAAGCGCAGCGTCATCCGGGGACCGGAGCGTCTGTCGAAACGCGGTTTCCCGGGTTGCGCTTCGCTCCATCCAGGTGACGAAATCAGCGCCTGAATCGCCCCGCAAAAACAGCCTTCGACCGGCTTGAAAAGCCGCCAAAAAATCTCATTTATTCAATAGCTTGCAGCGCATGACTTTGCGCTAGTTTCAGTGCCCGTTTCATGGCACAAATGGCATCGATTCAGACGACCTTTCCCGCGCTGATTCGGCACATCTTCGAAGGCATTCCATGACTGAACCAGCCCGGCAGCCCATCGCCGAAACCGAACACGTCATTCCGGCCGAATATGGCGCGGAATCGATCCGGGTCCTGAAGGGCCTCGATGCGGTCCGCAAGCGACCGGGCATGTATATCGGCGACACCGATGACGGTTCCGGCCTGCATCACATGGTCTACGAAGTCGTCGATAACGCCATCGACGAAGCGCTGGCGGGCCACGCGACGGCGGTTGAGGTGATCCTCAATGCCGATGGCTCCGTGACGGTGCGCGACGACGGCCGCGGCATTCCGGTGGACATCCACAAGGGCGAAGGCATTTCGGCCGCCGAGGTCATCATGACCCAGCTCCATGCCGGCGGCAAATTCGACCAGAACTCCTACAAGGTCTCCGGCGGCCTGCACGGCGTCGGCGTGTCCGTCGTCAATGCGCTGTCGAGCAAGCTGCTGCTGCGCGTCTGGCGCAATGACAAGGAACACGTCATCGAATTCGCCCATGGCGAAGCGGTGGCGCCGCTGGCCGTCGTCGGCGACGCCAATGGCAAGCGCGGCACCGAAGTGACGTTCTACGCTTCGGCCGAGACCTTCACGATGGTGGAGTATGACTTCGCCACGCTGGAGCATCGCCTGCGCGAACTCGCTTTCCTGAATTCAGGCGTCAATATCCTGCTCTCCGATCTCCGTCATCCCGAGGAGAAGCACGAGCGGATGATGTATGACGGCGGCGTCGAGGAATTCGTCAAATATCTCGACCGCAACAAGAAGGCGATGGTGCCGACTCCGATTGTAATGCGCTCGGAGCAGAACGGCATCTCGGTCGAAGTCGCCATGTGGTGGAACGACAGCTACCACGAGAACGTGCTGTGCTTCACCAACAACATCCCGCAGCGCGATGGCGGCACCCATCTCGCCGGTTTCCGCGGCGCGCTGACGCGCCAGGTCAATGGCTATGCCGAAGTCATCGCCAAGAAAGAAAAGATCGCGCTGACCGGCGACGATTGCCGTGAAGGCCTCACGGCCGTGCTGTCGGTCAAGGTGCCGGATCCAAAATTCTCGTCGCAGACCAAGGACAAGCTGGTGTCCTCGGAAGTGCGCCCGGTCGTTGAAAACGGCATCAACGAGGCGCTGGCGGCCTGGTTCGAGGAACATCCGGCGGAAGCCAAGACCATCGTCAACAAGGTGATCGAGGCCGGCGCCGCCCGCGAAGCCGCCCGCAAGGCGCGCGAACTGACCCGCCGCAAAGGCGCGCTGGACATCGCGTCACTGCCCGGCAAGCTCGCTGACTGTCAGGAACGCGACCCCGCCAAATCCGAACTGTTCATCGTCGAGGGTGACTCCGCAGGCGGTTCGGCAAAGCAGGGACGCAACCGCGAATTCCAGGCCGTCCTGCCTTTGCGCGGAAAAATCCTCAATGTGGAGCGGGCGCGCTTCGACAAGATGTTGTCGTCCGAGCAGATCGGCACGCTGATCACGGCGCTCGGCACCGGCATCGGGCGTGACGACTTCGATCTCTCGAAGCTGCGCTATCACAAGATCATCCTGATGACGGACGCCGACGTCGATGGCGCCCATATCCGCACACTGCTGCTGACCTTCTTCTTCCGCCAGATGCCGACGCTGATCGAGGGCGGCTACCTCTATATCGCGCAGCCGCCGCTCTATAAGGTGACGCGCGGCAAGTCCGAGCAGTATCTGAAGGACGAGCGGGCACTGGAAGATTACCTGATCGAGACCGGTCTCGACGATTGCTTGTTCCGCACCTCTTCAGGCGAAGAGCGCACCGGCCGCGATCTGCTGTCTCTGGTGGAAGATGCCCGCGTCATCCGCACGACGCTGAACAACCTGCATTCGCGCTATAACCGCGACGTGGTAGAGCAAGCGGCGATCGCCGGCGTGCTCAATGTCGAGGTGATGCGTGACCTCGCCACCGCCAACGAGGCCGCCGCTTATATCGCTCGCCGCATGGACGCGCTGGCCGACGAGGTGGAGCGCGGCTGGAGCGGTGAATTCCGCGAGGGCGAAGGTTTCTTCTTCGAGCGCACCATTCGCGGCGTGAAGGATGTCGCTTTCATCGACGATGCCCTGCTCGGCTCGGCCGATGCCCGCAAGCTGGACGAATATGCGCAGCGACTGCAGGAGGCGTATCCGAAATCCGGCACCCTGCGCCGCAAGGACATGGAATTCGCCATTCACGGCCCGGTCACGCTGTTCGAATCCGTGACCGATGCCGGCCGCAAGGGCTTGGCGCTGCAGCGTTATAAAGGCCTCGGCGAGATGAATCCGGGCCAGCTGTGGGAGACCACGCTGGACACCAATGTCCGCTCGCTGCTGCAGGTGAAGGTCAAGGAGGTCGACGAGGCCGACGACATCTTCACCAAGCTGATGGGCGACGTCGTGGAGCCCCGCCGCGAATTCATCCAGGACAACTCGCTCAGCGCCAATGTGGACGTGTAAGCGAGACAAGCCGGATTAGAGATGTAAAAACGCCCGCTTCATCTTTGATGAAGCGGGCGTTTCTGTTTGCTGATTGGCGGTTTAGTTCGGAATCTTCGCCTTCGCCTTGGTCACGATGCTCTGCATCCGCGCCGATTCCTTGCCGATAAATGCGCCGAACTCTTCGGGCTTATCGGCAATCACCGTCAGGCCGAGGCCTTCGAGGCGCGACTTCACGGTCGGATCATGCAGCGCGTCCACGATGGCCTTGTTGAGTTTCTCGACAATGTCCTTCGGCGTTGCCGCCGGCGCGACGAAACCGTACCAGATGCCCGCGAGAAGATCCGGCGCACCGGCCTCAGGCGACGACGGGACGTTCGGCAGCTCTTTCTTTCGCTCGGGCGCCGTGACCACGATCGGCTTCAGCGCACCGCTCTGGGCCTGCTGAACCACATTCGAGAAATTGTCGCAGATCATGTTGACGCGACCGCCAAGCAGATCCTGGATCGCCGGCGCCGGCCCCTGATAGGGGATATGCGTGATGTCGATGCCTTCGAGCACCTTCAGCGTTTCGCCGCAAAGATGGCTGGTGCTGCCATTGCCGGCCGACGCGAAAGTCAGCTTGCCCGGCTCGGCCTTCGCCAGCGCAATCAGCTCTTTGAGATTGTTGGCCTTCACCGAGGGATCGACAACGATCATATTCGGCGTCGAGGCCGCATTGGCGATCGGCGTGAAGACCTTTGCCGGATCGTAAGCCGGCTTTTCATAGATCCACTGATTGATCGCGAGCACGCCGGTGGTGCCGAGCAGGATCGTATAGCCATCGGCCGGCGCAGAGGCGACACGCACCGCACCGATCGTGCCATTGGCGCCACCACGATTTTCGATCACGACGGTCACGCCACCGAGCGACTTGGAGATCAACGGCGCCAGCAATCGCGGAATCGAATCGCTGGTGCTGCCGGCCGGGAACGGCACCACGATGGTGATGGGCTTCTCAGGATAGTTGTTCGCCTGAGCGCCGGCGGCTGCGAGAGTGAGCGGCGATAGCAGGGCCGCCACAACGAGTGTCTTCAGTTTCATCGATCAATCCTTGCTTCGCATTCTGAACATCGCATCGGTTTCGAGAACCACGTCCCTGGTGCCGTTCCTCACGCAGTCCTTGTCCAGCCGGCGGTCGCATGCCGCCGATCATCGTCTCAAAAACAATCGGCGATCACTCGGGCGCACCGACATGCAGCGCTGCGGCACGATCGAGTGAATCGAGCATCGCAATCCGGCGCAGCAGCGCCCGCCCCTTTTCCGGATCGGCCGCGGCGGCGCGAATATCGTCGCGGAACCGTGCACGATCGGCCTCGTCCTTCGCTTCGAGATTCTTCTTGTTGCGAATGGTGTCGCCCTGGATCGCCTGCATGGTCACCGTGCGGCGCTGCAGGTCATAATCCGCAAGGATGCTTTCGCCATCCTTGCCGTTGATCACGGCGCCGAGTTTCGAGGTCAGGTTCAGCGCATCATGGATGCCGCCATTCATGCCCATGCCGCCAAGCGGATTGTTGATATGGGCGGCATCGCCGGCAAGGAAGGAGCGGCCGTTCTGGAAATTGGCGGCGACCCGCTGATGCACGCGATAAAGCGTCGTGTGCGTGATCGGAGCATCCACATCGCCCGGCACGACACGACGGATCGACGAGGTAACGTAACCTTCCGACAACGCCTCCTCGTCGGTCATTTCCGCCGGCACCGGCATCATCACGCGCCATGCGCCGATGATCCGCAGCAGGAAGTGCCAGCGCTCGGGATCGGCGACATAGCTGACGGACGACACGCCCGGGCGGAGCGCCGTGAAATCGACGGGAGTCGTCATCACCAGGAAGCGTTCGGGCCAGGTGAAGCCTTCGAATTCCATATTCTGGCTGCGACGAACGATGCTGTTGGCGCCATCAGCGCCGATCAGCCAGTCGCATTCATAGGTCTTCTCTTCGTCGCCGATCGCCGCCGTGAGCGTCACCGTATCGCTGGTCTGCGTGACCGATTTCGCTTCGCAACTGAATACGATGGTAAACAGCGGATGGTCTTTCAGGCCCTCGAGAATGATGCGCGTCAGCTTGAACTGCTCGGCCTGCAGGCGGAACGGATGCCGCACCAGATCGGAAATCGCGCTGAAATCGAACGTACCGAGGACACCATCGGCCGAGGAGGAATACTGGACAGTCGGCGCCTTGAGCCCCTGTGCGATCAGCTCCTTCGCGAAGCCGAGATCGTCGAGCATATCGAGGGTCGGGGGATGGAAGGTCGATGCGCGCGACTCGCCGCTCAGCTGCGCATTCTTTTCCAGCACCAGGACCGGAATGCCCTGCCGCACCAGATCGGCAGCAGCAACCATGCCGACCGGGCCCGCACCGGCAATGATGACCGGATGTTTTTTCGCGCTCATACGTCCACAACCTCTATTCGTGATCGGTCGCCGCCAGTGCGGCGCAGCCGGATCCATCAGTCGAAGAGCGGAGAAAGGTCCGCTTCATTGCTGACTTTCATCATGCGGCGAAGGTATTTGCCTTGCGCTTAGGCATGCAAACAATTTAATCTGCGGACATCTTGCGTTTTTGGAATGAACTATGCGCCGGAGAATTCCCAGCCTGGGCGCGCTGATGGCGTTTAGCGCGGCCGCCAAACACCTCAGCGTCACCCGCGCCGCCAGCGAGCTGGCATTGACCGAGAGTGCCGTATCGCGCCAGATCGCGCAGCTCGAGACCCAACTCGGCGTCAAGCTCTTCCATCGCATCAAGAAGCGCATCACGCTGACGCGCGCCGGCGAGGCCTACAGCACCCGCGTGGCGCAGACGATCGAGCGGATCGAACGCGATGCGCTGGAAATCATGGGCTATGAGGCTGACGGCACGGTCCTGGATGTCGCCGCCCTGCCCACCGTTGGCACCCAGTGGCTCATTCCGCGTTTGCCGGATTTCTACGCGCGCCATCCCGGCGTGGCCGTCAATGTCAGCGCGCGCAATACGCGCTTCTTCTTCAGCGAGACCGCTCTCGATGGCGCGCTGTATTTCGGCCAACCGGACTGGCCCGGTACCCAGGCAGACTACCTGTTCGATGAAATACTGCTGCCGGTGGGCTCGCCCACTTTGATCGGCAAGCGTGGCGTATTGCCTCCGCGTGAGGTCGCTGAACTTCGCTTGCTGCATCTGGTGACGCGGCCAGACGCTTGGCGACGCTGGTTCGATGCGGCGGAATTGGAAGGCACGAATGTGATCCGCGGGCCGCGCTTTGACATTCAATCGACGCTCATCAGCGCTGCAAGCTCCGGTCTGGGTGTCGCCCTACTGCCGGAATTCCTGATCACCGATCAGTTGAGATCAGGGAAGTTGCGCGTCTTGTCGAGTCTGACGCTTAAAAGCGTCGGCTCATATTATTTCGCATCGCCGGAAGAGAAGGCTGGAAATCCGCTCCTGATGGCATTCCGGACATGGCTCCTGTCGCAGGCCAAGGGATCGGCACCTTCAGAACGGCCTTCCAATGACGAGAGCGACGCTTTCCAGCGCCGCCCTCCAACTTAAACGCCGAGCAACGCGGCTGGATTTACTTCTTGACCAGCGGGCAACGCGACGCCGCTAGCGGCTGGAATGCCTGATCTGCCGGAATCGTCGCGAGCAGCTTGTAATAGTCCCACGGCGCCTTCGATTCAGCAGGCTTCTTCACCTCGAACAGATACATGTCGTGCACCATGCGGCCGTCTTCGCGAATCTTACCGTTCTTGTAGAACACGTCATCGATCGGCAGTTCGCGCATCTTCTTCATCACCTCGTCTGTGCTGTCCGTGCCGGCGGCCTGAACGGCCTTCAGATAATGAAGCACCGACGAATAAGTGCCGGTCTGCAGCATGTTCGGCATTGCATTGACCTTGTCGTAGAAGCGCTTCGACCACTTCCGCGTCTCGTCATTCATGTCCCAATAGGAGGCTTCGGTGACCGTCAGCCCCTGCGCTTCCTTCAATCCGAGACCGTGAACGTCATTGATGAACCCAGCCAGCGCCGACAGTTTCTGACCACCCGACGTTAGACCGAACTCGGCAGCCTGCTTGATCGAGTTGATGGTGTCGCCGCCCGCATTGGCGAGCGCCACGACCTTGGCCTTGGACGACTGCGCCTGCAGCAGAACCGAGGCGAAATCCGCCGTACCGACCGGATGTTTGGTGGAGCCGAGCACCTTGCCGCCCGCCGCCTTGACGACGTCACCGGTATCCTTTTCGAGACTGGCGCCGAATGCGTAATCGGCCGTCACGAAGTACCAGGTGTCGAAACCCTGGCTGACGAGCGCCTTGCCGGTGCTGTTGGCGATCGCAAATGAATCATAGGCCCAATGCACCACATAGGGGCCGCACACCTCGTTCGTGATCCGGGTCGAGCCCGGCGAACTGAGCGTGATGATCTTCTTCTTCTCCTTGGCGATCTCCAGAACCGCCAGGGCCGGCGACGAGGAAGCCACGTCGAGAATGGCATCGACCTTGTCGGTGTCGAACCATTTGCGCGCGGTGGTGGCGGCGATGTCCGGCTTGTTCTGGTGATCGGCGAACACGACCTCGATCGGCATGCCCAGCACCTTGCCGCCGAAATCCTCGACAGCCATCTGCGCAGCAGTCACTGCGCCCTTGCCGGTAATGTCGGCATAGACACCGGACATATCCTCGATCACGCCGACGCGGACAACGCCGTCCGAGATCTGCGCGGTCTGTGCATGGGCCGACGCCGTGCAAAGGAACACGCTGGCGACTGCGGTGAGCAGTCGATGTGGTCTGAAGTCAATCTGCGTCATGTTTCCCCCTTCCGCGCACCGATTGTCTCGATGCGGCTGTTGCGATGTCGTCATTTTCCGCTTCTGTTCGCGAAGGCGGCGAGGCCACGCTTGGCGTCTTCACTCGTGAAAGTCCGCTGGCCGAGCGCCGCTTCCTTGTGAAAGGCATCCGCCAGCGGCAGATCCTGCAGCGTCAACGCGGCTTCCTTGATGGTCTGGATCGCCGTCGGGCTCAGTGCTGCAATCTTGTTCGCGAGTTCGAACGCAACGGGTTCGACCTGGTCAGCCTCGACAACGCGGTTGATGACGCCCTTGGCGTGCAGATCATCGGCAGAAAAACGCTCGGCGGTCAGCATGATTTCCATGGCATGGGCGTAGCCGATCTGGCGGACCAATCGCACCAGCGTGCCGCCAGCCGGCACGAAGCCATGCTTGGGCTCAGGTAGCTGGAAGACGGCATTGCGGGCAGCGACGCGGATGTCGGTGGCGAGCATGATCTCGAAACCACCACCCATGCACATGCCCTTGATGGCGCAGACCACAGGCTTGTAGAAGCCCGGAAACTTGATATGCGCCGGGTCCCAGGCAGAGATATCCATCCTGTCGGAAGCCAGTGCCGGAATCGATTCCATCAGATCCGCGCCGACGCAGAAGGCACGATCGCCCGCGCCGGCCAGGACGACAGCGCGCACTGCGTCATCATCCTTGATCTCGTGAAAGGCACGACCAAGGTCGTCATACATCGCCAGCGTCAGCGCATTCATCTTGTCCGGACGATTGATGCGAACAATGGCGACATGGCCGTCTTTGCTGAAATCAATCGCCATCAGATCGCTCCCGCTGCCTTGAGGCGCTCGAGCTCATCAGGTGTCACGCCGATCAGCGATGCCAGGACTTCCGCATTGTGCTCACCGGGCGATGGCGCCTTCTCGAAACGCGACTGATCGGTGGCGGAGAGCTTGATCGGCAGGCCGAACATGCCGATCAGCTTGCCGGCCACCGGCACATTGACGATCATGTTGCGGGCGGCGATATGCGGGTCCTCCACCACTTCGGGAATCGTCTTGATGGCACTGAGCGGCACCTGATCTCCGGCCATCTCTTCCAGCTCGGCCTTGGTGTAGTTGCTGAACCAGCGTTCCAGCAGCGGCTTCACCTTGGTCTCGGCGACCACCGGATCGAACCGTTTCTCCATCGTGTCGATGGCGGGATCGCGCGCCATTTCCGGCTCGCCGAACAGCGCACAGGTGATGGCCCAGAACTTATCGGTGTAGCCGCCGAAGAACACATAGCCGTCCTTGCAGCTGAACTGGCCATAGGGACGCACGAAGGGATGGTCATTGCCGAGCGGCGACGCGACTTCCTTCTCGACGGTGTAGCGCACCACCGCATTCTCGGTGAGAGTCAGCACCGAATCCTGCTGCGAGACATCGACCACCTGGCCTTTGCCGTTGCGCTCTGCCTCGCGAAGCGCCGCCAGCGTGCCGATGGCCGCATAGAGCGACGCAGCAAGATCACCAATAATCGTGCCGACCCGCACCGGCGGGAGATCGGGATAGCCATTCATCGACCAGAGGCCGCCGACGGCTTGCCCCGTATTGTCATAGGCCGGGCGCGACGAATTGGGGCCGGTGCGGCCAAAGCCGCTGATCGCGGTGTAGACAAGTTTTGGATTGATCTCGCGCAGGGTCTCATAGCTAAGGCCGAGCTTGTCCATTGTGCCCGGTCGGAAATTCTCGACGAGGATATCGGCCTTGGCGACCAAATTCTTCAACAGCGCCTTGCCGTCCTCGGACTTCAGATTGAGCGTGATGCCGCGCTTATTGCGGTTGAACTGAGTGAAAAAGGCGCTGAATTGATCGTCACCGGCGCCGACGAAAGGCGGAAAGGTGCGCGCATAATCGGGATCGCCGGGATGTTCAACCTTGATGACGGTGGCGCCGAGATCGGCAAAAAGCATCGAACAGAACGGACCGGCGACCACACGGGTGATATCGAGAACGGTCACGCCCTGCAGCGGACCATTGCGCTCACCGAGCCCCTTGGTGTCATTCTTGGCGTTCAAATTGGCCTCCCAGTTTCGTGTCCCTCGCCAGCATTGATGGCGAGGGGTCATTGTTGTCCAAGAGCACGCGTGAGAACAGATATCTTCGCGCGTTGCCGCTGCCCTTATCCGCGCAGCTGCTCGAGCACTTCCTTGGCGCGATCGACGCGGACGTCGTGATTGGCCGCGAGCGCAGCAGCAACCTTTTCGATTTCGTCTCCGCTCGCACCGGCAACGATGGCGATATTGCGCGCATGAAGCGCCATATGCCCCTTCTGGATGCCTTCGGTGGCCAACGCTCGCAACGCGCCCATGTTCTGCGCCAGACCGACGGCGACGGTGACTTCCGCCAGTTCCTGCGCGCTCTTGACGCCCAGGATCTTCAGCGCGGCCTGCGCTGCGGGATGCGTCTTGGTCGCGCCGCCGACGAGGCCAAGCGCCATCGGCATTTCGATCGTGCCGACAAGATTGCCCTTGGTGTCGATCTCCCAATTGGTCAGCGAAGTGTAGCGACCGGAGCGCGAGGCCCAGACATGGGCGCCCGCTTCGATGGCGCGCCAGTCATTGCCGGTCGCAACCACGATGGGGTCGATGCCGTTCATGATGCCCTTATTATGCGTCGCAGCACGATAGGGATCGACGATCGCGAAAGCGCACGCCTCGACGACACCCTGCGCGATGCGTTCACCGGCATATTCCTCGGTCTTCAAAGCTTCCGGCGTCACCGACACGGTGGCGCGGGCGAGCCGGAGATCGGCATAATTGGACAGAATGCGCAGGCGCACGGTGCCGCCGGTGATCTTTTCGATCAGCGGCGCAACGGTTTCCGCCATCGTATTGACGGTGTTGGCGCCCATGGCATCGCGCACGTCGACGATGAGATGCACCGCCATCATCGGGCCGACCGGCGTGGTCTCGAATACATGCACCTCGACATCGCGGCAGCCGCCGCCGAGCGAGATCAGCACCTTGTCCTTGGCGTTGGCGGCCTGGATGATTTCGTCCCGCGCGCGCAACACGCGCGCACGCGCGCCGTGCACATCGGTCACGCCCAGCACCTGCACCTGGGCGCGCATGATCGGCGCCGAGCTCGATGTCTGGAAGCCGCCGCACTTACGGACGATGCGTGCCATATAGGACGCAGCCGCCACCACTGACGGCTCTTCGACGGCCATCGGAATCAGATAGTCGCGACCATTGATGGTGAAATTGGTGGCGATGCCGACCGGCAATTCGAACGTGCCGATGACGTTCTCGATCATGCCATTGGCAAGCTCGATGGGCAGCGTCCCGGGACTGAAGGCCGATCGCTCGTTGTCGCCGCGCGACGTTGCATCGATCACCTTGCCGAGCCGTTCGGCCGGCGAAAGGTTACGCAGGTTTTCCAGACGCGAATTGATAGTCTCGGACGGATTGTCCGAAGTCGTAACGGCCATTACGGCGCCTCCCATGCACAGGGCTTCTGTTGGGCGCAGTTAGGCACTGAGACGGCATGCCCGGAAGAGACAGTTTTCAAATATTGTCATGTACTGTACCCATGAACGGATGACGCCTGCTCCGGTGTTGCAGATCGATAAGCACCGTGCAGCGCAGCATTTTCGCTCGCGACCCAAAGATGGCGCATCCACCGCGCTCAATCTCGAATGGCAAAAGAGGGTACGATTTTGATCCACCGTTCGGCACTGTACCCGGAGGTACAGCGTGGCTATCGCGCGTAAGCCGGTCGACAAAAACACGACGCTGGTGGGCAGTCTTGCCGGCCGCTTGCGTGCGCAAATCCTCTCCGGCGCGTTGCCGGAGGGCCATCGCCTGCCCTCCATTCGAAAAGCCGCCGAAGAATTTGGTGTTTCGAAGAACACCGCGGTCGAAGCCTATGATCGGCTCGTGCTCGCCAATCTCGTCGCCGCGAAAGCGGGATCCGGTTTCGTCGTCATCTATCGCGGCGATGACAGCGGGCGGCCCAAGCATGTCAGCGAGGCCGTCGATATCGCGTCGCTGCTGAATGCGCAGTTGTCGCAGAATTTCGACATCCGCGTCGGCGACGGTCGACCGCCGGCATCATGGACCGAGCAATCGGAGATCAAGCGCCATCTCAGCGGCACCGGACGCATCTTGCCGGTGGCCGCCGACGCCTATGGGTCCGCATTGGGATTCCTGCCACTTCGCCAGCAGATCGCGCTCAGGCTTCAGGCGCAGCAGGTTGCCGTGAAGGAAGACGGCATACTGCTCACTTTTGGCGCCAACCACGCGCTGGATCTCGTTATCCGCGCAATGCTGTCGCCCGGCGACACGGTTCTCGTCGATGAGCCCGGCTACTATCCGCTATTCGCGAAGCTGACATTGGCGCAGGTCCGCATCGTCGGCGTTCGCAGGCTCACAGATGGGCCGGACGTCAAAGACCTCGCCGCAAAGATTCAATCAGAGCGGCCGAAACTATTCTTCACCCAGTCGCTCGGCCACAATCCGACCGGCGGATCGATCTCGCTACCGGTCGCACACGCAGTGCTGCAAACGGCCATGCGCGCCAATCTCGTGATCGTCGAGGACGATCCGTTTGCCGATCTGCCGACGGCAGCCAACAGCCGGCTGGCAACGCTCGACCAGCTGAACAGCGTGATTTCGATCGGCACTTTCGCGAAAACACTGTCCGCAAGTCTGCGCTCGGGCTTCATCGCCGCCCGCAGCGACCGCATTGCGACGCTCGCAGAGTTGAAGATGCTGACCACAGTGAACAGCTCCGGCCATGTGGAGCGGCTGCTTCACCGCCTGCTCGCGGATTGCCATTATGACCGGCACCTGAAGCGCCTCGGCCAACGCAGCGAAGCCGCCATGGGACAGGTTCGCAGCAATCTGCTGAGCAGCGGCCATCAACTTTATGCCGATGCGCGAACGGGGTACTATCTGTACCTGATGCTCCCGGGCGGCATCGACGACATGGCGCTGGCACGCGACGGTGCAAAGGAAAGCATCTTCATCGCACCGGGCAGCCTGTTCTGCATCGACAAGAACAGTCCACTGGCCAGGGCGATCCGGATCAATGTGTCGCGCGCCGATGATACGAAATTCTACGATTTTCTGTTGCGACGCCTGCGCTAGACGCCGCGGAGACGTCAGCGTGTCTCTTCAGCATAAGGCGCAAGCACATCGACGAGATCGCGGCCACGCGCCGGGCTGGGCTCCACAAGCGCACGATTGGCGACTTCACCAAGATGCGAATGCATCAGCGCCATCGCTTGATCGACATCGCCGCTCTGCAACGTATCGATGATGGCGATGTGCTCGTTGATGCCGCATTCCGATGAATGCGGGCGGCTGAACAATGACAGCGTCAGGCAGCAGCGATAGGCGATCTCGCTGACATAGCGGACCAGCACCGGGCTGTTGGTCATGGACGCGAGCAAAATGTGAAACTCGGTGGCGAGACGGATCGAGACCGCACTCGGGCCGTCATTCGCCTCCTTCTCCGCCGCCACATGCGCTTTCAGGCGCGCGATCTGCGCCGGCTTCAGTTTGCCGGCCAGCTTGCGCACGATCAGGCGCTCCAGCTCCATGCGGATATCGAAGATGTCACGCGCATCCTGCCAGCTCGGCGTGACGACCACCGCGATGCGGTTGCGGCGGAGTTCAACAAGCCCCTCGGAGGCCAGCTGCCCGAGCGCATGCCGCGCAATCGTGCGGCTGACACCGAAGCGCTCTCCAAGCGCATCTTCGGGCAGCTTGGTGCCCGGCTCCAATGCCTGTTCGATGATCGCGCGCCGAAGCGCGCTGCAAATCACCGCGACTTTGTCTTTTGGGTTCGGCGTTTCCGGCATCCTGACAAACCTGTACCACCCCGTACATAGAAGCGCTTGCGCGAAGTGCATGCACTTTATCGACGTGCCTGCCCAATAATTCCGCAACAGCGCGCGTAAGGCGACAACTTGAGGAGGATTCGCCCCAGACTCAAGTGGCACCCCAATTGCATACACTTGTTGTCATGATCAGTATGCAAGAAAACCAAACGGCTGCCCAAAGCGCCCCACGTATCCCGACCGCCATTGAGCTGTCGCGGACTTCGGTGACCTTCGGCCGCGGCGCCAGCGCGACCCCGGCGCTGTCCGAGACCAATCTTATCATCCCCGACGGCGAATTCCTTGCCCTTGTCGGCCCATCCGGCTGCGGCAAGTCGACGATCCTCAAACTGGTCAGCAATCTGATCCGCCCGACCACCGGTGTCGTCATCGTCGGCGGCCGCGAGGTGGCCGCCAAGGCGCTGCGGATCGGCATGGCGTTCCAGAACCCGACCATGCTTCCCTGGTTGACCATCGAGCAGAACATCATGCTGCCGCTGAAGATCGTGCAGCCGTTCCGCGCCGAATATCGGCAGAAGCGCAAGACCGAGTTTCGCCACAAGGCGCACGCATTGCTGACGCAAGTCGGCCTCAAGGATTTTGCCAAAAAGTATCCGTGGCAGCTTTCGGGCGGCATGTTGCAGCGAGCCAATCTGTGCCGCGCGCTGATCCATGAACCGCGCATGCTGCTGCTCGACGAGCCTTTTGGCGCGCTCGATCAGTTCACCAAGGAAGAGCTGTGGTCGATCCTGCAGGGCCTGTGGCTGCAGCATAAACCGACCGTGCTGCTGGTGACGCACGACCTGCGCGAGGCCGGCTTCCTCGCCAGCCGCATCTGCGTGATGAGCGCGCGGCCCGGCCGCATCCTCGACGACAGCGCCGTGGATTTCCCGCGCCCGCGCACCATTCCAATGACCTTCGAGCCGGACTTCGTCGCGCTGAATCAGCGCCTGCGCGATCTCATCGTCAATGCCCGGAGCAACGCTCCGGCCGCACAGGAGGCATAAATGAATCTCGGCCTCCGTCAAAAGCTCTGGTCGTTCGGACTGATCGTCGCCTTCTTCGCAGGCTGGCAACTGTTCTGCATCGTCTCCGGCATGTCTGACCTCATCCTGCCACGCCCGACCGATGTTCTCGCGACCCTGATCGCGAAATTCCCGATCCTGTGGCCGCATATCGTGCAGACGCTGGTCACCACCATGACCGGATTTGCGCTCGGCGTTGGCCTTGGCGTGGTGCTTGGTGCCATCATCGGCGTATCGAAAGTCGCTTACGACACCGCTTATCCGCTCTTGGTCGGCTTCTCCTCGATTCCGAAAGTCGCGGTGGTACCGATCTTCGTGCTGTGGTTCGGCTCGGGCTCGGTGCCGGCGATCCTTACCGCGCTATCGATCTGCTTCTTCCCGATCGTCGTGAACATCGCCACCGGTCTCGCCACGACGGAGCCCGAACTCGAGGACGTGCTGAAGGCACTCGGCGCCAGCAAGATGGACATTCTTTGGAATGTCGGCCTGCCCAGAACCATGCCGTTCTTCTTCGCCTCGCTGAAGGTCGCCGTCAGTTACGCTTTTGTCGGTGCCGTGCTGGCCGAGACCGTCGCCTCCAATCGCGGCATCGGCAATGTGATGATGAGCGCATCGTCCAACTTCAACGTACCGCTGGTCTTCGCCTGCCTGTTCATTCTCGCGGCGCTCGGCGTCGCCCTCTACGTCATTTTCTCCCTGATCGAAGCGCGCGTGACCGGCTGGGCCACGCGCAAGACCGACGCCATCGCAACCTAATCACAACTCAACCCGGAGACCGTCATGTTGAAGCGATTGACTGCCCTCGCCTTCTCGAGCGTGCTGCTCGCCAGCGCCGCGTCCGCGCAGGAAACCACCATCAAGTTCACGCTTGGCTGGAAGACCCAGGGCAGCGATGCCGCCTTCTTCTATGCAAAGGACAAAGGCTATTTCAAAGAGGAGGGCCTGAACGTTATCATCGATCAGGGCGAAGGCTCGGGCGCGACCGTGACGCGCATCATGTCGGGCGCCTGGGATGCCGGCTTCGGCGACGTCAATGCCATCATCCAGAACTCGTCCACGCGACCCGCCGATGCGCCTGTGATGGTCTACATGATGTGGAACCAGCCGCCCTTCTCGATCGTCACCAAGAATTCCAGCGGCATCAAGACCATCAAGGACTTTGAAGGCCGCACGCTGGGTGGCGCGCAGGGCACCCCGACCACGCGCCTGCTGCCGGTGTTCATCCAGAAGAACGGTCTCGCCGCCGACAAGATCAAGGTGTCGAACATGGCGCCGAACCTGCAGGAACCGATGCTGATCAAGGGCGATATCGATGCCGCGCTGGTGTTCAACATCACCAGCTATTTCAACCTGGTGCTGAACCGCCAGGACCCCGACAAGGATTTCAAGTGGTTCTCGTTCGGTGAATTCGGCCTCGATCTCTATTCCAACGGCGTGATGGTCTCGCAGAAGCTGCTGAAGGAGAATCCGAAGGCGGTGGCCGGGCTTGTTCGCGCGATCAACAAGGCAAACATCGCGACGGCGAAGGATCAGAACGAAGCCATGAAGTCGGTGGTTGCGTTCGACAATCTCGTCGATGTGCCCGTGGAGAAGCGCCGCATGCAGTTTGCCTTCGACAAGTTGATGGTCTCGCCGGAAATGAAGGAAATCGGCGTCGGCGACATCAAGGACGAGCGCATGGCGCGCGCTATCGGCATGGTGGTGGAAGGCTATGAGCTGAAGCGCACCCCGACCCCGAAGGAAATCTTCTCGCGCGATTTCCTGCCGCCGCGTGGCGAGCGCGATCTCGTTTATACGGCGAACTGATTGCGCTGATGACGAGGGTTCTGTCTGCGGCACATATTTTCGATGGCACCGATCTTCTGCCTCAGGCCAGCATCGCTTATGCGGATGGCCTGATCACAGAAGTCTCGGCAGGCGTCTCGACCACGCCGCAGACGAACCATCTCGTCATCCCTGCATTGGTCAATGCCCATGACCACGCACGGCCGTCCATGACATCCTTCGGCGCGTCGGGTATGCCGCTGGAATCATGGATACTTCGTTCAGCATTCGGCACGCCGCCGGACGCCTATCTCGCTGCCGCAGTCTCTCTTGCCCGCTCGGCCCGCGCCGGCTGCGGCGGCGCGATGATCCATTATACACGCCCCAGCGGCAAACTGCCGATCGTCGATGAGGCGATCGCGATCGGCAAAGCCGCAAGCGATGTCGGCATCCGCATAGCTTTTGCTCTCGCGGTGCGCGACCAGAACCCGCTGGTCTACGGCGATAGCACAGATGTACTCTCAAACCTGTCCGATGAAGATCGCAGCACGATCCAGGACTTGTTCGTTCGACCGTCGCCCACCGCAACCGAATATCTCGACCGCGTCGATGCGATCCATGCGGCCATCGCGAGCCCCTTGATCGACGTGCAATACGGTCCGGCCGGCGCGCAGTGGTGCTCGCCCGCGCTGCTCGAAGCGATTGCCGAGCGCTCCGCCGCCACCGGCCGGCGCGTGCATATGCATCTGCTCGAGACCATCTACCAGCGCCAATGGGCCGACCGAGTCTTTCCCGGCGGGGTGGTGCGCTTCCTCAAGGACATCGGCCTGCTGTCAGAGCGTTTAACCGTGGCCCATTGCATCCACGCACGACCAGACGAGCTCGACATGATCGCAGAGTCCGGCGCGACCATCGTGACCAATTTCAGCTCTAACCTGCATCTGCATTCCGGTTTTCCCCCCATCGCGGACGCGCATCGCCGCGGCTGCAAGGTCGCAGTGGGTATCGACGGCGTCGCCCTCGACGAGGACGACGATGCGATCCGCGAAATGCGGCTTGTGCAGATGGCCCATGGCGGGTTGGGCTTCGAACGAACATGGAGCCGTGGGGAGTTCCTGTCGCTCGCTGTCCGCAACGGCCGCACATCCATCAGCGCGCCTGGGTCAGGTAAGCTCGAGGCTGGCGAAGCTGCGGACTTCATCATCCTCGATATCGGCCAGCTCGACCGCGATGCGATCATGCCCGTCGATCCCATCGACCTCTTGTTCGCGCGCGGCAATAGCAGTTGCGTGCGGGAGGTCGTCGTCAACGGCAATACGATCTGCCGCGACGGTAAGCTCACCGGCGTCGATCTCAATGCAATGGAAGCCGAGATCCGCGGGATGTATCGGGCGAATGTGCCGCAGTTCAGGGCGCTGGAGCAGGCATGGAAGCCGCTCGAAGGCGCGCTGGCGCAATGGTTCAGGCATCAGGGATGTTGTTAACCTGATCTCTGCTCAATTCACCTGACGCTTCTCAAGCTTCCGCGCCAGTGTCCGGCGATGCATCCCGAGCCGGCGTGCGGTCTCCGAGATATTGAAATCGCTCTCCACAAGGGTCTGGTGAATGTGCTCCCATTCCAGCGTCTTGATCGAGGTCGGGCGCTCGGTGAGCGCGACCTTGGTGTCGCCGGCCGCCTTCTGGAAGGCGTCCTCGATGTCGTCGGTGTTCGAAGGTTTCGCCAGATAGTGGCAGGCGCCAAGCTTGATCGCTTCGACGGCCGTGGCGATGCTGGCGTATCCGGTGAGCACGACGATCAGCATATCCTCACTCAGCGCATGCAGCGCTTCGACACAGGTGAGACCTGATGCTCCGGCCAGCTTGAGATCGACCACCGCAAAACCCGGCACCTTGTCGCCGAGCACGTCGGTGAGCGTCTCAAATCCCTCGGCGTGAAGGACACTGTAGCCGCGGCGCTCGAACGAGCGCTTCAACGTTCGCGCAAAGCCTTCGTCGTCTTCTACGATAATCAAGAGACGTTCATCGGACATGTCTGTGCGCTCCTATCGCGAGGGCTGACAACGGCAGTGAAAGCGTGACGACAGCGCCGCCAACAGGTCGATTGTCCGCTGCAACGGTGCCACCGAGCTTGCGGACGGCATTGACCACCAGAAACAGGCCCAGCCCGCGGCCCGCCCGTCCCTTGCTGGAATTATAAGGTTTGCCCAGATTGGCCAGCATTTCTTTCGCAAAGCCGGGGCCCATGTCGCTGACTTTCAGCACGAGCATCTCCCCCTCCCGCTCCAAGGCGACGCGGATCCAGAGCGGCGAAACTTCATTGGCATTGTCTAGCACGTTGAAGATCGTCTGCTTCAACGCAGAATCCGACACAATCGGCATATCGTCGCCAAAACGGTTCTCGTAGACCAGCGTGCCGCTCGATCTGGCGCTGCGCCAGTCATCCACGAGCTCGCCGAAGAAGTCATTCACCGAAGTGACGGCGGGCGCTTCGCCTCGCATATCGCCGGCGGACATCAGAATGCCCGTCACAATCGACTTGCAGCGCTGCACATCGGCCTGCATTTCGGCGATCTCCTCCATCAGTTCGGGATCATTGGCCAGCGCCGGCATGCGACGCCAATCACTGAGAATGACCGACAGCGATGCGAGTGGTGTACCGAGCTCATGCGCTGCGCCTGACGCGAGCAGACCCATACGGACTATATGATCTTCCTCCGCCGCCTGCTGGCGCAGCTTGGCGAGACCATTGTCGCGGTCGCGCAGATTGCGGGCAATCCGCGTCATGAACACGACAATCAGTGCCGCATCGAGCACAAAGCAAATCAGCGTGCCAATGATATGAAGCTGAAACAGATGGTCCGCCATTTCGACGGGGAGCGCCAGCGGCCGATGAAAGAGGATCAGCCCCGCAAAGCAAAGACAGGCGACGACGACAATCACCCAGGTGGAGCGTGCATTGAGCAGCATCGCACCAAGTGTCACCTGCAAGAGGTAGAGCGAGACGAATGGATTGGTCGCACCACCGCTGAGATAGAGCTGCGCCGTCAACGCGGCGACGTCGAGCAACAGCAACATCAGCAATTCGCGGTCGCGCGCGTCGGTCTGCTTGCGCAGCCACTCCTGGCTGATGACATTGAGGAAGATCGAGCCGCACAGCACCGAGATCATCGGCATCAGTGGCAATTCGACGCCCATCACAAAATGCACGAAGCCGATGGTCAGAACCTGGCCGACCACGGCGATCCAGCGCAACTGAATCAGCAGATTGATATTCTTGACGTTGGTGGTCTCGTCGAGCGGTTGCGCCGCAGGCGCAAGAGCGGCCGGGCCGGACCGATGCGGTACCGCATCCGGGCCCACCCCGGCTCCGTCCGGTCCACCTGCGTTGCTAGAGAGTCCGATACCCGGCATTGCGCACCGTCATGCTTGGCGCACACAGCCCCAGACAGGCTCATGCGACATTGCCATGTCATACGCGAGATGTTGATTTTCTCCGAATCGCCCACTCGTGGCGTCCGACATAGACGGCGCCGGCTGCCAGCATCAAAGCCAGACCGAGCCAGGTCAGCGCATAGACGGCGTGATTGTTCGCGAAGGAGACCACAGTCAGCCCGCCATGAGGCTGACCAGGCGCATCCAGCGACTTGTCGGCATCGATGAAATAAGGCGCGACGGGATCAAGTTTCTGACTCTTGGCGATCTCGGGAATGTCACGAGAAAACCAGCGGCCCGCATCGGGATCGTTGGTCCGCAGAAAGCCGCCTTTGGGCTCGGAGATCCGTAGTAAGCCGGTGACCGTGACCGGAGCGGTTGGTGGCGCAAAACCATTGGCCTTGCGCTCGTCGGGGCTGACAAAGCCACGATTGATCAGAACAGTAAAGCCGGTGTCGGTGCGCAGCGGGGTGAGAACCCAGAATCCCGCGCCGAGATCCGAGACGGCCTGAACCAGCACGTCCTTGCCCTGCAGGAATGTGCCAGCAACGCTGACGCGGCGATATTCGTCAGTGCTGCGGGAAATGGCCAGCCACGCCGCGGGCCCGGGTGCAGCAACGGGTGCGGCGTGGCTGCGCTGATCGACACGTGCGATCAGGTCCAGTTTCCAGGCGCGGCGCTCGACTTGCCAGATGCCGAGCGCCATGAAGCCTGCAATTCCGATAAGCGCGAGAACAGCCAGCACCGCAAGCGTGGCTGTCCCGCGTGGCGCCCGATCGGCCTCGCCGGCCGATTCAGGCGCGGTCATACCCATCAGGGCATGTTCCGCATGTCGTGGACCGGCATCATGTTGACGTTCAGGTGGTACATCACCCACAACGAGCCGGCGAGCGCGATGACGACAACGATGAGCGTGAAGATCAGCGCCATCAAGGTCCAGCCGCCATCCGACGACGCGTTCATGTGCAGGAAGTAGATCATGTGGACCACGATCTGCACGACCGCGAAGGCGACGATGATCGCGATCGTCCAGTTCTTGTTCTCGATCGCACCGGTCATCACCAGATAGAACGGGATGACAGTGAGAATGACCGAGAGGACAAAGCCCGTCATATAGGATTTGAACGAACCATGATCGTGGCCATCATCGTGACCATGGCCATGCGCGTGATCATCGTGGCCGTGCGAATCGTGACTGTGGCCAGCGTGTGCGTCGGCGCTCATCGCACGACTCCCATCAGATAGACGAAGGTGAAGACGCCGATCCAGACGACGTCGAGGAAGTGCCAGAACATGCTGAGGCACATCAGGCGGCGCTTGTTGGCATCGATGAGGCCGAACTTCGACACCTGCACCATCAACACCACCAGCCAGATGATGCCGAAAGTGACGTGCAGACCGTGGGTGCCGACCAGCGCAAAGAAAGACGACAGGAAGGCGCTACGCCACCAGCCGGCACCTTCGTGAACCATGTGGTGGAATTCGTAGAGCTCGATGCACAGGAAGGCGAGACCGAACAGGCCGGTGATCGCCAGCCACATCTGGGTCGAGCCGACTTTGCCCTTCTGCATCTCCAGCATGGCGAAGCCATAGGTGATGGAAGAGAACAGCAGCATCGCAGTGTTCAGCGCGACCAGCTTGAGGTCGAACAGATCCTTCGGGCCGGGGCCCGCCGCGTAGCTGGTGCCGAGGACGCCGAAGGTCGCGAACAGCATCGCGAAGATCAGGCAGTCGCTCATCAGATAGAGCCAGAAGCCGAGCATGGTGCTCTGGCCGGGCGGATGATCGTGCTCGTCGGCGACGTAGAAGACCGGCGCGTCGCCGTTCATGGTCTGGGTCGGTGCGCTCATGATGCGGCCTGTGCTGCCAGGAGCTTGGTACGCTCGGCTTCCGTGTTGATGACCTGGTCCACCGGGATGTGGAAGTCACGCTTGTAGTTGAACGTATGGTAGATCGCGCCGGCGATGATCGCGGCGAAGCACACCGCCGCGAGCAGCCACATGTACCAGATCAGCGCGAAACCGAGCGCGGTGGCGAAGCCCGACAGGATGATCCCCGCGCCGGTGTTCTTCGGCATGTGGATCGGCTTGAAGCCTTGCAGCGGACGCGCATAACCGCGCTGCTTCATGTCGTACCATGCATCATTGTCATGCACGACCGGCGTGAAGGCGAAGTTGTAGTCCGGCGGCGGCGACGAGGTTGCCCATTCCAGCGTACGGCCCTGCCATGGATCGCCGGTATGGTCGGCAAGCTCCTTGCGCTTCCAGATGCTGACCGCGATCTGCACGAGCAGGGCGCCGATGCCGGCGGCGATCATCGCGGCACCGATGCCGGCAATGATGAACCAGATCTGCAGCGACGGATCGTCGAACACGCGCATGCGGCGGGTCACACCCATGAAGCCGAGCACATAGAGCGGCGTGAAGGCGACCCAGAAACCGACGACCCAGAACCAGAACGACACCTTGCCCCAGAACTCATCGAGCTTGAAGCCGAACGCCTTCGGGAACCAGAAATTGATCGCCGCGAACACGCCGAACACCACGCCGCCGATGATGACGTTGTGGAAGTGGGCGATCAGGAACAGCGAGTTATGCAGCACGAAGTCGGCCGGCGGAATCGCCAGCATGACGCCGGTCATGCCACCGATCACGAAGGTCAGCATGAAGGCGACGGTCCACATCATCGGCAGATCGAACCGGATGCGGCCACGATACATGGTGAACAGCCAGTTGAAGATCTTCGCACCGGTCGGGATCGAAATGATCATCGTGGTGATGCCGAAGAACGAGTTCACGCTCGCGCCCGAGCCCATGGTGAAGAAATGATGCAGCCAGACGAGATAGGACAGGATCGTGATGCAGACCGTGGCGTAGACCATCGACGTGTAGCCGAACAGCTTCTTGCCGGAGAAGGTCGAGGTCACTTCCGAGAACACGCCGAAGATCGGCAGCACCAGGATGTAAACTTCAGGATGGCCCCAGATCCAGATCAGGTTCACGTACATCATCGGGTTGCCGCCGAGATCGTTCGTGAAGAAGTTGGTGCCGACGTAACGATCGAGCGACAGCAGGGCCAGACATGCGGTCAGGACCGGGAAGGACGCGACGATCAGGACGTTGGTGCAGAGCGAGGTCCAGGTGAAGACCGGCATCTTCATCATGGTCATGCCGGGGCAGCGCATCTTCACGATCGTCGCGATCAGGTTGATGCCTGATAGCGTCGTGCCGACACCCGCGACTTGTAGCGCCCATATGTAATAATCGACGCCGACATCCGGGCTGTAACCGATATTCGACAGGGGCGGATAAGCCAGCCAGCCGGTCTTGGCGAACTCACCGACGAACAGCGAGATCATGACGAGGATCGCGCCACCGGTGGTCATCCAGAACGAGAAATTGTTCAGGAATGGGAACGAAACGTCGCGGGCGCCGATCTGCAGCGGCACGATGTAGTTCATCAGGCCGGTGACAAAGGGCATCGCCACGAAGAAGATCATGATCACACCGTGAGCGGTGAAGACCTGATCATAGTGGTGCGCGTTGAGATAGCCTTCGGAGCCGTTGAAGGCGAGCGCCTGCTGAAGGCGCATCATGACCGCGTCGGCAAAGCCGCGCAGGAACATCACAAGACCGAGGATCATATACATGATGCCGATCTTCTTGTGGTCCACGCTGGTGAACCATTCCTTCCAAAGATAACCCCAGAGACGGAAATAGGTCAGGCCAGCCACGAGCGCGATGCCACCCAGCGCAACGGCGCAGAAAGTGGCGACAACGATCGGTTCATGCAGCGGGAGCGATTCGAAGGTGAGCCGGCCGAAGAGAACCTTCGCAAGCCCGGTGTTTTCAGCAATTGCGGTTGCAGCAGACATGGGATCGGATCCGGATCAGGTGTTGGACGCGCGTCGCTCAGCGGGCGACGGCGCAGGCGTGAATTGGAAAGGCTCGGTCGCGTTGCGACGGCGCGGCAGGCCGGCACCGCTCATCGGCGTCGAGTCGCCCGGCGTGAAGGTGCGGTCAGCCGCTTCGCGGACAGCATCGGCAACGGTGCAGACACTGGCGACATAGTTCTTGACCGCAGCTGAGCCATCGAGCTGCGAAATATTGTACTTCAGCGGCAAGATATTGCGGGCGCTGGCGAGACCCATGCCACCACGGGAATCGATAGCCATCATCTCGCTCATGCACATCTTGCCGGGCTGGGCGCACTGATTGAGGATCAGCTTGTACAGATCGGCATCGACGCTGTTGTAGAGCTTCACCGGCACCTTCTCGCTCGGCTTTTCGAGTTCGAGATAGACGTCGCGGCTCAGCTTGTCCTGGCTGCCCTTAGCCTTGGCGATCCAGGCATCGAAGCCGGCCTGATCAACCCCATGGAAAGCGAAGCGCATGTTGGAGAAGCCGGCACCTGAATAGTTCGCCGAGAAGCCGTCATACTTGCCAGCCTTGTTGATGACGGCGTGGAGCTTGGTCTCCATGCCCGGCATCGCATAGATCTGGCCCGCCAGCGCTGGGATGTAGAACGAGTTCATCACCGAGGTCGCGGTGATCTTGAAGCGGATCTGACGATCCACCGGAGCGGCAAGCTCGTTGACCGCGGCCACGCCATATTCCGGATAGATAAAGAGCCACTTCCAGTCGAGCGCCACGACCTCGACCAGCAACGGATCATTCAGCGTCGCGGCATTGCCCGGCGAGATGCGATCGAGGCGGCGATACGGATCGAGCAGATGGGTGCTGCTCCAGGTGATAGCGCCGAGGCAGATGATGATCAGCAGCGGTATCGCCCAGATGACGAGTTCGAGATGGGTCGAGTGGTCCCAATCCGGCTCGTATTTGGCTTCGGTGTTCGCCTGTCGGTACTTCCAGGAGAAGAAAACGATGAGGAACATCACCGGGATGATGATGAGGAGCATCAGAACAACGGAAACGACCACGAGGTCGCGCTGCTGCACTGCGATGTCACCCGCGGGATTCATCACGACGAAATTGCAGCCGCCGAGCAGGGCAACCAGCGGCAGCAAAAGGAGGATTCTCAGGCGGCTCAAGGTCTTACCCATTCGATGATGTCCGTTTGCGCGCACGGTTAGGCGCATTTGCTGCAGGGCAACATTGGACAATTTGTCCAATGGTTCGGAACTGCGCTTCACGACAAATCGTCAACTGGCCGGCATGCATTCTTGCGCCGAATTCAGTATATGCAACCTACGATACAAATGGATTGAAGATATGGCGCAAGCGCAATCGACGATGGAAGAGGATGCCCGTCGCCTGCACGCGGACGGCCATGGCCAAGTCAACCCGGGCGAAATCGCCATCGGTGTCATCATCGGGCGCACCTCGGAATTCTTCGACTTCTTCGTCTATGCGATCGCCTCGGTGCTGGTTTTCCCGAAGCTGGTATTTCCGAACCACGATCCGCTCACCGGCACACTCTATTCTTTCGCGATCTTCGCACTGGCCTTCATCGCCCGCCCGATCGGTACCATGATCTTCACGGAGATCGACCGGCGCCAGGGCAAGGGCGCGAAGATGACCATCGCCCTGTTCCTGCTCGGCGTCTCTACCGTCGCCATCGCCTTTTTGCCCGGCTATGAGACGATCGGAATCGCGTCGGCTTGGCTGCTCGCTGCGGCCCGTATCGGTCAGGGCCTCTCCTGGGGCGGCACCTGGGACGGTCTTGCCTCGTTGCTGGCGCTCAACGCACCGGAAGGCCGCAAGGGCTGGTACGCCATGATCCCGCAGCTCGGCGCGCCGATCGGCCTGATCGTCGCCTCCGCGCTGTTCGCCTTCTTCGTCGATACGCTCTCGGCCGAAGACTTCCTCGACTGGGGCTGGCGCTATCCGTTCTTCGTCGCTTTCGCCATCAACGTCGTCGCGCTGTTTGCCCGCCTCCGCATGGTGGTGACGCCGGGCTACACCGAACTGTTCGAAAGCCGCGAGCTCGAACCGTCGTCGGTGCCGGAAACGCTGAGCCAGCAGGGCCGCACCATCGTGGTTGGCGCTTTCGCTCCGCTCGCGTCGTTCGCGCTCTTCCACATGGTCACCGTGTTTCCGCTGTCCTGGGTATTCCTGTTCACCCGTGAAACGCCCGGCCGCTTCCTCGTGATCGAATGCATCGGCGCCGTGGTCGGCATCATCGCGATGCTGTTCTCGGGCTATATCGCAGACAAGGTTGGCCGCCGTACCTTGCTCGCCGGCTCGGCCATCGCGATCGCCGTGTTCTCTGGCTTCGCGCCGCAGCTGCTCGATGGCGGCCTCGCAGGCGAACTGGCCTTCATGATCCTCGGCTTCATCCTGCTCGGCCTGTCGCTCGGTCAGTCTTCCGGCTCGGTCGCATCGAGCTTCCGCAAGCGCTATCGCTACACCGCGTCGGCGCTCACAACCGACCTTGCCTGGCTGTTCGGCGCCGGCTTCGCCCCGCTGGCCGCGTTGGTGATGTCGAGCCATTTCGGCCTGCCATCGTCGGGCATCTATCTGCTCTCGGGTGCCGTCTGCACGCTGCTGGCGATCTCGATCAACCGCCAGTTCGCCAGTCGCGACGCTGAGGCGGTGCAGCCGTAAGCGGAGAACAGTCAGACAATAAAAGGGCCCGGCAATTTGCCGGGCCTTTTTTGTTTTGCATGCGAGCACTCAGGCGTTTGCGCCACCATCCACCAGTAGGCCGGTGCCGGTGATCTGACGCGCGGCCGGGCTTGCCAGGAAAGCAACCGCAGCTCCGATATCTTCCGGCTTGCCATAGTGACCGAGCGCCGAAAACGCGAGCTGCGCCCCGGACGTCTCGCCCTGGGCCGGGTTCATGTCCGTATCTGTCGATCCGGGATGAACCAGATTGACGGTGATGCCACGCGGACCGAGTTCGCGAGCCAGACCGCGGGTGAAGGACAGCAGCGCCGATTTCGACATCGAATAGACGGTGACACCTGGAAACGGCACGCGGTCAGCCAGGTTCGAGCCGATCGAGATGATGCGGCCACCCTGCCCCAGCAACGGAATGGCGGCCTGCGAGGCCAGCACCACCGAGCGGATATTCACATCGAGGAGCGCGTCGATATCGGCAAGACTCATCTCGGCCACCGGGCCGCCACGCGCGATGCCGGCGTTATTGACGAGGATATCGAGCCCGCCGAGCTTCTCCGCGGCTTCCTTGACGGACCGCCTCACCGCGTCCGCATTTGCGCTGTCGGCCTGAATCGCGAAGCCACGCCGCCCCGCCGCCTCAACCGCCCGCACGACCTCCGCGGCCTTGTCGGCCGAACGTTCGTAAGTAATTGCAACATCGGCACCTTTTTCCGCGAGCGCCTTTGCTATAGCCGCCCCGATACCGCGTGAAGCGCCGGTGACCAGGGCGCGCTTTCCAGACAAATCCGACATGCCAAAATCCCTTTCTGTATTGAACAACACAGAAATCAAGTAGGCGTATTGCGATCGCCAATCAAGCGAATTAAATAACGATCGATGCAGAAATTATCGAAGACGTCTTCCGACGCCGCGCCTAAAGCTGGCCGCGGGCGCCCCCGTGCCTTTGACCGCAACGCCGCACTGACCGCGGCCATGCGCCTGTTCTGGCAGAAGGGTTATGCCGCGACCTCGATTTCCGACCTCACCCAGGCCATGGGGATTGGCTCGCCCAGCCTGTACGCGGCGTTTGGACCGAAGGAAGCGCTGTATGCCGAGACGCTTCGGCACTATGCCGAGTCGTTCGAGTCGATGGTGTGGGGCAACTTCGCGACCGCCAAAACCTGTCGCGAGGCGATCGCGGCCTTCCTGATGGACTCAGCGACTGCGCTGACAGGATCGCAAGGACGCGACGTCCCGCTTGGCTGCATGGTGACGCTGTCGGCCGTCGGCAGCGAGGGTTATCCGGAGCTCGGCGAAACCGTCCGGCTGGCGCGCGGTGCGGGGCTTGAACGCGTGCGGGAGCGGATACGCCGCGGCGTGAGCGACGGTGAACTGCCGAAAACCACTGACGTCAACGGACTCGCGCGGTTTGTGCTGGCAATCCAGGGCGGCATGTCGCTGCAGGCACGCGACGGCGCGAGCCGGGAAGAACTCGAAGCCGTCGCCCATCACGCGATGAATGGATGGGACGGCCGAACGGCCGCCTAACGCGACAGCGGCGTATCGTCCTGATGCAGGATGCGCTCGGCAGCGCCTTGCAGGTCGTCATATTGCCCTGCCTTCAACGACCACAAGAATGCGGCGAGGCCGCAAAGGCCGAGACCGATGGCGATCGGGATCAGATAGAAATAATCGGTCATTCCGCGGGCTCCATGCGCATGGCAATGGAATTTTTCGTGTCGCGCTTTGCATTGGCTCCGCGCAGACGAAGCGCGTTGGCCACCACCACAATCGATGAGCCCGACATCGCAATCGCAGCAACGAGTGGCGTGACATAGCCAAGAATGGCGATCGGTACGGCGATGAAATTGTAGCCCACCGCCAACGCGAGATTCTGCCGGACCAGTTTTTGCGCTTCGCGCGAGACGGCAATGGCCAGCGGCACGGCGTCGAGACTCTCGCGCAGGAAGACGAGGTCGGCCGCATTGCGCCCGACATCGGCAGCAGAAGCCGGCGCCATCGAGGCATGAGCCGCCATCAGGGCCGGCGTGTCATTGAGGCCGTCGCCAACCATCAGGACCTTCTTGCCGGCTTTGGCGAGATCGGCGACATGCTCGGCCTTGCCGCCCGGCAGAACGCCGGCAAAAGCGGAGACACCGAGCGAGCCGGCGAGCGCGCGCACGGGTGCTTCGCGATCGCCGGAGACGATTTCGACGGCAAAGCCATCGCGCGTCAACTCGGCCACGCTGCGGGCGGCGCCAATACGCAGGCTGTCTTCAAAGCGATAGTCAGCCAGGCGCTTGCCATCGCGCGACAGCACCACAGACGAGACATTGACATCGGCGCCTGCGACGCAATCCAGCGCCCACTCAGGACGGCCAAGTCTGATCACGCTGCCATTCATGCGCGCTTCCATGCCGCAACCGGGGACCTCGGAAATCGCATCGAAGATGATCGGCGGCTGTGCAGCCATCGCCACCGAAGCAAGTGCGCGTGAAAATGGATGCCGCGAATGCGCAGCAACGGTGCCGGCTAGTGTCAGCATGGCCGCATCGAGCTTGTCGGCATCGACAAGCCGCGGATTGCCCTGTGTCAGCGTGCCGGTCTTGTCGAACACGATCATATCGACTTCGGCGAGGCGCTCCAGCGCGCCGCCGTCCTTGATCATGATGCCGGCTTCGAACAGCCGCCGAGCCGCGACCACCTGCACCATCGGCACCGCGAGGCCGAGCGCGCAGGGACAGGTGATGATCAGGACGGCGACGGCAATGGTGATGGCATGATGCCAATCGCCCTCGACGAACATCCAGCCGATCAGCGTGAGCAGTGCGGTGAGATGGACGACGGGCGCATAGAGCGACGAGGCGCGATCGGCGATGCGGCGATAGGCGGAGCGGCCCTGCTCTGCCGCTTCCATCATTCGCAGCATCTCTGCGAGGAAGGAGTCGTTGGCTGCCGCGCTCGCCTTAATCGTCAGCGGTCCCGTCAGATTGAGCGTGCCGGCGCGGAGTTCGGCGCCGGGCTGTGCCGGCTGTGGCACGCTTTCGCCCGTCACCAGCGACACATCGAGCTCGGACAGTCCCTGCATGACGACGGCATCCACCGGCACCCGTTCGCCGGCTGCGAGCAGGATCGTCATGCCCGGCTTGATTTCGGCAACGGGCAGATAGGTCTGCGCCCCATCCGCCTGCTGGACCAATGCACCGCGTGCAGCGAGACGCGCGAGCCCCTTTACGGCCACGCGCGCGCGTTCGCGCATCATGTGATCGAGGGTGCGGCCGATCAGCAGGAAGAACAGCAGCGACACCGAGGCATCGAAATAGGCATGCGGGCCGTGGGTCGCCGTCTCATACAGGCTCATGCCGAAAGCAAGAGATACGCCGAGCGAGATCGGCACATCCATATTGGTGCGACCATGGCGCAGCGCCTGCCATGCCGAGCGGAAGAACGGGCGGCCGGCATAAAGCAGCGTCGGCAGCGCGATCAGCGCGGAGAGACCGTGAAACAGGTCGCGTGTCGCCGGCTCGGCGCCGGACCAGACCGACACGGAGAACAACATGATATTGCTGGCCGCAAAGCCGGACACCGCAAGCGCGCGGATCAATTCGGACAAAGTGGCGTCGCCGGCTTCGGCATCGACCTCGAACAGATGCGCGTCGTAGCCGACATTGCGCAGCGTCTCGATGAAATCAGGCGGGGCATCGAGATCGGCGCGCCATTTGATCGTGACGCGCTTGGTGGAGAGATTGACCCGCGCAGAGCTGACGCCCTTGAGCCCGCCCAGCGCCTTCTCGACGGTGTGAATGCAGGCGCCGCAGTGAACATCGGGCACGGAGAGATCGGTTTGTCGCAGATTGCCGGCGATCGGGCGGCTGGCGAGCAGGATCTCGCGCGGATCCGTCGCCGCCAGTATCGACAATTCTGCGCCCGTGCCACAACAGCTCATCGGAGGCCTCGTTAACTCGAGCCGGGCACCTCGATGCCTGGCTTCATCGCCATATAGGCGTGCCATGTCCCGTGGCCGAGCACGGGGAACACGATGACCATAGCGAGCATTCCGGTCATGACATTGATCAAGAACAAACCCAGCGCAATGGCTGCCCAGGTCAGCATGACCGGCAGATTGGCCCAGACCATCGCCATGCTGGTGCCCATGGCGGTGAGCGCATCGACCCGCTCATTGAGCAGCATCGGGATGGCGAACACGCTGATGGCGAAGGAGAAGGCGGCGAATATCCCGCCGACCGCGGTTCCCGCGATCAGCATTGCCCAGCCTACCGGCGTCGTGAACAGCATGGCGGCGACACCACCGAGACCAGGAAACGGATTCACGCCGAAGAACAGCGCATAGATGATCACGGCGGCGCGGATCCAGACCAGCATCAGAGCAGAGAGCAAGAGACCTGCGAACAGCACCTGCCCACCGGATTTCGGCCGTACCACGATCATCTGCACCAGCGAAACCCGTTCGCCAGCGGCAATGCAACGGCTCTTTTCGTAAAGGCCGATGGCCAGCACAGGACCAACCACCATGAAGCCCGCAAACACGGGAAACAGGATGTAGTCCCAGCCAAAGGCAAACAGGCCGCCAACCAGCGCGAAAGAGACGAAGAAGACGAGGAGCCCGTAAGCGACGCTCGTAAAGGGCTCGATGGTCAGATCTCGCCACCCTGCTTTCAGCCACTCGAAAGCAAGGGATGGCGCTACGTGGCGATCTCGCGATATGGCGGGCGGAAGCGGAGGAGAGACGGCAGGGAGATTCATCTTCGACCTCGCAAAGCGCTCAAGATTTGGGCGTGCATGACGATGACGCCGCGCTGAATTTGCCGGGCGCCGCAGCGGCGACACCTCGCTTGATGTGATCGATGCAATCGGGCTGCGACGAGAAAGCGACATAGACGAAATGCGCATTGGCTACCACGATCAGCAACAGGCCGGCAGCGACCGACAACCAGATGAGCGTTTTCGTCGTGGGACGCCGTGCTGCCATATCGATCATTGCCCGGCAGTCCTGAGATCGACGAGATAGAGCGCGAGGATCTTGCGATCGAGGCCTGACAGCCGCGTTTCCCAACTCGGCATTTGTCCCTGCCGGCCGCCCCAGACCGAGGTGAACACCGTCTGAGCATCGCCGCCATAGATCCATGAGAGGTCGCGAAGATTTGGTGCGCCGACATCGGTGCTGCCCGTTGCATTGTCGCCGTGGCAGGCGACGCAGTTCTCGGCGAAGACAGCCTTGCCGCGCGCGAGCTTGTCCGGGGCGATGGAGCTTGCGAGCGCCGGTACAGACAGGCTGCGCACATAATCCACGACATCGTCGATCTTGTCGCGCGTCAGTATGCCGTCGCGTCCGAAGGCCGGCATCTGCGAAACCCGCGTGTCCGGATGCGACGCATTGATGCCGACGCGGATCGTCTCAGCGATGGCATCGGGCGTACCGCCCCACAGGAAGGCTTGCGACACCAGCGTCGGGA
>JAEXYA010000067.1 GCA_023451825.1 Pseudomonadota bacterium
TGCCCACCTTCACCGGCCGTGCATTTGAAGGTGGGCACGCTTCGCTTTGCCCACCCTACAGGCTACCGCCAGCCTTACTTCCCCATCCGCTGCAGCAGAAACACACCCTGCTCGCCGAACAGATTCCAGAACCACCATGGCGCATTCAATCGCAGCGGGCGGCCCTGCAGATCGAGCGCCACCGCGCGCTCCATCTTCACATGGATCTCGTCGCACAGATGCACGAAGTCCTTGATGGTGCAGAAGTGGATATTCGGCGTGTCGTACCAGGTCGCCGGCAAATTCTCGGTGCGCGGCATGCGGCCGCCTGCGAGCAGTTGCAGCCGCATCCGCCAGAAGCCGAAATTCGGAAACGACACGATGGCGCGGCGGCCGATGCGCAGCAGGTTTTCCAGCACCACTTTCGGCTGCCGCGTCGCCTGCAGCGTTTGCGACAGGATCACATAGTCAAACGCATCGTCGGGATAGTTGACGAGGTCGGTGTCGGCGTCGCCTTGCACCACCGCGAGGCCCTTGCCGACGCAGCGGTTGACGCCCTCGCGCGACAGCTCGATGCCGCGACCATCGATGCCGCGGCTCTCAAGCAGTTGCAACAGATCGCCATCGCCGCAGCCGACGTCGAGCACTTTTGCGCCGGCCGGGATCATGTCGGCGACAAGAACGTGATCGCCGCGATAGTTTTCGAGACCGCGCGAGGCGGGCTTTGCGAGACTGAAATGCAGGCCTTGTTGCGTAGCGGTCATTTCGCGGCCTCCGCCACGGGCAAACCATGCACCGACGCTGCCGAATTCAGGAACGCATCGGCGATATCCAGAAATTCCGGCACATCGAGCAGGAACGCATCGTGACCCTTATCGGTCTCGATCTCGGCAAAGGACACCCGCACGCCGCCGGCATTCAGCGCATGCACCACGTCGCGGGATTCCGCGGTGGGGAACAGCCAGTCCGAAGTGAAAGACATGAGGCAGAAACGTGTCTTGGTGTCGCGAAAAGCTTCCGCCAGTCTGCCGTCGTGATCCGCAGCGATATCGAAATAGTCCATGGCGCGGGTGAGATAGAGATAGGAATTGGCGTCGAAGCGCTCGACGAAGGACGAGCCCTGATAACGCAGATAGCTCTCGACCTGGAAATCCGCGTCGAAGGAGAAGGTCGGCAATTCGCGATCCTGCATGCGGCGGCCGAATTTGCGATGCAGCGCGGCATCCGAGAGATAAGTGATATGCGCGGCCATGCGCGCGACGCCGAGGCCGCGATGCGGATGCGTGCCTTCCTCGAAATAACGCCCGCCGCGCCAGTCGGGATCGGCCATCACGGCCTGACGGCCCAGCTCGTGGAACGCGATGTTCTGCGCCGAATGCTTGGTCGCGCAGGCGACGGCCAGCGCGGAGAACACGCGCTCCGGATAGGCCGCAGTCCATTGCAGCGTCTGCATGCCGCCCATGGAGCCGCCGACCACGCAGAACAATTGCATGATGCCGAGGCGGTCGATCAGCATGGTCTGCGCGCGCACCATGTCGGGGATGGTGATGACCGGAAAATCGAGGCCCCAGATCTTGCCGGTGGCCGGATTGATCGAAGCCGGGCCCGTGGAGCCCATGCAGCCGCCGAGCACGTTGGAGCAGATGATGAAGTAGCGGTCGGTATCCAGCGCCTTGCCCGGCCCGACCATGGTGCCCCACCAGCCCGGCTTGCCGGTGACGGGGTTCTTGTTGAACACATGCTGGTCGCCGGTCAGCGCGTGGCAGATCAGGATGGCATTGGTCTTGTCGGCATTCAGCGTGCCGTAGGTCTGGTAGGCGATCTGGAACGGGGCGAGATCGACACCGCAATCGAGCCGCAGCGGCTCATCCACGCCGAATTTGGCGACCAGCGAGGTCGGATTGTTGGCTTCCTGGCTGCGGTCTTCGGGGCGGACCGACACGCTCTTTAAGGGCTGGACGTTGACCATCTCGATACCCGGCTCCCTCGCGGGAGTCCTCCTCACGGATACCGGGCACAAAAAACCCGGCCTGAACATACGGTTCGGCCGGGAGCAAACGTCCCCGGCCTGTTTAGCGAGTTATTTAACGTGGCTGCAAGCCGGCCGGCTCAAATGACCACGGAGTAGGCAGGGATCGTAGTCCCACCTCGGCCAACCGTCAATATAGGGCTGGCATAGACGCTTTGCCCAAGTGGCAGCCATTAGAATAGCTGTCATGTTTTCTTTGCTTTCAGGTCCTGTCTTACCTAATCAGGGGCCCTGTCAGCCAAGGTCGCTTAAGGTCCGTTTTCATGCCGAAACTGCCCCCCGCCCCGCCGTCCCTGAACGAACTCCGCCAGGAAATCGACAGCATCGACGAGCAGGTGCATCGCCTGCTGATGTCGCGCGGCGACATCATCGACCGGCTGATCTCGGTGAAGCAGACCCAGGAGGTCGGCTCGGCGTTCCGCCCGGCCCGCGAGGCCGACATGATGCGCCGCCTGGTGCAGCGCCATCGCGGCATCCTGCCCATCGACACCGTCGAGGGCATCTGGCGCGTGATCATCTCGACTTTCACTTACGTCCAGGCGCCGTTTTCGCTGCACGCGGACCTCTCGCTCGGTGAGAGCGCGATGCGCGACAGCGCCCGTTTCCATTTCGGTTTCACAGTCCCCTACATCTCGCATTTCAGCGCCGTTGCGGCGGTTGAAGCCGTGGCGAAATCAAAGGGCGACCTCGCCCTCGTCTCCGCCACCTCCGGCCAGACGCCGTGGTGGCACGAGCTGGAGCGCGACGGCGTGCCAAAGATCATCGCTCGCCTGCCCTTCATCGAGCGCGCCGACCATCCGGCCGCGCTGCCGGTGTTCGTGGTATCGCGCGTCGCCGACAGTGCCATGGTCACCGAGGTGGAGTGCTGGAGCGTCCGCGTCTCCGGCTGGAATGCCGAGATCGCCCGCGCACTGGCGCCGCTGGCCGATGTGGTCGTGGTGCCGGATACCGCCTTCGATGGCGCCTCGCTGCTGGTCTCCATCTCGGCGCCGCAGACATTCGAGGCGATCAAGGCTGCCCTGATCGCAGCGGGGGCCTCGGTGCGGTCCTCCGCCCTCGTCGGCAGCCACGCGACCCGCTATACCGTGCCCGGCGACGGCACGAAGCAAGCCTGACCCTTTTCCAGACGACCCCGGAGCTACCCCAATGTCCCGCCCCGTGCCGAAAGCCGGCATTCTCGATATCGCGCCCTACACCCCCGGCAAGTCCCCCGTGGCCGAACCCGGCCGCAAGGTGTTCAAGCTCTCGGCCAACGAGACGCCGTTCGGCCCCTCGCCGCGCGCCAAGGAAGCGTTCGCCGCGGTCGCGACCCATCTCGAGGATTATCCGGAAGGCACGTCAAAAGTGCTGCGCGAGGCTGTCGGCAAGCGCTATGGGCTGAACCCGGACAACATCATCTGCGGCGCCGGTTCGGATGAAATCCTGAACCTGATCGCGCACACCTATCTCGGCCCCGGCGACGAAGCCATTCACACCCAATTCGGCTTCCTGGTCTATCCCATCGCCACCATGGGCAATGGCGCGACCAATGTCGTCGCCAGGGAAATCGACTTCACCTGCAATGTGGACGAAATCCTCAAGGTCGTGACTGACAAGACGAAACTCGTCTGGCTCGCCAACCCGAACAACCCGACCGGCAGCTACCTGCCGATCGCGGACGTCAAGCGCCTGCGCGCCTCGCTGCCCGAGCATGTGCTGCTGGTGCTCGACGCCGCCTATGCCGATTATGTCGGCAAGCCCGATTACGAAAGCGGGATCGAGCTGGCCAAGACCACCGAGAACACGGTGGCCTGCTTCACCTTCTCCAAGGTGCATGGCCTCGCCGCGCTGCGTATCGGCTGGATGTTCGGCCCCGCCCATATCGTGGACGCGATGAATCGCGTGCGCGGTCCGTTCAATGTCTCGGCCCCGGCGATGCTCGCCGCGAAAGCCGCGATCGAGGACACCGGTCACGTCGAGATGTCACGCGTCTTCACCGAGAAGTGGCGCGATCGCCTCACCGCCGAGATCACCGAGATGGGCCTGACGGTGACGCCGAGCGTCGCCAATTTCATCCTGATCCATTTCCCGACCACGCCCGGCAAGACCGCAGCGGAAGCCGACGCATTCCTGACCAAGCGCGGCCTGGTGCTGCGTGCGGTGGCGAGCTACGGCCTGCACCAGGAACTGCGCATGACCATCGGCACCGACGAAGCCAACGAACTCGTGCTCGCGGCCTTGCGCGAATTCATGCAGCGCAATGACTGACGCGCCGCTTTTCAACCGCGTGACGCTGATCGGGCTCGGCCTGATCGGCTCGTCGCTGGCGCGCGGCATCCAGCAGCTTGGCCTCGCCGGCGAACTCGTCGCCACCGATGCCTCGCCGGAAGTCCGCGCCCGCGCCAAAGAAATCAAGCTCGCCGATCGCATCGCCGACGACAATGCATCGGCGGTGGCGGACAGCGACCTGATCATCTCCTGCGTCCCCGTCGGCCGCGCCGGCGATGTCGCGCAGAGCATCGCGCCACATCTGAAAGCTGGCGCCATCATCTCCGATGTCGGCTCGGTGAAGGCGTCGGTGCTGTCGGCGATGGCCGAGCATCTGCCGGACACCGTGCATTTCATCCCCGGGCACCCGGTGGCTGGCACCGAGAATTCGGGACCAGACTCCGGCTTTGCCGAACTGTTCATGAATCGCTGGTGCATCCTCACCCCGCCCGACGGCGCGGATGCGGCGGCCGTGGAGAAACTGAGCGCGCTGTGGTCGACGCTTGGCGCCAATGTGGAGATCATGGGCGCCGCGCATCATGATCTGGTGCTGGCGATCACCAGCCATCTGCCGCATCTGATCGCCTATACGATCGTCGGCACGGCGGACGAACTCGAAGACGTCACCGAATCGGAAGTGCTGAAATTCTCCGCGGGCGGTTTTCGCGACTTCACCCGTATCGCAGCGTCCGATCCCACCATGTGGCGCGACGTGTTCCTGACCAACAAGGACGCGGTGCTGGAAATGCTCGGCGCGTTTCAGGAAGATCTGTCGAAGCTGACGCGTGCGATCCGCAGGGGTGATGGCGAAACGCTGTTCGAGCATTTTACGCGGACGCGCGCGATCCGCAGGGGCATCGTGAATCTCGGACAGGATGAAGCGGCGGCGGACTTCGGCCGCAAGCATGCGGCATTGAAGAAGAAGTAGTCTGTAGGGTGGGCAAAGGCGCTCTTGCGCCGTGCCCACCTTGACTAGCCGTGCACTCGAAGGTGGGCACGCTTCGCTTTGCCCACCCTACAAGACCTCAAAACAACGGCGGGATCTGCGCGACCTTCAGCGGCCCGAAGAACACCGCGCCATCCACGAACTTCAGCGGAAATGCCCGCGCGGGCTTGCCTTCCAGCGTCGTTGGTGAGCCGATCGAATTCACCCCCGCGGCCAGCCCCGCCCCCGCATTCTTGCGCGCGAAATTGCCGAGCCCCGGGATCGCACGATCCAGCGCGCCGAGCAGATTGTTCACGTCCTGCGACTTCACGCCCGGCGCCAGACGATCCAGCGCCTCCTGCGGCACGCCCATTTCCAAGAGCTTGTCGATGCCCAGCGCATTGATCGCCTTGTCGAGCCCGGTCACCGTCATCTGCAATTCGCCATCGAGATTGCCGGCAGCCGTGATGCCGAGCGAGCCCGTCGCCAGCGAGATGATGTCGCCCTGCTGCACGCGCGATTGCGTGATCTCCAGCCGGCCACCCGCCGCCTGGATCTCGCGAAAACGCTCCGGCCACGGTTTTGGCGACAGATCGGTGAGCCCCGACACCTGCGCACGGATATCCGTATCGAAGGGTGCCGCGAGGATCGGATGCACATCGGCGATGCTGCCGCTGGTGATGCGCAGCGCGGTTTCGATCACCGGCTTCTCGGGCGTCGATGTCGGCGCCGTGCGGCCATTGAGCACGACGCGCTTGGCGCGCACGACCGACGCCTGCGCGGTGCCGGCAAAGCGATCCAGCGTGAGATCATCGAATACGAGATCGCCGCTGTCCGGCGTGCCCGGCAGGCCGGTGATGCTGCTGCGGGCATTGCTCCAGCCCATCGCCATCCAGGGCTGTCCAGCTTGCGAGATCACGGCCGGCGCCTTGAACTCGGCGATCAGCAGCCGCGGCGTGTAGATCTGCGCGACGACGAGAATTTCGCCGAGTTTGGCGGTGACGGGAATCTGCGTGGCGCTCTGCGTCGCCGTCTGCGCCTGCAGCGCGACGCTGACGCCGTCGCAACGGACTTCGAGGCGGAACGGGAAGCCCGCGACCGAGCGATTGGCGCAGTCATATTTGCGGCCGGCGAGCGCCTCGCGGGCCTGCCACAGCTCGACATTCTCATCGACCTTGGAGGCAGCGAAGAACCAGAAACCTGTCCAGGCAAGGCAGATGACGACCAGCACCACGGGCATGAAGAACAGGAGCCCGAGGCGGCGACGGCGAGGTTGAAGAATATCTGACATGGCGGACCTAGATCGCAGGAATTTGTCGAAACGGCGGTGCCGACGAGAGGTTTCCTTCGCATGATCGGCCTGCTTCGACCAGTGCGCGTTTTACCGCCGTTATTGCGAGGCTCGGAGCCCACGGCCGTCATTGCGAGGAGCGAAGCGACGCGGCAATCCAGAGCCACACCAAGGAAGAACTGGATTGCTTCGTCGCAAGGGCTCCTCGCAATGACGGGGTGTCTTGTGCTAGTGCGACGCCATGACCGTTCCGAATTCGCCCGCGCCCGACACACATCATGACCTCTGGGTGTTCGGCTATGGCTCGCTGATGTGGCGGCCCGGCTTCGATTACATCGCTCAATCCCCGGCCCGCCTGATCGGCGAACATCGCGCGCTCTGCGTCTATTCCTTCGACCATCGCGGCACGCCGGAAAAGCCCGGGCTCGTGCTCGGCCTCGACCGCGGCGGCGCCTGCCGCGGCATCGCCTTTCGCGTGGCGGCGGACAAGAAGGACGCCACCATCGCTTACTTGCGTGAGCGCGAGCAGACCACCGGCGTCTACCGCGAGGTGATGCGCTCGGTCTGGCTGGATGACGATGCGCGTTCGCGGGTGAGTGCGCTGACCTACGTGGCCGATCGCAGCCACGTGCAATATGCGGGACGGCTATCGCTTTCCGAACAGGTTCGCGTCGTGCGGCAAGGTCACGGGCGGTCAGGCAACAATCTCGATTATGTGCTGTCGACGGTGAAATCGATCGAGGCGCAGGGATTTCGCGATGCGCAGCTGCACAAGCTCGCGGAGATGCTGCACGAGTAGGAGCGCTGATCTTCTCCCTCCCTCAAGCCGCGAAGCGGCGCAGTGGGGAGGGAGAAGAACGCGCCCTACTTCTTCTCTCTCACCGCCACATCAGGCACGCGCCCGAAAATCCCCGCCTGCTCCGCACGCCCCTCGGCCACCAGGCGATCCGTCGCTTCTTCGATCCGCTCGGCCAGCAATGGCAAAAAGTCCTTGCGGTCCATGCCTGCCGGCAGCGGCGGCAAAAACTCCACGATCAGCGTACCGGGATAACGCAAGAACGTCCGGCGCGGCCAGAACAAGCCGGAATTCAACGCCACCGGCAAACAAGGCTCGTTGCTCATCGCATAGATCTGCGCGACGCCGCTCTTGTAGTCCGGTGGCGCACCGACCGGACGGCGCGTGCCTTCGGGGAAGATGATGAGCTGACGACCGCCCTGGATCGCCACGGCCGCGCGCTTGCTCATATCCATCAGCGCGCGCACGCCGCCCTTGCGGTCGACCTCGATCATTTTCGACTTGATCAGATACCAGCCGAAAAACGGAATGCGCCCGAGCTCCTTCTTGTAGATGAAGAGCGGCCAATCGAAGAATTGCAGCAGCGCAAACGTCTCCCACATCGACTGATGTTTTGACGCGACGATCAGCGGGCCGGCCGGAATGTTCTCGCGGCCACGGACCTCAAACTTCGTGTTGCACACCACACGCATCAGCCAGATGCTGCTGGTCCCCCACATCTTCGCGACAGTCATGAAGACATGCGGCGGGAACGGCAGCGTCGGAATCGCCACCAAAATCCAGAACACCAGAAGCGCGTAGAACAGCACCTGATAGATCAGCGAACGCAAAAATATCATGTCTTCAAACTTCGCTCGATCGATTGCAGATGGCGTCTATTTGCGCGGCGCAGGTTCGGGCAGCTCGTTCGTGTCAGGCATCAGGTCGATGCCAACAGACGCCAGCCGCGCCCGCACTTCGGCGGCAAGGTATTTCACATATTCCGATAACAGCAAACGCAGCGTGGTGCCACTGGTCCACCAGGCCTCGTCGCGCCAACGCTCGCCGATGACGGAAAACGGGATAAGCTCCACATCGGGCAGTTCATAGGACAGTTCCACCAGCGCCCGCGGCATATGGTAATTCGACGTCACCACGACCAGCGAGTGAAAGCCCTGCTTGCGCACCCAGCGCCGCGTCTCCACCGCATTGCTGCGCGTATCGGTGGCGGAGCGATCGAGATCGACGCAACAGGCGAGCAGGCGCTGGTCGTTATCCGGCAACGAACGCTGGATATTGGTGATGCCATTGGTGGGATGCACGCCGGAGATCAGCAGGCGCTTGCCAAAACCATTGGCGAGCAGATCCAGCGCATCGGCCACGCGCGACGACCCGCCGGTGAGCACCACGATGCCATCGGCCTTGGTGGACGGCGTGACATCGCCGTTCCGCAGCTGCGACAGGAACGCGACGAAACCGACCAGGCCGACCATGAAGCCGATGGCGACCAAAGCCACCAAGGCAGCACGGATCAACCGCCGCCGCGGCAGCGGCTTTGCCGGCGCTTCATCGATTGGGTTCTGGTCGTCCAACAGGGTCATCGTTCTGGTGCGGAGCTTCGCCGCCGCAAATTTAAGCACATTTCGACGCTTTGGCGATGGTGCGCCCGCGCCATCAGCGTCAGTCGATGTCATTGAGCGTCGCAAACAGCGTGCGCCGCGACGCGGCCGCTGTGATCGCTGCGATCACCAGCGCCTGCGCGGCGAGGATCAGATAGCCCGATGGTCGCAGCGAGAAGGTGCCGAGCAGGGCCGCGAACTGATCACCGACAGCCGTGCCCGAGAACCAGCTTGCGATCGACTCCGAAAAGCCGAACATCAGCATCGCCACGCCGCCGCCGATCACGCCGCCCTGCAGACCGAGCCGCAGGAAGTGGCGGAAGAAGCGATTGGCGATGTAGCGATCGCCGGCGCCAACGAAATGCAGCACCTCGACGATCGGCTTGTTCGCTGCCATGGCGCCACGCGTGGCGAACGACACCGATATAATGGTGGCGACGATGACGAGCGCAAGGATGCCGAGCCCGGCCAGCACCACGGCCGATGTCATCGAGCGCATCCGCTCCACCCATGCGCGGTGATCATCGACGCTCGCATTCGGCGTGACCTGCGCGACGCGCGCACGCAGGCCGACAATGTCGAGCGCCGTGCCCGGCGTGACGCGCGCCACGATGACACGCGGCACCGGCAGTTCATCGAGCGACAGGCCAGTGCCAAGCCAGGGCTCGAGCAACTGCGCCGATTGTTCCTTGGTGTAAGGCTGGACTTCAACGATCCCCGGCTGGCCGCGCACCGCGTCGGAGACAGCCTGCGCATCGCGTTCGATATTGCGGCCGGCCACCGGCTTCACCTGGATCGTGATTTCGCTCGCGACTTCCGATTGCCATTCGGACGCCGATGCGCTGATCAGCAGCACGGCGCCGGATGTGATCGAGGCCAGGAACGTCATGATCGCGACGACAGCCACCAGCGCGCGGCCGGCGATCTGGCCGCTCGGCACGATGGGCGACGCATTGCGCGCCTTCGCCGGGACCTGCGGGCGCTCCTGCCCGAGATCCATCAGCGGTCCATGCTCGTCGCCGATCCTGCTCACGCGCCAAACCTGTTCAAGTCTTGCCTATTCATACATATGCAGCCGGCCCTGATGCAGCACCATGCGACGCGCGTCGTATTGGTCCATCAGGGTGATGTCATGGGTCGCGATGATCACCGCGGTGCCGGATTTGTTGAGTTCGATGAAGAGACGCAACAAACGACGACCGAGCGTCGGATCGACGTTGCCGGTCGGCTCGTCCGCCAGCAGCAATTGCGGCCGCGCGATCACCGCGCGCGCGATCGCAGCGCGCTGCTTCTCACCGCCGGAGAGAATCGGCGGCAGCGCATCCATGCGTTCGCCAAGGCCGACCCACTTGAGAAGATCAATCACCTCGCGGCGATAGCTCGCCTCGTCGCGACCCATCACGCGAAATGGCAGCGCGACATTCTCGTAAGTGGTCATGTGATCGAGCAGGCGGAAATCCTGCAGCACGATGCCGATGCGCTGGCGCAGATCGGCGACCTCGTCCTTGGCGAGCAGCGAAATATCCTGGCCGAACAGATTCACCAGTCCGCGCGTCGGCCGCAGCGACAGGAAGAGAAGGCGCAGCAGTGACGTCTTGCCCGCGCCGGAAGGGCCGGTCAGGAATTGAAACGAATGCGCGGGGATCTGAAAATTCAGATCGCGCAAGATTTCCGGACCAAGCCCGTATCGCAGGCCTACATTTTCGAACCGGACCACGTGCAGCTCCGTTCGACGGATTCACTCAAGGCGCAAAGATATCGGTCATTTGCTTGTGCGGCCGTTATGGTTTCCGATTCGTTAACGGTCGTCTTGTAGTTTGCCGCCATGTCATCGGCACTCGGCACCATGCATATCGTCTGTCCCCATTGCACGACGTCCTACGCCGTCAATCCGGCCGGCTTCGGCGATGCCGGCCGCACCGTGCGCTGCGCGCGCTGCAAGGAAACCTGGCTGGCCAAGCCGGAAGCCCTCGCCGCGCCGAAGCCAGCCATGGCCGCCAGCCGCCCCGAACCGGATGACGACCTCAGCGCCTGGGGCGTGGCAGAGGACGAGGTTCGGGAACCCGATGTTCCCGTCATCGAGAGCCCATCGATCTCGGCCGACCTGCCTTCGGAACCGCGTGTTCAATTGCGCACTGAGGACACCGATTGGACGATCGCGGCTCGCGATGAGGCCGGGCCTGGGCTCGACGACCGGCCGGCGCGCGCCGGTCGCCTCCGCAAGTTTGCCCCACGGATGCCGCAACGCGGCCTCAACAAATCGCACATCTTGCCCATCGTCACCGCCGCCATGGCGGCGTTTGCGATGGCACTCCTGATCTGGCGCGTCGACATCGTCCGCCTGATGCCGCAAACCGCTGCGTTCTTTGATGTTTTCGGCATCGACGTGAATATCCGCGGGCTCGCTTTCAGGGATGTGAAGGTCACCACCGAGACCGTCGACGGCAAGCCGGTGATGCTGATCGAAGGCTATGTCGTGTCTGAGACCCGGGTGCCGACGGCCATGCCGCGTCTACGGTTTGTGGTGCGCGACGAGAAAGGCACCGAAATCTATGCCTGGAGCGCCGTTCTGGAGCAGCCGGGCCTCAATCCCGGTGATAAGACATGGTTTAAGTCCCGCCTGGCGACGCCGCCGGCGGAGGGCCGCAGCATCGATGTGCGCTTCTTCAACAAGCGCGACGTTGCCGGCGCGTAAGTGTAAGGGTTTGAAATGGCGCGTATTTTGATTGCCGATGACGAGGAGCCCCTGCGCCTTTTGGTGGGGCGCGCCATCGGCATGGACGGCCATGAGATCGTCACCGCCGAAGACGGCGCCGAAGCCCTTGAAATCCTGACCGAACAGGGCGGCCGCTTCGATCTGCTGCTGACCGACATCAAGATGCCGATCATGGACGGCATCGCCTTAGCCCTTGCAGCTGCTCGTGACTTTCCGGAGCTCACGATTCTGCTGATGACCGGCTATGCCGACCAGCGCGAACGCGCCACCGGCCTCAATGCCATCGTGCATGATGTTGTCACCAAACCATTTTCCGTCGCCGATATCCGCACCGCGGTCGCCGACGCGCTGGCATCCCGCAATAAATCCCATGACTGATTCAGATCTCGAAGCCGCCGGTTGGACGGTCATGCATGACGACGGCTTCATCCAGCTGGTCGGCCCGATGTGGCATCGCATCGTTGATAACGCGCATGAATTTGCAATCCTCGGCCAGGAAAAGCATCGCAACCGCCGCGGCGTGGTGCAAGGCGGCGCGGTCATGACCCTCGCCGATCGCAGCTGCGGCATGGGCGCCCGCGCGGCATCCGGCGCTGAAGCGCTCGCAACAGTGCAGATGGATACCTATTTCGTCGACGCCGCACGCATCGGCGACCTCATCATTTCCCGCCCGCGCGCCGTGCGCACGACCAAGAGTCTGATTTTCATGACGACCGAGGTCTCGGTGGGTGAGAATCACATCGTCGCGACTGCGCATGGCGTGTTCAAGGTGATGCGCGACAGCGCCGACAAAGGCCGCCAGCCCGGCTAAGACCGGACTGGTTGGACCACCTTCGCTTTTTTGCGGAACGAAAAGACGATCCAGCTCTTAGGACACACGTAGCGCTTGGTTGCAGCGCTATGCACACTCTGATCCCTTTTGAGCATCATCATTTGAGACATGGCCTTTTCCCTTCAACGCACTCCTAACGCCCCGTTCGCGCCCGGAATCGAGATGGAAGAGCCGATGGTCCCCAATTTGTCCCGCGAGACCGTCGTCGTTCTGGTCGTCGAAGACGATCCTCTCCTCCGCATGAATGCCGTCGATATGATCGAGGAAGCGGGTTTCTGCGCCCTGGAGGCGCCGAACGCCGATGCCGCCATTCACATGCTTGAAGACCGCACCGACATCCGCCTGATTTTTACCGATATCGATATGCCCGGCTCGATGGATGGCCTCGCGCTTGCGCACGCGGTTGCCAATCGTTGGCCGCCCGTCCGCATCGTCGCGACGTCCGGTCATTTCAAAGTCAGCGAGACCGACCTGCCCAGTGGCGGACGGTTCATTCCCAAACCGTACCGACAGCACCAGCTGGTCGATATGCTCGCCGGACTTTCAACAGCCTCCCGCCTCTGAAGGCTCCTGCAGCCGTTGACGCTTGACGCTCCACGATAGCACGGCCACGCTGGTTGCGACATACCAGCTTCTGGCAGGGGCAACCGATGTGGGACTCGCTACAGCGTCTTCTCGACAGTTCCATGTTCGCGCCGCACGGCATCTGTCTGCTTTGGGACCCCGGACTTATCTGGCTCCATGTCGGCGCCGATGCATTGATCGCCGCGGCCTATTTCTCCATCCCCGTCGCGCTTACGATCTTCGTGTCGAAACGACGCGACGTGGAATTCGGCTGGGTGTTCTGGGCCTTCGCCTTCTTCATCATGGCCTGCGGCCTCACCCATGTGATGTCGATCTATACGCTATGGGTGCCTGCCTACGGGCTCGAAGGTCTCGTCAAGGCGATGACGGCCATTGCGTCGGTGATCACCGCAGCGATGCTGTGGCCGCTCCTGCCGCGATTGCTGGCGATCCCCTCACCGTCGCAACTGCGCGAGACCGAAGCGGCACTTCTGGAGGAAAGCCGACATCGCCGCGAAGCGGAGGATATGCTGCGCCACACCCAGAAGATGGAAGCGATCGGACATCTCACAGGCGGCGTCGCGCATGACTTCAACAACCTCCTGACCATCATCAGCGGCAATCTTGAAATTGCCGAGCAGAGCATCTCCAATTGGACCGAAGCATCGCGCGACCGCCTCAAACGGGTGATCGGGAGCGCCGCCGGCGGCGCCCAGCGCGCTGTGGTGCTGACGCAGCGGCTGCTCGCCTTTGCGCGACGACAACCGCTCGACCCAAAGATCGTGAACGTGAACGGCCTGCTACAGGGCATGTCAGAATTTTTCCGGCGCACGCTGAGCGAAAACATCAATCTCGAGATCGTCGGCGGCGCCGGCCTGTGGCAGGTCGAGGTCGATCCGAGCCAGATGGAAGCCGCCATCCTCAATCTCGTCGTCAATGCGCGCGACGCGATGCAGGGCCAGGGCAAGCTGACCATCGAGACCAGCAACGCCTTCATCGATGAAGGTTACGCCCAGCAGTCCGACATCGAGATCGGGCAATATGTGCTGATTGCCGTGACCGACGATGGGCCCGGCATGCCGAAAGACGTGCAGGAGCGCGCCTTCGATCCGTTCTTCACCACCAAGGAGCCGGGGCAAGGAACGGGCCTCGGCCTCAGCCAGGTCTATGGATTCGTCAAACAATCCGGCGGACATGTGAAGATCTATAGCGAGGTCGGCGAAGGTACGACGATCAAGATCTACCTGCCGCGCAACACGCGCCAACCCGACTACACCGCGGACGATCACCATCAAATCGTCGGCAGCAAAGGCGACGAGGTCATCATGGTTGTCGAAGACGATCCCGATGTGCGGTCGTATCTGGTCGAAACGCTGGAGGGGCTCAACTATCAGGTTCGCGCGGCCTGCAACGCCGATGCAGCGCTACGTGACTACACCGCAGACCCGGAGCCGTTCGATTTGCTGCTCACCGACATCGTGATGCCTGGAATGAACGGGCGGCTGCTGGCGGATGAGATGACCAAGCGCCAACCCGGCCTGAAAGTACTTTACATGACCGGGTACTCGCGCAACGCGATCGTGCATCAGGGCCGGCTCGATCCCGGCGTGTCGCTGCTGCAGAAGCCGGTCACGCAGGCTGCGCTGGGTGGCAAGGTCCGCGAGATGCTCGACAAGCGCTAGCCGTGATTTGAGATAATGCCCAGAGCAGGCCTCGCCTCACGCACGGCCTGGTGCTGGAGCAGCCAACGCTCGAGATCCGGAACCGACAATGCCGGCGCATGCACGAAACCTTGCGTGACGTCGCAGCCTAGTTCGGTAAGCAGCCGGCGCTGCCCTTCGGTCTCCACGCCTTCGGCGACCACCGTCATGCTCAGGCTTTGGCCGACGCGAACGATGGCTCGCGTGATGGCAAGCGCGCTCGCCTGACTCTCGATATCGCGCATGAAGCTGCGGTCGATCTTGAGCTCACGCACAGGCAACTCCGCAAGCCGGCTCAAGCTCGAATAGCCGGTGCCAAAATCATCCATCGACAACCGTACGCCGGACTTCCGGATCTTCTCCATGGTGGCAATGGCCATCGAGTGATCGCTCATGACGACCCCTTCGGTCACTTCGAGCATCAGCATATTCGGCGTCAGTTCGTTCTCGGCGAGAATCTCGCTAACATGGTCGGCCAGATCACCGTTCTGGAAGTTGATGGGCGACATGTTGACGGATACGCAAGGCACTTGAAAACCCGCACGGTGCCACGCGGCAAGTTGCCGGCAGGCTTCGCGCAGCGACCACATGCCGATCATTTCGATGAGGCCGTATTCCTCTGCGAGCGGAATGAATTTCGACGGCGGCACTTCGCCGAGTACAGGATCGTTCCAACGCGCGAGCGCCTCGACGCCATAGACGCCGCCATCGACCCGCAATTGCGGTTGATAATGCAAGCGCAAGACGCCCTGAATGATGGCGTTGCGAAGCGCGATGCTGAAAGCAAGACGTTCTTCCGTAACCCTGTTCATGTCGGCACTGAAGAAACGGAACGTGGACCGGCCTGCAAGCTTGGCTTGATACATGGCCGCATCGGCATGTTTGAGAAGGCCCTCGATATCGATGGCGTTGTCAGGATAGATGCTGACGCCGATGCTCGCCGAGATCGGCACCGTTTTGGCGCCCAGATGAATAGGCGGCAACAACGATTCCAGCAATCGTCCGGCAATCGCGGCGGCATCCTCAACACCGCAATTCGGGAGGACGACCACGAATTCATCCCCGCCCTGACGGCTCAACGTGTCGCCGGGACGGATATGCTTGCAAAGGCGTTGCGTGACGCTGACCAGAAGATCGTCCCCGACCGAATGACCGAGCGTGTCGTTGATATCCTTGAAATGGTCGAGATCAAGGAACATCACCGCGAACTTCTCTTGCGGCGTTGCCGTCTCGATATGGGTGCTCATCAGCTGATGCAGTTGCGCGCGATTGGGCAGCCCAGTCAGCGCATCGAAGTAGGCAAGACGCGCGATTTCGCTGCGGGCTTCATGGCGCTCGATGGCGAGTGCGCAAAGATTCACGCAATTGTCGACAATGGTCTGGTGCCAACGGGTGGGCGCCTTCGACTCGCGAAAATAGAAACCGATGGCGCCGATGACGCGACCATCTTTTGCCTTGATCGGCGTCGACCAGCAGGCCCGCAGCCCCGCTCGCAGGGGCAATTCGTTATAGGGCAGCCATTTTGGGTCCGTAGCAATATCGATGGATAAGACCGGGTTGCCGGTGAAAGCCGCAGCGCCGCAGCAACCGACTTCGGGGCCGAGCAACAGGCCGTCGATCGACCGCGAGAAAGCCGGCGGCATCCGATCTCCGCCCAGCGGATGGAGCAGGCCGTCGGGATCGACATGCAATACCGAGCATATGACATCCGGCGCGATCGCTTCGACGCGGCGACAAAGATCGCCAATGACATCCAGCACAGGCATGTCCTTGGCAAGGTTTTCGAGCGTGAGATGCTGCAACGAATGGATCTGCTTGCTCTCGGTGATATCCACCAGGATGGCGACGAGGTTCTTCACCTCGCCATTGGCGTCCCGGTCCGCATTGACGGTGGTGGATATCCAGATCTCCTCGCCATCTTTGTCGTAGGTGAGAAGCTCCTCCTGCCCATGTCCATCGGTATCGATGCGCGCGTGGAAGCGCGCGAGTGTTTCGCTATCCGTATACTCACCGGTCAGAAGGTGCTGGGGATGCTGCCCTAGCGCCTCCGCCAGGGAATAGCCGAACAGATCGGTGAAAGCATTGTTCACATAGTTGATGCGCAAATCGCGATCGGTCACCATCACGACGCGGTCGGTCTTCTCGGCGACCAACGCCATCAGCGCGTTCTTCTCCCGGCGATTCACGTCGTCGGTCACATCCCGCACGAAGCTGATATAAAGCGTCTTGCCGCCGTAATCGACGCGCGAGATCGAGAACGCCCCCCAGGCCTCGCTGCCGTCCTTGCAGCTGATGCGGAACTCCCGTCGTCCTTTAACGGGCGTGTTCACCGGCAATGCCGCCTTGAGCGCGATGACGCCATCGAGATTGTCGCGCACATCGGGCGGCACCAGGATATTGACCGGATGGCCGACCACCTCCGCGCGCCCGTAACCCCACAGGCGCTCGGCAGCGGCATTGAAATAGCGGATCTCGTTGTCAGGCGCGGTGATGATCACGGCATCGACCGCGTGTTCGAATGCCGAGAACAAAGCCCGAGCGGCATCGCTGGGTTGACCAAGCGGAAGCTGGCCGACGGGGCTGGTTGGCATGGATCGACCTTCGCTGATTGATATCGCTGACATCGTCACCGGCCGGATGGCTGCGTGACGACATTGCAGAACGTATTCAAACACCAATCTGGAAAGTGTTTGAATCTCATCCCCCAATCCTCTGACAACGCAGGACGTGGTTAACGGCCGATAAAGCCCATCAGCAACACTGGCGCCCGCGTTAAGCGGCTGAGTTATCGACGCATTGCATATCCGCGTCGAACTGAGTGCGCGCTATGCGACATTCGGAAACGAGCGTCGTCCATCGCTCTGCATGACGTGCAGAGAGCCATGCTTCGAGATCCAACGGCGACAGGCCCGGCGCGTAAATGAAGCCCTGAATAACGTCGCAGCCAAGTTCCGCCAGGATCTTGTGTTGCCCTTCGGTTTCGACACCTTCTGCAACAACCGTCATGTTGAGGCTCTGGCCGACACGCACGACCGCGGTCACGATCGCCAGCGCGCAATCCTTCGTTTCAATATCGCGCATGAAACTGCGATCGATCTTCAACTCGCGGACAGGCAACTGCGCCAGTCGGCTCAGGCTCGAATAGCCGGTTCCGAAATCGTCCATCGACAAGCCGATCCCGGCAGCGCGGATTCGCTTCATGGTTTCGATTGCCGTCGCGCGTTCGTTCATGACGACGCTCTCGGTGACTTCGAGCACGAGGCGGTTCGGCGAGAGGCCGTATTCCACCATGATGTCGATGATCAGCGTCGGAAGATCAGGATTTTCGAAGCTGACCGGCGACAGATTCACCGAGACGCAGGGGACGTGAAAACCCTGGCGTCGCCATTCGGCGATCTGACGGCAGGCTTCCCGGATCGACCAGATGCCGATCTGATCGATCAAGCCGCACTCTTCCGCGAGCGGAATGAATTTTCCTGGCGAGATCGCGCCCAATACCGGATCATTCCAACGGGCGAGAGCTTCGACGCCATAGAGGCCACCATCGGCAGCGCGAATTTGAGGCTGGTAATGCAGATGCAGTCCGCCATGGGCGATTGCATCGCGCAGCGCGGTGCTGAGCGCCAGCCGATCTTGAGCCACTGTATCCATTTGATCGCTGAACAGACGATAAGTCGAGCGGCCCGCCTGCTTGGCGCTATACATCGCCGTGTCGGCAAATTTCAGCAGACGATCGAGATCGTCGGCATTGTCGGGATAAATGCTGATGCCTGCACTGACCGAGATCGCGACCTTGCTGCCGGCGATCTGCAGCGGCGCCGACAGTGCCTCGGTGATACGGTCGGCGATCCGCGCCGCCTCATCGCCGTCGCAGTTGGGCAGCATGACGATAAACTCGTCGCCGCCCTGACGGCTGAGGATATCGCCGGGACGCAGGGTGAGGCGCAGGCGCTGCGTGACCTGCACCAACAAATCATCGCCGGCCGAATGCCCGAGCGTGTCGTTGACGTCCTTGAAGTGATCGAGGTCGAGGAACATGATCGCGAGCCTGCCGAGATCAGCGCATTCAGCGATACCCCGCTCCATCAGATGACGCATATGCGTGCGATTTGGCAGACCCGTCAGCGCATCGAAATAAGCAAGGCGCGAAATCTCATTACGTGTCTCTTCGCGCTCCAGCGCGAGCGCGCCAAGATGCACGCACGCATCAACGATGCTTTGATGCCATCGGCTCGGGGCGCGCGACTCGCGATAGTAGAAGGTGAAGGTCCCGATGACGCGACCGTCCTTGGCTTTGATCGGCGTGACCCAACAGGCTTTCAGACCTGCCGCGACCACTGCTGCGCCATAACGCTGCCAGCTTTCGGAAGCGGCAAGATCCGGCACGAACAGCGCCTCGCCATGATAGATGCCGCACACATCGGAATCACCCTGCGGCGTGATCTGAAGCCCTTCCATCAACCGCACATGCGCTTTCGGCATGCTCGGACCGCCGAGCGGATGCAGCCGGTGGTCCGGATCGATATAGGACAACGAGCAGATGACATCCGGCGCGAGCTGCTCGACCTTGCCGCACAGGTCGTTCATCACTTCCATCAGCGGCCGCTCATCGGCCAGCGCTTCAAGGATGTGGTGCTGCAACGACTGCAGCTGCTTGCTCTCGGTGATATCCGTCAGCAGCACGATGAGATGCTTGAGGCTGCCCTGCTCGTCATGGATCGCATTGACGGCGGTCGATACCCAGATCTCGTTCCCGAACTTGTCATAGACCAGCAGCTCTTCCTCGGCGGCTCCCTTCGTGTGAACGAGATTATGCAGCCGTTCGATCGTTGCGGGATCCGTATAAGGACCGTTCAATAACTCCTCGGGCGCCAGGCCGTTCGCTTCCTCGCGCGTATAGCCGAACAGTCCGGTGAAGGCGTCGTTGATATAATCGATGCGTCCATCATGGCCGGCCATGAAAATAGCGCGATGGGTCTTGTCGACTACCAGCGAGAGTCGCATGAGCTCCTCGCGCTGCAGGACTTCCGCAGTGACATCACGCAGGAATCCCATATAGGTGATTTTGCCATCGACCTCGACACGCGACATCGACAAAGCGCCCCACAATTCGCTGCCGTCTTTGCGTTCGACCCGGACCTCACGGCTGCGGCCGACGATGCGGTTCACTCCGGTCGAGCGATTGGCTGCGATATATTCATCGTGGTTGCGCCTGAACGGTTGCGGCACCAGCATGCTGACATTGCGGCCCAGCACCTCGTGACGGCCATAGCCCCAGAGCCGCTCGGCCGCAGCGTTGAAATGCGTGACCTTGTTGTCGCTGTCGATCATGACCACGGCGTCGATGGCCTGCTCGAGGCCGGCAAGCAGCGACCGCGCGGTATCGGCCTGATTGAGTGGCACCAAAGTCATAAAACAAACTCACGAACAATCGCATTTTCGAAAACCGAGCGAACTCAAATGGCTCGGATGCCGGTCGATCGGCATGGGTGCGATGATAAGTGAAAGTTGTCGCTAAGTTACTCGCTGAGCCTCAACCCGTTCTGCCGAGCAGAAACATCATTAAGCAGCAGCTAAAACGCTGCCGCCCGAAATTGTCGGGGCCAAACGCCACAATCCGACAGCGAGATTCGGTGCCGTTGCCTCACCCATATGGATGAGGCCTAGCGCGACAGATCGCTCGACGACCGCCGTTTGCGTTAGTGGACTTCCGCTGCCAGCACAGCCTCAACGCGAATTTCTTCGGTGAGGCGCGCCTTCAGATCGGAGAAGGCCGCACTTGTCTTGACGGTGTAATGGCGTGGGTGCGGAAGGTCGACGGGGATATCGGCCTTGATGCGGCCGGGCCGCGCCGACATGACCACCACGCGCGAAGCGAGAAAGATCGCTTCTTCGATATCGTGGGTGACGAAGATCACCGTCTTGCGCTCGCGCTCCCAGATGCCGAGCAGAAGCTCCTGCATCAAAGCGCGGGTCTGGTTGTCGAGCGCGCCAAAGGGCTCGTCGAGCAGCAGCATCTTGGGATCATTGGCCAGCGCACGTGCGATCGCCGTGCGTTGCTGCATGCCGCCGGAGAGTTGCTTGGGAAAGTGGCTGGCGAAACTCGTGAGCCCCACTTTCTCCAACCACTCGCGCGCGATGTTGCTGCGCTCCTTCTGCGAGATGCCGCGTTCGCGCAGACCGAAGGCGACATTCTCGGCGACCGTCAGCCAGGGAAACAATGTGTAGGACTGGAACACCATGCCACGATCGGCGCCGGGGCCGGTAATCGTCTTGCCATCGAGCAGGATACGGCCGGTGGTGGGCGTATCCAGGCCGGCAACCATGCGCAGCAGCGTGGACTTGCCGCAGCCGGATGGGCCGAGGATGGTGACGAAGTCGTTGTCGGCGACAGAAAGATTGGTCGGCTCCAGCGCACGCGTCGGCGTGCCGCCGCGAACGGCCGGAAAAACGCGCGAGACGTTCTCGATGACGAGCTTGCTCAAATGATGCTCCACGGGAACAGGCGCTTGTTGATGGCCTTGAAGACGTAGTCCGAGATCAGGCCGATAATGCCGATGACGATGATGCCGAAGATGATCTGGCCGGTGGCGAGCAACGCCTGACTATCGATGATCATGTGGCCGATGCCCGAGGACGAGCCGATCAGTTCGGCGACGATGACATAGGTCCAGGCCCAGCCGAGCACGAGGCGCAGGATTTCCGCGATTTCTGGCGCGGCAGACGGAATCAATACGCGGCGAAGTACACCGTCATCCTTAGCGCCGAGCGTCAGCGACGCTTCGACAAGATCGCGGCGGACGCTGCCGACGGCCACAGCGACCATCAGGATGAGCTGAAACACCGAGCCGATGAAGATGACGAGCAGCTTCTGCATCTCGCCGATGCCGGCCCAGAGGATCAGCAGAGGGATGAAGGCCGAGGCCGGCAGATAGCGTGCGAAGGACACGAAGGGCTCAAGGAAAGCCTCGACCGGCTTGTAGGCTCCCATCAGGATGCCGAGCGGCACCGCGACCAATGCAGCCAGCACGAAGCCGCCGACCACACGCCAGATCGTCATGCCGATGTCGAACAGAAAATTCTGCTTGGTCAGCAGGAACCAGCCGTCCTCGATCATGGTGAGCGGATTGGCGAGGAAGGTCTTCGAGACGAAGCCGCCGAACGTCGCGAACGACCAGCCGGCGACAAACAGCACGAAAAAGGAAATGCCGAGCACCACGCGCGCGGGCGAGGAGATGGGGGCGAGTGGTTTCATGATGGGCTCAGGCCGATGTCTACGAAATCGATCGTCATGCCCGGCGCCGAGCCGGGCATGACGGCATTCCTGCGGTTACTGAATGAAGCTGGGATCAGCAAGCTTCGTCATATCGGGTAGCTGCTTGATCACGCCGATTTCGAGCAACAGGTCGGCAGCTTCCTTCGAAAAGGCTGCGTGCTCGCCAGCGAAGAACTTCTTGTTCGCTTCCTGGTCCTGCCAACGCAGATACTGCGCAGACTTGCCGAAGGCTTCGCCCGACTGCTTCACATCGGCCCCCATGATCTCATAGGACTTGGCCTGATCCGCCTTGATCATGGCGACTGCATCGAAATAGCTCTTGGCCAGCGCCTTCACCGCATCCTTGTTCTCCGCAATGAACTTCGGCGAACAGCCGAACGTGTCCATGATCATCGGATAATCGAGGGTTGTGGCGATGATCTTGCCGGCGTCCGGCTTCTCGCGGACCGCGGAGAGATACGGCTCATAGGTCATGGCCGCATCGTTCTGGCCGGCGATGAAAGCCTGCGCTGCCGGGCCCGGCTCCATATTGACGACCGAGACGTCCTTCACCGACAGACCGTTCTTCTTCAGGAACCAGGCGAGCGTGAAATAGGGCGCGGTGCCCGGCGCCGATGCGGCAACCGACTTGCCCTTCAGATCCTTGATCGCGGCGACATTGCCGCGCACGGCCATGCCATCAGCGCCATAGGACTTGTCGAGCTGGAACAGCTGCGTAGTGGGAACGCCGTTCGCGTTCCACACGATCCATGTCTCGACCGTGGTGGCGGCGCATTGCACGTCGCCCGACGCGATGGCGAGGTGACGGCTCGCCTGCGGCACCTTCTTGATAGTGACGTCGAGACCGTTCTTGGCGAAAATGCCGGCTTCCTTGGCCAGCGTCAGCGGCGCAAAACCGGTCCAGCCCGAAATCGCGATGGTCACCTTGGTCTGCGCGGCAGCAGGGGCCACGAGAGCCGGCGTTGCGACCAGAGCCGCGAGCGCGGCGGCGACGGAAACTCCAATCAACTTCATAACCCACTCTCCTCAGCTAGTTTAGAATAATACTGCACGGCGATGTGCTGAATGGCCAGAGGCAATTTCCGCGCCGCGCCTGCGACAGATGATTCATGCCTGCCATCACGCCCGCCCCGCCGGCGTAAAGCGCGCGGTGAGCCGGTACAGATCGTTCGGATAGCTCACACGCACCGAGGTGATGACCTTGCTCTTGCGCCAGGTGCGGCGCTCGACAACGAGACAGGCGGCAGGCTTTTTCAACGCCAGCGCGGCTCGCGCATCGTCACCGGCAAGCGTTGCCGTGATCTGATGCTCCGCCTCGCTCCATGGTACATGGCCGAGCAACCAGGTACCCGGCGGCACCTGGGAGAAATCGATATCAACCGCCGGCGGCACGACATCGAGATTGATGAGACGCTCCTCATAGGCGAACGGACGTCCCTTGGCGATGTGGCGGCAACTCAGCACCAGCACATCGCAGCCGCGGTCGGTACCGAGACGATCGAGATCGTCCTTAGTCGCCTTGCGGCGCTTGCGCGCGAGCAACTCATACCCATAGGCCTCGCCGCGCTTGGCGATCTCGGCCTGGATATCCGGGATATGCAGCACAGCCGACTGCACCACCGGCTTGGCGACAAAGCTGCCGACACGACGCTTACGCTCGATGATGCCGACGGCTGCAAGGCCCGACAGCACCTTGTTCACGGTCATCCGCGAGCACTGATAGGTCTCGACCAGCTCATGCTCGAACGGGATGCGATAGCCGGGCGGCCAGCGGCCCGAAAGAATCTTGTCTTCGAGATCAGCGCGAATGCGCTGATATAGCGCTTGCGGCGCAGCCCTGCCGTTCATGGACTTTGCCACGCGCGTCGGCATCACAGGCTCGCCAGCCGTTTGACGACACGACGATAGCGTTCGGTGATCTCAGAACGCTTGAGATGACATCCATCGGCGACCACTTGCTGGCCGCCGGCATAGACTCCCGAAATAGCAGACTTGCCGGCAACGAAGGTCGCCGCATCCAGCCAGCGGTCGCCGCTGACGCCGCACAGATCGGGATGCGTATCGTCGAGCACCACGATATCGGCACGCTTGCCGACCGCAAACGCTCCGATGGCGCGCCCTGAAGCTCGCGCGCCGCCTGCCAGCGCATGTTCATACAATGCGCGGCCGGTGGACTCGCCGCCCCGGCGCGTCACGGCATTGCGGACGCGGTGATGCAGGCGCTGGCTGTATTCGAACTGCTTCAATTCGCCAAAGGCATCGATCTCGATATTGGAGTCGGAGCCGACACCAAATACGCCGCCGGCCTCGATGAGCCGGGGGCCTTCGAAAATGCCATCACCCAGATTGGCCTCCGTCAGCGGGCAGAGACCGACAACCGCACCCACCTTGGCAATACGCGCGGTCTCCTCCGGAGTCAGATGGGTGGCGTGGATCAGGACCCAGCGCTGATCGACATCAACGTGATCCATAAGCCACTCGACCGGGCGCTGGCCGGACCAGGCGACGCAGTCCTCGACCTCCTTTACCTGCTCGGCGATATGCATGTGGACCGGACCGTTTGGCACGGCTTTAAGCACTTCGGCGAGCGTGTCCGGCGTCACTGCACGGAGCGAATGCGGCGCGATGCCGATGGCGGCATCGGCGACTGGGCTGATAGCCGCCCGCGAGCGCTCCAGCAAAGCAAGAAAGCGAGCGGGATCATTGACGAAGCGCCGCTGGCCATGCACCGGCGCTGTGCCGCCAAAACCGCTGAAATTGTAGAACACCGGCAGTAGCGTCAGGCCGATGCCCGTATCGATACATGCGCTGGCGATCCGCGCCGCCAGCTCGGCGAGATCGCCATACGGCGCGCCATTCTCATCGCGATGCAGATAGTGGAATTCGGCCACCGAGGTGAAACCGCCCTCCAACATCTCGGCATAGGCATAAGCGGCGATGGCTTCGACATCGTCCGGCGTCAGCGTATCGATGAAGCGATACATCAATTGCCGCCAGGTCCAGAAACTGTCCTGCGTCTCGCCGCGCCGTTCGGTGAGCCCGGCCATGCCGCGCTGGAACGCATGGCTGTGCAAATTGGGCATTCCGGGCAGCGCAACACCCCTGACCACTTCCGCGCCAGCGCTGCTCGAATTGTCGGCAACGGCCGTGATCACGCCATTCTCGACCGTCAGAGTGACGTCGCGCGCCCAGCCGCCGGGAAGCAGCGCATGGGCGAAGAACAGCTTTTTTGCAGCACTTGACGCGTGCATGGCCTTGGTCCGTTGCATTCAAAAGACGCTCGACAATAAGCGAGCGCGCTGATTATGTATAGACATAGAACGTCCCAAATGAGCGGCAGCGCCATATGACTTTCGATACCCTCTGGACCAACGCCCGCCTTGCCACCATGATCGAAGGCCAGCCCGGCCTTGGCATCATCGAGGACGGTTGCATCGCAGCGAAAGACGGGCGCATCGCTTTCGTCGGCACGGCATCCGACCTGCCGACCGGCGCCGATGCCGCCAAGCGCATCGATTGCGACGGACGTTGGATTACGCCGGGCCTCGTGGACTGCCACACGCATCTCGTCTATGGCGGCCATCGCGCCAATGAATTCGCTATGCGGCTCGAAGGCGCGACTTACGAGGACATCTCGCGCGCCGGTGGCGGCATCGCCTCCAGCATGACGTCAACGCGCGCCGCGAGCGAAGCGCAACTCGTCACCAGCGGATTGAAGCGGCTCGATCATCTGATCGCTGAAGGCGTGACCACCATCGAGATCAAGTCGGGCTACGGGCTCGACAGGGAGACCGAGATCCGTTGCCTCAAGGCTGCGCGCCAACTCGGCTGCGAGCGCGACGTCGGTGTAATCACCTCGTTCCTCGCCGCGCACGCGATGCCCCCGGAGGCCAATGGCGACAAGGACGCCTATATCGACGGCGTCATCCGTGACACGCTGCCGGCCGTGGCCGAGCTGAAGCTCGCCGATGCCGTGGATGCATTTTGCGAGGGGATTGCGTTCTCGCCAGAACAGACCGCGCGGCTGTTCGATGCGGCGAAGGCTTACGGCCTGCCGGTGAAACTGCATGCGGACCAGCTCTCCAACCTGCACGGCGCCAGACTTGCTGCAGACTACGGCGCGCTGTCGGCCGATCACCTTGAACATACCGACGAAGACGGCGTGATCGCTCTGACAAAAGCCGGCACGGTCGCCGTGGTGCTACCCGGCGCCTATTATACGCTGCGCGAGACGCAGGCGCCGCCGATCGCGCTGTTCCGCAAGCACGGCACGCACCTCGCGCTCGCCACCGACAGCAATCCCGGCACTTCGCCGCTGACCTCGCTGCTGCTCACCATGAATATGGGCGCGACGCTGTTCCGCATGACGGTCGATGAATGCTTGCTGGGCGTCACGCGCGAAGGCGCACGCGCGCTTGGCAAGCTCAGCGAGATCGGCACGCTGGAGACCGGAAAGTTCTGCGACCTCGCCATCTGGGACATCGAGACACCGGCCGAACTCGTCTACCGCGTCGGCTTCAATCCGCTTCACGCGCGCGTCCGGCACGGCCGGACGACATTTTCGCACTAAGGACAATCATCATGGATCGCAGCAAGAACTCGCGCATCGTGCGCAGCCCGCGCGGCACCGAACTCTCGGCCAAGGATTGGCTCACCGAAGCGCCGCTGCGCATGCTGATGAACAATCTCGATCCGGAGGTGGCCGAGAACCCCAACGAACTCGTGGTCTATGGCGGCATCGGTCGCGCCGCGCGTAGCTGGGAAGCCTTCGACCAGATCGTGGCGTCGCTGCAGAAGCTCAACAATGACGAGACGCTGCTGGTGCAGTCCGGCAAGCCGGTCGGCGTATTCCGCACCCATGCCGATGCGCCGCGCGTGTTGATTGCGAATTCCAATCTCGTGCCGCGCTGGGCCAATTGGGAGCACTTCAACGAGCTCGATCGCAAGGGCCTGATGATGTACGGTCAGATGACGGCCGGCTCGTGGATCTATATCGGCTCACAGGGCATCGTGCAGGGCACCTACGAGACTTTTGTGGAGGCCGGTCGTCAGCACTACAACGGCGACCTCTCCGGCCGCTGGATCCTCACCGCCGGCCTCGGCGGCATGGGCGGCGCGCAGACGCTGGCCGCGACCATGGCGGGCGCGTCCTGCCTTGCCGTCGAATGCCAGCCGAGCCGCATCGAGATGCGCCTGAAGAGCCGCTATCTCGACGTGCAGGCGAAGGATCTCGACGATGCATTGGCGATCATCGAGAAGGCCAACAAGGAGAAGAAGCCGATCTCCGTCGGCGTGCTCGGCAATGCCGCCGACATCTTCCCGGAACTCGTCCGCCGCGGCATCAAGCCGGATATCGTCACCGACCAGACCTCGGCGCATGACCCCGTGAACGGCTATCTGCCGAAGGGCTGGACGCTGGCAGAATGGGAAGCCAAGCGCACCAGCGATCCCGCAGCGGTCGAAAAGGCCTCGCGAAAATCGATGAGCGAGCATGTCCGCGCCATGCTCGACTTCCACAAGATGGGCGTGCCCACCGTCGATTACGGCAACAACATCCGCCAGATGGCCAAGGAAGAAGGCGTCGACAACGCGTTCGACTTCCCGGGCTTCGTGCCGGCTTACATTCGCCCGCTGTTCTGCCGCGGCATCGGCCCGTTCCGCTGGGCCGCGCTTTCCGGTGATCCCGAGGACATCTACAAGACCGACGCCAAGGTGAAAGAGATCCTCGGGCACAACAAGGCGCTGGTGAACTGGCTCGACATGGCGCGCGAGCGCATTCAGTTTCAGGGCCTGCCCGCGCGCATCTGCTGGGTCGGCCTCGGCGATCGCCATCGCCTCGGCCTCGCTTTCAACGAGATGGTGGCGTCGGGCGAGCTCAAGGCGCCGATCGTGATCGGCCGCGATCATCTCGACTCCGGCTCGGTGGCAAGCCCGAACCGCGAGACTGAAGCGATGAAGGACGGTTCTGACGCCGTCTCCGACTGGCCGCTGCTGAATGCGCTACTGAATTGCGCATCGGGCGCTACCTGGGTATCGCTGCATCACGGCGGCGGCGTCGGCATGGGCTTTTCGCAGCATTCCGGCATGGTCATCGTCGCCGATGGCACGCCGGAAGCCGCCAAGCGATTGGAACGCGTGTTGTGGAATGATCCGGCCACGGGCGTGATGCGCCACGCGGATGCCGGCTACGACATCGCCATCGATTGCGCGCATGAGCACGGCCTCAATCTGCCATCGCTGCAGTCCAAGGGCTGAGCACGTCGTGAAAATTCTTCGCGCTGCCGATTACAAGACCATGCCGTGGAAGAACGGCATGGGCTCGACGACGGAAATCGCGATCCATCCGGCGGATGCCAAGCTCGACGACTTCGATTGGCGTGTCAGCATGGCTCACGTGACTAGCGATGGACCGTTCTCATCCTTTGCGACAATTGAGCGCACGCTGCTGGTGCTCGAAGGCAACGGTCTCAATCTTTCTGTTGAGGGCCAGCCGATCACACGGATCGATCACGATACGATCCATACTTTCCCTGGCGATCAGCCGACATCAGCGACATTGGTTGATGGGCCGATCATCGACCTCAACGTGATGAGCCGTCGCGAAACTGTCACACACGATGTGCGCCGCATCAAGTTCGCAGGACGTCACGATATTATAGTTTCTGCGCAAACGATGTTGGTGGTCGAACGTGGCCAACTCGACGTCGTTGCGCCGATGCCGGCAGCATCTCTCGGCCTGCGCGATGCGATCCTTGTTGATCCATCAACGCCTGCACTCACGCTGAACGCGGACAAGCAAACGCACATGATCGCAATTCAGTTCCGGTAGTTAGCTCCGATTTTCGACATCGAAACTGATCGCCCCATAAATTGAAGAAATGCCATAAAGATCAAATATATAACATATACTAATTACGGATATTTGATTAGCGGGGAATCACTGCAACACTCAGTCTGAGCTGAAACAACGTTAAGGCGAGGATTCGATGCATCGCAGACATCACAACATTCCCATCGAAATCGTGCGTACGGTTGTTGCGATCTCCGAGGCAGGCAGCTTGACCAAGGCGGCCGATCAGTTGGGCCTCAGTCAACCTGCGGTGAGTTCGCAGATCAAACGCCTTGAACAAATCGTCGGCGGCTCGTTGTTTAGCAAGACTCCGAACGGAAGCTGCGCCACCGATCTCGGCAAGCTCGTTCTCGCGCAGGCGCGCAAAATCATCGAAGCCAACGACCAGGTGCTCGCGCTCGGCGGCGCCGACAGCAATACCGGGCGCCTGCGGCTCGGTCTGAGTTCGATACTCAGCCGCCAGTTCGTCCAGCAGCAGTCGCAGCGATTGAGCGACGTCCATATCCAGGCGGGAACGTCGAGCGAAATCTCCACGGCGCTCACCGAAGGGCATATCGACATCGGCTGCTTCTATCAGCGCGGCGACGTCGACTCCGATCTCGCGACATTGATCGTCGATGAATATGAAGACCGGCTGGTCTGGGTGCGCGCAAATAATTTCGTACTGAGCCCCGGCGCGCCAATTCCAATCGTCACCTGGACCAATGACGACTGGATGATCAACACGCTGACACGCCATGGCCTGTCCTACCGCATCGCCTTCAGCAGCCAGGACTACGACGCCAAGAAATCGGCCGTCGAAGCCGGCATCGGCCTCACGGCCGTGCCGAGCCGGATGATCCCGAGCGGACTGATCTGGGCAAAGGAATATTATTTGCCGGAGCTGCCGACGATCAAAAACCTGCTGTGTATCCGGCAGGGCTTGAGTTCGGGCCGGGTGCTGGAGCTCAAAAACCAGCTGTCGGAGATGTTCATGTATCACTCGGCGCCGAAGGCCCCCCATAAGGAAGCCCCAAAAGTTGCCTGACGAGGCCGCCTATTTTCGCGAACAGGCCGAACGTTGCGAGAAACTCGCGCGCGAGGTCGATGACCCCGCAATCAAGGAGCGGCTGCTGAATCTCGCGACGGAATATGCCCGCCGCGCGCAAGTGCGCCCACCACCGCCGCCACGCCGGCGGCGCCCACCCACTTATCCCAATCGGGGCTGACGCATCCGGCTATTGCCGGATGCCGTGCTTTTCGAGATCGGCTTTGACCGCCTCGTCGGACAGATCGAGTTTGCGGGAATTCTCCCAATCATACCGCGCCGTGTGGACGAGTCGCTTCACCACGTGATGCGAATCCGTCTCGATCGCCAGTTCGCGACGATCGTCGAAACTTCCCGGCGTCAGATTGATCGAGCCGACAATGGCGCGCTCCTCATCCGCCAGCAGCATCTTGCCATGCAGCTTCATGTCGTTAAGCCGGTGCACCTTGGCCCCCACATCATGCATGATGCGAAGCCCACCGATGCCCTCGATCAACTTGTTTTTCTTCAGCTTATGCGGCTGCCGCGCCATGATATGGACGCTGACGCCGCGGTTCACCGCGCGCACCAGCCGCTCGATGATGTCCGTGTCCTGATAGCGCTCATTCTGGATGAACAGCGAATCCTCGGCCGCATCGATAAACGCACCGATCCGCTCGCGGCCATTGTTCGGGCACCAGATCAGCCGCGAATCCGGATGTGGTTCAAAATCCTGCTTGGCCCAGTCGGCATCGAAGCAGTCCACCATTTCGGAGATTTCAAGCCTGTTGGTGGTCGTCACCGCATAATCGCGGGTCTCCGTGAGATCGCGCGTTTCCCAGTTCAGTGATTCCACGAAGCCGAGCTCGTCATCGATCACCATCGACTTCTGATGAGTCAGTGCGAAAGCCGGATTGCTGTCGCGCACCTCGACCCCGGCGCTGGCCAGCGCCGTCGCCGTCTCATCATTCTCGCTCTCGCCACTGCGCCGCGCAGGGTTGAGCATCACCCGCACATGAACGCCGCGCTTCTTCGCCGCGATCACCTCGGTAAGCAGCGTCGGATCGGTGAACAGAAACATGCGGATATTGATGCTGCGCTTGGCAGCCCGCAGCGGCTCGACAATCGCCTGGGCGGTGTCGTCCGGAAATACGATCAGCGTATGCGACATGAGCGAACTCTCGCGAAATGAGGGAACCGGGCGCAGACTGACAGTGACGGAAAGGAAGCGTCTTGCATGTCTAGCCTTGAACCGGGCTGGGTGTGAAGTGGCCGCTAGCGAACGCGGTGCGCCGATGATGAATGAGGTTGTCCAGACGCTGTGCGGCCGACAGCAGTGTCGGCGCATCCAGCGCATTGTCATCACCGCGAATGGCAGCGGTCAGATGCAAATTGAGCAGCTCGTCAATCTCGTCTTCGATCGCTGCGAGTTCCGCCTCGCTATTGGCCTCTCTGATCCTGCGCCGGATCGCATCGACGGATGTGAGTGCCACGCTGCGATGGTCCGGCGTGCGAATGCCGAGAAAGCGCCACGCCGCAGCCAGAACCGAAGCCAGTGCGCCCAGAACCATCGGCGTGAGGTAGATGTCGTCGCCGTATTTATCCATGAAACTCTGCTCGGTGCCGTTGTAATAAGCGGCGGCGCCGGGATGCACGGGGATATAGGCGTCGGGATCCGTATTGGCGGCAGCGACGCCCGATAGCTGCGGCTGCGAAGCCACCAGATCGCGGCGCGCCGATATCACCATGGCAGTAAGGTTCGCCACGACGCTTGAATGCAGCTTCTTGTTGGCGACGAGATAATAGCCAACCCGCAACGTCGTCACATCGTCATCCGGCACCGGCGGCGCGCCACGCAATGTGCCTTTCGGAATGTCGAAGCTCTCATAGGCGCCGTCAGCATCGGCGATGGCACGGGCAGCGTCGATCGGGACCAGTACCGGCGCGCCCTTGAACAGGCCACGGACGAAAGTGAGATATTTCTCCGTCAGCGGCACAACGACGAGCACCGCGCCGACCTCCTTCGCCTCGATCGCCCGCCGGGCGTCGGTGATGGCCACATCCTTGAACGTCACATTGGCGCGGCCGAGGTCATATTGCTTGGTCAACGCCTGCACGAGCCGATGATTGACCTCGCCGCCGACGACCCCCACCGTGCGCCCATGCAAGCCCTCGACAGAGGTGATCCGGGATCCCGGCGGAGCCAGCAGCATGGCGACGCCCTTGGTGAGCACTGCCACGCTGCGCGCAGCGGAGAGATCGCCGACATCCGCACGTATCACTGCGAGATCGGCCTTGCCTTCGGCAAAAGCTTTGCCAGACGCCACCACATCGTCGAAGCGCTCGATGTTTAGCCGGATCGAGGACTTCTTGTCCGCAAAATGACTGGCGATGATTGACGCCGTTCGCCCGGCCTCGCCATCGAGCGAGCCCACGGCCAAAGTCAGCGTGGTCGGCCGTTCGACATAGCGCCAGGCCAGCAGGCAACCACCCAGCGCGAGCCCGAACAGGCCCGCGACCAGCAACACCCGGCCCCAGAACGGGAATGCGATGGTCATGCTCTTCATGCGCGGCCTGCGTAGCGACAAGAAAACCGGATCGGCGACATCGAAAACGAGCTGTACTCGACTACAGTTAAGGTCCGCTAACCGAAGACGGTTAAGCTCGTCCGGCTTGGGGCTCGAATATACCCCGGTCTGTTGGATTTGGAGGCATTGTTCCCATGACCCGCCTGGTGCTTGAAATGCTGCGTCCCTATCGCGGCTGGCTCGCCATCGTGTTCCTGGCCATGCTGGTCGAGATCGGCGCCAGCCTGGCCGCGCCATGGCCGCTCAAGCTGGTGCTGGACGACGCTCTGGGCGCTCATCACCTGCCCGCATGGCTCGATTGGGCCCATGACTACGGCATCGGCCGCCACACGGTCGGCGTCGCCCTGTTCGCCGGTATTGCCACGCTGCTGATCGCGGTCGTCGGCGCTGCCGCCACCTATATCGACAATTATTATTCCACATCGGTCGGCCAGTGGGTCGCCAATGATCTCCGCATCCGCATCTATGCGCACCTTCACCGGCTGTCGCTGCGCTATTACGACCACGCCAAGAGCGGAGCTCTGATCTCCACCATCACCACCGACGTCACCACGCTGCAGAGTTTCGCCTCGTCATCCACTCTCGATATCCTGGTCGATATCATCACCATTTTCTTCATGATCGGACTGATGTTCTGGCTCGACTGGGATTTCACCCTGATCGCACTGGCCATTACGCCGTTCCTGCTGGTCTTCGTGATGCACCTGAAGAAGGCCGTGAAGGAAGTGACCCGCACCGTGCGACAGCGGCAGAGCGAGATCGTCGCCGTCGTTCAACAGGGCCTCGGCTCGGTCCGCTCCGTCACTGCGTTTGGTCGTCAGGATCTCGAACTGGCGCGGCTCGAGGCCGCAAGCCATGCCACGGTCGATGCCGCCATGCAGGCGCGGCGGGTGAAGTCGCTGCTGTCGCCCGTGGTCGGCATCGTGGTGGCATTCTGCACCGCCATCGTGCTGTGGAAAGGCACATCGCTGATCGTCGCCGGCACCATGACGGCCGGCGCGCTGACCGTCTATCTCGCTTATCTCGCGCAGTTCTTCAAACCTGTGAAGGACCTCGCTGCGATGACCAGCTCGATTGCCCAGACCACCGTGGCGCTGGAGCGTATCCAGACCATTCTCGCCGCCGACGACATCATCGTCGAGAAGCCGGACGCCATCGATCCTGGCCGCGCCAAGGGCCAGATCACCTTCGAGAACGTCCATTTCGCTTATGAAAAAGAGGCACCGATCCTGAACGGCGTCTCGTTTCAGATCGAGCCCGGCCAGATCGTTGGCATTGTAGGCCCCACCGGCTCCGGCAAATCCACTGTGCTCAGCCTCGTCCCGCGCTTCTATGACGCCATCAGCGGGCGTGTCGCTATCGATGGCATCGATGTCACCGACTACAAACTATCGGCGCTGCGCTCGCAAGTCGGCTATGTGCTGCAGGAGACGGTGCTGTTTCGTGGCACCATTCGCGAGAACATTGCTTATGGCCGACCGGGCGCCACGGAAGACGAGATCGTCGAGGCCGCAAAGATCGCCAACGCGCATGAATTCATCATCCGCATGCCACATGGCTACGACTCCATGGTGGGCGAGCGCGGCGACACGCTGTCCGGCGGCCAGCGCCAGCGTATCGGCATCGCCCGCGCCGTGGTGCGCAACAGCCCGATCATGATCCTCGATGAGCCGACAGCCGCACTCGATACGGAATCCGAAGTGCTGGTGATGGAGGCGCTGAAGCGGCTGATGCAGGGACGGACGGTTATCATGATCGCGCATCGCCTCTCGACCATTCGCGACGCCGATACCATCGTCGTGCTGAAGGATGGCGTGGTCGCCGAGCAAGGTTCCAACGACGCATTGATCGCGCAGGGCGGCCTCTATGCCGAACTCGTTCAACGGCAAAATCAAGCGCCGAGCGATCAGCACGTCAGCGCCTCGTGACCCTGGCATGAGACGGCAGACTGTCGCAGGGACGTCTTTACAACGGTTCTAATCTGAAACTCTGCTAAGCCTTGACCTGTTCTAAACTGTGCTCGACAAGGTCCGGCATGACGCCATCCGACACGACTTCATTCGCACAGACGGATCACCATATGCGCCTTGGCGAAGCCCCGCGAGGCTTTGTCGGCACGATTATCTCGCTGCATCCCGACGCCGCCGGATCGACCGCCCATGAACTCGAACAATATCTGATCGAGATGGGTTTTACCGAAGGGGCGCGGGTCGAGATCCTGCATCAGGGTGCGATCAAGCAGGACCCGATCGCGGTGCGCGTCGACAACATCACCATCGCCGTGCGTCGGCGCGAAGCAATGGCAGTTCTGGTAAAATGACGATTTCAGACGTGACCGGCGAACGCTTCAATCTCGCGCTGGTCGGTGTTCCCAACAGCGGCAAGACCTCGCTCTTCAATGCGCTCACCGGCAGCCGCCAGAAAGTCGCGAACTATGCCGGCGTCACCGTCGAGCGTAAGTCGGGCGCCTTCGTCACGCCCGCGGGGCGCCAGGTCACGCTGCTCGACCTCCCCGGCACCTATTCGCTGCGCGGCCGCAGCCCCGATGAAATCATCACCCGTGATGTCGTGCTCGGCAAGAAGGCCGGCGAAGCGCCGCCGGATCTCGTGCTGTGCATCGCCGATGCCACCAATCTGCGGCTGACGCTGCGGCTGATCCTGGAATTGAAGCGCACCGGCCGACCATTGCTGATGGTGCTCAACATGTTCGATATCGCCACGCGCCGCGGCATCACCATCGATGTCGATGCCATGTCGGCCGCGCTCGGCATTCCCGTCATCACCTCGGTGGCGGTGAAGAAAGGCGGCGCCGATGCGCTGCGTGCCCGCACCGATGAATTCGCCGCCAATATGCCGACGCCTGTTGCCCCCGCGGAATGGGCGCAAACCAGCATCGGCGACATGAAGGCCTACCAGCGCGAGGCCGATCGCATCATTCGCGAGACGGTGACGATGCCGGCGAAGCCGGACACGCTGACCACGCGCGTCGATGCCGTAGTGCTGCATCCGGTCTGGGGGCTCCTGCTGCTGGCCGCCATCCTGTTCGTGATGTTCCAGGCCGTCTTCAGCTGGGCGACGCCACTGATGGAATTGCTGTCGGATGGGGCCGGTGCACTCGGCAATCTGGTGGCGCAATTCGTCCCCGAAGGATTGCTGCAGAGCTTCCTGCAAAACGGCTTGATCGCCGGCGTCGGCAGCGTGCTCGTCTTCCTGCCGCAGATCATCATCATCTTCCTGTTCATCCTGCTCTTGGAAGATTTCGGCTATATGGCCCGCGCGGCCTTCTTGATGGACCGCATCATGGGTGGCGCCGGCCTGCATGGCCGCGCCTTCATCCCGCTGCTCTCCAGCTTCGCTTGCGCCATTCCAGGCATCATGGCGACGCGCGTGATCGACAATCGCCGGGATCGCCTCACCACCATCCTGATCGCGCCGCTGATGACCTGCTCGGCCCGCATTCCGGTCTATACGCTGATCATCGCAGCCTTCATCCCGGCAACGGATGTGTGGGGCTGGTTCAATCTGCAGGGGCTCGTGATGTTCGGCCTCTATGTGGTCGGCATCGCCAGCGCGCTCGCCGTGTCCTTCGTCATCAAGTTCTTCATGCTCAAGGACTATCAGCCGGCGCCGTTCATGCTGGAGCTGCCGGACTACAAGATGCCGCGCCTGAAGAGCATCGGCATTGGCGTTTATACGCGCGCAAAGATGTTCCTGCAGCGCGCAGGTACGACCATTCTCGCAATGATGATCCTGATCTGGTTCCTGGCCACGTTCCCGCAGGCCCCTGCGGGTGCGACGGAGCCGGCGATCGACTACAGCCTGGCCGCGATGATCGGCAAGACACTGGAGCCGCTGTTCTCGGCCATCGGCTTCAACTGGCAGATCGTGGTGGCGCTGATCCCCGGCATGGCCGCGCGCGAAGTCGCGGTCGGCGCCCTCGGCACCGTCTATGCCATCGAAGGTGGCAAGGAAGCGGCCGAGGCGATCGGTCAGGCGCTGGCAAGCAAATGGAGCCTCGCAACAGCGCTATCGTTCTTGGCCTGGTTCATCTTCGCCCCGCAATGCGCCTCGACGCTGGCGGTGATCCGCCGCGAGACCGGCGGAACGAAATGGATGGTGATCACCTTTGTCTACATGTTCGCGCTGGCCTATCTGGCGAGCCTGATCACCTACAAGATCGCGGTAGCTGCAGGGCTGGGCTGAGGCCGTAGGGCGGATGAGGCGAAGCCGTAATCCGCCGCGGAGTTTCCGCTTTAAATTCGGCCGGCGGATTACGCTTCGCTTATCCGCCCTACAGTTGAACGCTCAGAAACCCGCCGCCAATCCATCCTTGCGCGGATCGGAGCCGGCGACATAGCCGCCCTCGATCCGCCGTACCAACTGTGCGCCGCCGAAGCCGAAGGCTGAATCCGGCGGTTCGCGGACGATGACATGGCCGCGGCTCTTCAAGTCCGCAGCGACGTCATCCAAAATGCCATTCTCGATCGCGACCTTCAGCCCGTCCACATAACGCCAGCGCGGCGCGTCCGCCGCGGTCTGCGGATCCTGTCCCCACAGCTGCATGCGCAGCATCATCTGCAGATGGCCCTGCGCCTGCATCGGCCCGCCCATCAGCCCAAACGCCATCAGCGGCGCATCGCCCTGCATGACAAAGCCGGGAATGATGGTCTGGAACGGCCTCTTGTTTGGCCCGACCTGATTGGGATGACCATCGTCCAGCACGAAGCCGAAGCCGCGATTCTGCAGGCTGATGCCGGTGCCCGGCACCACAACGCCGGAGCCGAAGCCGGCATAGTTCGATTGGATATAGGACACCATCATGCCCGTGGCATCACCGGTCGACAGGCACACCGTACCGCCGGTCTTCGGCGCACCGGCACCGAAATCCTGTGCGCGGCTGCGATCGATCAGTTTTGCGCGCGATGCGAGATAAGCCGGGTTCTGCAGATGCGCGACAGTGACATCGCGCATGTAATCGAGATCGGCCGCATAGGCGTAGACATCGGCAAAAGCGAGCTTGCAGGCCTCGATCTGCAGATGCAGCGCGTCGGCGCTATCGCGTTCGAGCCCTTCCACACCCACCACCTGGATGATGCCAAGCGCCATCAGCGCCACGATGCCCTGCCCGTTCGGCGGGATTTCATGCAAGGCCGTGTCGCCAAACGCCTGGCTAATGGTGCCGCACCAGTCATTGCGATGCGCGGCGAGATCGGCCTCATCCAGCGCCGCACCATGTTCGCGCGCAAAATCGGCGATCCGCTTGGCGAACTCGCCGCGATAGAACGCCTCGCCTTTGGTCGCCGCAATCGCCTTCAGCGAATACGCGTGACCGGGCATGCGAAACAATTCGCCCGCCACCGGTGCCCGGCCATTCGGCATGAAGCACTCGGCAAAGCCCGGCTGGTTCTTCAATTCCTCAGCGCCACGGCGCCAGAGTTCGGCGATGACGGGCGAGACGTGAAAGCCATTCTCGGCGTAAGAGATCGCCGGTTCGAACAGTTGCGCGAAGGGCAGCTTGCCGAACCGCTCCGACAGATCGACCCAGGCGGACACGGCGCCCGGCACGGTGACGCTCTCCCATCCCCGATGCGGAAAGGTCTTGCGGCCGGCGAAACGCTCCGGCGTCCATCCTGCCGGCGAGCGGCCGGAGGCGTTGAGGCCATGCAGCTCCTTGCCGTCCCACAGGATACAATAGGCGTCGGAGCCGATGCCGTTGCCGGTCGGCTCCACGACGGTTAGCGCGATCGCGGCTGCCAGCGCGGCATCCACCGCATTGCCGCCACGCTCCAGCATTCGCAAACCAGCCTGCGTCGCCAGTGGCTGCGAGGCTGCCACCACATTGCGCGCCATCACCGGTGAGCGGCGGGAGGCGTATACGCCATCGTGTCGGAATTGCATGGTCATCGTATCCAGTTCACGTCGATTGCGGCGGGACCATACGCGGCGGCTGATGGGGGCCACCATACCAAAAAAGAGCATGGATGCGGTGCATCCATGCTCTTCGAGAGACCGAAAATGACCGATCGGCGCGTTTACACGCGCTCGATGATGATCGCCGGCGCCATGCCGCCGGCGGCGCACATGGTGACGAGGCCGCGCTTCAGGTTGCGACGCTCGAGTTCATCGAGGATCGTTCCGACCAGGATCGCGCCGGTGGCACCGATGGGATGGCCGAGGGCGATCGAGCCGCCATTGACATTGACCTTGCTGGTGTCGAGCTTGAGGTCGCGGATGAATTTTGCCGCCACCACCGCAAAGGCTTCGTTGATCTCCCAAAGATCGATGTCGTCCGCAGTGAGACCGGCCTTCTCCAGCACCTTCTTCGCCGCCGGCACCGGCGCGTTCAGCATCAGGGTCGGATCGTCGCCGATATTGGCCATGGCGACGATCTTGGCGCGCGGCTTGAGGCCGTGCTTGTCGGCATAGGCCTTCGAGGTCAGCAGCAGCGCTGCAGCACCATCGACCACGCCCGACGAATTGCCGGCGTGATGGAAATGCTTGATCTCCAGGTCCGGATATTTCTGGTTGATCTGCTTGCGATAGGTCGTGCCCTTGTCGTCGAGCGGATAGTCGGCCATCGCGGTGAAGGCTGGCTTCAGGCCGGCGAGACCTTCGGCGGTCGTGTCCGGACGCGGATATTCGTCCTTGGCCAGCACCACATTGCCGTTATCGTCGGTGACCGGCACGAGGCTCTTGTCGAAGCGGCCTTCCTTGATCGCAATGGCCGCACGACGCTGGCTTTCGAGGCCGAGCGCATCGAGTTCTTCGCGGGTAAAGCCTTCCATCGAGGCGATCGCGTCGCCGCAGATGCCTTGATGCGATTGCGGATGCACCTTGGCGAGGCGCTCGTTGCCCGAGCCCATGCCGAGCGGACGCTTGCCGGCAGCCATGTCTTCCGCCGCCATCGCGCCGGTGAGCGACATCATCTCGGTGCCGCCGGCGATCACCACGTCTTCCATGCCCGACATGATCTGCGCTGCCGCGAAATTCACTGCGGTGATGCCGCCGCCGCAGAAACGGTCAAGCGTGGTGCCGGACGCCTTGGTGTCATAACCGGCATCGAGTGCCGCCATGCGGCCGAGATCGCCGCCCTGCTTGCCGCGCTGGGTCGAGGTCGACCAGATGATGTCATCGACATCGGCGGTATTGAGCTTGTTGCGCTCGGCAATCGCCTTGAGGACGGTCGCGGCGAGATGCTGCGGATGATGCTCTGCGAGTGCACCTTTGCCGACCTTGCCAACCCCGCGCGGGGTGCGGACTGCGTCGATGATATATGCGTCGGCCATGGGCCTTCCTCCAGATTTTACAGTGTTTTTCTGGATCCGAGATTGGCCATGCGGGGGGCGAAGTCAAGGCGCAGCGATGGCATGCGTGCCTGCCAGATTTGGCAGGGGACGCAGTTAAAGCAGGAAGGCCAGCGCCGCCTCGCAGCGGTCCTCGATCTTGAGCGCGAGCAAATCGTCGGCACGGGTACGGCCGAGATTCACAGCAGCGATGGGAATCCCTTTCTTCGCCGCCATCTGCACGAAACGGAAGCCGGAATAGACCATCAGCGAGGAACCGACGACCAGCATCGCATCCGAAGCTTCCAATCGGTCATATGCCTCGTCAACGACGTCGCGCGGCACGGTCTCACCAAAGAACACGACGTCCGGCTTCAGCACACCGCCGCAAACAATGCAGGGCGGGACATCGAACGATGCGAAATCGTCGTGCTCGAGATCGGCGTCGCCATCAGGTGCATCCGGTGCATCGAGCGTGAGCCACGCGCCATTGCGATGACCGAGTTCATGCTGGAAGTCGCTGCGCCGAGTCTTCCGTTCGCACCCCATGCAACGCACCTGATCGAGGCGACCATGCAGATCGATCACACGCTCACTGCCGGCGTTCTGATGCAGACGATCGACATTTTGTGTCAGCAAGATCTCGCTGCGTCCGCTCTGCTCCAACCGCGTCAATGCACGATGCGCATCATTGGGCTGCGCTTGGCCGAAGTGACGCCAGCCCACCATGCTGCGCGCCCAGTAGCGTTTGCGCGTAGCTTCATTTGTCATGAAACTGTCATACGTCACAGGCGGCGTGCGTTTCCAGTTGCCCAGACTGTCACGATAATCGGGAATGCCCGATTTTGTGCTGCAGCCCGCGCCCGTCAGCACGAACAGACGTCGATGACGATCAACGAAGTCCTCGAGAATTCCCTTTTCAATCATGGCGTTGATCTATGTCATCGCTGTCGAAAGTCCAGTCGGCTCATATGTGACGCGTTGGCCGCAGGTAATATAATCTATTCAAAAAACGTTCATGCCGTTGCGGGTTAGACGATCCGTCTGCTAGAATATTTTTGCGCAATGAGACCAACCGGTAGAGTGAGTCATGACCCTACAAAACAAAGTTGCTTCCACCTCGCGCGAGCAGTTCATGCAGATCGTTCAGGAACAACTCAACAAGTTCGAAAGCGCCGAGCGCGAACTTCGTCAGAGTGCCAAGAAAGATCGCGTGAAAGAGCTCAAGCTGCCGGAGGAACTGGCTCACTAGGTTACGAGAATTTTGGTATCGAAGTTCCGACGCGAGCTTCACGCGACTAACAAGGTCACCTTCAGGGTGGCCTTTTTCTTTGACAGCAACTTGCCAATTTAAAGCACAAGACAATTTCGCGGCAGAGCTGTATTTCACATTCCTTTCATCAAGCGGCTTTAGCGAGACTCTTTAATTTCAAGAAAAATGCATTGAGGAAATGGCGAAGTCATCGAAGCTGGTCGCGACAAAGCGCGGCAAAGTTCTTTTGGTTCGACGGGTGAAGGATGGCCTCTGGATGTTCCCCGGCGGCCGCAAACTGCCGCGCGAGAACGACAAGGTTTGCCTGCGCCGCGAGATCAAGGAAGAACTGCCGAAGCTGAAGCTGGGACGCCTGACGCTTTGGAAAGAGGTGAAATCCACCAACCGGCATTCCGGCCGCAAGATGAGCGATTCCATTTTCATCGCCGAGAAGGCCATCGGCCAGCTCGTTATCGGTGACAAGAAAGAGATCGATCGCGCGGTGTGGCGAAAGCCCCGCAGCGGTATGCGCCTGACCCCGACATCCCGCTATATCCGCGACAAGCTGTTTCCACGGCCATAGCCTGGACACGCCCGAGCAAAAGCTGCGAGGAAACTGCAAGGCTCTGTCAAATCAGCTATTCGGGGGGATTTAATGGTGCCCAGGGGCGGGATCGAACCACCGACACTGCGATTTTCAGTCGCATGCTCTACCAACTGAGCTACCTGGGCGCCGACCCGGCAAGGCCGGGTGAGCGGCCGGTTTATAGTCAGGCAAATCGGCGCTGTCCACCCGCATGACAGCGATTTTACAGAGAGAATTTTGCCGTCAAAACAACGGCCAAGCGACGGGCCTGGGCGACCGGCAGGGCTACCGCCCTATTCGGCGTCCTCGTCGTCGGTCGGGCGGCCCGGAATCGCGTAATTGCCGGACAGCCAGCGATTGAGATCGACGTCACGGCAGCGCTCCGAGCAGAACGGCTTTGAGGCCTCGATGGAGGGCTCGCCGCAGATCGGGCAGGGTTTGGCGCGGCGCGTGGTGGATACGGGCTTAGCTTGCATTCAACCAGCCGAAACGGATCGGAAACCCCTCGCCGCCCAGAAGCGCGGTGGTTTCATAGAGCGGCAGGCCGACCACGCTCGAATAGGAGCCGACCAGTTTGACGACGAACGACCCGGCAATGCCCTGGATCGCATAGCCACCGGCTTTGCCGCGCCATTCGCCGGAGCCGATATAGGTGGAGATATCGTCCTCGCTGAGCCGCTTGAAGCGAACACGGGTTTCCACCAGGCGCTGGCGAAACCCTTCTTTCGGCGTCACCAGGCAGATCGAGGTGTAGACGCGATGATTGCGGCCGGACAAGAGCCGCAGGCATTGCGAGGCTTCGTCCACCAGTTCCGCCTTGGGCAGGATGCGGCGGCCGACGGCAACCACCGTATCGGCGGCGAGGATGAAGGCACCGCGCAGCTCGTCGTCGAGCTGGACGGATTTGAGCGCCGCTTCCGCCTTGGCACGGGCGAGACGGTTGGCGCAGGCGCGCGGCAGCTCGCCGCGCTTCGGGGTCTCGTCCACATCGGCCGGGCGCAGCGCGTCGGGCTCGATGCCGGCCTGATTGAGCAGGCTGACACGACGGGGCGAACCGGAGGCGAGAACGAATTTGGGACGGCCGAGCATGCGGGGGTCTATGATCCTGAAATTGCGGCCGGAACGTATCGGATGGGGTGGGCGGCGGCAACCGGCGGAAGCTCCCCATGTCATCCCGGCGAACGCCGGGATCCATACCCACTGGCGACGTAGTTTCTCACGATAGAGGCGGCCTCGACAGCGCCAAACACCGATGACGGAGGTTATGGGTCCCGGCTTTCGCCGGGACGACAGGGGGTGTCACGCCTTCGGCCGCGAAAACCGTTTCCGTATCCGCAGCATCAACCCGTCCATCACCTCGCGATACGCTGCAAGTTTCTGCTCGCGATTGCCTTGCGTATCGGTGGGATCCACCGTCGGCCAATATTCCACATCCGCCGCCATGGTCCGCGTCAGTTCCAGCGCCTTGTGATGCGCCTCGGGCGACAGCGTGATGATCAGATCGAAATTCATCCCCTCCCAATCCTCGAGTTCCTCGAAGGTCATGGGCCGGTGCTTCGACAGATCCTGTCCCATCTCGGCCATCACGGCGACGACGAAGGGATCGAGCTCGCCCTTCTTCACCCCGGCGGAGCGGACATAGAGTTTTTGCGGAAACATCTGCTGCAGCAGGCTCGCCGCCATCGGCGAGCGGACGCTGTTCTGCCCGCAGGCGAACAACACGGCTTGTGGCGTTCGCACGGCAGGCGGCGCCGACAAGCTTTAACCCTTCCAGTGCAGGACGGAGATCAGCGTAAACAGCCGCCGCGAGGTCTCGAAATCGACGCGGACCTTGCCGGCCAGGCGTTCCTGCAGCGTGCGCGAGCCTTCATCATGGATGCCGCGACGGCCCATGTCGATGGCTTCGATCTTGTCCGGCGTGGCGGTGCGGATCGCCTGGTAATAGCTGTCGCAGATCATGAAATAGTCTTTCACGATCCGGCGGAACGGCGTCAGCGACAACAGATGCGCGACAATGGGCGTGCCGTCTTCCTTGCGGATGTCGAACATCAGCCGCGAGCCGGTGATGCCGAGATGCAGCGTGTACGGCCCCGCCACCGCGCCTTCCGGTGCGAACAGGTTTTCCTCGATCAGGTCGTAGATCGCGATCGCGCGCTCATGCTCGATATCCGGCCCGGAACGGCCGATCGACTCCTCATCGAGCGTCACCGCCACGATGCGATTATTGGTGTCGTTCCCGGCTGCGGAGGAATCATTCATTGCAAATTGAGACGTAACCCAACGGACCGTGCGTGGGCATCCAGACCTTCGGCCTTGCCCAGCGTCATCGCAGCCGGTCCCAGCGCTCGCAGCTGATCCGGCCCGCACTTCAGGATCGACGTTCGCTTCATGAAGTCAAGCACGCCGAGGCCCGACGAGAACCGCGCCGAGCGCGCCGTGGGCAATACGTGATTGGAGCCGCCGACATAATCGCCGATCGCCTCCGGGGTGTGACCGCCCAGGAAAATGGCGCCGGCATTGCGGATCTTGGCTGCAAAGCCATCCGGATCGGCGGTCATGACCTCGAGATGTTCCGCAGCAATGGCATTGGCCAGCGGCACCGCGGCATCGAGCTGGTCGACCAGAATGATGGCGCCAAACTCTTCCCACGAAGCGCGGGCGATATCCGCACGCGGCAGCGTTGTGAGCTGGGCTTCGACGGCGAGGATGACGTCATCGGCCAGGCGCTTGCTGTCGGTGATCAGGATCGACTGCGCATTGGTGTCGTGTTCCGCCTGCGCCAGCAGATCGGCGGCGATCCAGTCGGCATTGGCGGTGTCGTCGGCGACAACCAGCACTTCCGAGGGGCCGGCGATCATGTCGATGCCGACACGGCCGAACACCTGACGTTTGGCGGCAGCCACATAGGCATTGCCGGGGCCGACGATCTTGGCCACCGGAGCGATGGTGTCGGTGCCATAGGCGAGCGCCGCCACGGCCTGCGCGCCACCGACACGGTAGATTTCCGAAACGCCACCGAGTTGCGCGGCCGCCAACACCAGCGGATTGAGTTTTCCGCCCGGTGACGGCACCACCATGACCACGCGATCGACGCCGGCAACCTTGGCCGGGACCGCATTCATCAGGACCGACGACGGATAGGCCGCCGTGCCACCGGGCACGTAAAGACCGACAGCCTCAACGGCGCTCCAACGCCAGCCGAGCTCGACGCCCGCGGCATCGGTAAAACGCTCGTCTTTGGGCATCTGACGCTTGTGGAACAGCTCGATGCGGTCGCGCGCGAAGCGGAGCGCGTCCACCGTCTCGGTATCGCAGGCCGCCACGGCGGCTTCGATTTCGGCGGACGTCACGCGCAACCCGGAGGCCTGCAGGTCGAGCTTGTCGAACTTCCGGGTAGCATCCAGCAATGCCTCGTCGCCCCGCGCCGCGACATCGTCCACGATCGCCCGGGTGGCGGCCTCGATATCGGCGGCAACCTCACGCTTCATGGCGAGGAAGGCTTTGAAACGCTGAGGAAAATCAGCGCTGGCGGCATCAAGGCGAAGTGGCATTTTGGTATCCCGGCGGAGCTCGGATTTTGGGCTCCCATGCTCAATGGCGCGGGGGATGGATGGCGTCAAGGCTGGGGCCTTGGAACGCCGCGGCGTCTTTCCCTCCCCCGCGTCTTCGCGCGGGGAGGGTGGCCGGCCCTCTTGGGCCGGTCGGGTGGGGTGTCTCCGCAAGCGCCGGCATCTGTGGAGGCACCCCACCCGTCACTCGCTTCGCTCGCGCCACCCTCCCCACTGCGCGGCTTCGCCGCTTGGGGGAGGGAAAAGAAGCGCTACACGCTCAAATCCGACGCTTCCGTCTCACCGCCGAGCTCATCCGGGCCGAGATCCGCCAGCTCGCATTCCAGGCATTCGAGATCTAGCCGCAGCGCGCCGCGGCCGTCGAACAGCAGCAGGGCATTGCCGCCCGGCGCCTCGCTTTCGTTGAACTCGATACCCAGCATCGTCAAAGCGACATCGCCGCTTTCGAGATCGATATTGCGGGATTTGCAGGCCAGCACGCGATCGAAGCGCAGCGCCGAGATCAAGCGGCGCGGCTGGACCTCGCCCGCGATCGTTTGATCCCAATCGAGCCGATTCATGCCGATGACCAGGCGCTTTTCGCCGGGCCGCCAGACGATGTCGGCGACGCGGACTTCGGCGTCCTGCACATGCGCAGAGATCACCGCGAGGTCGTCCGCATCCATGGCTATGAGTTTGCGTCGCCCCGTCACGATGTCCCCTTTGGATTATCCGCTGATGCGCTCGATCTGCGCGCCGCAGGCCGACAGCTTCTCTTCCAGCCGCTCGAAGCCGCGATCCAGATGATAGATGCGGTTCACCATCGTCTCGCCTTCGGCAGCGAGCGCTGCGATCACCAGCGAGACCGAGGCGCGCAGGTCTGTCGCCATCACAGGCGCACCGCGCAGCTTGCCGATGCCGTCGATCGTTGCCGTTTCGCCGTCCAGATGGATGCGCGCGCCAAACCGGGCCAGCTCCTGCACATGCATGAATCGGTTTTCGAAGATCGTCTCGGTGATGTGCGACGAGCCCTTGGCCATCGTCATCAGCGCCATCAGCTGCGCCTGCAGATCCGTCGGGAAGCCGGGGAATGGCGCGGTCGCCACATCCACCGACTTGATGCCGGCGCCATTGCGCGCGATGCGGATGCCCTCATTGTTCGGCGTCACCGTCGCACCGGCTTCCACCAGCACGTCGAGCGCCGATTGCAGCAATTCCGGCCGCGCGCCTTCGAGCAGCACGTCGCCGCCGGTCATCGCCACCGCCATGGCATAGGTGCCGGTCTCGATACGATCCGGCAGCACGGTGTGGCGGGCGCCGTGCAGCTTGGCGACGCCCTCGATCACGATGCGCGGCGTGCCGGCGCCCGTGATCTTCGCGCCCATCTTGTTGAGGCAGTCGGCGACATCGACGATTTCCGGCTCGCAGGCCGCATTCGTAATGACCGTCTCGCCCTTGGCCAGCGTCGCCGCCATCAACGCCACATGGGTGCCCGACACCGTGACCTTCGGAAAATCGATCTCGCCGCCCTTCAGGCCGTCGGGTGCGCGGACGACCACGTAGCCGCCATCGATGGTGAGTTCGGCGCCGAGCTTCTCGAGCGCCATATTGAGCAGGTCCACTGGACGCGTGCCGATGGCACAACCGCCTGGCATCGAGACCCTGGCTTCACGCATGCGCGCGACCAGCGGCGCGATGACCCAGAACGAGGCGCGCATCTTCGACACCAGCTCATAAGGCGCGGTCGTATCGATGATATTGGCGGCGGAGATGTGCAGGGTCTGGCCCTGATATTCGTGATCGCCCGGGCGCTTGCCGGCGGCCATGATGTCCACGCCGTGATTGCCGAGGATGCGCTGCAGTTGCGCGACATCGGCCAGGCGCGGGACATTGTCGAGGATCAGGGTCTCGTCGGTCAGCAAAGCTGCAATCATCAGTGGCAGCGCGGCGTTCTTCGCCCCAGAGATCGGGATCGTGCCATTGAGTTTATTGCCGCCGACGATGCGAATGCGATCCATACTGATTCCCGCTGAATGCTGAGCGCCCCTTATAGGGCCAATGGCCCTATCTGCGCAAAAGCTTCGCATTTGCGGCTTTTCGATGGGAACCGGACATAGGGCCGAAACGGCCGGATCAAGCCATTCCACCCGAGAGCGGCCGGAACCTGCGCACCGCCAGGAAGGTCACCGCCACGAACAGCACCAGCACGATGCCCTGCACGATCGCAAAAGGCGGCTCCGCAGGTGTCACGCTCGGCGCCAGCGCGTGCAGCACCGGCACTTTGAGGAAGCTCTGGATGACCAGCACGAAGATATTGAGATAGAGCGAGGTCATCGCCGTGATCACATAGATCCAGCGCCAGGATCCCACGAGCTTGCGGCCATAAAGCGCGACACAGGCAATCGCCAGTAGCACCAGCGACATGATGCCGATCACATGGGACGGCAGCAGTTCCTTGATCGGAAACATGAAGCCGGTGACGCTGGTGAGGATGGTCGTGAGCAGAAACACGCCTGTCCAGCCCGGCATCGGCCGGGACGTCAACAGCCCCACCATGGCCACCAGGCCGGCGACGATCCCGATCAGGCTGATGATGACGTGAATCCACGTGATCGCTGCGACGCTCAATCCCAAAGTCATGACCTTCCCCGCGTTAGAACGCCTCAAATCTAGGGTGCGATCGTGATATTTGGCAATGTGGAAGCGAGCGGCATTTGCATCAATTAACGGCTGCTGCGCCGCCGCCGTTAGTAATAGCGCGGGATCGGCCCGTTATGCGGCGTCATCCGGTCCGAAAGGTCGAACATCGCCTCGTCGATGTAACACCACCCCCAGCCCTCCGGCGGATCATAGCCTTCGATGATCGGATGCTTCGTCGCGTGAAAATGCTTGGTGGCGTGTTTGTTGGGCGACTGGTCGCAGCAGCCGACATGGCCGCACGTCCGGCAGATACGCAGATGCAGCCAGGGACTGTCGATCTTGAGGCATTCCTCGCAACCCAGCGCGCTCGGCGTGACCGTGCGGATGCCGGAGACATGGGTGCAGCGGATCGTCATCGCTCGCTCCTCCTACAAAGTCGGCCGCGCGCTATCGCCGAGAAAGCCATGCAACGCCGCTACCACCTGCGCACCTTCGCCGATCGCACCACCGACGCGTTTCACCGAGCCTGAACGTACATCGCCAACGGCATAGACGCCGGGCACGGAAGTCTCCAATGCCTGCACCGCCTGGCCATTGGTGGCGACGCCGGTGACGACGAACCCGCCGCGATCCAGCGTCACGCCGCAATCCGCCAGCCAATCGGTGGCCGGATCGGCGCCGACGAACAGAAAGAGATTACGAATCTCGGAGGTTTCGTCCTCGCCCGACAAACGGCTGCGAATTGTCACCCGCGCCAGGCCGGCCTCTGCATCGCCATCCAGCGCGACAACTTCGGTATTGAAGACGAGTTCGATATTCGCCGTCGATTCGATCCGGTCGATCAGATAGCGCGACATCGAGGCCGCCAGGCCGCCGCCGCGGATCACCATCCGCACCTTGGCCGCCTGCGACGCCAGGAACACCGCCGCCTGCCCGGCCGAATTGCCACCGCCGACCAGGATCACCTCCTGCTCCTTGCAAAGCCGGCCCTCGATGGGCGAGGCCCAGTACCAAACGCCGCGGCCCTCGAAGTCCTTCAGTCGTTCGATCTCGGGACGGCGATAGCGCGCGCCTGACGCAATCACGATAGCGCGCGCCTGCAGCATCTGGCCGTCATCCAATGCGAGCCCGAACAAGCCATCCTGCCGCGAACAATCGAGCTGTCCCACCGTGACGGGGATCATGACATCGGCGCCGAATTTCTGCGCCTGGTTGAAGGCACGCGCCGTCAGTGCATGGCCGGAAATGCCGGTGGGGAAGCCGAGATAATTCTCGATCCGCGCGCTGGCGCCGGCCTGGCCGCCGAAGGCGCGCGAATCGCAAACCGCGATCGACAGCCCTTCGGACGCGCCATACACCGCCGTCGACAGGCCCGCAGGACCGCTGCCGACGATGGCCACGTCATAGACCTTACCCTTCTCGATATGGCCGATCATGCCCATGGCATGAGCCAGTTCGGACAGCGACGGATTCTTCAGCACCGAACCATCCGGCACCACCACCAATGGCAGCTCCTGCGGCGACGGCGCATAGCGCGCGATCACATCGGCAGCATCCTTGTCCGCCGCCGGATCGAGCATGTGATAGGGATAGCCGTTGCGGGTCAGAAAACCCTGCAACCGCACCATGTCGCTGGCGACAGGCGAGCCGATCAGCGCCGGGCCGCCGACACCACCCTGCAGCAGGTTCACCCGGCGCAGGATCAGCGCCCGCATGATGCGCTCACCGAGATCGGCTTCGGCCACCAGCAGCGCGCGCAGCCGTTCCGGCGGGATCAGCAGCGTCTCCACATCGCCCTCAGCGCGGCCATCGACCAGCGCCATGCGGCCGGAGAGTTGTCCGATTTCGGCGAGAAACTGCCCGGCGCATTGATCCGCCACCGGCGAGACATGGCCAAAGCCGTCGCGCTGGGTGACGCAGACATGGCCCGACAGCACCACGAACATCCCGGGACCAGGCTTGCCGGTCTCGAACAGCATGTCGCCGTCCTTGTATTGCACGACCTCGCCGAACCGACGCATGCGCTCGATTTCGGCGGCGGCCAGCGACGGAAAGGTCTGGTCATAGCGCGGCGTCAGCATCGCCGCCTTTTTGTGTTCGGGGATGTTGTTCGGGTCCATAGAGCCTCGCTGCGTGCTGAATCGTCCGATTATCCCCGGCCGGGCTCGTCCTGTCTTGAACGGCTATCCGTTCCGCTAGCAGGTTCCGATGACACCCCGGCTTCTGCAGCGGCAAGATCGGCGCGTCCCCGCAATTGCGATTTCCGCTTTTTCAGATTGTCCCGCAACGCCTGGCGCAGGCGCGCTTGGCGGGCTTGTTCGCGGTCATTGGGATTTTGCGGCGGGCGATCGGCCATGTCGGATACACAGAACGGCTGGGATTTCGGCTATCTGACCACTCTTCTACCATCTCGTGTCATCGGGAACGAGACACGTTCGTTTGCGCGTCCTGCGGGAAAAGCATGCAGTGGGAACAGGCGTCCAGCGCTATCCCGTACAAATCCTTCATAATGATGCCGCCAGAGGCCGTCTCGCGCTTGCACCCTTGGTTCGGGTGTGGCAGAGAACGCCTCGCTTGGTGGGCCGCTCCCGGAGCCGATTCCCGCAACCAGCATGCTGCCGTAGCTCAGTGGTAGAGCACTCCATTGGTAATGGAGAGGTCGACAGTTCAATCCTGTCTGGCAGCACCATCATTTTCTCAGTTAAATCAATACGCTACCGAACGCCCCTGCTTGGGCGGGTGCTCGCTGCTACACACGCGCGATGCACCGGTCATCGGTGTTTTGGCTTTGCGTCCACATCCCGCATGAGCAGCAGGGCGACCGCCGACCCCGCCGAGATTGCCGCGCCGACGAGAAACGGCACCTCGGATCCGTAGCGATGCCAGAACCAGCCGGCGGCGGTGTTGGCAACCAGCATCACCAGACCCGTGGCCAGATTGAACGCGCCGAAGGCACTGCCCTTCAGGCCGTCCGGCGTGACCCTGGCGATCATCGCCCCCAGAAGCCCTTGCGAGAAACCCATATGCAGCCCCCACATGATCGTCCCCGCCACGAACACGACAACGGTGGAGGCATAAGCCAGCAACAGATGGGCGATGGTCAGGAAGATCAGGCTGAGCAGCAATAGCCCCCCCGGCTGCCGATCCGGTCTGACAGCTTGCCGACGGGATAGGCAGCCAGACCATAGACCACATGCATCACGACCATGGACAAAGGCACCCAGGCCAAAGCGAAGCCGGCCTGAGTGGATTTGAGCAGCACGAAAGCCTCGCTGAAGCGCGCGAAGGTGATGAGCGAGGCAAAGGCGATCACGGCCCAGACCGCGCCGGTCAGCCTGAAGGCCGATGACAGCCGGAAGATGGACGTTTTCTGTACGTGATCGCCGGCCGGCTCCCTGACGCAGAAGACCAGCACGGCCATCGCCAGGCCCGCGGGGATCGCCGCCAGCCAGAACACCGACACGATGTCGCCGGCCAGCAGCACCATGAGAAGCACGGCGATCAAAGGGCCGACGAAGCCCCCGACGGTATCCAGCGATTTGCGCAGCCCGAAACTGGCGCCCCTGATTTCGGGCGGCGTCACCGCCGCAACGAGGGCGTCCCGTGGCGTGCCGCGAATGCCCTTGCCGACCCTGTCCAGCGCTTTGGCGAGGACAATTTGATCGACAGTGGCGGCGAGCGGAAACACCAGGCGGGATATCGCCGCAAGACCGTAGCCGAGAACCGCCAACGGCTTCGCCCGCCGCGTCCAATCGGACAAGACACCGGAGAACAGTTTCGTCACCGTCGCCACCGCCACCGAGAAGCCTTCGATCGCCCCCAGCGCCAGCGCCGAAGCCCCCAGCCCGCTGGTCAGGTAGACCGGCAGAAGCGTCGCAATCATTTCCGACGAGACATCCATCAGGAGGCTGACAAAACCGAGCATCCAGACCGTGGAGGGAATTGCGACACGCGATGGCTGCGTCGTGCGGGAGATCGGCGTATCGGACATCGGCGCTCGTGGAATTGACAGGCGCGGATCTATCGCAATGCCGGGCGCACAGGGCAAGGCAAGCGACAGCCCCGCCCCACGCCTCCAGAACCGTTACTCGATCTGGTCTTGCCTGGGGCGGCGAGCCAACCGGATAGTTTTCACCCAGCCTTGCTCGACCTGTCGGCCCCCACGGCATCCAGCACGCCGAGCGCCACACGATCATCCGCTGCGCGCGCGTCGTCTATATAGGCCACCAGGAGACGATTGACGGCGTTGGCGTCCAGCAGGCGGAAATCCGCAGGGCGAATCCATCCGTCGAAATAACGATCGACATAGCCGGTTCCGCTGTCCCGTTCCTCCACCCAGTTTGGGCCGATCAGCCCCGCCGGATGTCGCTCCCAATAACACGACACCAATCGACCGCTTTGCGCGGCCCGAGCCAGAATCCGTTGCCCATCGCGGGGCGCATCGCCCATCGGCCGGAGAAAATGGCCGTATTCCTTGAGTATCCGCTCGACCTGCATCCAACGCGCTTCCATTTGCGGACAGGTACCGACGGGCACCGCGCAGCGTACGGTTAATCGGCAGTCATGAAGTTTGTTTCGGCTGTCGCGACTCAAGCAGGTGGGCGCTGCAGCCGGCCGCATGGGGCTCGCTAGCGTCGAAATACGGGCGAATGGTACCGTGGAACCAGCGAGAGCGGCCCGCTGAAAGATTTGGCAAGCTTCCGCACCGCCCGAGTCGATCACAACAAATCTATCTAGAGCGAAACCAAATCATTACGGGTTGCTGCAGTGTCCTACGAAGACCCGCTAACCCGCTGAAAATTAAGGACTCTTTCAGTTTTAATTAATTCGTCGCTAAGGATGATTTTGCGCTGCGTTCCATTCTGTCGGGTTGTAGGCAGCTGTGGCGAATGGGTGACAGCAATTGGTGCAAAACCTGTCTATCTCGACGCCATAGACGGAGCCCAAGCGCGCCCCGATCTAAAATGGTTTTCTGGAGAAGAAAAATGAAGAAGTTCCTGCTGGGCACCGTTGCCCTTCTCGCCATGGGCGCTTCGGCTTCGGCCGCTGACCTGGCTGCTCGTCCGTACACCAAGGCTCCGGCCTACGTCGCTTCGCCGATCTACAACTGGACCGGCTTCTACATCGGTGGTCACGTTGGCGGCGCCTTCGCCGGCAACAACGCCCTGACCGGCACTGACAACTCGGATGGCCGTTTCCTCGGCGGTGTCCAGGGTGGTTACGACTACCAGTTCGCCCCGAACTGGGTGCTCGGTATCGAAGCTAACTACAGCTGGACCGGCTCGAGCAACAACAGCGCCGTTGTTGGCGGCTACACCCTCGACAACAGCCTGAAGGGCCTCGGCTCGGTGACCGGCCGTCTCGGCTACACCTGGGGTCCGGCTCTGCTGTACGTCAAGGGCGGTTACGCTTACGCCGACCTGAACCAGTCGGTCGTTGGCCCGACCGTTGTCGTTCTCGACACCAAGAAGAACGGCTACACCGTCGGCGCCGGCCTCGAATACCTGTTCACCCAGAACTGGTCGGGCAAGATCGAATACCAGTACTACGACTTCGGCAACACCACCGTTGTCTCGGGTCTGGGCGCTCTGGGCCTCAACGGCACCTCGTACAAGAACGACGAGCACACTGTGAAGGCTGGCCTGAACTACCGCTTCAACTGGGGTGGCCCGGTTGTCGCCAAGTACTGAGATCCGCGCCTGATTTCAGGCACGTGACTACGGAAAGGCCGGCGCTTGCGCCGGCCTTTTTGTTTTTGGAGCGATCGTAGGTTGGGTTGAACGGAGGCGCGATGCGCCGGAGTGATACCCATCAGCATACGCTTCAGCGCTTGTTGTGATGGGTATCGCTGCGCTCAACCCATCCTACAATTCTGCGCAGTTTTTACCCTTCGCTAACCCCACAAGCTCCGCGACAGCCTTGAGTTGCCCATTTACCCGAATGTTAACTCGGTAACTTCATACTCTGAACGCGACCCGCCGGACGTCACCGCGGGCGTGGGGGAGTGATGAAAGTGAAGTCGGTTTTCGGAAAATTCGGGCGCATCCGCATCGCGCGTCCGCGGTTCGGCATTCGCGGCAGCCTGTTCGCCGCCTTCGCGGTCATTGCCGGCATGGCGATCCTGATCAGCGTCGGCGCGGGCGCCATTCTCGGCCAGCTCGGCCAGATGATGACCGACCTCAACGGCCGCGACATTCCGAAACTGACCGCCAGCCTCGAACTCGCCACTGCCAGCGAAAGCCTCGCCAGCCAGGGCCCGATGCTGCTCGCCTCGCCGACCGCAGAGACTCTGAAAGAGCGTTCTCAGCGCATGCGCGACACTCACAAGGTGGCGGTCGAGAAGCTGGACACGATTGCAAAACTCGGCGCCGACAAGGCCGTGGTAGCTGCACTCGCCGACAGCGTGAAAAATATCGAGGACACGATCCGCAGCCTCGGCGCGGCGACCCAGGAAAAGATCGATGCAGGGGTCCAGCACCTGAAGCTCTACGATTCCATCCGTGCTGCCGCGGACAATTTCGTCAAGAAGGCCGCGCCGGCGATTGCCGATGCCCAGGCTGGCATGGACGCCACCTTGCGCGCCGTGGTGTTCTCAGCCGAGGATTCCGGCGAAGCCTCGCGCATCATCGTGCAGATCGGCAATGTGGTCGCTGACACCAACCTGATCTCGTCCGACCTGATGGCCGCATTGTCTGCCGGCACCGGCGAAGCGCTTTCCCCGATCGAAGACAGCTTCAAGACCGCGCAGAAGCGCGTGAAGACGAACCTGACCGCGCTCGATGGCGCCATCGGCAGCATCCCCGAACTGCGCAAGGCAGCCGAGCAGTTGCTGGCGCTTGGCGACGGCAAGGAAGGCGTCTTCAAGGTGCGCCAGAAGGAAATCGATACGCTCGAATATGGCGAACTCATCCTGGACGAGACCCGCAAGCTCAATGCCGGCCTCGGCGTCAGCGTGAAAATGCTGGTGGACAAGGTGCGTGCGGAAACCGACACGTCGACCGCCAATGCACAGACCACGATCTCGCTCTCGACGCAGATCATGCTCGCATTGGGCGCGCTGACATTGATCGGCTCGGCCCTGTTCGTCTGGCTCTATGTCGGCCGCAGCATCCTGCGCCGCATCGCGCAGCTGCAGAAAGCGATGCAGCTGCTGTCGAGCGGCGATCTCGAAACGCAAATGGCACGCAGCAAGCAGCAGGACGAGATCACCGTCATGGCCGACTCGCTGGAAGTGTTCCGCGAGAACATGATCAATGCGCGCAATATGAGCGCCGAACAGGATCGCGACCGCATCGCCAAGAACGAACGTGCCGCGCGCGTCGAGACCCGCATCCATGACTTCGAAGGCAAGGTGCGCCAGGCGCTCGAGAAGCTGCAAACCGCAGCCGACTCCATGCAGACCACGGCGCAGGACATGTCGGCGACTGCCGATCGCTCCAGCTCGCTGGTCAGCGCCGTGGCAGCGGCTGCGGAAGAGACATCGGTGAATGTGCAGACGGTATCGGCCGGCACCGAAGAGCTGACATCGTCGATCGCCGAGATCAGCCGTCAGGTCGTCACGTCGTCGCAGATCGCAGCAAAAGCGGTGAACGAAGCCGGCGAAACCGACGCGACGATGCAGGGTCTCGCCGACAGCGCCAATCGCATCAGCGTGGTCATCGATCTGATCCAGACCATCGCTTCGCAGACCAACCTGCTCGCGCTCAACGCCACCATCGAAGCGGCACGCGCAGGCGATGCGGGCCGTGGCTTTGCGGTGGTCGCATCGGAGGTAAAGAGCCTGGCCGATCAGACGGCCAAGGCCACCGACGAAATCCGCACGCAGATCGTCGCCATGCAGCAAGTTACGTCTACGGCCGTCGGCGCGATCAGAAATATCGGCCAGACCATCACCGAGATCAACGAAGTGAGCACGGCGATCGCCACCGCTGTCGAACAGCAGGGGGCAGCGACGCGCGAGATCGCGCGCAATATTCAGCACGCTGCGGGCGGCACCAGCGAAGTGTCGAGCAATATCGTCGGCGTCAGCGATGCGTCGTCGCAAGCTGGCGTGGCAGCGACTGACGTGCTCGGCGCCTCCGGCGAATTGCGTCGCGAAGCCGATATCCTGCGCGGCGAAATCGACGAATTCCTCACCAGCATTCGCGCGGCCTGATGCTCACGCATCCTTGACGCGCAGCGCACAACATTGCGCGCCGCGCGTCCTTGTCTTCGCCACACAATTCATGGACTGCTCCCCGCGCAGTCCATGACCTTCGGGCTGCACAAGCTGCGAAGGACCGCGTTATGCCGACATCATCCGTCACATCGATCCATCAGCCGCGCCACGATTGGCAACGCGCTGAGGCCGACGCGCTCTATGCGCTGCCATTCTCCGACCTGATCTTCCAGGCGCAGAGCGTCCATCGCAGCAATTTCGATCCCAACCATATCGAGACTGCGAGCCTGCTCTCAATCAAGACCGGCGGCTGCGCGGAAGATTGCGGCTACTGTTCGCAAAGCGCCCATTACGACACGGGCCTCAAGGCCACCAAGCTGATGGACCAGGATGCCGTCGTCGCCACCGCGCAGCGCGCGAAAGATGCCGGCGCCAGCCGCTTCTGCATGGCCGCCGCCTGGCGCAATCCGAAGGACAAGGATCTCGATCGCGTATGCGACATGGTGAGCGCGGTGAAAGCGCTCGGCATGGAGACCTGCGCGACGCTCGGCATGCTGACCGACGATCAGGCCAAGCGCCTGCACGCCGCCGGCCTCGATTTCTACAATCACAATGTGGATACCTCGCCGGAATTCTACGGCAAGATCATCACCACACGCACGATGCAGGATCGCATCGACACGCTAACCAGCGCCCATCATGCCGGGCTGAAGACCTGCTGCGGCGGCATCATCGGCATGGGCGAAGCGGTCGAGGATCGCCTGGGCATGCTGCTGCTCCTCGCCAACATGCCGCATCATCCGGATTCGGTGCCGATCAATATGTGGAACGAGGTGAAGGGCGTGCCGGTCAACGATACGGCCGAGCGCCCCGATCCGATATCGCTCGTCCGCATGATCGCGGTCGCGCGGATCATGATGCCGAAGAGCGTGGTGCGGCTTTCCGCCGGCCGGCAATATATGACCGACGAGCTGCAGGCGCTGTGCTTCCTGGCCGGCTCCAACTCCATCTTCATCGGCGATGTGCTGCTGACGACGAAGAATCCGCAGACCGACCGCGATGCCGAATTGCTTGGCCGTCTCGGCATGACGTCCGGCCTGCCTGCCACGGAAGCTGCACCTGCCGCCATGCGCGCGACGGCATGACCCATGCCCTGCGCCGGCCCTTTTTGGGCTGGCGCAGGGGTCCTTCGCCCGGTAAGCCGGTTGCAAAGGACAAAAAGACGATGACAGATGCCAGCACCAAGCCAGCCGATCCGCTCCGCTATCCCATCGAGAGCCATCCCGGCCCCGACCAGGTCGTGGACATTGCGCCGGGTATCAAATGGCTGCGGCTCGACCTCCCCTTTCGCCTCAACCATGTGAACATCTATCTGCTGGAAGACGGCGACGGCTGGGCCATGGTCGATACTGGCTTCGGCAATGACGCCACCATCGCCGCATGGACAAAACTGTTCGACGGCCCGCTGAAGGGCATCGCCATCAGCAAGGTGATCGTCACCCATGCGCATCCCGATCATGTCGGCCAAGCCGGCTGGATCGTGCAGCGCTTCGGCTGCCCCTTCTACATGTCGCAGGTCGAATATCTGCAGGGCGTCTATCACCAGAATCGCCGCACCGAAGAACGCCTGGTCAATATGCGCCAGTTCTTCCTTCGCCATGGCATGGATGCGGACATCACCGAACAACTGCTCGGCCGCGGCCAGGACTATCTGAAGAAGACCGTGCCGCTGCCTGCCGCCTATCGCCGGCTCAGCCATGGCAAGACCGTCAAAATCGGCAAACGCGAATTTCAGATCATCACCGGCGCCGGCCATTCGCCGGATCAGGTCACGCTCTATTGCGCTGCCGACAAGATCTATCTCTCCGCCGATCAGGTGCTGAGCAAGATCTCGCCCAATGTCAGCGTCTGGGCCCATGAGCCCGATGAGAATTCGCTCGGCGCCTATTTGACATCGCTCAATGCCATCGCAGCCAGCCTGCCCGAGGATACGCTGGTGCTGCCCGGACATGGCGTGCCGTTCTACGGCCTCCAGATCCGGATCAAGCAGCTCACCGACCATCACGAGGAGCGCTGCGGCATGATCGCGGATGCCTGTCGCACCGAGGCCAAGACGTCAGCGCAACTCGTGCCGGTCGTGTTCCACAAGCACAAGCTGGACGCTCACCAGACCGGTTTCGCCGCCGGCGAATTGATCGCCCATGTCAATTACATGCTGGCCGAGAGCCGGCTGAGCCAGGAACTTGGCAGCGACGGCAAGCTGCGTTTTAGAGCGATCTAGTTGTCATCCCGGCGAACGCCGGGATCCATAAACGCTGGCGATTTGGTAAGAGCTCAATGCTGATGGCTCTTTCCTTCGTCACGCGGTCACGGTGGCTATGGATCCCGGCATTCGCCGGGATGACAGTCGGGTAGGCAATTTGCCCAATTGCGCCTCGACAGCCTGACTGGAAAGGCTCTAAAACGCAGACCGAGCTGGTTTCGGGTTCCGTTTTGGGTGTTTTTCCGATGGATTACAGCAAGTTCTTCAGCGACGCGCTTTCCCGCCTTCATGACGAGCGCCGCTACCGTGTGTTCGCCGATCTCGAGCGCATCGCCGGCCGGTTCCCGCATGCGGTCTGGCACACGCCGAAAGGCCCCCGTAACGTCGTCATCTGGTGCTCCAACGACTATCTCGGCATGGGCCAGCACCCGAAAGTGGTCGGCGCCATGGTCGAGACCGCGACCCGCGTCGGCACTGGCGCCGGCGGCACCCGCAACATTGCGGGCACCCATCATCCGCTGGTGCAGCTCGAGGAAGAGCTCGCCGATCTCCATGGCAAGCAGGCCGCGCTGCTGTTCACCTCGGGCTATGTCTCGAACCAGACCGGCATCTCGACACTCGCAAAACTGATGCCGAACTGCCTGATCATTTCGGATGCGCTGAACCATAATTCGATGATCGAAGGCATCCGCCAGTCCGGCTGCGAGCGCGTCGTGTTCCGCCATAACGACGTCGCGCATCTCGAAGAGATCCTGAAGGCCGCCGATCCCGCACGGCCGAAACTGATCGCCTGCGAGAGCCTATATTCGATGGACGGCGATATCGCGCCATTGTCCGCGATCTGCGATCTCGCCGAAAAATACAACGCCATGACCTATGTGGATGAAGTCCATGCCGTCGGCATGTATGGCCCGCGCGGCGGCGGCATCGCCGAGCGCGACGGCGTCATGCATCGCATCGACGTGCTCGAAGGCACGCTCGCAAAGGCCTATGGCTGCCTTGGCGGCTATATCGCGGCGAGCAAGGACATCGTCGATGCCGTGCGCTCCTATGCGCCGGGCTTCATCTTCACGACGGCGCTGCCGCCGGCGATCTGCTCGGCCGCGACGGCCGCCATCAAGCATCTGAAGTCGTCGAGCTGGGAGCGCGAACGCCATCAGGACCGCGCCGCGCGCCTCAAGGCCGTGCTCACCTCGGCGGGCATTCCGGTGATGTCCACCGACACCCATATCGTGCCGGTCTTCGTCGGCGATGCCGAACTGTGCAAGAAGGCCAGCGATCTGCTGCTGGAAGATCACGGCATCTATATCCAGCCGATCAACTACCCCACGGTGGCCAAGGGCGAAGAGCGCCTGCGCATCACCCCGTCGCCCTATCATGACGACGTGCTGATCGATCATCTCGCGGAGGCACTGCTGCAGGTGTGGGACCAGCTCGGCATGCCGCTGCGCGCGAAGGCGCTGGCGGCGGAGTAAGGCTCGGTATTGTAGCCCGGATGGAGCGCAGCGAAATCCGGGGACCGGCGATATGCTGATGCTCTGATTCCCGGATTGCGCTTCGCTCCATCCGGGCTACGATCACCGCATCAACAGGAAGCTATCCCTTGGACATCATTTGGAAAGGCATTCTCGGCGGCCTGCTCACGGCGCTGATCGCTTTCCTGTCCAAGCGCGGCAACATGCTGCCGGGCATCCTGCCGCTATTTCCGACCTTCGCCATCATCGCCCTCGCCATTGTCGGCGCCAAGGGCGAGACGTCCGGCTTCCGCGAGGCGCTGCTGGCCGGCGCCAAGACCATCCCGGCCTATCTGGCGTTTCTCGGCGCCTGTTACCTCGCCATCGGCGTGATGGACTACCGGCTGGCGATTGCCACCGGCATCGCGGCCTGGCTGGTGGTGATCTTGATCAGCTTTTACGGGCTGCGCGCGATATCGTAGGATGGGTTGAGCGGAGCGATACCCATCACCACAAACACCGCGGGTGCGGTGATGGGTATCGCTACGCTCAACCCATCCTACGGCCGTAAGGCCTGGAGCTACCGCATGCTGCACGACTGGGGCGTGATCGTTGCCGCCCTTCTTTATATCGGGTTCCTGTTCTGCGTCGCCTCTTACGGCGACCGGCTCGGCCTGTTCCAGCGTGGCCTTGCCGGCAAGCTGATCTATCCGCTGTCGCTGGCGATCTACTGCACGTCCTGGACCTTCTTCGGCTCGGTCGGCGTCGCCAGCCGCACCAGCGTGGATTTCCTCGCCATCTATATCGGCCCGATCCTGCTGTTCGTGTTCGGCGCCCCCTTGCTGCGCCGGGTGATCAGCCTCGCCAGATCGCAGAACATCACCTCCATCGCCGATTTCATCGCTGCGCGTTACGGCAAGAGCCAGGCCGTCGCCGCCACCGTGGCCGTCATCGCGCTGATCGGCTCGGTCCCCTATATCGCGCTGCAGCTCAAGGCCGTGGCATCTTCGCTGGAAACCATTCTCGGCGACGACAAGGCCATCGCCGGCGTCCCGATCGTCGGCGACATGGCGCTGGTCGTGACGCTGGCCATGGCCGTGTTCGCCGTGCTGTTCGGCACCCGCCAGACCAATGCCACCGAACATCAGCATGGCCTGATGCTCGCGGTCGCCACCGAGTCGATCGTCAAGCTCGTCGTCTTCATCACGGCCGGCGCTTTCGTCACCTTCGTGATGTTCTCGCCGTCCGAACTCTATGAGCGCGCGATGAAGACGCCCGAGGCCCTGCGCGCCATCGACTACGCGCCCTCCATCGGCAATTTCCTGACCATGGTGCTGCTGTCGTTCTGCGCCATCATGCTGCTGCCGCGCCAGTTCCATGTCAGCGTGGTCGAAAATGCCGGCGACGCCGGGGTCGCCCGTGCGCGCTGGATGTTTCCGGTCTACCTGATCGCCATCAACCTGTTCGTGATCCCGATCGCGCTGGCTGGCCTCATCACTTTCCCGTTCGGCGCCGTCGATAGCGACATGTATGTGCTGGCGCTGCCGATCTCCGCCGGCTCCCATGCGCTCAGCATGGCCGTGTTCATCGGTGGTCTCTCCGCCGCCACCGCGATGGTGATCGTCGAATGCGTGGCGCTTGCCATCATGGTGTCCAACGACATCCTGCTGCCGCTCGCTTTGCGCCGCCGCCGGGCGCCCGCCAATGGCGAGACCGACTACGGCCACTTCCTGCTCAGGGCGCGCCGCTTCTCCATCTTCGCCATCATGGTGATGGCCTATTTCTATTTTCGCGCGCTCGGCAACACCCAGCTCGCCGCCATCGGCCTGTTGTCCTTCGCCGCCATCGCGCAATTTGCACCGGCCTTCTTCGGTGGCCTGATCTGGCGCCGCGCCACCGCACGCGGCGCGATGGGCGGCATGGTGGTCGGCTTCATCGTCTGGGCTTATACGCTGTTCATCCCGAGCTTCCTCGATACCACCACCGCCGGCGTGCTGTTCCTGCAGCATGGCCCGTTCGGCATCGACGCATTGCGGCCGCAGGACCTGTTCGGCTCGGATCTGCTGCCGCTCTTGCACGGCACGCTGTGGAGCCTCTCGCTCAACATCCTCACTTACATCGTGCTGTCGCTGATGCGCGCGCCATCATCGATCGAGCGCCTGCAGGCCGATACATTCGTGCCGAACACGCTGACACCGATCACGCCATCCTTCCGGCGCTGGCGCACCACCGTGACGGTGCAGGACATCCAGAACACGGTGACCCAATATATCGGCGAGACCCGCGCACGAGAGAGTTTCGACGCCTTCGCCACCCGGCGCCGCGTCGATCTCGATCCCACTGCGCCTGCCGATTTCGAACTGCTGAAACACGCCGAATATCTGATCGCTTCCTCGATCGGCGCCGCATCCTCGCGCGTGGTGATGTCGTTGCTGCTGCGCAAGCGGACCGTATCTGCGAAAGCTGCGCTCAAACTGCTCGACGATTCCCATGCCGCGCTGCATTTCAACCGCGAGATCCTGCAGACCGCGCTCAATCACGTGCGCCAGGGCATCGTGGTCTTCAATCCCGACCTGCAGCTGATCGTCTCCAACCAGCATTTTGGCGAATTGCTCGGCCTGCCGCCACAGATCGTGCAGATCGGCATCCCGCTGCGCGAGATCCTCGAATTCATCGACATCCATAGCGCGCCGCCATCCGGCGACTACGAGACGCGGCTGCGGACACGGCTGAAGGCCTACACCACCGTCGGCACGCCCTATCTGGAACGGCTGAAGGATCGCCATCTCGTCATCGAAGTGCGCGCCAACAAGATGCCTGATGGCGGATTGGTGCTGACCTTCACCGACGTCACGCCGAGCTTCGAGGCCGCGGAAGCGCTGGAGCGCGCCAATGCCACGCTGGAAAAGCGCGTGCGCGAGCGCACCGAAGAGCTGACGCGGCTGAACAGCGAACTGGCGCGCGCCAAGAGCACCGCCGAAGATGCGAATATCTCCAAGACGCGCTTTCTGGCGGCTGCCGGCCACGACATCCTGCAGCCGCTGAATGCGGCGCGGCTCTATGTCACCAGCCTGGTCGAGCGCAAGAGCGGCGGCGAGGATGCGCGGCTCGTCGAGAATATCGATGAGTCACTGGAAGCGATCGAGGAAATCCTCGGCGCGCTGCTCGACATTTCACGGCTGGATGCCGGCGCCATGATGCCGGCGATCTCGAGCTTCCATATCGGCGACCTCATGCGCTCGCTGGAAATCGAATATGCTCCGCTCGCGCGGGCGAAAGGCATCGACCTCAAATTCGTCTCGTCATCGCTCCCGGTGGAATCGGACCGCCTGCTGCTGCGCCGCCTGCTGCAGAACCTGATCTCCAACGCGATCAAATACACGCCGAAGGGACGCGTGCTGGTCGGCTGTAACCGCCGCGGCCAGGCGCTGCGCATCGGCATCTACGACACCGGTGTCGGCATCCCCATCCTCAAGCGCGGCGAGATCTTCAAGGAATTCCACCGCCTCGAACAGGGCGCCCGCATCGCCCGCGGTCTCGGCCTCGGCCTCTCCATCGTCAAGCGCCTCGCGCATGTGCTCAATCACGGCATCGCACTGGATTCCAATCGCTCCGGCGGCTCGTTCTTCTCGGTGACGGTACCGGTGGCCAAGGCGATCAACCACACCGCCGTGGTGACATCGACGACCCCGCTGGCGAAAGCGCCGATGTCCGGCACGCTGATCGTCTGCATCGAGAACGATCCGGCGATTCTCGACGGCATGAAGACATTGCTCCAGGCGTGGGGATCGGATGTGATCGCGGTGCCCGACCCGGAAGCGGCGATGGAAGCGATTGCCGAGATCCAGGCGTCGGGCCGCCGGCTCACCGGCATTCTGGTCGATTATCACCTCGACCGCGGCAACGGCATCGCCGCCATCCGCGCCATCCGCGGCAGATTCGGCAAGGACATTCCGGCGATTTTGATCACCGCCGATCGCTCACCGCATGTGCGCTCGGCGGCGCGGCAGGACAAGATCGCCGTGCAGAACAAGCCGGTGAAACCGGCGAGCTTGCGGGCGTTGTTGGGGCAGTGGCGATCGCAGCAGATGGTGGCGGCGGAGTAGCGCGGAGCCGTAGGATGGGTTGAGCGCAGGCGCGTCAGCGCCGGAGCGATACCCATCACCGCGGGCTCGGTGTGTGGTGATGGGTATCGCTTCGCTCAACCCATCCTACGGCCGCATCAACTCCACCCCTCATCCTGAGGAGCGCGACTTCGCGCGTCTCGAAGGATGGCCGCACACTCCGAGCCCGGCCAGTTCATGGTTCGAGACGGCGCCGAAGAGGCGCCTCCTCACCATGAGGACGGCGTGGATTACGACGCCGCGTCCTGCTTCCACGGCCCGCCGGCGATCTTCGCCGCGGCGATCACCGCTTGCGTGCGGCTCTCCACGCCAAGCTTCTGCAGAATTGCCGACACATGCGCCTTGATGGTCGCCTCGGACACGCCAAGCTCATAGGCGATCTGCTTGTTGAGCAAACCTTCCGACAACATCATCAGCACGCGCACCTGCTGCGGCGTCAGCGTCACCAGGCGGTCGCGCAGCTTGCTCATTTCCGGATCGGCTGCCGCCGTCATGTCCACATCCGGCGGAACCCAGACATCGCCGTCCAGCACCTTCATGATCGCATCGCGCAGCGTATCGACGCCGAACCGCTTCGGGATGAAACCGGACGCGCCAAAGTCCAGCGACTGCCGGATGGTGCCGACATCGTCGCTTGCCGAGACGATCACCACCGGGATCGCCGGATATTGCGCACGCAGATAGATCAGGCCGGAGAAGCCCGAAATGCCCGGCATCGACAGATCGAGCAGCACCAGATCGACGTCGGAATCTTCTTCCAACATCTTGGTGAGATCATCGAAAGTTCCGGTCTCGTCGATGGCCGTGGTCGGGAGCACGGTGCTCACTCCCTGCCGCAACGCACCGCGGAACAGCGGATGGTCATCGGCAATGATCAGACGCGTGGGAGCTAGGACAGTCATCGAGTTCCGTCAGTGCCAGAGGCGGCCTTCACAAGCCACCATGTTGAGCCGGCACGCCAAAAGCGCACTGGAGTTGCAATGTCGCCCGGTCGCACATCCCTTGCAAGCACGCAATGCTGCCACGCGGTAAAATGGTGAATAGCGGTTGTGCGACGCAAAATCTCCCTTGCGCCGTCGGGAACTCCGAAAGTCGAATGCCTAAAGTCTTATTGGGGCGCGTTTCAACGCAATGTTAGCGTGCACCTCGACGCTCCCTGCAGTGGCTGGCGTAGTTCAGCGCAGCGAGCGAGACGGTCTTACGACCCGCAGCAAAATATCTGCAGCAACGTATTTGGGGAGCGATTCACACATGTCCACGATGGCAGCAACATCCGCGAAGTCCGCGGGGATGACGAAGGACGAACGTTTCGTCATCTTCGCATCCTCGCTCGGCACCGTTTTCGAATGGTATGACTTCTATCTGTTCGGCTCGCTCGCCGGCGTCATCGGCGCGCAGTTTTTCGGCGTCATCGATCCCGCCACCGGCCAGCCGATGTTCAACCAGGCGACCCGCGATATCTTCGCGCTGCTCGCTTTCGCTGCCGGCTTCATCGTCCGTCCGTTCGGCGCCATCGTATTCGGTCGCGTCGGCGACATCGTCGGCCGCAAATACACGTTCCTCGTCACCATTCTGATCATGGGCCTGTCGACCTTCATCGTCGGCATCCTGCCCAATGCCGCCACCATCGGCATCGCCGCCCCGATCATCCTGATCGTGCTGCGTCTCGCCCAGGGCCTCGCACTCGGCGGCGAATATGGTGGTGCGGCGACTTACGTGGCGGAGCATTCGCCGCCCGGCAAGCGCGGCTACTACACGTCGTTCATTCAAACGACAGCGACGCTCGGTCTGTTCCTCTCGCTGCTGGTGATCCTGTTCACCCGCTCGGCACTCGGCGAGCCTGAATTCGCCAAGTGGGGCTGGCGCATTCCGTTCCTGGTGTCGGTGGTGCTGCTCGGCATCTCGGTCTGGATCCGTCTGCGCCTGAACGAGTCGCCGGTCTTCCAGCGCATGAAGGACGAGGGCAAGACCTCGAAGGCGCCGCTCACCGAAGCCTTCGGCAACTGGAGCAACGCCAAGCTCGTTCTCATCGCGCTGCTCGGCGGCGTCATGGGCCAGGGCGTGGTCTGGTACACCGGCCAGTTCTACGCGCTGTTCTTCATGCAATCGATCCTGAAGGTCGACGGCTACACCGCCAACCTCCTGATCGCATGGTCGCTGCTGCTCGGCACCGGCTTCTTCATCTTCTGGGGCGCCCTGTCCGACAAGATCGGCCGCAAGCCGATCATTCTCGCAGGCTGCCTCATCGCGGCACTGACCTTCTTCCCGATCTTCCGCATGATCACCACCAACGCCAATCCGGCGCTGGAAAAGGCGATCGAAACCGTGAAGGTCGAGGTTGTCGCCGATCCCGCCCAGTGCGGTGATCTGTTCAACCCGGTCGGCACCCGCGTCTTCACCAAGCCTTGCGATACGGCCCGCGCCTATCTCGCCCAGTCGTCGGTGAAGTACTCCACCGCTTCGGGTCCGGCAGGCTCGCCGGTCAAGGTCATGGTCAACGGCAAGGAGACGCCGTATGTCGATGCCAAGACCTCGAACCCTGCGGTTCTCGCTGCCGTCCAGGCCGCCGGCTATCCGAAGGCGGGTGACGCGCAGATCATCAAGATGTCCCATCCGTTCGATATCTTCCGCTCGCAGGTCGCAGCGGTGATCGGATTGCTGTTCGTCCTGGTGCTGTTTGTGACCATGGTCTATGGCCCGATCGCAGCACTCCTGGTCGAAATGTTCCCGACCAAGATCCGCTACACCTCCATGTCGCTGCCCTATCACATCGGCAACGGCTGGTTCGGCGGTCTCTTGCCGGCAACCTCCTTCGCCATCGTGGCTTCCACCGGCGATATCTATGCAGGCCTGTGGTACCCGATCGTGTTCGCGGCAATCACCGTGGTCATCGGCATCTTCTTCCTGCCGGAAACCAAGGACGTGGATATCTCGCGCTAAGCGCGGGTGACGCGAAAAGCAAAAGCCGCGGAGCAATCCGCGGCTTTTTTGTTTGGCAGTCCTTCTCTATCCCTCATGGTGAGGAGCGCGCCCTTGCGCGCGTCTCGAACCATGAGATGGCCGGGCTCTGAGCTTGCCGCCACCCTTCGAGACGCCGCTACGCGGCTCCTCAGGATGAGGAGGGAGTGTTGGCGGGAGCGCCTACGCCACCTTCCCCACAAACTGCACCACCACCTCCCGCGCGTGCGGCCGGGTCCGATGTTCGATCAGATACACCGCCTGCCACGTCCCCAGCGCCATCCGTCCCGCCATCACCGGCACATGCAGCGACGTCGCCGTCAGCATCGTGCGGACATGGGCCGGCATGTCGTCCGGGCCTTCGGTGTCGTGTGTCCAGTCAAAGTCCTGCGGCGCCAGACGATCGAGAATCGTCATCAGATCCACCAGCACCGACGGATCGGCATTCTCCTGGATCGTCAGCGATGCCGAGGTGTGGCGGATGAACAGGGTGAGCGCGCCATCACGCGCGCCGATCTCCGTCAGGAATTTTGCGACATCGCGCGTGACATCGACAAAACCTGCGCCAGCCGTCTGCACGGTGAGAACTGACGAAGCCACGGTGTCGGCGGCGACCACAACGGGCGCGCTGCGGGTGACGGATTTGGCAGATGGCATGAGCAGGGCTTTCAACGAATGGTTCACGGCGGTGAACCAAGTCGCACGCACCGCGTTCCATCGTCAACGAATGGAGGACATCATGACGGCAAAGAGTTCGCGAGACCTGCCCGACGAGCCGCGCAAGGACAAGGCGCGCGAAACGGAAAAGGCCGTGATCAAGGACGCAGACAAGACCGACCAGGCCGATCGCGATCGCGTGCATGGCGATGGTGGCGACATCGGACTTGACACGAAGAAATAGCGCAGCGGCGTAGGATCGGTTTTCGTTGCGCTCGACCCATCCTACGACATCGCGTTAAGTCGCTGCAGTCTCCAGGCAGACGCGATGAACCTCCCGGTTATCATCGTCGCGCACGCAGATCGCAAAATCATCGCCACGCAATTCCGGCCTGATCTTGTAGATATCCCGCGCCAGTTTTTCAGCGACGCGCATGGCTGCGCCGTCGTCGCGCAGTTCCTGGCCGACTTCATCACGAATTTTTTTGCCGTCAATCAAATCAAAAAAATAACGGGGCATTTCACACCTCACATGATTTGCCGAATAGGCAATCCTGCGAAAAGCCCCGGCGCGAACCGGGGCTTTCAGCTTCGACGTGATCAGCGCATGCCCGCCGAACCGGAACCGCTACCGGCGGAATTACTCGGATTGGCAGCGCTGTTCGAACCGCTCATCGAATTGCCGTTGTTCCCGGCGCCCGCGGCGCCAGCATTGGGGGCAGTTCTGGTTGACGAACCCGTCGTCATGCCGCTGCGATCAGACTTGCCGTCACGATTCATGTCCTTCGACATGGTGCCATTCTGCTGCATCGACGGCGTCTGCGAACCCGGCTGCGTCGGCGTGGTGGACTGCGCGGCAGCGAAAGTGGTCGAGAGCGCGAGAGCAAGCGTGGAGGCGATGATGGTCTTCTTCATGGGTTCCTCACTGTGTGCGTTGTAATGCCTGTGAGGAAAACGGTGCGCGGCACAGGACGTTCCGAAGTTTTTCGATTCTCTTTGCGGAACGGGGAAGGATGTACCGTTGACTGCAATGCAATTCGGCATGCGCAGCGACGCGCGGTGAGGACTCAGCCTCAAATCTTGCCGCCGTAATCCCTCTGCAATCGCGCGGCCATTTCCACAAGCCGTCGCCATGCATTCTCGACCGTGCTCATCATGCGATCCATGTCGCGATCGCTCGGCAGCGGGATTTCGATCTTGCGCTCGCCGTCCTTGAGCTTCGGCGCGATATCGCTCTTCGCAGCAAGCTGCTTCTTCAGAGCATCATTCTCTTTCTGCAGTCGCCCGATTTCTACATCGAGCGCAGCACGCTCATCCGGCACCACGCGGCAGGCCCAACCGCTGCCGCTATCGGTGCAGGTGGAGACAGTGCCGGTGCGTGTATCCAGGCGCACGACACCGTCTTTCACCGCCGACAATGTGTAGCGGCCATTCTCGCTGTCGGGCAGCGATTGCGCGCAGGCGCTGGAGATGGCGAACAGGTACACGAGCAGGGAGTATCGGACTTTCATTGAAATACTCCGTCTTCGTAGGACGGGTTGAGCGTAGCGATACCCATCACGGCCGGGCGCTTATAGTGATGGGTATCGCTACGCTCAACCCATCCCACACTTCACACTACGGTTGCTTGTATGCCGCGCGTCCTGACTTCAACGCGTCACCCAGCAACTCGATCCGGTCCTGGCCCCAGAACACTTCGCCATTCAGCACATAACCCGGCGAACCGAACACGTCGCTTGCCTGCGCGCCCTTCTGGTTTTGCGCATACTTTGCCGAGATCTCCGCCGAGGGCGAGCGCTCGACGAGTTGCTTGCCGGGCAAACCGACTTCATCGGCAAGCCGCGCCAGCACGGCGGGATCGCCGAGGTTCTCTTCCGTCTCCCACACTGCGGCATAGGCCTTGCGCAGGAACGCGTCCGGATCATGCCCGGCCTCCAGCGCGGCGATCACGGTGCCGTCGGCAAGGCGACCATCGAACGGCCAGTTCTTCGGTTGCAGCTTGAAATCGAGGCCGCGCTTTTCGCGCCAGCGTTGCAATTCGAGCATGCGATAGCGCTGCCGCACCGGATGCCGCTTGGGAAGCGGCAGTCCGCCGGTCTCGGCGAACAATTCGCCGAGAAACACCGGCTTGTAATTGACCTTGAGATCGTAGGTTTTCACCAGATCCATGAAGGGCTTATGGCCGATATAGGCCCAGGGCGACGGCAGCGAGAAATAGTAATCGATGGATTGCGACATGACGGCTCCGGCGGTGAAACGAACGCCGCAGCGTAGCCCGGATGGAGCGCCTTGTCCGCCGAAGCTTGAAAGCGAAGGCGGAAGCGCAATCCGGGGACCGGCGTTTCGGGTGCATCGCCGCCACACACTCCACCCTCATGGTGAGGAGGCGCGTAGCGCCGTCTCGAACCATGAATGGCCGGGCTTAGAGCTTGCCGCCATCCTTCGAGACACGCGCAAGTGCGCGCTCCTCAGGATGAGGGACGGTGTTTGGAGGAGGCCATCGCACAACGCGCCCTAGATCATGTTGAAAGTCACTCTTGCGCTGCGTCACCGCCGCGCAGCGCAATTCCAATTTCGCCAATAAAATCAAATGAATCAAAGCCCTAAACCGCGATCAGCGAATCTTGACTTGGCAGAACACGCTAAGTATGGTCCGCGCGGCTTTAGAGGGCGACGGGGCAGTAATTTCCGGGAATTGCAGCATTTTTCGGGTGTCGGAATATGAGTGACGGCACTGATAAACGCGACGGCAATCACGGTCATGGCAGCCAACCCGACCCCGACGAGGCTGCGCTTTCCGCACGGCTCGGAAGCCTCAATGACCGACTGTCCAAAACCTTGGGCGATCGCAAATTGCAGGCCGATCAGTCCGATGGAAGCGGAAATCCGCAAGCCAGGGCATCCGCCATGGCCGTGGGCCTCCGCCTCTCTTCGGAATTGGTCGCGGGTGTGATCGTGGGAACGATCTTGGGCTGGGTCTTCGATCGTTTTCTGTCGACATCGCCTTGGGGGCTGATCGTGTTCATGCTGCTCGGCTTTACAGCCGGCGTGATGAATGTGATGCGGTCGGCCGGCGTCGGAAAGAAGCCGTAAGTTTCGTGCGCCTCGCGGCGCAGCACGTCGATTGCCGGGCTCCCCGGCGGGGAAACGCCGGGTCTTCCGGCTGATATGAAAGACCGAGCTGGATGGCCGATCCGATCCACCAATTTGAGATCCAGAAGATCTTCACCCTGGGCCATATCGGCAACCAGGAAATCGCTTTCACTAATTCCTCGGCTTACATGTTCGCCGCCGTCGCCGTGATTTCGGTGCTGATGCTTGGCGGCAGCGCCGGCCGTCACCTGGTCCCGACGCGCTTCCAGTCGATGGCGGAACTCTCCTACGAGTTTGTCGCCAATACGCTGAAAAGCAGCATCGGCGAAGAAGGCATGCGCTTCTTCCCGCTCGTCTTCTCGCTCTTCATGTTCATCCTGACCGCGAACATGATCGGCATCATTCCCTACACCTTCACCACCACCAGCCATCTGATCGTTACGGTCGCGTTGGCGCTCCTGGTGTTCCTGACGGTGTTCATCTACGGCATCTACAAGAACGGCGCGAAATTCTTCAAACTCTTCGTCCCGCACGGCATCCCGATCTACATCCTGCCGCTGATCATGGTGATCGAAGTCATCTCCTTCCTCTCCCGTCCGGTTTCGCATTCGGTGCGTCTGTTCGCCAACATGCTGGCCGGCCACATCACCCTGAAGGTGTTCGCGGGCTTCGTGACCTCGCTCAGTGCGCTCGGTGCCGTCGGCGCCGCCGGTGCATTGCTGCCGCTGGCCATGACCACGGCGCTGACCGGCCTCGAACTGCTCGTTGCCTTCCTGCAGGCCTACGTCTTCACGATCCTGACCTGCATTTATCTCAACGACGCCCTTCACCCCGGCCACTAAGGCCGGGTGCGAAATCCACCCTCAACCGTTTTTCTCTAATCGACCTATCCAAGAAGGAGTTTTACCATGGATCCCATCGCAGCTAAGTACATCGGTGCCGGTATCGCTTGCCTCGGCATGGGCGGCGCAGGCATCGGCGTCGGCATGATCTTCTCGCAGTTCCTGAACGGCGCGCTGCGCAATCCGTCGGCTTCGCAGGGCCAGTTCGCGAACCTGATCTTCGGCTTCGCCGTGACCGAAGCGCTCGGCATCTTCTCGCTGCTGATCGCGCTGCTGCTGCTGTTCGCCGTCTAAGCTGAACCTGATCCGACGGCGCGTTCCTGAATTCTCGGGAGCGCGCTTTCGATCGACAAGGAGACTGCTGTGGCGACAGGTCAGAGCACATCCCATACCCAGGCCGATGGCGGGCACAAGGCTTCGTTCCCGCCCTTCGAGAGCAGCACCTTCGCTTCACAGCTGGTGTCGCTCGCGATCGCGTTCGGCCTGCTCTATCTGATCGTTTCGCGTCTGGCGCTGCCGCGCGTTGGCGGCATTCTCGCCGCCCGCAAGCAGGTTCTCGACACCGACCTGGCTGAAGCTGCGAAGCTGAAGGCCGATTCCGACGCCGCTCTGAAGGCTTACGAAACCGAACTCGCCAATGCCCGCGCCAAGGCGCAGGCGATGGCCAGCGAAGTCCGTGAGAAGCTCAATGCGGAACAGGACGCGGCCAAGGCCAAGCTCGAAGAGAGCCTGAATGCCAAGCTGGCAGCGGCGGAGCAGACCATCGCTTCGACCCGTGCGACGGCCATGAGCAATGTCCGCGGCATCGCTTCGGATACGGCTTCTGCCATCGTCGAACGTCTCACCGGCACTGTGCCGGATGCAGGCGCCGTCAACGCCGCGCTCGACGCGTCGCTGAAAGGATAAACGATGTTCGGTTTGCAAGCTGAATTCTGGGTTGCCGTAGCGTTCTTCCTGCTGCTCGCGCTGTTCGGTTACATGGGCGTTCACCGCACCATCCTGACCGCGCTCGATCATCGCCGTGACCGCATCAAGCAGGATCTCGACGATGCCCGTCGCCTGCGTGATGAGGCTGCTGCCCTGCTCGCCGACTACAAGAAGCGTCATGCTTCGGCGGAACGCGAAGCACAGGACATCATCACCTCTGCCAAGGAAGATGCCGAACGCATCGCCGCCGAAGCCAAGGTGAAGATGGAAGACTTCGTCGCCCGTCGCACCAAGGCTGCTGAAGCAAAGATCGCGATGGCGGAGGCTCAGGCACTCGCCGACGTCCGCGCCGCTGCTGCCGAAGCTGCTGTGACCGCAGCGACGCAGGTGTTGTCGCAGTCGGTGAAGGGTGGCGTTGCCGACAGCCTGATCGAAAAAGGCATCGGCGAAGTCCGCGCGAAGCTGAACTAAGCGAAGCGATTACAAGATAAAAAAGCCGGCGCGAGATAATCGCGCCGGCTTTTTTGTTGTGTCTCTCACTGTCGTCACCCGGCTTGACCGGGTGACCCAGTAAACGCTGTCGATACGGCTTGAGCACTGCCTCCGGTGTCTACTGGATCACCCGCTTTTGCGGGTGATGACACAAAGAGCGTGTGGCTAGCTCAGCGCCGCTTCCTCGCCGGCTGCGGCTTCAACGCCTGCGGATCGAACCCGATATAGAACACATACGAATCATTCGCCGCCGCCGACGGCGCGGGATAGCTGAAGTCCTCACCGACCAGGCTGTATTCCACGCTGGTCTGCCCCATCATCGAAACCGTCGTCGTAAACACCTTGGTCGCGATCGGCTTCGGATTGACGCCTTCCTGCACCACCGCCACGCGCAGCGGCACCTCCACCGTCTCCGGCGCGCCGGCAGGCCCGACGATGACACGGCCCTGGATGCCGATCTTGATCGACACCTGGCCATTGGCGAGATCGCACGAGCGCGCGGTGCGGGTGATGGTCGCCTGATAGGCGAGATCATTGCCCATCGCGGGCTTACCCCCGGCGCCCACCGCATAGGTACCGGCGCCCGGCCGGATGCTGACCACCGGGCAAGTCAATTCGCTATCCGCACCGCCGCCCGTGGTGGTCGCCTGAGCCGACTGGGTCGCGCCGACCTCGGTGGACTTGCCGCCGAACAGCTGGCTGAAGCGATCGCCGAAGGACGGGCTGCTGCCGCTCGAGGCGCCGCCGCCGAACATGGTGCCGCCACCGCAACTGGCGAGAAAAACGCCCGAAACACTGACAAAAAGCACGTTTTTCAGCACGCGAAAATCACGCGCGTTCTTGCGACCGAATTGTGGCATGATCAGAATATCCCCGGATCTTCAGATAGTTAGCGCCGCCTCACCCCCAAGGTCGCGCGAGCGCGTTATAGCAGCGTCCTTGCGGCAATCCAAAGGCCGTTGAGGCCGCAGGGCGGCCAACTTGCGCAATTCTTGCGGCTCTAGCCCCTGAAGTCCTCGTGCAGCATCCCGAACAGCAGGTGATCCTGCCAGACCCCATTGATGCAAAGATATCTGCGCGCCAGTCCTTCACGCGTAAATCCGCATTTCTCAAGCACCCGCACCGACGGCGTATTGGTCGGAATGCAAGCAGCTTCAATGCGATGCAGGCTGAGCTCGCCGAACAGCGTCGGCAACAACACCCGCAAGGCCGTGGTCATCATCCCCTGCCCGGTGAATTGCTGGCCGACCCAATAGCCGATGGTGCCCGCCTGCACGATGCCCCTGCGGACATTGGCGAGCGTGATTCCGCCGACCAAAGCCTCGTCGGATTCCCGAAACACCAGAAAGGGATAGGCCCGATCCGCCGACATATCTTCGGCATAGCGCCGCAGCCGTCGGCGAAATCCCGATCGCGTCAGATCATCCGAAGGCCAGATCGGCTCCCACGGCGTAAGATAGGCGCGACTACGCTCGCGCAGATCCGCCCATTGCGGAAAGTCACCCATCACAGGCGCCCGCAACGACAGCCCATAGCCGCGCGGCGCCAATGGTGGCGGCGCACTCATGGGAAGTCGAAACAGAGCCATCAGGTCACTCTCCGACGCGGAGCTGCGGGACGTTTAGTGGAGCAGCGTCTTGTCCCGCACGCCGGTCAATCCTTCCGCAAAAGCCACCGCCGTGTCCAGTCCCCGGCCACCGCCGAGTGCTGCAACTGCCGGCCGGCTGCGCGTGAGCAGGCTGCGCGCGGCATCGCGTGCGGACTCGACGCTGACGGCATCGATGCGCGTGATCAGCTCTTCCGCGGTGAGCGGACGACCGTAAGCGAGCATGTGCCGCGCCAGCTGTTCGGCGCGCGAGCTGCAGCTTTCCAGCGCCATCAGCAGGCCCGCCTTCATCTGCGCCTTGGCGCGCGCGATCTCGGCTTCGGTCAGCGTCTCAACGGATTCGCGGATGATATCGACGATGACTTCCATCATCTCCGGCGCATCGTTGGGATCGGTGCCCGTATAGAGGCCGAAGAATCCGGTGTCGCTATAGGGCGCGTGGAAGGAATAGATCGAATAGCAGAGCCCGCGCTTTTCGCGGACTTCCTGGAACAGGCGCGAGGACATGCCGCCACCCAGGATGTTCGTGAACACCTGCAGGCTGAACAATTCCGGATGCGCCTGTGGCAAGCCTTCCAGCGCCAGCGTCAAATGCGCCTGTTCGAGATCGCGATGCACGACCTTGGAGCCACCCTTGCCGAACGTCGCCGGCTGCGGCTTCGGGCCCGCGGTGCCTTCAAAACTGGCGAAATGCTGCTGCGCTTCGGCGACGACCTGACGATGATTCACAGCACCTGTCGCAGCGATCACCATATCCGGACCACGATAATGCGTGGTCAGATAGTTCTGGATCATGTCACGATCAAAGCCCTTCAGGGTCTTCGCCGTGCCCAGCAGCGAGCGGCCCATGGGCTGATCGGGATAGCAGAGCTCGTTGAGATGCTCGAACACGACATCGTCGGGCGTATCCTGCGCAGCACCAATCTCCTGCACGATAACGCTCTTCTCACGCTCCAGCTCGTCCGCATCGAAGGTCGGATTGGCAAGGATATCGCTGAGCACTTCGAGGCCGAGCGGCACATCTGCCTTCAGCACACGGGCATAGAAAGCCGTGGTCTCGGTCGAGGTCGCGGCATTCAGGTCGCCGCCAACGGCCTCGATCTCTTCGACGATCTGACGCGAGGAACGCGTCTTGGTGCCCTTGAAGGCCATGTGTTCGAGCAGATGCGAAATGCCGTGCTCGTTCGATTTCTCATCGCGACCGCCGACACCGGCCCAGACGCCGAGTGCTGCGGTTTCGAGATGCGGCATGGAATCGGTAACGACGGTGAGGCCCGACGGCAGTTTGGTGACTTCGACGGCCATCAGACGGCTCCCTGCTTCGCAGCGCGGCTGACCGATTTCACGAACTGTTCGATCTCGCTCTGGTCGTTCTTCATCACCTTGATCTGCTCGACCTTGGTCATCAGCTCGCCGAGATAGGCGGGGAGATCCGGCCGCTTGCCGCAGGCGGCTTCCACCGCATCCGGGAATTTCGCGGCATGCGCGGTGGAGAGCACGATATTCGGCACATGCAGTTCGGTGGTGTCACGATCGGCGACGGCGAGAGCCACAGCGGTGTGCGGATCGATCAGGTCGCCGCTTTCGCGCCACGCGGTGCGGATGGTTGCGGCGGTCTCGTCTTCATCGGCGCGGCCGGATTCGAAATCGGCGCGGATGGCAGTGAGGAGTTTCTCCGGTAGCACGAAGCGGCCGGACTGCTTGAGCGAATCCATCAGACCGCGCACCAACGCGGAATCGCGCCCAGAGGCTTCGAACAACAGGCGTTCGAAATTCGACGACACCTGAATATCCATCGATGGCGACGACGAGGCATGAACCTCGCGCACTTCATAGATCCCGGTCTTCAGCGTGCGGTCGAGAATGTCGTTCACATTGGCAGCGACACGCAGCTTGCGCACCGGCAGGCCCATGCGCTTCGCGACATAGCCCGCAAAGATGTCGCCGAAATTGCCGGTGGGCACGGTGAAATCGACGCTACGGCCGGGCGCACCGACGGCGACAGCCGAGGTGAAGTAATAGACGACCTGTGCGACGATGCGCGCCCAGTTGATCGAGTTCACACCAGAGAGCGAGACGGCATCACGGAAAGCATGGTGATTGAACAGGCCCTTCACGATGGCCTGGCAATCGTCGAAGTGGCCTTCGACGGCGAGCGAATGCACATTCGACGCGCCGGTCGTGGTCATCATCCGGCGCTGCACGTCGGAGATGCGGCCATGCGGAAACAGCACGATGAGATCGACATTGTCGCGGCGAGCAAAGGCATCGACGGCGGCGCCGCCGGTGTCGCCCGACGTCGCGACAACGATGGTGGTGCGCTGGTTGCGCTTGGCGAGGACGTGATCCATCAGCCGCGCGATCAGCTGCATCGCCACGTCCTTGAACGCCAGCGTGGGGCCGTGGAACAGTTCGAGCACGAACTGGTTCGGCGCGCTCTGGTCCAGCGGCACCACCGCGGGATGACGGAAGGTGGCATAGGCCTCATTGGCCATGCGGCCGAGATCCTCGTCGGAAATCTCGCCGGCCACGAAGGGGCGGATCACCTCGACGGCGACTTCCCAGTACGGCCGCCCGAACAGCGACGCGATGGTGTCTTTCGAGAGTTGTGGCCAGACCTCGGGAATGTAGAGACCGCCGTCCCGGGCAAGGCCGGTCAGCATGACATCGCAGAAGCCGAGTTTCGGGGCCTCACCCCGCGTCGAGATATAGGTCGTCAAGGCGTCCTCCAAAGGCGCGGATACCCGCCAAGCCTTTGATGATAAGAGGTTAATACTTCAGTCGGATGGAAACGACGGCGCACCATAATGGGTTTCGAGCGCGAGGGGAAATGGGATCGCGACGGCCCGATCTTGTGAATGTACGGCAATTCGCGTACATTTACCGTCATCAGGAGGCGACCATGTTGCCACATCAAAAAGATCCCGCGGCCAAAGGCGCCAAGACGGCGCGGATGGAGCAGCGGACGACGCCGCAAACCAAAGAGCTGATCGAGCAAGCCGCAACGCTGCTCGGGATTAACCCGTCGGAGTTCATGATCGCTGCGGCGGTGCGTGCGGCGCGCGAGACGGTGGCAAGCCAGGAACGTACAGTGCTCACACCGGCGTCTCATGCTGCCTTCATGCAGGCGCTGGATGCGACGGAGCCGACTGAAAAGCTCAAACAGCTGATGCAAATGCACGCTGACGTCACTGCGCGAAAATGACAGATCGCGCCTTCCTCGCGCGCTTGCGGATCGAGCCGCTCGACCGGACTAGGCACGAGCGAACGGGCTTTCATTGCGGCGTCGATCGCGTCGATCATTTCTTGACCACCACTGCAGCGCGCCAGCAAGACGCCGATCTGACGCGGGTTTATGTCGCCTGCATCGATCAATCCAACGCGATCATTGGATATTACGCGCTCAATGCGCATGCGATCGAAGCAGCGTCGCTGCCGCAGACCATGATTAAGAAGCTGCCAAATTATTCGACGATTGCTGCGATTTACCTGTCGATCATCGGCTTTCACATTGATTATCAGGGCAAAGGGGGCGGCAGCTTTCTGATGGCGGACGCTTTCCGTCGCTGCGTGCAAGTGGCCGACGTCGTCGGCGCGCATTTTCTGGTGCTGGATGCGCTGAACGACCGTGCCGCCAAGCTGTATCGCGAATTGGGCTTCATCGATCTGCCAGAACCGACATCGCGCATGATCATTCCCATGAAGGCTATTCGCAAAACGATCGCCGGTCTCGTTTGAGGCAGCATGTAGGGCAAAGCGAAGCGTACCCACCTTCGCTTGCTCGGCGCTTGATGGTGGGCACGGCGCAAATGCGCCTTTGCCCACCTTACAGCTATCGCGCCCTTTGCCCGCGGGTCCATACGCCGAAAGCAATCACCACCGCCGCCGCCAGACTGAACCAGGTGATGGCGTATTGCATGTGGTCGTCCTTGAGGCGAACGACGAGTGGACCGGGCTTGGGGATGCCGTTCGCCGGCACCGGCGTTTCCAGATCGACATAGAAAGGCGCGACATCGCCCCAGCCAAGGGCATTCGCCATGGCGCGCTGATCGCGGTTGAACCAGAGGCGCTTGGCGACGTCGTCATGCGGCGTCAGCGTGCCCGCTGTTTCGGGATAACGGAGGTAGCCGGTCATTGTTACCGGCGCGCCAGTGAGCAGGGTTTTGACCACCCGGTCCTGCTGAGCGCGGTCCTGCATCGTGTTCTGGACGAAGCCCGCATTGATCACGACAGTTGCGCCATCCGGTAGCGCGGCTGGCAGGAAGGCCCAGGTGACTGCACCGGGGACATCCGGGCGCACGCCGGAGCCGGAGCTGTAGACCATGGCGTCGGGCTGCGGCTTGTAGGTGGCTGTGAAGGTAACGCGGCGGAATTCGTCCGTGGCGGCACTCATCGTGTTCCAGCGATCCGGCGATGGCAGCGCGACCGGGGCCTCTGTGATCCGAGCGTCGAGGGCGGCGATTAGAGCGTGCTTCTCGCTGCGGCGTTGGAGCTGCCAGAAGCCGAGGCTCAAAAGCGTGGCGACGATGATCAGCGAGGTGATAGCGAAGCCGGCGATGCTGCGCGGACGGGGGGAAACGGTGTTCATTCAGGCCTGCGCGTGAGCTGGCCTTCGGAGGCCTTGTGGTGGAATTGTAGGGCGATCAGCAGCGACTTCATTGAGCGCAACGGCAACAGCGTGGTGGCCAGGATCAACGGCAGCCATAGCGCCGCATGGAGCCAGAAGGGCGGCTGGTACTTCACTTCGACGATCAGCGCCGCGCCGACCACGATGGCGCCGGCGATCATGATGATGAAGATCGCAGGCCCATCGCCGGTGTCGATGAAAGCGTAATCGAGGCCGCAGCGCTCGCAACTCGGGCGCAAGGTGATGAAGCCGCCATAGAGCTTGCCCTCGCCGCAGCGCGGGCATTTGCAGGCGACGCCGCGGGCAACGGTTTGGGCAAGGCTGATTTCACTTGGGGCTTGGTCTTGCATTGACGGTTCGGACCCTCTCCCGCAAGCGCAGGCGAATTACATTTGTTTGTCGAGGCGCCCTTGGCCATCCTTCGAGACGCGGCCGAAGGCGGCCGCTCCTCAGGATGAGGGACAGAGTATAGCGCTATAAAAGACCCTCATGCTGAGGAGCCCGCAAAGCGGGCGTCTCGAACCATGCAGGCCGGGCACTATCCTCATCCATATTCAATCCCCGCAAGCGGACGATGAAAGCAAAAAGGCGGCCTCGCGGCCGCCCTTTTCTCGCATCAGCCTCCGATCAATGCGCGGCGGCGCCGGCGATGACGCCGCCATAGCCCCAGACATAGATCGTGACGAACAGGAACAGCCAGACCACGTCCACGAAGTGCCAGTACCAGGCGGCGAATTCGAAGCCGAGATGCTGCTTCGGCGTGAAGTGGCCGGCATAGACGCGGAACAGGCAGATCAGCAGGAAGATGGTGCCGACCAGAACATGGAAGCCATGGAAGCCGGTCGCCATGAAGAAGGTGGCGCCATAGACGTGACCTTTGAAGGCGAAAGCCGCGTGGCTGTATTCATAGGCCTGCACGAAGGAGAACAGCACACCCAGAATGACAGTCAGGATCAGGCCGTATTTCAGGCCCTTGCGGTCGCCTTCCAGCAGCGCGTGATGCGCCCAGGTCACGGTGGTGCCCGAGGTCAGCAGGATCAGCGTGTTGAACAGCGGCAGGTGCCAGGGATCGAAGGTCTGGATGTCCTTCGGCGGCCACACGCCACCGAACAGCGCCTCGCGCGTCGCATGCACGGGATCGGCCGGGAACAAGGCGGCGTTGAAATAGGCCCAGAACCAGGCGACGAAGAACATCACTTCCGAGGCAATGAACAGGATCATGCCGTAGCGGTGATGCAGCTGCACCACGCGGGTGTGGTCGCCACGCTGGGCTTCCTTCACCACATCGGTCCACCAGGCGGCAAAGGTGTAGAGCACGCCGATGGTGCCGACACCGAAGACGAGCGGAGCAGCGGCATACATCTTGTGCATCCAGCTGACCGCGCCCACCGCCATGATGAAGGCGAACAGCGAGCCCACCGCCGGCCAGGGCGAGGGATCGACGAGATGATAATCGTGATGCTTGGCGTGCGGCGCCGCCTCGACCGATGCCATGTGTCTCTCTCCGTCAATTGCGCCCGTTGATGTCGGCGCGCGTTATTTCGAATCTTATAGCGTAGTTATTTGAGCATGATCTGATCCGAAAACCGGAAGACCACTTTTCGGGATCATGCTCTCAGAGATTGCCCTTGCGCGTGCCCGTCTCCGTCGCCGCGACCGGCTTCGGCGCGGGGTCGCGCTGGGGATAGAACGTGTAGGACAGCGTGATCGAGTTCAGACCGTCATTCTCGCTGTCCTCAGCAAGCTTCGGATCGACATAGAACACGACCGGCATTTCGCGCTTCTCGCCCGGCGCCAGCGTCTGGTCCGTGAAGCAGAAGCAGTTGATCTTCTGGAAATACGCACCGACCGTGAGCGGCGCCACGTTATAGGCGGCCTGGGCAGAGGTGGTGCGGGCAGACTGGTTGGTGACGGTGTAGAAGACCGTCAGCACCTCGCCGATGCGGACCTGGACCTCGCTTTGCTCCGGCACGAACTTCCACGGCAGGCCGGGCGCGACATTGGCGTCGAAGCGGACCGAAATTGTGCGGCCGATGGGGCCGGAGGCCGGCGCACCGGAGGCCACCATGGTCGTGCCATTGAAGCCGGTGACACGGCAGAACCAGTTGTAGAACGGCACGGCGGCGTAGGACGCACCGACCATGAAGGCGACGACCAGACCGCAGATCGAGGCAACGACCGTATCGCGCTTGAGGCGCGGCTTGGTGGCTGGCTGATGCGACTGCTCTGTCATCTCACCTCACTTACAGCGGCCGAACGAGAACCGCCGGCCCCTTGACCATGGTGACGGCGAAGAACAGCACAACGAGAATGCCGAGTGTCCATGCGATCGCGATGGAGCGCTCGCGCTGGCTCTTCTTCTGAGCGTCGGTGAGGACGATGCCGTCTTCCGGTTGATCAGGTTTGCGCTCGGTGTCCATCGGATCATGCGCCCTCTTACCAGATCAGCGGCAGGGCGGCCTTGACGGCCACCTCGAGCAACAGAATGGCGAACAGAGCGAACAGATAGAGGATCGAGAAGGCAAACAGCTGGCGAGTAGCCTTGGTGGCCGGCTTACCCTCGCGCAGGCGATAGACCTGCACGGCGAGATACATCATCCCCGCGCCGAGGATCAGCGAGGCCACGCCATAGACCGCGGAGAAATAACCGAGCGGCCAGGGCGCGACGGCGGTGGCCACCAGCACGACGGTGTAGAGCAGAATCTGCGTGCGCGTCGCATCGGGACCGGCGACCACCGGCAGCATCGGCACGCCGGCGCGGGTGTAGTCGTCGTTGCGGAACAGGGCCAGCGCCCAGAAATGCGGCGGGGTCCAGAAGAAGATGATCAGGAACAGAAGGATCGGCTCCATCGAGAGCGAGCCCGAAGCCGCGGCCCAGGCGACGACAGGCGGCAAAGCACCGGCGGCACCGCCGATGACGATGTTCTGCGCGGTCCAGCGCTTCAGGCCGATGGTGTAGATGACGACATAGAAGAAGATGGTGAAAGCGAGCAGCGCGCCGGCCAGCCAGTTCACCAGGATGCCCAGCACCATCACCGAGAAGAAGGCGAGCACGATGCCGAAGGTGAAGGCTTCCGGCCGAGTGATGCGGCCGCGCGGGATCGGGCGGTTCGCCGTGCGCGTCATCAGCGCATCGATATCGCCCTCGTACCACATGTTGAGCGCGCCCGAGGCGCCGCCGCCGATGGCGATGCAGAGGATCGAGGTGATGGCCAGCACCGGATGGTGATCGCCCGGCGCCAGGAAATAGCCGACCATGGCCGTGAACACGACCAGCGACATCACCCGCGGCTTCAAGAGCGCGAGATAATCCTTCACGCCCGCCTCAGAGATGCGGGGGCCGGACAGGTCGATGGCGTTTTGGTCGAGGACGGACAAGATCGGTCTCACTTCGGGTCACCGCCTCCGCAAACCCCTGCGGAGGCATATTTTCATGCGGCGCACTATTGTGCGCCGCAGCACACTTACTTGATACGCGGCAGCACTTCAAACTGATGGAAGGGCGGCGGAGAGGTCAGTGTCCATTCCAGGGTGGTGGCGCCGACGCCCCACGGATTGTTTGCGGCCTTTTCCTTGCGGACGAAGGCTTCGATCACGCCGTAGATGAAAATCAGCACCGCGAAACCTGAGATATAGGAGCCGATCGACGACACCAGGTTCCAGCCGGCAAAGGCATCGGGGTAGTCGATATAGCGGCGTGGCATGCCTGAGAGACCCAGGAAGTGCTGCGGGAAGAACACCAGGTTGACGCCGATGAAGGTGACCCAGAAATGCGCCTTGGCGATGGTTTCCGAATACATGTAGCCGAACATCTTCGGGAACCAGTAATACCAGCCAGCAAAGATGGCGAACACGGCGCCGAGCGACAGCACGTAGTGGAAGTGCGCCACCACGTAATAGGTATCCTGCAGCACGCGGTCGACGCCGGCATTGGCGAGCACGACGCCCGTCACGCCGCCGAGCGTGAACAGGAAGATGAAGCCGGTGGCCCAGACCATCGGCGCCTTGAACTCGATGGAACCGCCCCACATGGTGGCGATCCACGAGAAGATCTTCACGCCGGTCGGGACCGCGATGACCATGGTGGCCGCCACGAAGTAAGCCTGCGTCGCCGACGACATGCCCACCGTGTACATGTGGTGCGCCCAGACCACGAAGCCGATGCCGCCGATCGCGACCATCGCATAGGCCATGCCGAGATAGCCGAACACCGGCTTCTTCGAGAAGGTCGAGATGATCTGCGAGATCATGCCGAAGCCGGGCAGGATCAGGATGTACACTTCGGGGTGGCCGAAGAACCAGAACAGATGCTGGAACAGCACGGGATCACCGCCGCCTTCGGCCGCGAAGAAGGTGGTGCCGAAATTGCGGTCCGTCAGCAGCATGGTGATGGCGCCCGCCAGAACCGGCAGCGACAGCAGCAGCAGGAACACGGTGACCAGGATCGACCACACGAACAGCGGCATCTTGTGCAGGGTCATGCCCGGCGCGCGCATGTTGAAGATGGTGGTGATGAAGTTGATGGCGCCGAGGATCGATGACGCACCGGCGATGTGAAGCGCCAGGATCGCAAAGTCGACGGCAGGACCCGGATGACCCGAGGTCGAGAGCGGCGCATACATGGTCCAGCCGGCACCGACGCCATTGGCGCCGGGCTCGCCTTCCACGAAGGTGGAGATGATGAGCAGCGCGAACGCCGCCGGGAGCAGCCAGAACGACACGTTGTTCATGCGCGGGAAGGCCATGTCCGGCGCGCCGATCATCAGCGGCACCATCCAGTTGCCGAAGCCGCCGATCATCGCGGGCATCACCATGAAGAAGATCATGATCAGGCCGTGCGAGGTGACGAAGACGTTGTAGGTGTGCGCCTCGTGGAAGATCTGCACGCCCGGATACATGAGCTCGATGCGGATCAGGATCGACATCAGGCCGCCGATCACGCCGGCGCAGATCGCGAAGATAAGGTACATCGTGCCGATGTCCTTATGGTTCGTCGAATAGACGTAGCGGCGCCATCCGGTCGGATGCGCGTGCGCATGATCGTCGTGGGCGTGATTGTCGTGAGCAGGTGTCGCAGCTGTGGTTGCCATGTCCTAAATCCTCACTGCGCCTGCGTGGTCGCCGCCGAAGCAAACGTGCTCGACGGGTTGCTGGCGAACTTCTTCTTGGCCTGCTCGACCCAGGTCGTGAATTCCTGCTCGGTCACGACGCGGATCGCGATCGGCATATAGGCGTGGTCCTTGCCGCACAGTTCCGAGCACTGGCCGTAGAACATGCCGGTCTTGGTGGCTTTGAACCAGGTCTCGTTCAGACGGCCCGGGATCGCGTCGATTTTGATGCCGAAGGACGGCACCGCGAAGGAGTGGATCACGTCGGCCGCCGTGGTCTGCACGCGGACCACCTTGTTCACCGGCACCACCACCTCGTTATCGACCGCGAGCAAGCGCGGCTGCTTGTCCTGGGCCATCAGCGAGTCGAATTCGAACGGGCCGTTGTCCGGATAGCTATAGGTCCAGAACCACTGCTTGCCGGTGGCCTTGATGGTCAGGTCGGCTTTCGGAATGTCGAGTTGCAGGAACAGCAGCCGGAACGACGGCACCGCGACCGCGACCAGGATCAGCACCGGGATGAGCGTCCACGCCACTTCGATCAGCGTGTTGTGGGTCGTCTTCGACGGGACCGGATTGGCCTTGGAATTGAACTTGACCACCACGATGATCAACAACACCAGCACGAACACCGTGATGGCCGTGATCAGCCAGAGCAGAAAATTGTGAAACCAGGTGATGTTCTCCATCACCGGCGTGGCCGCTTCCTGAAGCTTGTACTCCCACGGCGCGGGCTGACCCATCACCTGAGCAAAGGCAGCACCGCTCACAGCGAGACCGGCCCCAACAACCGCTAACCCCAGCAACCGGTGGCCAAACTGGCCCCTCAGCATCCTCATGCCGCGTGCGCTCCCATGTAAAATCTTACGCATCCCGGTATTTCCCGAGTATGCGGCCCGACCCCCTCGCGAACAAACGGACAAATTGCCCAAGGGCAATCGGACCAAGGCCCGAAGACCCGCTCGTTAGAATGCGTCGAAATCCAGCCTCACAAATCATAATTCTTGACCTGTCGCAATGCAGGAGTGCGGTATCCCGGAATGCATTCGACCGAATTGCACGAAGGTCGTATTTCCCGCGTAGCTACAATGACAAATGTCATCGATCATCGGTTGCGCTTGGGTTGCGCTTGACATGGGCCATGCCCGCTTTAGGCACGAAATATGCGATGATCGCGTAACTGATTCGCCACAATCGGCGTGCAAGCAGCCGATGCGGTCGCCTTCAAGGCGCCGTCATTGCAGGTTCATTCCGCGCTCTGGAATTCGTCAGACCGAACAGCGTTCACAGTGCTGCCAAACCGATTGCAGAGACCACTGATCATGATCGCGACCACCACCTATTTCCAAGGATCGACCCGGATGAGGCTTTCGACATCGCAGCAACAGCAGGCCACCCGCTGGCGCCGCCTCACGCTCGGTTTCCTGACATTTGCGGCCCTGCTTGCCGCGCCCGCCGTGGCCAGCGCCCAGGGCGCGGTGAAATCGACGCATGGTGACTGGCAGATCCGCTGCGACACCCCGCCGGGTGCGCAGGCCGAACAATGCGCCCTGATCCAGAGCGTGGTGGCGGAAGACCGCTCCAATGCCGGCCTCACGGTGATCGTGCTCAAGACCGCCGACCAGAAGAGCAAGCTGATGCGCGTGGTCGCGCCGCTCGGCGTGCTGCTGCCGTCAGGTTTGGGCCTCAAGCTCGACAATCAGGATGTCGGCCGCGCCGGCTTCGTGCGCTGCCTGCCCAATGGCTGCGTCGCGGAAGTTGTGATGGACGACAAGCTGCTCGGCCAGTTGCGCACGGCGAAGACCGCGACTTTCATCATCTTCGAGACCCCGGAAGAAGGCATTGGCTTCCCGCTGAGCTTGAATGGCCTGGGGGATGGCTACGACAAGCTGCCGTAAGATCCGCAGCCCAGGGCGGGGCCTTCATGGGTGGACGCGTGCTGACAATTCTGGCTGCCACTTATGCCACCGCTCTCTTGCAGGCTGGGCTTTGGTACGCCTGGACCCACAGTCTTTGGCCCGCAGCCCTGCCTTCGGGCTTGGCGCTGGACCTGGTTGCACTTGCGTTAGCGTCAGCGTGGATTGCCCTTCTTACTGTTGCCATCCGCAAACACGGCCGCTTCGGACTGCTGGCTCTTCCGGGCGCTCCGCTGGCATTGCTACCGCCGCTGCTGATGTTCGCGCTCTACAGCGCATGCTATTTCGAGGGTAACTGCCTTTAGCGAACGCAAGATGCGGGCGGCGACGACAAGGCAGCGATCACAACAGGATCGCCATCGTGATCAAGTCCTCGTAGTCGCCGTCGACGCAGACGGCGTCGCGATGGACACCTTCGGTCAGGAATCCAAGCTTCTTGTAAAGTGCAATGGTATTTGCATTCGGCTCCCGAACGGTCAGCTCGACCCGATGAAGGTGAGCCGCACGCGCCATGGCCAGCGCTGTCTGGATGAGCTGTTTGCCCAGCCCTTTGCCACGATACGGGGGCAGCAACCCCAGGCCAAGAACGCCGCTATGGCGATAAACAGGTCTTGCCTTCGGCAGGATGTCGCACCAGCCGACGACCCCGTCCGCGACCGTGACCGCGACGATTTGCGGATTTCCGCCGCTGATATTTCCAAGAACGAAAGCGCGGATATCGGCGATCGGAGGCGCCTCCAGGAACGCCAGATAGCGCTTCTCGCGTGCGACGAGATCGAGCGCGTGATGGAAGCCTTCGATGTCATCCGCCGTGATCGGCCTGATCTGGACAGTCATCCACATCCCCCAGGATTACAGCAGAAGCCTAGCACAGCGGCGAAATTCTGGGTGGCCCGTAGGATGGGTTGAGCGCAGCGAAAACCCATCACCTTTCCCTGCAGCAGGCTCGGCCGATGGGTTTTCGCTCCGGCGCTTCGCGCCTGCGCTCAACCCATCCTACGGCTGCGAGCTATTCCCCCGCCACCAGCCCCGCGGCACGTCGGTGATTGCGGCTTGGCTTTGACTGCGCTCGCAGCCTCCGGCGCGAAAGATACAGGATGAAGCCCGTGACCGTGAACAGCGGCATCAGCGCGGCTGCAATCATGAACAGGATGCGGCCGACGAGGCCGAAAGCGGCACCGGTGTGAATGCGCAGGACTTGCATCAAAATGCTGTCGCCGACGGATTTGTCGGCATAGCGCTCCACGGAAACGACACGGCCGGTGACGCCATCGATGCGGAAATCGTCGCGGGCGACATCATGCGGCGCGTCCTTGGCCAGCGAGCGCAGGCGCACGGGGCCCGGGCCATTCGGGACCTGAAGATAGACATTGGCGTAGTGGTTGCCCTGATCGGTCAGGAAGGTGGCCCATGCCCGATCGATCGATGGAGTTGCCGCCTCTTCAGCAATGTTCGCCGGCTTTGTACCGCCCTTGGCTTTCGCAGGCGCCTTTGCAGCCACTGGCGGCTTGCTCGACAGCAGCCAAGTGGCACTGGCACGGTACCAGTCGTAAGACCACCATAGGCCCGTCAGGATGATCACCACATAGATCGGCAGCACCCAGGTGCCCACAACGCTATGCAGCGACCAGTGAAAGGCGCGGCCGGGCATCGCGAGATTCGGCTTCAGCCACATCCTGATGCTGCGGACGCGACGTGGCCAGCGCAGCACCATGCCGGAGATCAGCAGCACCAGCAGGCCGATCGCCGATGCGCCGGTGATCAGGCGGCCATAGCCGTTGCCATTGCCGGGCAGCAGCAGGAAGCGATGCAGGTTGCGCAGCGTGGTGAAGAAGCCCTCACCGCTGACCGGCGCAAGGATCCGGCCGTCATAGGGATCGACGAAAACCGACGACCGTTCACCAGCCTCATTGCGGGCGAAGCGCGCGCGAACGGTGGCGCCCGGTTCGCTCGACAGCAACATCAACTGGACCTTGCCGGCACCGGGCTGTCCCTGCAGCCGCGCCAAGATTTGGTCCGGCGTCAGCACAGGCGCCGAGCGCGGCTCGACCCTGGCGACATCGCGATTGAGCGCGGCGACGATCTCGTCCTCGAAGGACATCATCGCGCCGGTGAGCCCCATGACGGCAACCACCAGCGCGATCGCGAGACCGATGATGGAATGAACCTGCAGGAAGGCGGATTTGATCGGGGAGGCCATGGGCAGCGGAAACACGGAGCTGGAGGACGAAATGCGTCGGGTCTCAGCGCCCGGTGCGGCAATGATCCACGCTTACCGCACCGCCACAGGGCGGACCACCGCGCCAGTTTGTAATCGCTCCAAACTGGAACCCGTTACCTTGACGCCAAGATCTCCCAATTTGCGCTGGCATACCTATCTTCCCCGGCGAACACCTGTATCGTTCGAGATTACGCCAATGTAAGGCGACCCCAACCGGGGTTGCCGCTACAAGGTGAAACCGCCTTCCGGCACCGCAATGCCTGCCGTTTTGGAGCCTGCATGACCAGCCTCGTCACCACCTCCCTGCTCGACCGCGCCAATCTCGATCGTGACGAGGTCCGCCGTGAACTTTTGCGGGGGCTGCAGGGCGCGGATGATGGCGAACTTTTTCTCGAATACAGCCAGAGCGAAGCGCTCGGCTTCGACAACGGCCGGCTGAAACAGGCGACCTATGACACAGCGCAGGGTTTTGGCCTCCGCGCCGTCAAGGACGATGCGGTCGGCTATGCGCATTCCTCGGATGTGTCGATCCCGGCGCTGATCCGCGCGGCGGACGCCGTAAATGCGGTGCGCGGCGGCTATGCCGGCACCTTCGCTGCTGCTCCCTCTCACACCAATGTGAAGCTCTACAACGACGACAATCCGCTCGATGCGCCCGGCTTCGAGGCCAAGGTGAAGCTTTTGGCCGAGATCGATGCGTATGTCCGCGACAAGGACCCGCGCGTGCGCCAGGTCTCGGTGTCGCTCGGTGCGAGTTGGCAGGTCGTCGAGATCATCCGCCCGGATGGCGAGAGCTACCGCGACATCCGTCCGCTGGTGCGCGTGAACATCACCGTCGTCGCTGGCCAGGGTGACCGGCAGGAAAGCGGCAGCAAGGGCTATGGCGGCCGCGAGGGCTATGCCCGCTTCATCGAAAGCGCCAATTGGCGCGCCGCGGCCGATGGCGCGCTGCGCGAGGCCGTGGTCAACCTCGACTCGATCCCCGCCCCTGCCGGCGAAATGGATGTGGTACTTGGACCCGGCTGGCCCGGCGTGATGCTGCATGAAGCGGTCGGCCACGGGCTCGAAGGCGACTTCAATCGCAAGAAGACATCCGCATTTGCCGGCCTGCTCGGCCAGCAAGTCGCCGCCAAGGGCGTCACGGTGGTGGATGACGGCACCATCTCATCGCGCCGCGGCTCGCTCTCCATCGATGACGAGGGCACGCCCACCAACCGCACCACGCTGATCGAGGACGGGATCCTGGTGGGCTATATGCAGGACCGCCAGAATGCGCGCCTGATGGGCATGAAGCCCACCGGCAACGGCCGCCGCCAGGGCTATGCCCATGTGCCGATGCCGCGCATGACCAACACCTATATGCTGGCCGGCCAACGCGATCCCGCCGAAATCCTCGCATCCGTGAAGAACGGCATCTATGCCGTGAACTTCGGCGGCGGTCAGGTGGACATCACCTCGGGCAAATACGTGTTTCAGTGCACCGAGGCCTACAAGATCGAGAACGGCAGGATCGGCGCACCGCTGAAAGGCGCGATGATGATCGGCAATGGCCCCACCGACCTGCACCGCATCAGCATGATCGGCAACGATCTGGCCCTCGATGACGGCATCGGGACCTGCGGCAAGCACGGCCAGGGCGTGCCGGTGGGTGTCGGCCAGCCGACGCTGCGCATGGACAAGGTGACGATCGGAGGAACGGGCCAGTGAGCACGGACGCAACGACCGAGAGCACGGCGACCAGCACCGCAAAACGCTGGGGCAGCCAGATCGCGCAGATCGCCGCCATTGTCGGCATCGTGTTTCTCGGCAAGGGTGCGCTGGCCGAACCGTTCTATGTCCCGTCCGCTTCAATGGAGCCGACACTGCTGATCGGCGACGCGCTGTTGGCGACGAAGTTTCCCTATGGCTATTCCACCGCTTCGCTGCCGATCCATGTGGCCTTCCCCGAAACCGGCCGCGTCTTCGCATCGACGCCGAAGCGCGGCGACGTGGTCGTGTTCCGCTGGCCCGGCGACCGCTCGCAGGTCTGGGTGAAGCGCGTGGTCGGCCTGCCCGGCGATCACGTCGAACTGCGCGGCGGCCAGGTCTGGATCAATGGCAAGGCGGCAGCCGTGCAGGCCGATGGCATCGGCGCCGCCGAGGACGACAGCGGCAGTTCGGAGCCGGCCCAGCGCTATGTGGAGACGCTGCCCGGCGGCGTCGCGCATCCGATCTTCAAGCTGCGCAACAACGGCCGGCTCGATAACACGCCGGATGTCACCGTGCCCGCCGGCCATCTGTTCGTGATGGGCGACAACCGCGACAATTCCGCCGACAGCCGCGTGCCGGTCCGTCAGGGCGGCGTCGGCATGTTGCCGATGGACAATCTCGTCGGCCGCGTCGATGCCATTGTCGGCTCATGGGATCTCGGCGTCCGCAGTCAGCCGGTCACCAATTGGTGGTCCGGCCTGCGCTTCGCGCGGTTCTTCACCGGCGTGCATTGAGCGCGATGACCTTCGACGAGGTCCGCACCGTCGCGCTGGCATGGCCGGAGGTCGAGGACGGCACGTCCTACGGCACGCCCGCACTCAAGGTGCGGAAGAAGCTGCTGGCCCGCCTGAAGGAAGATGGCGAGACGCTTGTAATGCCCGGCGTGCCGCATGAGGAGCGCGCGATGCTGGTCGAAAGCCAGCCGAAGATCTTCGGCTTCACCGACCACTATCGCGACTACCCGATCGTGCTGATCAGCCTCGCCAACGCGAAACGCGTGCATGTGGAGCCGTTCCTGCGACGGCACTGGCTGACGCTGGCATCAAAAGCCGCCCGCAAAGCGTATGAGGCCGACAATCAGAAATAAGCGATGGCGCGGCCGCAGATCGCGACGCTGAGCCAGATTGCCAGCGAGGCCAGTGCACCTTGCCGCGCCCCTGCCGGCATCGGCGCCAGTGGCGGCAAGGCCGCGACCTTCGGCATGATCGCGCGCTCGACCCAGACGATATTCAACAAGCCGAGAACGATCAGCCCGACCTTGATCTGGAACACACGGTTGAGCACGACATGGCTGGCCTCGGCGGTGAACAGCACCAAGCCAGTGACGACCAGGCCGACAAAAGCGGCCACCGCGAACTGCCGCGCCTTGCGTAGCAGCGGACCGGGCGCCGCTGCGGAGAGGCCACCGGCGAGGCGCGTATCCATCACGGCAATGGCGCCGGCGAAGAAAACCAGCGCGACGATGTGGCCGACATTGGCGACCATATAGAGCCAGCGCGACTGCCGGATCGCGGCGCCGATGGTCGATGCTTCCATCGCCACGAATAATGCAGGAGCGGCTTCCGTCATCGGGCGCGCCGCTAGCGGAGTTCGTATGTCTTGCCGTCCACCGTGATGCGCTCGGCGCGCATCTCGTCTTTCTCGACCGTGGAGGGATAGCCGTAAGCCGATGCCGTCTTGCCGACGGCAACCACGTCAGCGGAAGCGCCGCGCGATGACATGCGCGAGGTCGGTGCCAGAGTCACCGTCCATGCCTTGTCGCTGCCTTTGATGACGACGGTGGCATGCGGGTTCTCGAATTTCAGGCTTTCGATCGGGCCGGTCACCGTGACCGGCTTGGCCGCGTCATAGCTGCCCCAGCCATGATGCGCCACGGCGGCTGCCGTCGTGAGAGTGATCAGGGCCATGCCGCCAAAGGCGGTGCGAAGAATACGCGTCATCTGTGATCTCCGTTGCTGGCGACTATGGTCCGACGTCACCTGATAACACCCGAAATATATCCGGGCCGGCGACGCGGCGGCTTGATGTCGTTCTTCAGGAAACAGCGTGCATTCTTGCCAGCATAGCCTGGCCGGGCAAAGCTCCAGGCGCGGCATTTGTTGTCGTCCTTGCAGGCGTCGCGGCAGATATCGCCGCGCTCGGCCCTGTCCTCGTTCTTCACCTCGAACGAGCGATAGTCGCCGCCCCATCGATCCGTCGAAATCTCGACAGGTCCGCTACGCGGCTCGATGACGCCGGCGCCACGGACGCCGGACACACAGCAATAGCTCTGGATGCGCGGCGGGACCTTGTCCTTGAGCCAGCACACGGCGTTTTCGGAATTGTCGCTGGGATAATTGAAGCTCCAGGCCCGGCACTTCCTGTCGCGCTCGCAGATCAGCGCACATTCGGCGGGATCGCCGGACATCGACACCGAGCGCTGATAATCGCCGCCCGGCCGGTCGAAATTGGTCTGCGCCTGCGCAGGCGCCGCCAGCACCAGCAGAACAAGGGCGGCCCAACACGCTCCGAACAGGCGGCTAAACATGCAAACGGGCTTCCGGCTGGTGGCGACAGGGCGAATGACGAGCCCTATTGGAACGCGCGACACCTGTACGCCCGATGAACGGATTGACAGAATTCGCCCGCCCAACTCACAAGCGCTTGAGCTAGAAGCAATATTCCTTGTAGGCGGGGGTCACCGAGCCGCCCCAGGCGCCGTTGAACTTGGCGAGCATTTCCTCGGCGGGGGTCTTGCCGCTGTCGATGATGCGGTCGAGCGGCATCAGGTGGCGGGTTTCGTCCCTGCCATTGGCATCGAGTTTGGCGCGGCGGCGCAGGCCGCCATGGGCGATGGCCAGGCATTCCTTGGCGATCTCGAACAGATAGCGGTCCTTGACCCGGGCTTTGAAGCCGAAGCGCGGAACATCATCGCGCAATGCCTGACGCTCCGGCGCGGTCCAGTGCCTGGCAATGTCCCAGGCCGCATCGAGTGCAACATCGTCGTAAAGCAGCCCGACCCAGAAGGCCGACAACGCCGGCAGGCGATCCGAGGTCACGCCATCGGCGCCGCGCATCTCGAGATAGCGCTTGAGGCGAACTTCCGGGAAGATCGTGGAAAGATGGTTGGCCCAGTCGGACAATGTCGGCTTCTCGCCGGGCATCTTGTCGTTCTTGCCTTCGAAGAAGGCGCGGAACGAGGAGCCGGAGACGTCGATGTAAGTGTCGCCGCGCTTGACGAAATACATCGGCACATCGAGCGCGTAATCGACCCAGCGCTCAAAACCCATGCCGGACTCAAACGCCCATGGCAGCATGCCCGAGCGGTTGTTGTCGGTGTCGCGCCAGATTTCCGAGCGGAAAGACAGGAAGCCGTTCGGCTTGCCTTCGGTGAAGGGCGAATTGGCGAACAGCGCCGTCGCCACCGGCTGCAGCACCAGCGAGACACGCAGCTTCTTGACCATGTCGGCTTCCGACGAGAAGTCGAGATTGGTCTGCACGGTGCAGGTCCGATACATCATGTCGAGGCCGTACTGACCGACCTTCGGCATGTAGTTGGTCATGATCTTGTAGCGGCCCTTGGGCATCACCGGGATCTGCGCCCGCGACCAGGACGGCGTGAGGCCGAGGCCGAGGAAACCGATACCGAGCGGCGTCGCCACTTCGCGCACCTGCGCGAGATGCGCCATCAATTCGGCCTGGGTCTGGTGCACGGTCTCCACCGGCGCGCCGGACAATTCGAACTGCCCGCCCGGCTCCAGCGAAATGGCGCCGCCCCCGGTGACATCATAGAGGCCGATGATGTTGCGGCCTTCCATGATCGGCTCCCAGCCGAGCAGATGCTTCATGCCATTGAGCAAGGCTTCGATGCCGTGCGAGCCGTCGTAAGGCACGGGGTTGTGGCCCTCGAGCGTGAAAGGCGTCTTCTCATGCTCGGTGCCGATGCGGAATTCGTCCGCAGGCTTCACGCCCGCTTCCAGCCACGCCACGAGTTCGTCGCGCGACTGCAGCGGCGTCATATCGAGTTGGTCACGCGCCATGGGAAGTCCAGTCAAAGGGCGCTGCAATCCGATGCGCGCAGTGTCGGGGACGCCGGCGATCCGATCGGGACGCCAGCGCAGGGAAAATCTGAAACATCATCGCGCCGGAATGGCGTCTTTGGCGACCGGCGCAGAACCTGCCGGCGTGTCATGACATGCGCAACCGAGCCGGTCCAGCAGGCCGCAGAGCTTTGCTGCATCTGCGTCGGTGAGCTTGGAGCCGACATGCTTTTCAATGGCCACCGCATAGGCGCTGCCCATCTTCTTGTGCAACTCGCGCCCGGCCGCGGTGATCTCCACAAACAGGCCACGCTTGTCCATCTTGCACTCGCGGCGCTCCGCCAGCCCCTCATCGACCAGCCGGTCGATCAGCCGTGAGGTGGAGTATTGCGGTATCAGCATCTGCTTTTCGAGTTCGACGGGGCGCAGCTCGCCATTCGGCGCGCGCGACAATTCCATCAGCGCATCGAACCAGGCGAGCGGCGGAAAGCCGGCGCGCTTCAGATCCTGCTCGACACAGTCCAGCACCCGGCTCTGCACCCGCATCAGGCGGATCCAGGCCGCGGAGGCCTCGGTGGAAGGTTTACGTTTCATCACACAGTCCAAATGGAGGCTTATCCTAGCCACTTGATGCATCTGCATCAATCTTGACTATTCCATGCCGTTGCATTTAGTCACGAGCCGGCGTTACCCCAACGTCCTTAAGGAGAAATTTCGATGAAGCTGTATTATTCGCCCGGCGCCTGCTCGCTGTCGCCGCATATCGCACTTCTCGAAGCCGGCCTGCCTTACGATCTCGTGAAGGTCGACCTCAAGGCCAAGAAACTGGAAAGCGGCGACGACTACCTCGCCGTCAACCCGAAGGGCCAGGTCCCTGCCCTGGGCCTCAAAGACGGCGAATTGGTCACCGAAGGTCCAGTGATCGTCCAATACATCGCCGATCAGGCCGCGGCCAAGAACCTGGCGCCGGCCGATGGCAGCCCGGAACGTCGCAAGCTGCAGGAGCTGCTCACCTTCGTGAACGGCGAGCTGCACAAGAATTTCTCGCCGCTGTTCCAGCCGATCTTTACCGATGACGTGAAGGATTTCTTCCGTACCCGCCTGACTGGCAAGTTCAAGTATCTCGACGGCCAGCTGGCCGGCAATGACTACCTGATGGGCAAGCAGTTCACGGTCGCCGACGGCTACCTGTTCACGATGCTGCGCTGGGCCGACGCCCACAAGCTCGACCTCTCCGCATTTAAGAACCTGATGGCCTACAAAGACCGCGTCGCCGCGCGCCCGAAGGTGCAGGAAGCGCTGGAGAAGGAAGGCCTGATGAAGGCTGCGTAAGCAGCTTCATCGACCGATTTTGCAAGGGCCGGCGACGAGCCGGCCCTTTTTGTTCTGCTATCCACGCCGCCTCCGGGTTCCCTGCGGGGCCTTTCACTTTGCGCCCTTTGCCCCCACATAGGCCCCATGACCTCATCCCCCGATTCCAGCCTCCAGCCCGACACCCCGATGCGCGCGCCGTCTTCCGTTCCGGTCGATGATGCCGTGCTGCCGTTCGACGTCGCGCCGCTCGATCTGCGCGGGCGGCTGACGCGGCTTGGGCCGGCGCTCGATGAACTCCTCTCCAAGCACGATTACCCGACGCCGGTGGCAAAACTGCTCGGCGAAGCCATCGTGCTGACCACGCTGCTCGGCTCGGCGCTGAAATTCGACGGCCGCTTCATCCTGCAGACCCAGACCGATGGCCCGGTGTCGCTGATGATCGTCGACTTCCGCGCGCCCGATCGCATGCGCGCTTACGCGCGCTTCGATGCCGAGCGCCTGAAGGATGGCCTCTCGTCCGCAGAACTGCTCGGCAAGGGGCATCTCGCGATGACCGTCGATCAGGGCCCGGATATGAGCCGCTACCAGGGCATGGTCGCGCTCGATGGTGGCACGCTGGAAGATGCCGCCCACGAATATTTCCTGCGCTCCGAGCAGATTCCGACCAAGGTGCGCCTTGCTGTCGGCGAGGAGTGGCGCGGCGGCGACGGCGGCCCGACTCACGGCTGGCGTGGCGGCGGCATGCTGCTGCAATTCCTGCCCAAGGCATCGGACCGTGCCCAGCGTGACATGCATGCCGGCGACGTGCCGGAAGGCGCCAATGTCGATGTGGTGCCGGAGGACGACGCCTGGGTCGAAGGCCAGTCGCTGATCTCGACGGTCGAGGATGTCGAACTGATCGATCCCGATCTGTCCGGCGAGCGGCTGCTGTTCCGGCTTTTCCACGAGCGCGGCGTCCGCGTCTTCGCGCCAACGCCGCTGCAGGCCAAATGCTCCTGCTCGCGCGAGGCTGTGTCCGGCATGCTGAAGGGTTTTGATCCGCAGGATCGCGCGGACATGGTGGAGAACGGCAAGGTCGTGGTGACCTGCGAGTTCTGCTCGTCGGTCTATGAGTTCACCCCGGAAGAAGCCGGCGTCGAATAAAGGCCTTCATCGGTCGACTGGATGAAGCGAAGCGTAATCCAGGAAAAGCAGAAATAACTGAAACGCCGGCCCCCGGATTGCGCTTCGCTCCATCCGGGCTACGGCCTCAGTTCAGCACCCGCTTGCTCGGCCCATCCAGCGAGAACAGCGGCACGTCGATCTCGAACGGCTCACCCTGGTCGGTCACCATCTGATAGGTGCCCTCCATGAAGCCCGATGGCGTCGGCAGCGGCACACCTGATGTATATTCGAAGCGCTCTCCCGGCCCGAGAACCGGCTGCTCACCGACAACGCCCTCGCCACGCACTTCCTGCATTTTTCCGGCCGCATCGGTGATGATCCAGTGCCGCGTCTTCAGCTGCACGGTTTCCTTGCCCGCATTGGTGATGACGATCGTGTAGGACCAGAAAAACTGTTGTTTCTCTGCCGACGAACGGTCCGGCATGAAATTGGGCTCGACGGTCACTTCGATCTGGCGGGTAATGGCGCGGTACATAGGAAATCATCGCTGAAAGAGGCTGGACCGGCAACATAACGAAAAACAACCCAGCGGCCAAATGCCGATGCCACGCAAAATGCGCCATCCCTGTTTGAACACAGTTCGTACCTATGGCGTTTCACCATCGCCACGCCGCGGCGGATCGCCTCACGAAATTCGTCTCGCTGTGAATTGACTTGCGATAGCGCGGCGAAGCGGTTCTTTCTCCTCAATCGATATTCGTTATGCGGTGTTGAATGACCTCTGTTGCCGATCCGATTGCCGGACCTGCACATGCCGATGCGCCCAAAGCGTCGCCCGGCGCAGCGTCGCGTGGCGAGGCCCTGCCGACCGTGACGGCGGTGAACGAGCGCGAGTTGCGGCTCGATCTGTTCCGCGGCCTTGCACTGTGGTTGATCTTCATCGATCACCTGCCGCAAAATCTGCTGACCTGGCTCACCATCCGCAATTACGGTTTCAGCGACGCTACCGAGATTTTTATCTTCATCTCGGGCTACACCGCAGCCTTCGTCTATGGCCGCGCGATGCAGGAACAGGGCACGGTGGTCGCCAGCGCGCGCATCTTCAAGCGCGTCTGGCAGATCTATGTGGCGCATGTCTTCCTCTTCACGATCTTCCTCGCGGAAATCTCCTACGTCGCCACGCGCTTCCAGAATCCGCTCTACACGGAAGAAATGGGCATCCTCGACTTCCTCAAGGAGCCGGACGTCACCATCGTGCAGGCACTGCTGCTGCGCTTCCGCCCGGTCAATATGGATGTGCTGCCGCTCTATATCGTGCTGATGCTGTTCCTGCCGCTGATCCTGTGGCTGATGCGACGGCGCGCCGATCTCACCCTCGGCCTGTCCGTGCTGCTTTATGCGCTGACCTGGGAATTCGACTGGCATCTCACGGCCTATCCGAACGGCTCCTGGGCATTCAATCCGTTCGCCTGGCAACTCCTGTTCGTGTTCGGTGCGTGGTGTGCGCTCGGCGGCGCCAAACGGATGGAGCGGATCCTGAATTCGCCCATTACGCTCTGGATATGCGTCGCTTATCTATTGGGGGCGTTCTGGGTGACGCTGACCTGGCACATCCCGCAGATCCATCATCTGCTGCCAAAACTGCTCGAACAGTGGATGTATCCGATCAACAAGCCCGACCTGGATGTGCTCCGTTTTGCTCATTTCCTGGCGCTCGCAGCCCTGACGGTCCGGTTCCTGCCGAAGGATTGGCCGGCGCTGAAGTCGATCTGGCTGCGACCAATGGTACTTTGCGGCCAGCACTCACTTGAGATTTTCTGTATTGGCGTGTTTCTGGCTTTTGCAGGTCAGTTTTTCCTGGGCGAGATCGCAGGCGGCGCAGTCATGCACGGCCTGGTCAGCCTGATCGGGATTGTCATCATGTCCACCGCTGCGTGGGTATTCTCCTGGTACAAGCGCGTTACCGCAAAGGGCGGAGCGCGCGCCAAAAAAGTGCCTGAAAAATCAACTGACGCCGATCTCGCAGGAGGGGGAGCATGATCACCTTGCTGCACCGTGCATCGTGGCGGCATGCGCTACTGGCCGCACTTCTGACGGCAAGCCCTGCGCGGGCCGAACCGCCAAAACAGGCCTGCGAAGTCCCAGCCTATCTTCTCACCAGCGAAAGCTCGCTGCCGAAAGTGAAGGCAGCCGTAAAGCCGGACGGCAAGCTCAATATTCTGGTCATCGGCAGCCGCTCCTCGGTCATTGGCCTATCCGACCATTCCGCAGCATTCCCGACCCGCTTGCAGGCCTATCTTACCGAGAGGCTCCCCGGCGTGGCCGTCGATGTCGCGCTGGACTTACAAGTCAAGAAAACCGCCGAGGAGATGGCACCTACGCTCGGAAAGCTGGTCGAGGACCGCAAGCCGGACCTCGTGATCTGGCAGACGGGAACCGTCGATGCCATGCGCCAGGTGGATGGCGACGATTTCCGTAACGCATTGGACGACGGCGTTGCTGCCATGCAAAAGGCCGGAACTGACGTGATTTTAATGAACCTGCAATACAGTCCGCGCACGGAGTCCATGATTTCTGGCTCGGCCTACCTAGATAATATGCGCGTGGTGGCGCAGCAGCATGATGCTCCGCTGTTCGACCGTTTTGCTATCATGCGGCAGTGGAATGAAAATGGTGATTTCGACCTGTTCAACCCCGCGCCTGGCACAGCCGGGATGGATCTTGCCAAGCGGGTGCACGACTGTCTCGGTCGCGCGCTATCGGCCTTCGTGATCGAGACCGCGCATATCAAGACAGCGGATTTGAGGATTCAGCGTTAAAATGAGTTTCGAAGGTATCTTGCCCCGCCTGGCCGTTGCCGTTGCTCTTGCCGTCACGACTCCCGCCTTTTCCATCCCGGTTCACGCCGAGGAATCTCAGGCTGGCGCGCAAGGGCAGAGCGACAGCGCCCAGCGCGGCGTAGCGGGTAAAGCCATCGACAAGGTCAAGGAAGCGGCGAAGACTGCGACAGACATTCTGAGCCGTGTCCCCTGCCGCACGCCAAAAGGTGGCACGAAGGCAATGGGGACTCTGCCCCATGTGGCCAGCAAGCTTGCCGCTCATCAGCCGGTCGTCATTGTCGCATTCGGCTCGTCATCGACCCAGGGCCACGGCTCCACGGCGCCGGAATTCAACTATCCTAACCGTCTGGCCGCACAGTTGCGCCGCGCTTATCCCGGCGCCGACATTTCCGTACTCAATCGCGGCAAAGGCGGCGAGGATGCGCCGGAAATGATGGCGCGCCTGCAGGCCGAAGTGATCAATTCGAAGCCCGACCTCGTGATCTGGCAGCTCGGCACCAATGCCGTGTTGCGCAATCTCGATCCCGCCGAGACCGGCAAGATGATCGAGGACGGCGTCGGCCGCATTCAGGCTGCCGGCTCCGATGTGGTGCTGGTCGATCCGCAATATTCACCGGCCACCGTGGAGAAGCCGGAAGGCACCAGCAAGATGCTGGCGCTGATGCACAAGGTGGCTGCACTCCACAAAGTCGGCATCTTCCCGCGTTTCGAAGTGATGAAGGAATGGCACGAGGGCCAGCAGATGGCGTTCAGCTCATTCGTGATCGCCGACGGACTGCACATGAACGACTGGGGCTATGCCTGCTTCGCGCAATTGCTCGGCGACAACATCATCAAGTCGGTCGGCGCCATCAAGATGGGTACCAATGAGCCGGCTGTGCAGCAGGCTCAGCAACGGCCGCTGTAATAAGCACCGACCTCTCAGCCGTCATTGCGAGCGCAGCGAAACAATCCAGAAATCATGAACTGGATTGCTTCGTCGCTTCGCTCCTCGCAATGACGACAAAACTTACGCCTTCGCCAGCGCCGCTTCCAAATCCTCGATCAGATCATCGCGATGCTCGAGACCCGCCGAGAAGCGGATAAAACCTTCGCTGATCCCTAGCTCGAGACGCGCCTCCAGCGGCAGGCGCTGATGCGTCGTCGTCGCCGGATGCGTGACCAGGCTCTTGGCGTCGCCGAGATTGTTGGAGATGCGCGCGACCTTGAGCTCGTTGAGCACGCGGAACGCCGCTTCCTTGCCACCCTTCACTTCGAAGCCGATCAGCGTCGAGCCGGCGCGCATCTGCTTCTTCACCGTTGCCGCCTGCGGATGATCCTCGCGGCCGGGATAGATCAGGCGTGACACTTTCGGATGCTGCGCCAGCACATCGGCAATCGCCGCTGCCGTCTGTGTCTGCCGCTCGACGCGGATCGCCAGCGTTTCCAGGCCCTTCACCAGCGTCCACGCATTGAACGGCGAGATCGAAGGCCCGGTCTGGCGCAGATAATTGTGAATGTGCTCGTCGATAAAGTCCTTGGACGACAGGATGATGCCGCCGAGGCAGCGACCCTGGCCGTCGATATGCTTGGTCGCCGAATAAACGACCACGTCAGCGCCGAGCGCGAGCGGGCTCTGCCAGATCGGCGTTGCGAACACATTGTCGACGATGAGCCGCGCACCGCCCGCATGCGCGATCTCGGCGATGGCGCCGATGTCGAGCACGTCGAGGGTCGGATTGGTCGGGCTTTCGAGGAACAGCGACTTGGTGTTTGGGCGCATCGCCTTCTGCCAATGAACGAGATCGAGGCCATCGACCAGCGTGAAGTCGATGCCGTAGCGCGGCAGCAGTTCTTCGATGACGTAGCGGCAGGAGCCGAACAGCGCCTTCGCAGCAACCACGTGGTCGCCCTGGCGCAGCGGCGCGAGGATCGCGGTGGTGACGGCGGCCATCCCGGTCGCGGTGGAGCGTGCAGCTTCCGCGCCTTCGAGATCGATCATGCGGTTCTCGAACATGGACGTGTTCGGGTTCGAGAAGCGGGAATAGATGAAGCCGGGATCTTCGCCCTTGAACCGCGCCTCGCAGGCTTCGGCGGTCTCGTAGATGAAGCCCTGGGTGAGAAAGAGGGCTTCGGACGTCTCGTTGAATTGCGAACGCAGCGCGCTGGAATGAACGAGGCGGGTTTCGGGACGATAAGACTTCGCAGACATGTGACCTCCAACGTGACCGCGTGTCGCGGGCACAAAAAACCGGCCTGGACTTCACCCAAAAAGGCTGTCCTCAGGCCGGGATCGCATGCTGGAAGGACATGTGTCCCCGGCCTGTTTAGCGACTTATTTTACGTGGCTGCAAGCCGGCCGGCTCAAATCACCACGGGATAGGACTTTTCCTATTCCCGCTTGCGCTTGCCGTCAAGGCGCGCTTGAGATAGCCGGTAAAGTTACGGTTTTTCAGAGGATTGCCCCTGAAAGACGACCGAAGGACCAGACCAGTGACGTTCACCCTCGCCCCCGATGCCGATGGAATTCTGCCCGACAGCATGATCGAGGCGATGGCCGAGGCCGGCCTGATCCTGCCCGAATATGATTTCGTCGAGAGCCAGATCCAGCCCGCAAGCCTCGACCTGCGCCTCGGCCCCATCGCCTATCGCGTCCGCGCCAGCTTCCTGCCGGGCCCGAATGTGACCGTTGCCGAGCGCATCGACGAATTGAAGCTGCACGAGATCGATCTCTCCGAGGGCGCGGTGCTGGAGACGAACTGCGTCTACATCGTTCCGCTGCTGGAAAGCCTCGCGCTGCCGCCGAATATCTTTGCCGCGGCCAATCCGAAGAGCTCCACCGGCCGCCTCGACGTCTTCACCCGCGTGATTGCCGACGGCACCCGCCGCTTCGATGTGATCGGCGCCGGCTATCACGGCCCGCTTTATGCGGAGATCAGCCCAAAAACTTTCCCAGTGCTGCTGCGCGAAGGCTCGCGGCTGTCGCAGGTGCGCTTCCGCGTCGGTGATGCCGTGCTTGATACCGAAGCGCTGGAAGAGCTGCATGCGCAGGATCCGCTGGTCGATATCGACGATGCCGATCTCACCAACGGCCTCGCCGTCTCTGTCGATCTCTCCGGTGAAAATGCCTCGGGTTTCGTCGGCTATCGCGCCAAGCGCCATACCGGCGTGGTCGATGTCGATCGCCGCGGCGGTTATGCGGTGGAGGATTTCTGGGAGCCGATCCATGCGCGCCCCGACCGCACGCTGATCCTGGATCCCGGCGAGTTCTATATCCTGGCTTCCAAGGAAGCCGTCCAGGTGCCGCCGGATTATGCTGCGGAAATGGTGCCGTTCGATCCGTTGGTCGGTGAATTCCGCGTCCACTATGCCGGCTTCTTCGATCCCGGCTTCGGCCATGACGGCGCTGGCGGCAAGGGCTCGCGCGCGGTGCTGGAAGTGCGCTCGCGCGAAGTGCCGTTCATCCTCGAACACGGCCAGATCGTCGGCCGCCTCGTCTACGAACGCATGCTGGATCGCCCGGACTCACTTTACGGACAACGCATCGGCTCGAACTATCAGGGCCAGAACCTGAAACTGTCGAAGCATTTCAAGGTCTAGGCGCGCCGCCTTGGGTTGAGTGGCGTGCCATCGTAGAGTGCGTCCACACGGCATCGGAATTTCAGTTCCTCAATCACGATTTCGTCGTCTGGCTCGGTCAGCACTGTCGCGGTCCAGCCTTGGTCCCCGCGCAACTCCACCTGGACCGCCATGTGCTCCTGCGCGACGACCAGCAAGGCGACACAAGACGGATGCGAGCGATACAACTCGCATTTCACATCGATCCATTCGCGCCCGGTGCCGGGGACGCCGATCTGATCTGAGGACGACACGACTTCGGCAAGCAGATAAGCGCGATCAAAATGGCGCTGCCCCTGCTGGTAGTTCGCATCAATCACGGCCACATCGGGTTCCGGCTCGTAAATCCTGCCATCCAGAACGAAGCTTTTAAAACCAGATCGCTGTATCGCCATGAGTGGCTGGCCGTACTGATCGAAATTGTCGTTCAGCACCCGCTCCAGATTGCTACCGATGCGGTTATGAGAGAGCCACGGCGGGGTCATCATGACGGGCACCCCCGCCAACAATTCCCAGCGCTCATGATCGGGGCGACGCTCCTGAAAGTCACGGAATTCCTCCGCGGACATCTGCCGGCTCGTCCGGCCTTGCATGACGGCAATACCCATCACCAATTCCCTTCGCTGGCTCGATCCTACAACAGGCCGAACTGCGGCGGTAGCGGCGTTCCTACGCCCCAACGAAAAAAGGCCCGCATGGAGAATGCGGGCCAGGCTTTTTCTGGAGTCTCAGGTCGATAACACAGAAGAAGCGACACCGGTCGTAACCGGCATCGCTTGTCGCAAGCTTACTGAACGAAACCGGCGCCCGGGTTGCCCAGGTTGAAGCGGTAGTTCAGACCAGCCTTGACGGTGTGCTGATCGTTCTTGAAGCTGCCCGGGACGCCAGCAGGCGTCGTGAAGTTGATCGTGCCGAAATCATAGTACTGATATTCGAGCTTGCCTGACCAGTTCTGGGTGAACAGGTATTCGAGACCTGCACCGACGGTGTAACCATCGCGACCACCGTCGCCACCGAAGCCGTTCGAGAAGCGCGAGTCAGCCCAGGCGTAACCGCCCTTGGCGTACAGCAGTGTCGGACCCCAGGTGTATCCGAGACGGCCGGTCACCGAACCGAGGCCACGATTGTCGATGTTGCTGTTGGTCGACAGGAAGCTGTAGTTGGCTTCGAGACCGAGCACCCAGTTCGGCGCGAACTGCATGTCGTAACCGCCCTGGACACCGCCGAGGAACGTGCCGTCACGGCTGCCAGCGAGCACGTTGTCTTCGCCCGGGAAGCCACCACCGATGTGACCACCGATGTAAAAACCGGTCCAGTTGTAGATCGGCGTGGCGGGAGCGGCGTAAGCCGGGGCCTTGGTGTACGGACGAGCTGCCAGATCGGCTGCAGACGCGGGAGCAGCCAGAGCGACCATGGCAACGGCTGCGGTCGAAAGCAGATACTTCTTCATAGATAATCCTCTCAATCCCAAACTGGATTGCAGCGAACCTAGACGACTGCGCAGGGATTGCTGTCACAGACGTGCAACAGAGGTTCAAACGAGTGTGGCAGGTTTTTCGCGCACGTCGCGCTTCTGACACATCGGCGCCTCATTCGGCCGTGTTGCGCTCGGATGTGTTTCGGAACGTGCATAACAACAGGTGAATCTCAACCTGTGCAACACGCCGTCGTGATGTGCTACTGTCGGCACAGCGCATAACAAATGCCGCCAACGAGGATTTGAGGAAATGAACGAGGCGATAGCCACCCCAAAGGCAGCTGACGCATACGCGCCGCGTACCATCAAACTGAACGCGCGCGACAATGTCGCGATCGTGGTGAACGATTTCGGACTTCCAGCGGGAACTCGCCTCGCCGATGGCATCACGTTGCGCCAGCATGTTCCACAAGGCCACAAACTGGCGCTCGTGGAGATCGCAACAAATCAGCCGATCATCCGCTATGGCGAGGTGATCGGTTATGCGATCGACACGATCGCTCAGGGTGAATGGATCGAGGAAGCACGCATCCACATGCCTGATGCGCCGGAACTCGATCGCCTCGACATCGCGACGGCCGTGCCTGCCGCGCAGGAGCCGCTGACGGGTTACACATTCGAGGGTTTTCGCAATCCCGACGGCTCCGTCGGCATCAAGAACATTCTTGCGATCAGCACCTCCGTGCAATGCGTCGCCGGCACGCTCGAATTCGCCATCAAGAAGATCAAGACTGAGCTGCTGCCGCGCTATCCCAATGTCGATGATGTGGTCGCCGTCACCCACGGCTATGGTTGCGGAGTCGCCATCAATGCGCCCGATGCCTATATCCCGATCCGTACGCTGCAGAACATCGCGAAGAACCCGAATTTCGGCGGCGAGGTGATGGTGGTCGGTCTCGGCTGCGAAAAGCTCGCGCCGGAACGGCTGCTGCCGACCAACGATCCCGCCAGCATGATGCGCCTGCAGGATGAGGGCAATCAAAGCTTCGGCGATATGGTGGACACCATTGTCACCATGGCCGATGCGCGCCTGAAGGTGCTGAACGAACGCAAGCGCGAGACGGTGCCTGCGTCCGAACTGGTGATCGGCCTGCAATGCGGCGGCAGCGATGCGTTCTCCGGTGTGACAGCCAATCCCGCGCTCGGCTTTGCCAGCGATCTCCTGGTGCGCGCGGGCGCCACCGTGATGTTCTCCGAAGTGACCGAAGTGCGCGACGCCATCGAATTGCTGACCCGCCGCGCGGCAACGGAGGATGTCGGCCGAGCACTCATCCGCGAGATGGATTGGTACGACTCATATCTTGCGCGCGGCGGCGCCGATCGCAGCGCCAACACGACCCCCGGCAACAAGAAGGGCGGCCTCGCCAATATCGTCGAGAAGTCGCTCGGCTCGATCGTGAAGTCGGGATCGTCGGCCATCACCGGCGTGATCGGGCCCGGCGAACGTGCGACGACGAAAGGCCTGCTCTTCGCGGCGACTCCGGCCAGCGATTTCATCTGCGGCACGTTGCAGCTCGCCGCTGGCATGCAGATGCAGATCTTCACCACCGGCCGCGGCACACCTTATGGCCTCGCCCAGGCGCCGGTGATCAAGGTTTCCACGCGCACCGAGCTGGCAAAACGTTGGTCGGATCTGATCGATTTCGATGCTGGTCGTATTGCATCAGGTGAGATGACCATCGAGGAAGCCGGCTGGGAGTTATTCCAGTTGATCCTCGATGTCGCCAGCGGAAGAAAGCAGGTGTGGGCTGACAAATGGGGCCTGCACAATGATCTCGTGCTGTTCAATCCAGCACCGGTGACGTGATGAAACGGGGCCGTAGGGCGGATTAGGCGAAGCCGTAATCCGCCGCGGGGTTTCAACAACCCAATCGGCCGGCGGATTACGCTTCGCTAATCCGCGCTACGACGAGCTACAACGCCGCCGCCTTCGCGCCCGCAGGCGCCACACGCCAGATCACATTGCCGACGTCGTCGGCCACGAGCAATGCGCCTTTGTTGTCAAGCCGCACGCCGACCGGCCGCCCCTGCGCTTCGCCCTTCTCATTCAGGAAACCCGTGAGCACATCCTGCGGCTTGCCTGACGGCTTGCCATCGGTGAACGGCACGAAGATCACCTTGTAACCACTCTGCGGCTTGCGATTCCACGAGCCATGCTGGCCGATAAAGGCGCCGTTCTTCATAGCTGCCGGAAACAGATCGCCGGTATTGAAGGCAAGACCAAGCGAAGCTGTATGTGCGCCCAGCGCGTAATCCGGCACGATCGCCTTTGCTACCAGTTCTGGCTTCTGCGGTTCGACGCGGACATCCACATGCTGGCCATAATAGCTGTAGGGCCAGCCGTAGAAGCCGCCATCCTTCACGGAAGTCATATAGTCCGGCACGAGGTCGCTGCCGATTTCATCGCGTTCATTCACGACCACCCACAACGCGCCGCTCTGCGGATTCCAGGCCGGCCCATTCGGATTGCGCAAGCCGGACGCAAACAGCCGCGACGTACCGTTGACGCGATCGATCTCGAGGATCGCGGCGCGATTCTTTTCGATGTCCATGCCGTTCTCGCCAACATTGCTGTTCGACCCCACCGTCGCATAGAGCTTGCTGCCATCGGCACTGGCGGTGAGATCCTTCGTCCAATGATGATTGAGGCCCGCCGGCAGATCGACGACCTTGGTCGCCGCCGCACTGATCCGCGTATCGCCATCCTGATAAGGAAACACCACCACCGCATCCGCATTGGCGACGTAGAAGCGATCGCCCACCAGCACCATGCCGAATGGCGAATTCAGGCCCTCGAGGAATGGCGCCTTGACCTCGGCCACGCCATCACCGTCGGCATCGCGCAACAGCGTGATACGATTGGCCGAAGGCGCGCGGGCGCCGGCATAACCCATCACCTTGGCCATCACCCAGCCGCGAATGCTGAAGCTGGACTCCGGCTTCGGCGGCGCGTTGCTTTCGGCCACCAGCACATCGCCATTCGGCAACGTATAGACCGTACGCGGATGATCGAGGCCGCTGGCAAAAGCCGTGACAACCATGCCGTCTGCTGCCTTCGGCTTGGCGCCGTCCTGCCAACCAACAGCCTTCGAAACATTCACCGTCGGCAACAATGTCTTATTCGGCTCGACCAGTTTTGGCGTCGGCCCAAAATCCTCGCCCGAGGCGATTGTTGATTTCTCGTTACAGCCTGCGAGAGGCAGCGCCAGAATGAGAAGGGCGGTCGAAAGCAGGAATTTTTGGCGCATGGAATTTCCTCGTGGTGACGGAACTTAATGCGCGCGATGCAGAAGCGTTCGATCTCCCTGCATGAATTTCATGTGAAGCGGCCGCAAGCCGCAGTTATGGTTGATGGCAATAACAAAAGGACGGAAACGATGCCCGCAGCGAATGACCAGACCACATGGACGCGCTGGCGCAGCGTTGCCGATCTGTATCACGCTGTCTTCACCGGCCTGATCCTCACGGTCGTCACGCGGCGCAGCACACCCGATGCGGCGGAATTCGTGTTCCGAATTTTTCGCCGCCAGCAGCAGGAGCGCTTTGTCGCGGGCCTGGACAAGCTGGGACTGTCGCAATTGCCACCCGCAGTCGCGGCTGCGCAATATCACTATCTCTCCAACTGGATCGGTGGCGTCTCGGTCGAATATATGTACGAGACGGATCGCAAGGCGTGGATCCGCTATCCGCCGCCGCGCTGGATCTGGCGCGGCACCGCCATCTGCGGCATTCCCGGCGACGTCTCACGCGCCATGCTGCGCGGCTGGCACGCCAATAATGGCGTGGCACTCGGCAATCTGCGACTCGGATTTGTCTGCACCAAGCAGAGCGTCGATGGGCAGAACGGACTCGAGGGGTATTACTGCGAATATGACCACGATCTCGAGATTGATGAGCGTCTCGTTTTCGCGCGGCATCTCGAAGCGCCGCCTTTCGACCCCGCCAAGGCGCCCGCGCTGCCGATCGAGAGCTGGCCACGGCCACGACTCGAAAAGGCCTATCGAAATTATGCGATGGAATATGTGCGGACCGCAGCGCCCGTGGCTGTGCAACTGTTCGGCCCCGATGATGCCGGTTATCTGCTGCGCCTGACCGGCAAGCTGATCGGCATGCAGTATTATGACGAGGTCGCAGCGCGCTTCGGCATGGCACGCGGCAATGCCACGACCTTCGCGGATTTCTTCACCGCCTTGCTGACCGCACAGGACGACGAATTCACCGTCGATAAATCTGCGGGCGCGGTCGCCATCCAGCAAAAGACCTGGAAGCTGCTGGACGGCTTGGCCGATGCCCATCCCGCCTGTACCGAGCTTCTCCGCGGCCTCGTCGAAGGCCTTGCCGCCGGCTGCGGGCGCAACATCCCCGTTGCCATGACCGCAGAGCGGAATGGTGCGCGGCCGTTCACCTGGATAATCGGCTGAGCATATTCGTATTGCAGTGCAATTCGCCCATCGCCCATGCAACACGCGCGTATGGCGCGCGCTTAGAACGGTGCTAGGAAAGACAACGCCCGGCGCTTCGACCGGACCGTCAGGGAGACTGCATGTCCGAGGTCGCGCTCGCCGAGCGCCCATTGGTGGATGGCGGCAAAGCGCCGCTTCCCGAATTGAATGCTCCCGCCAGGAACGCGCTGCTCGATCACGCCATCCTGCCCACTTTGCTGCGCCTGGCGTGGCCGAATGTGGTGGCGTTATCGGCCGGCACCGTCGTCGTCATTTTCGAGACCACCTATATCGGGCGGCTCGGCACCGAAGCGCTGGCTGCGATGGCGCTGGTGTTTCCCTTCGTCATGCTCACCATGACGATGTCCGGCGGCGCCATGGGCGGCGGCGTATCTTCCGCCATCGCCCGCGCGCTCGGCGCTGGCGACCGTGAGCGGGCCAATACGCTGGCCGGCCATGCGCTGCTGATCGGCGCCTGCTTTGGGCTCACTTTCACCGTGGGCATGCTGACTTTCGGCTCGACGCTGCTGCAACTGCTCGGGGGCCGCGGCAATGTGCTGAGCCAGGCGCTCGGCTACATCACCATCTTCTTTGCCGGCGGCGTCATCCCGTGGCTGATGAACACTTTTGCTGCGATCCTGCGCGGCACGGGCAATATGAAGATGCCTTCTGCCATGCAAACGACGTCAGCAGGGCTTCAGATCGTGCTCGGCGGCACGCTCGGTCTCGGCCTCGGGCCTATCCCGCAATTCGGCATGCCCGGCGTCGCGGCTGGCACGCTGACGGCTTTCTCCATCGGCGCCGGCGTGATGGGCTGGTATGTGTTCTCCGGCCGCGCCCGCGTGCGGCCGACGCTGAATGGCTTCCGAATCGAGCGCGGGATGTTCTTCGACATCCTGAAAGTCGGCGCCATCGCCTGCTTCAATCCGCTGCAAGGCGTGCTGACCCTTCTAATCTTCACCCATATGCTGGCGCATTACGGCACCGAAGTGCTGGCTGGCTACGGCATCGGCGCGCGGCTCGAATTCATGCTGACCACGCTGGCCTTCGCGGTCGGCATCGCTTCGGTCCCCATCGTCGGCATGGCCATCGGCGCCGGTCGCATCGCCCGCGCGAGACGTGTGGCCTGGACCGGCTGTGCCATCGCGTTTGGCGTGGTCGGCGTGCTGGGCACGCTGATCGCGATCTACCCGCATGTCTGGGTCAATCTGTTCACCAATGACCCCGGCGTGCGCGAAGCCAGCCGCACCTATCTCGCCACCTGCGCGCCCATGTATGCCTTTCTCGGCCTCGCCACGGTGAGCTACTTCTCCTCGCAAGGCGCAGCAAAAGTGCTTGGCCCGGTGCTGGCGCAGACAGCGCGGCTCGGTTTCGTCTGCGCTGGCGGCTGGTATCTGCTGTCCATCGACGCGCCAGCCACCAGCTTCTTCTGGCTCGCCGCCGCGTCCATGGTGCTGCTCGGCGTGCTCTCCGTGCTCAGCGTGGTGCTGACGCGCTGGGGGCCGAAATCCGGGCCGGTACCGGAAATCCGCCCCGCGCTGTCGTGATCACATCCGTTTGGCCGTGAACTCCACGTCGAGACGCCATGTCTTGCCGTGATCATGCGATGTCTCACCGCGCCACAGGAACGCCTGCGGCGTGATGTCCGAAAAGCGCCAGCGGATCGGCCTGCCCTCCTGATCGCGGCCAAGCTGGACGATGTCGTCGCCCTCCTTGCGGCCGATCATGGTGAGGAAATTCGAGATCACCGGATCGCTCCATTGGATCTGCCACGTATCGTTGCGCGGGTCATAGATGCGCAGCGTCGTGCCATACGAGAACGCATTCGCCGCTGCATCGCCTTCGCGATCCGGACCGCGGCTGGGCACGATCCAGACGTCCTGGATCGCACGCCCTTCCAGCACCCAGCCGAAATGCCACTCGCCCTGTCGCCGCCGTTCCTTGCCATCGGGCATGAACCTGGTGACGTCGATATCCCAGGCGCCGATCAGCCAGCCATAGAGATCCATGTTGTTGCCGCGGTCTGCGGCCGGGCCTCGTGCAATCAGCGCATTGCTGAAGGATCGCGACGGGCACGGATTCTCCCTGAAGTGATTGGCCATCGCGGCAAGGCCGAGATCCATCTGCGTGCTCACATAGCCCGCGATCTCATTCGGCAGCAGGTCGGCGCTCCATTCCAGCCGGCACTGATCCGGCCCGTCCGCCGCCACCAGCACCGTGGCGCTATGCTGGGTGATGCGTTCGTTCTTGATGGCATAGACGAAACGCCGCCGCGCATGATCGCAATCGACCAGCGTTTCCTCTGCCACCGTTCCATTGCCGAAAGTGACGGTGCGCACATCGCCGGCAACTTTGGTATCCGTGACGAAGCCCGGCACCAGCCGCGTATGCAGCGCGCCGAAATCCGCCACCGCTGCCCAGACCTCACCGGCCGGCGCGTCGAGTGAAACCGTCTTGTGAATTGCAGCCATGTCCATCTCCTTGAAGGGCTGGACGCGACCTAATCAGTGCAGCGCCAGCCGTTCTTGGAAAATCTTGCGGCTGCCCCTGGAAGCCTGCCGAAATGCGCGCGGCGACACGCCGGCCGCGCGGTGAAAGCTGCGCACGAAATTCGAGAGATCGCCGAAGCCGACATCGAAGGCGATATCGGTGATGGCAACGCTGTCGCTTTCCGCCAGCAACCGCGCCGCATGGCGCAGCCGCGAGCGCACCAGATATTGATGCGGCGTCACCCCCAGCGCATCGCGGAACATGCGCAGGAAATGGAACGGACTGACGCCGGCCTGCTTCGCCGCAGCATCTAGATCGATGTCTTCGGCGGAATGCGCCGCGATCCACATGGCGGTTTCCACCGCGCGGCGGCGATCGCGGGCGCTGATCACCGCCTGCCTGCGCGCCTTGCCCGAGACCACATCGACCAGCCGCGCGGCAAAAGCTTGCCCGATCTCGTCGAAGCCGAGATCGCTGTGCTGGCCCGCCACCGCCTGCGCCAGCTCACCCAGCGTCATCAGCTCGGCCAGCGGCGCCGCGCTGCCCTGGCGCCATACCGACAGATTGTCGCCGATCAGCGCGATCACCTCCGGCGCGAAGGCAAAGGACAGGCACTCGTCGCCACCCGCATGATGTTGGTGATGGCAAACATACTCCTCGCCGGGCGCGCCGATCAGCACGGCGCCGGTGACCAGCTCATGGGACCGCCCGCGACAACGACAACCAAAACTGCCCTTGCGCACATAGGAGATCGAATGACTGGCATGCTGCTCGGCAAATGGCACGTCGTCCGGCCCCGCTGTACAGCGATAGTCCATCACGGTGATGCCGCTGCCCTGAAATAGCGTTCTCGCCTGCATGGGCGAAAGCTAGCCCTGCGGTCGTGAAGGAGCAACGGACAGGAGCGCATCAAAAAGATTTGTCGCGCGCCCTAACAATGCACCTTCGATCGATAGCAGCCGCTGCTTCGTCACGATTCCCGCATTGCCGGCGAAGCCCGAGGTCTGCCCGACCATCACCAGCGCACGATGGCACGGCACAAGAATGGCAAACGGATTGCGCGCCACTGCATTGGACACCGCATTGATCGCACCGCTGACATAGAGATGGATCGCGATATCGGCATAGGTGCGGGTCTCACCACGCGGGATGCGGCGGATCGATTCATAGACCCGGCAATTGAATTCCGGAATGTCATAGGTGTCGAGCGGGATATCGGAGAGATCGACCGCCTTGCCGTTCAGCAACGCCACGATGCCATCGATCGCGTATTGCACATCGGCCGGTGGTCGCCACTCGCGCGCCTCGGGATATTGCTGCAGCAACCGCCGCCGCGTATCCAACTCTCGCGCTTCCGGCAACTGGACGCCCACGATCCCGGCCTCGCTCCATGCGATTCCGCACCGCCCGACCGACGTATCGAAGGTCGTATATCCCTGCTCAGCCATCCCGATTCGGATGTTAGCAGGCAAACGGTTTTCGCCAACCGGAAATTGCAGGTGTACGGATACTCTCGCATTTTCTTTTTGTAGGATGGGTTGAGCGCAGCGATACCCATCACCACGAGCGCCCGGCCGTGATGGGTATCGCTCCGGCGCTAACGCGCCTTCGCTCAACCCATCCTACAGCCGCGGCTGTCAGCCCCCTTGGCGGATCACCGATCCTCGGCTAGATCAGAGGGCACGCGGGCGTAGTTCAATGGTAGAACGGCAGCTTCCCAAGCTGCATACGAGGGTTCGATTCCCTTCGCCCGCTCCAGGCCTCCCCGATCAAATCGGATAATGCTGCGGCCCTGTCTCGATGGTGATCCAGCGCAGTTCCGTGAATTCCGCGATCCCGGCCTTGCCGCCGAAGCGGCCGTAGCCCGACGACTTTGTGCCGCCGAATGGCATCTGCGCCTCGTCATGCACCGTCGCGCCGTTGACGTGGCAGATGCCGGATTCGATCCGCTTCGCCACCGCCAGCGCACCGGCGATATCGCGGCCGAACACCGCGGCCGACAGGCCATATTCGGTGTCATTGGCGACGCGGACGGCTTCATCCACGCCGTCCACCCGCACCACCGATACGATCGGGCCGAAGGATTCCTCGCCATAGATGCGCATCGACGAGGTGACGTGATCCAGCACCGTGGCCGACATCAGCGTGCCTTCCACGCGCCCGCCGGCGACGACGCGCGCGCCCTTGCCCACGGCATCCTTGATCAGTGCCTGCATGCGATCGGCGGCACTGGTGTCGATCAGCGAGCCCAGCGGCGCATTGCCCTGGCGTGGATCGCCGGCCACCAGTTGCTCTGCCTTCACGGCGAGCTTGGACACGAAAGCGTCAGCCACATTGCGATCCACCACGAGGCGCTCGGTGGACATGCAGATCTGGCCCTGATTCATGAAGGCGCCAAAGGCGGACGCCGCCACGGCGGCATCGAGATCGGCATCCTCCAGCACGACCAGCGGCGCCTTGCCACCGAGTTCGAGCAGCACCGGCTTGAGATGCGTCGCCGCGGTCTGCGCAATCAGGCGACCAACGCGCGTCGAGCCCGTAAAGTTGATCCGCCGCACCGCCGGATGCGCGATCAAGGCTTCGATCAGCGCCGGCGCGTCATCGGGCGCATTGGTGATTACATTCATCACGCCGGGCGGCAGGCCGGCCTCGCGCAGGCATTCGCCGATCAGGCGATGGGTGCCGGGGCAGATTTCCGAGGCTTTCAGGATCACGGTGTTGCCGCAGGCCAGCGGCAGCGCCACGGCGCGGGTGCCGAGAATGACCGGCGCATTCCAGGGCGCGATGCTGAGCACGACGCCGGCCGGTTGCCGCACCGCCATGGAAATGCAGCCGGGCTTGTCGGAGGGAATCACCTCGCCGGAAATCTGCGTCGTCATCGCTGCCGCTTCGCGCAGCATGTTGGCGGCGAGATGTACGTTGAAGCCGGCCCAGCCCGCGGTGGCGCCGGTCTCGGCAGCCATCAGCGCGATGAATTCAGAAGCCCGGCTCGCCAGAATATCGGCAGCTTTGAGCAGGATCGTGCGACGCGCGCCCGGCCCCGTCGCCGACCATGCCGGGAAGGCTGCAGCCGCAGCATCTGCGGCGCGCTTGGCATCCGCGACCTGTGCCGCTGCGCCGCGCGAGGCGATGTCACCCGTGATCGGATTCAGGCGATCAAAAGTCGCGCCGTTGCCGGCATCCGCGTCTTCATTCTCGATCAGGAGCTTGATGTTGTTCATGGCGATCTCCTCAGTTGTTTTGTGAAATGAATGGCGGCGCTCTAGCTGAGCCCGCCGAGATAGGCGCGTCGAACGGAATCGTCGGATTGCAGGTCGGCGGCGGAGCCGCTGCCGGACACCTTGCCGTTCTCGATGACATAGCCGCGATCGGCGATCAGCAGGCTCTCGCGTGCATTCTGCTCGACCATCAACAGCCCCATGCCGGTCTCGCGGATGCGGCTGATGGCAGCGAACAGCTCTTTCACCAGCAGTGGCGACAGGCCGAGCGATGGCTCGTCCAGCAACAACATCTCGGGATTGGACATCAGCGCGCGACCGATGGCGACCATCTGCTGCTCGCCGCCGCTCATGGTGCGCACGACCTGCTTGAGCCGCTCGCCAAGCCGCGGAAACAGCGCCAGCACCTTTTCACGCTGCTCGGCCTCCATGGCGCGCGCGCGTTTCGGATTGGCGCCAAGCATCAGGTTCTCGGCCACCGTCAGTTCACCGAATACACCACGTCCCTCGGGCACCAATGCCAGGCCGCTCTCGATAATGAGATGCGCGGGAAGCGGCGACAGATCATGACCGTCCAGCTTTACCTGCTTGCCCGGCCCGCATTTGACGAGCCCGGCGATCGCCTTCAGCAGCGACGACTTGCCGGCGCCATTGGCGCCGAGAATGACCACGATCTCACCGCGTTTCACGGTCAGTGCGGCGTCGCTGAGCGCGCGATGCTGGCCGAAACTGACATTGATCCCCGCAACCTCAAGCATGCTGGGGCGCTCCGAGATAGGCCTCGATCACGGCGGGATCGCTCAGCACCGCCTCGGTCGGACCATCTGCGATGCGCCGTCCGCTACTCATCACAACACAGCGGCTGCATAGCGAGCGGATCGCCTCCATCACATGCTCGACCATCAGGATCGACAGCCCCTCTTCCTTCAGCGAGCGGATCAGGTCGATGCCGATCAGCAATTCCGACGGATTGAGGCCGGCGAGCCATTCGTCCAGCAGCAGCAGGCGCGGACGCAGCGCCAGCGCACGCGCAAGCTCGAGCCGCTTGCGATCGATATAAGTGAGATCAGCGGCCGGGCGATTTTCGCGGCCGGCAAGGCCGACGCGCACGAGCAGGTCTTCCGCCGACACACCATCGTCGCTGCGCGCGCGATGATTGAAGGACAGCCCCGCTCGCACATTGTCGCCGCAGCTCATACCATCGAGCACGCGCACCAGTTGGAAGGTGCGCGCGACGCCGAGCCGCGCAATCTTGAAGGTCGGCCATCCCGCGATGTCGGTGCCATCGAGCACGACGCTGCCGGCATCGGGCCGCAGGGCGCCGGAGATGAGATTGATCGCCGTGGTCTTGCCCGATCCGTTCGGCCCGAGCAGGCCGACGATTTCGCCGGGATTGACGGTGAAGCTCATGTCATTGACGGCAACGAGACCACCGAAACGGCGGGTCAGGCCATCGACCTTGAGCACGGGTGCATATGCGGAACTCATGCGGCGCTCCCCTTCGTTGCGGAGCTTTGTCGCAGCAGCTTCATTTTATCGATCAGGCCGACAACGCCGGATGGCAGCGCATAGACGATCAGCAAGAACACCACGCCCATGATCAGCGTGGAGGTGCTTGGGAAGCGCGCCGCGAGGAATTCGAACAGCAGCGTGAGCGGGATCGCACCGAGCGCAGGCCCCCAGAAGCGATGCGCGCCGCCGAGCAACGCCATGATCACCACTTCGAACGAGATGGTGGCATTGAAGGCGATGGACGGCTCGATATAGGTCCAGCGCGGCGCCATGATCGCGCCGACCAGCGTCATGAAGATCGCGGAGATGACGAACAATGCGACCTTGGCGAAGGTGACGTTGATGCCGCAATGTTTGGCGACCGTCTCGTCCTCACCGATGATCCGCAGCGCGAAGCCGAGCCTTGAGCGGGCGATCAGCCAGCCCGTGGCAAACACGATCACCGCCAGCGCCAGCAGCTGCCAGTAAATGTCCAGCTGGCTGATATCGAGGAAGACATAGCGGCCGAGCACGCGGCTCTTGTTGACCTCGAACCACACCACGAGTTGGCGCACCAGTTCGGCCAGACCGAACGTGAAGATCACGAAATGCACGCCGCTCAATCGCAGCGTCGCCAGCCCGACAATGGCCGACATCACCGCGCCGATGAGCACCGCCACGCCCAGCACCAGCGGCCAGGCCATTTGCTCGCCGAGCACCGCGACGGTGTAAGCACCGACACCGAAGAAGGCGGTGGTCGCCAGCGAGACATAGCGCGTCGGGCCGGAGAACAGGCCCCAGGCGGTCGCAAGGATCGTGAATTGCAGCAGCGTGATGCCGAGCGCGAGATGATAGGCATCGATGAGCTGTGGCAGGGCAGCGAGGCCGGCGATGGCCGCGAGGCCCACGCCGCCGATCAGGAGTTGTGACGCGCTCATCGGGCTGCCCTTCCGAAGATGCCGGCGGGTCGCACCAGCAGGACGCCGAGGAACAGCGCAAAATTCACCGCAATGGTAAGGCCGGGATCGATATAGGTGGCGACCAGCGCCTCGCTGAGGCCAAGCAACATGCCCGCCACGAGGCAGCCCATCAGATTGCCGATGCCGCCCATCACGACGACGATCAGCGCCTTCATCGTGAACACCACGCCGGATGTGGCGCTGAAGGTGAGGAACATGCTGATCAACACGCCGGCCGATGCGACCAGCGCGCCGCCGGCTGCAAAGGCCAGCGCCGACAATTGCGGCACATTGATCGCCACCAATGGCGCGGCGGCGGGATCGACGGCAACCGCGCGGATCGAAGTGCCGATACGCGTGCGCGTCAGCAGCAGATACAGCACCGTGCCGAGCACCACCGCGAGGGTAAAGGCGACGAGGCGGTTCATCGCCAGCACTTCGCCGACAATGGTGACGGGAATGGCGAGGAACGAATAGCTGAAATAGGCGCCGCCGAACAGCGTGAGCAGAATGCCCTGCACGATGAACATCAGGCCGAAGGTGGCGAGAATGCTGTCCACCTCCAGCGCATCGCGCGTGCGGGCGCGGCGCACCAGCGGTGTCAGGAAGATCTTGTAGAGCAGGAAGCTGACGACAAAGCTGACGGGCACGATGACGATCAACCCGACCAGCGGGTTCACCGCCCATCCCGAAAACAGCAGATAGGAGGCAAAGGCCGAGCCGATCAGGAATTCGCCGTAAGCGAGATTCATGATCCGCGCCACGCCATATTGGAGCGTCAGCCCCATGGCGATGAGCGCATACATTCCGCCCAGCACGAGGCCGGTGAGCAACGCGTTCGTCATTCCATCATTCCGGAGTGTGGGCGCATGCGTCCGGGCGGACGCATGCGCCGATCAAGTCTGTCGCGATTACTGCGCCTTCCAAGCCGGCTTCGGCAGGATCGGCTGGCGCGCGCCGGCATTGCCGGAGGGCGCGACGCCGTAGAATTCGCCGTCCTGCCACTGGCCGACCCACCAGTAGTTCGTCGGCATGTTGTTCTCGAACTTCACCTTGCCGATCACAGTATCAAAGCTGCCGGTCTGCAGGTCCTTGATGACCGCGGCGCGGTCCACCTTGCCAACCCGCTCGATGGCCTGCTGCAGCATCTGCAGGCTGGCGAAGGTCACGGCGCTGGCCCAGCGGTCCGGCTCGGCGCCATTGGCGGCGGAGGCCTTGTGGCGGGCGAGATAGTCCTTGATGGCCGGGCTGTCGCCGCTCCAGCCGCCGATGCCCATCACGCCTTCCGCATTGGCGCTGAACTTCTGCTTGAACAGCGGAAACGCCGTGCCGACACCGGTGTAGTAAACCTTCGGATTGAAGCCCGAGATACGCGCCTGTTCGGTGATGGCGATCGTGTCCGGCGGATAGGAGAAGGCGATGAAGGTGTCGGGATTGAGCGCCTTCACTTCATTGACGATCGGGCCGAGATCCTGCGTGCCGACCGGATAGGTCTTGTCATAAGCGAGCTTGAACTTTGCCGCGGCCAGCGCCGGGCGTGCGGCGGCGGAGAGGTCGATGCCAAAACCATCCGCGATGCTGACCATGGCCACGGTGTCGCCGATCTTGCCTTCGCCGCGCAGCTTCACCAGCAGCTCGACCAGCGTCTTGGAGGCATCGGCGCTGGTGCCGAGCAGCCAGAAACTGTTCGGCCAGCGCTTTGCCAGTTCTGGCGCGCGGTCGGTGACGGCGGTGGAGGCGAGATGCGGATAGCCGGCCTTGTTGAGGATCGGGCCGACCGCGAGATTGAGACCGGTGCCCCAGGGCGGCAGGATGAAATCCACCTTGTCCTGGTTGATCAGGCGCTCCAGCGCCTTCGCCGCTTCCTCGGCGCTCGAGCGGTCATCATATTGCACGACCTCGATGGGCACGCGTTTGTCGCCGAGCTTGAGCCCGCCGGCAGCGTTCACTTCCTTGACCCAGAGTTCGTAGTTCGGGATCGACGTCACCGCGCCGCCGCCGGCGGCCGGCCCGGTGCGCGAGATCGCATAGCCGATCTTGACCGAGGTCTGCGCCTGCGCCTCGCTCCAGCCGAGCGTCGCCGCGCCCGCCATCATGGCCAGACCGGCGGCCAGCCCCGCTGCACGCTGTTTGGTTGCCGAACCCATGTCATCCTCCCCTGTGAGTTGTGACGGCGCCTTCCCGGCGCTCGATGGGGGACACTAGTTGAGCACTGGGGCGCGTGAATTGGACGCATCCGGGGAAAGATTGCACCAGGCCGTGCGACGCTATCTAATCTGCGCGACGGATTGTCCCATCAAGAGACCCGCTCCGATGTTCACCGATGCCATCGACCTCGCCGGAAAATCCGCCGCGCTGCATGTCGAGCGCTTCACCTCAAGCCTCGCGCCGCGTATCTGGTCGCTGCGCCAGACGCGGCACCGGCACGCTTATCTGCTGGTGATGGAAAGCCGCCGCGGCACCGCGACCATGCGCGCTTCCACCATCGAATTCAGCGCACCGGCGCTGCTCTGGCTGCCCTGCGGCTATGACGGCACGCTGCAGGTCGAAGCCGGCGCGCAGGGCTATCTGCTCACGGTCACCGACGATCTCCTGACCCAGACCATCGCCGGCTCCGCCGAGGCGCTGCATCTGCGCCGCACCGTCGATCGCCTCGTGCTGCTGGAAGACGCAAAAGCCTCTCAGGGCTTTGCTGCCATCACCGCGTCCTGCGCCATGCTCACCGGCGAACTCACGGCGCCCGGCCGCGGCAGCGCCACACTGCTATCAGCGCATCTGCTGCTGCTCTGCCTGCATCTATGGCGCGCAGTCATTGCCGAGGAGCCCATCGACGACGTCTCCCGCCGCGGCGACGGCCCGCGGCTGGTGGGCAATTTCCTGCAGATGGTCGAACTCCACTATCGCGACGGCTGGCCGATCGCCCGCTATGCCGCAGCCCTCGGCGTCACCGACGACCGGCTGCACGCCCATTGCAAGCGCGAGCGCGGCATCAGCCCGCGCGCCGTGGTGCATCAGCGCCTGATCCATGAGGCCTGCACGCGGCTCCGCCAGCTCGACCTCCCGGTCGAGCAGATCGCCTACGGCCTCGGCTTCCATGACCCCGGCTATTTCAACCGCTTCTTCCGCAAATATCAGAACGAGTCACCGGGGACTTATCGGCGCCGCGCGCGGCAGAGCCCGGGACGTCACGGGCCGTCTTACGCCGCCTGGCCGTAATGCAATCCTTAACCGCGCATTAACCATGCGGGTCCAGCCTCTGGAGGTGCGACGGAACCGGACGTCTTGGGGACCGGCAGTCGCATCGAGAGGCCGTCCGGCGTAACGCCCGGACGGCTTTTTGCTGAGGTGTGGTTGGATTTGTAGGGTGGGCAAAGCGCAGCGTGCCCACCAAACCGTCCGCAGTATTTCAAAGGTGGGCACGCGAAGTTTATCATCGGGCGCGCTTCGCGCGACCCGGTGGCTTTGCCCACCCTACACCGCCTTCGCCGCCGCACGCCCGGCTGTTCGCCCCGAAAACAGGCAGCCGCCAAGGAACGTCCCTTCCAGTGAACGATAGCCGTGCATGCCGCCGCCGCCGAAGCCCGCGGCTTCGCCGACGGCATAGAGCCCGGGGATGATCTGATGCCCGGCGCCGAACACGCGCGCGTCCAGATCCGTCTCGAAACCGCCCAATGTCTTGCGCGTGAGGATGTTCAGCCGCACGGCGATCAGCGGGCCCTTCTCCGCATCGAGAATGCGATGCGGCTTCGCCGTGCGGATCAGCCTGTCGCCGATATATTTGCGCGCATTGTGCAGGTTCATCACTTGCGCATCCTTCACGAACGGATTGGCGATGGCGCGATCGCGCGCCTCGATCTGCGCCTTGATGCGGTCCAGCTTTAGGAGATCATTGCCGGCAAGTTCGTTCATGGCCTTGACGAGATCGCCGAGATTGTCGCGCACGATGAAGTCCGCGCCGTGATCCTTGAACGCCTCTACCGGCGCCGGTGCGCCCTTGTTGGTGGCACGGCGTGCGGTCATCATCCAGCTCTTGCCGGTGAGGTCCGGATTCTGCTCCGACCCCGACAGCGCAAACTCTTTCTTGATGATGGCCTGGGTGAGAATGAACCAGGAATAGTCGTGACCAGTGGACTGGATATATTCGAGCTGCCCAAGCGTATCCGAGCCCGGAAACAGCGGCGCCGGCAGTCGCTCACCGGTCGCATCGAACCACATGGACGACGGGCCGGGCAGGATGCGGATGCCGTGTTTCGGCCAGATCGGATTCCAGTTCTCGATTCCTTCCACATAGTGCCACATGCGGTCGCGGTTGATCAGCCGCGCGCCGATACTCTCGGTGATGCCGATCATGCGGCCATCCACATGGGCGGGCACGCCGGAGATCATCCGCTGCGGCGGCGTGCCGAGACGCTGCGGCCAGTTCTGCCGCACCAGATCATGATTGCCACCGATGCCACCCGACGCGACGATCACCGCCTGCGCACGCAGCGAAAATTCGCCGACCGCATGGCGCGATGAACTTTCGCCGCGCTCACTGTTCGCCGGCTCCAGCACGGCACCGCTGACGCCATCGACAATGCCATTGGTCACGCTCAGCGCATCGACGCGGTGGCGGAACTTGAAGGTCAACAACCCTTTCTCCACGGCCTCGCGCGCACGTCGCTCGAAGGGCGCGACGATCCCCGGCCCCGTTCCCCATGTGATATGAAAGCGCGGCACCGAATTGCCGTGGCCCATGGCGTCATAGCCACCCCGCTCCGCCCAGCCGACAATGGGAAACACGCGGTGCCCCATCGCGCGCAGCCAGTCGCGCTTCTCGCCTGCGGCGAAAGCGAGGTAAGCTTCTGCCCAGCGCTTCGGCCAATGATCTTCCTCGCGATCGAAACCGGCGGAGCCCATCCAGTCCTGATGCGCGAGGTCAAAACTATCCTTGATGCCGAGACGACGCTGTTCCGGCGAATCGATGAAGAACAATCCACCGAACGACCAGAATGCCTGGCCGCCGAGATTCTGCTCGCCTTCCTGATCGATCACGATCACGCGCTTGCCGGCATCGGCGACTTCGGTCGCAGCCACGAGTCCCGCAAGCCCGGCGCCCACGACGATGACATCCGCATCGACCGCCATCGTTTCTCTCCCCATCATTTCGTTAAGAGAGATTGAAGGTGCTGCGGGAACTTTGGTCAAGGAAATACAGAATTTGCGTTCCGTTGTTCCGCGTTCCGCCGCACTGCATCCTGCGCGCAACACTCGTTTTGAATCGTCGCGATGATGCGAGGTCCAGCTAGACAAAAACACGTTTCGCCAACACGCTGACATGGTCCTGCATCACCAGGACATAGAGATTCGGCATCACAGGTTTTGGGGCAGAGCATGAAGTGCGTGACCGGTTTGCTGGCGGCGGTTCTGTTGGTGGCTGGCGTAGGCGCGAGCCATGCCGTGGTCCGCATCGCCGATGATCGCGGCGGCCGCATCGGAACCTATGTCGATAAGTATCAGGGCCTGCGCTCGTCCGGCGAAACCGTCGTGATCGATGGCCTCTGCGCTTCGGCCTGCACCATCGTGCTCGGTGCCGTCCCGCATGATCGCATTTGCGTGACGCCGAATGCCACACTCGGTTTCCACGCCGCGTGGGACATGGGCAATAACGGCCGCGCCGTCACCAATCGCGAAGCGACACGGATGCTTTATTCCATGTATCCGTCGAATATCCGCCGCTGGATCTCCAAGCGCGGCGGCCTCAAGCCGCAGATGGTGTTCCTGCGCGGTCCGCAACTCGCGAGCATGTACAAGCCCTGCTACATGAACGCCCGCGCCCAGGCGGCCTATGACAGTTCGCCGACGTTGCGCGGCGAGTAAAACGCGACCGTAGGGCGGATGAGGCGGAGCCGTCATCCGCCGCGATATTTCAGCGGTGCAATCGGCCGGCGGATTAGTCTGCGCCAATCCGGCTACGGCAAAGCTTCCTCTGCTCTCCATCACTTGATCGCTGCGACCCCGCCGACGCTTGCTAGCCCCCGCAACTCGGCCTATCTGGAACCGTATGCAGGCGCCCGCGCGGCAGCCTGCCAATTGAGGTTCGTCAATGCAGCCGGCATCCGCCCCTGACAATGTGGCAGCGCAGCCTTCGCGGGCGGCGACGCTGATCGTCGGTGCCGCGGCCGCCTTCGCTGGCCTGCTCGTGGTCGGCGCCATCGCTCTGTGGGCCTGGTACGGCACCGCCGTCTTCTTTGAGATGGTGAAGACCGGCATCGCCGCTTGCATGTAGGTTTCGGGAACAATTTTATGAGTAGCTCCACCCGCCCGCTGGTCATCATCGCGGCCTTCGCCGGAAGTCTCGCCGCAGGCCTGTTGCTGGTGCTGTGGCTGTCCGGCGGCTTCAAGGGCGTCGCGGCGCCTGCAGCGATCGGCGGCCCGTTCCAGCTCACCGATCAATCCGGAGCAAAGGTCACCGAACAGAACCTGAAGGGCAAACCGTCGCTGATCTTCTTCGGTTTCACCCACTGCCCGGATATTTGCCCGACTGCACTCTTCGAGATGTCCGAGGTGCTCCGCACGCTGGGCCCGGATGCCGACAAGCTCAACACGTACTTCGTCTCCGTCGATCCCGAACGCGATACGGCGGCGATCATGAAGGATTATCTCTCCTCCTTCGACCCGCATCTGAAAGGACTGACCGGCACACCCGAGGAAGTCGCAAAGGTCATCACCGGCTATCGGGTCTATGCCAAGAAGGTCCCGACCAAGGACGGCGACTACACGATGGACCACACCGCGCTGATCTATCTGATGGATAAGGACGGCAACTTCGTCGCGCCGTTCAACCTGAAGCGCACGCCGGAAGAGGCTGCGAAGGATCTCAAGCGGTATTTGTGAGTCGTAGGATGGGTTGAGCGTCAGCGAAAACCCATCAGCCGAGCCTGCCGCAGGGAAAAGCGATGGGTATTCGCGAAGACGCTCAAGCCATTCTACGTCTTCGGCGCCACCCGCATCGCCTTGCTGCGTCGGGAGACCGCGTGCTGGGTTTTCTCCCAGCGATGCGGCTCGCGGAGCAACTGCCATAGCGCACGCCACGCGGAGATCGATAAAAGCCCCCAGTAAAGCGGCGCCAGTAGCAATATCCATGCGTGGCGCATCTGCCTGCGTCGCGCCAGCCCCATCAGGCCGACAGTGATCGTGGCGAAATAGCCTGCCGAGATTGCCGTCAGATGCAGCGGCATCAACATATCGACCATAAAGCCGGACACGCTGCCCGTGACGCTCGCGCGGCCGACGAGAAGCGCGATCTCGACAAGCAGCAAAGGATAGGCCAGCGCCGTCAGCACATTGCTGCCGGCAATGATCGCAACGCCAATCGATTTGCCTGTCCCCACATCGCGCCATAAGCGCCATGGCCGGCGCAGATGCACGGCACTGGTTTGCATCCACCCCTTCATCCAGCGCGAGCGCTGCCGCAGCCAGGCGCTGAAATGCACTGGCGCTTCTTCATAAGTCGTCGAGGAGAACGTAACGCAGCGATGGCCGAAACGCGCCAGCCGAATGCCGAGATCGGCATCCTCGGTGACATTCCATGCATCCCAGCTGCCGACCTCGCGCAACACCTCGGCACGAAAGTGATTCGACGATCCGCCAAGCGGGAGCGGCAGGCGTAGCGCCGCAAGGCCGGGAAGCAAGACATCGAACTGCCCGGCATATTCGGCCGCGAACATCCGCGATAGCAGGCTTTCCCTGGCATTGTCGATGGTCAGGCTTGCCTGCACGCAGGCGACCTCAGCGCCGTGATGATCGAACGCGTCGAGCGCGGCGCGCAGTTGCCCCGGTTCGGGCCGATCCTCCGCGTCGAACACTGCGACAAAACGGCCGCGAGCGAACGGCAACGCATAATTCAGCGCCTTCGGTTTGGTCTGCGGGCCGATGGCCGGAACGGTGATGACCTGCACATGCGGTAACGGCTGCAATCGCGCGATGGCCTGCCGGGTGCTGTGGTCATCGGCCTCGGTGACCAGGATGACATCCAGCTTCTCGCGGGGGTAATCGAGATCGGAGATCGCCTGCAGCAGCGGTGCGACCGATGTGGCCTCGCGATAGAGCGCGATCATCACCGTATAGATCGGCAGCTCGATATCCGGCAAATGCCGGCGCTTCGGCTCGGCCAGACGTGGCACCAGACAGCCAAGAAAGCGAAAGCCTGCGAAGACGACGAAGGTCGCAGTGAGCACACCGCTCCAGATCGCCTCGCCAAGCAAAGAGGGAACGGCGATGAGACCGGCTATGACAAGGATGTTCGCCGCTCGACAAAACTGCTGCCACCGGTCTTGCGCACGCGATGCGGCAGACAGTTCGGGCCATCTCTGCGGGAGTCCATCCGCCGCCTGCTGCGCGAGCACATCGCCTGCATGTCGTGTGAGAAAGCGATTGAAGTCTTCCGTTGTGGCGAACTCGAGCTGCGCGACGAGCTGTGACTGCGCCGCCGTCAGAAGGCTCAGCTTACGCGCGGACAGGCCACGCGCGGCGACGACGCAATAAATGCCGTCGTGCCGACGAATCGGAAAAATGCCGAATTGGACGGCCTGTGCATACTGCTCCGGCGACAGCAGGCACCGCCCGTGGTCGCCTGCGCCGAGCTTGACGAACCGCCTGCCAAGCCGCGCTGCCAAGCTCTGCAGATAGCCGGCCTCATCGATGACGTCCCAATCGATCAGGATGCGATCCGCATCGATCCCCAGTCTGCGGCTGCGATTGGTGGCCGCCTGCAGCGTGAGCGATGGGACGAGGCCATTCAGGCATTCGAGTTCGGCTGCGACCTGCGCCGCCGGCTCGGGGCGGCGATGATCATGGTCGAGTGGGCGCCGCCGACGCTCGGGCGCCAAGGCATATGCGCTGACTGACGGCTCCGGATCCTCACCATCGTCCAGCAGGGACATGCTACGCTCCCCAAGAACACAAACAACGCTACGAACGATGTCACAAACGCTACTCGCGTCTCCGGCGGGATGGTCTATAAGACCCGCGTCCGGACAAGCCTTCATGCAACCACAGATGGTTAATTTCAGCAACAAAATACCGCAAGGAATGGCGTGCACAACCTTACGTGCGCTATGCCTCGTGGGTGCGTTGCTGCCTTGGGCGGCGCAGGCGCAAGGTCAGGGCCAGGCACCCGTGCCGCCGCTGGCGCCAAATCTGTCGGTGCAATCGGGCAGCCAGCCCGGCGCGCAGGCCGTCCCCGGCTTCTGGGATCCGCGCCGCCGCCCGGAGCGGCCGGACCTCACACGCCTGACGGTGATCCGCTTCCTGACCGAGACCGATTATCCGCCGTTCAATTACACCGGCCCCGACGGCAATCCGGCCGGCTTCAATGTCGATCTCGCGCGCCAGCTCTGCGAGGAAATCAAGGTCACCTGCACCATCCAGATGCGCCGCTTCGAGACGCTGCTGGACGCCATCGCCAGCAATCGCGGCGACGCCATCATCGCTTCCATGGCGGTGACGCCGGCGATCCGCGCCCGCGTCGATTTCACCGATCCCTATTATCGCGCGCCCGGCCGCTTCGTGGCGCGCAAGGATGCGGTGCTGAAGGAGATGCGGCCGGAATATCTCGAGGGCAAAAAGATCGGCGTCATTGTCGGCACCGCGCATGAAGCCTTTCTCAAGGCGATGTTTACCGATGCGACGCTGTTGACCTATCCGAACGAGGACATGCTGCGCACGGCGCTGCGCAAGAGCGAGGTGGATGTCATTTTTGGCGATGCCATTTCGCTCGCGTTCTGGGTCAATGGCCAGGACTCTTCCGATTGCTGCGCTTTCTCGGGCGGCCCGTTCATCGAGAGCCGCTTCTTCGGCGAAGGCATCGGCATCGGCGTCCGCAAGGGCAATGACACGCTGCGCCAGGCGCTGAACTGGGCCCTGTTCCGCACCTGGGAAAAGGGCCGTTACACCGATCTGTGGCTGAAATACTTTTCCGTCAGCCCTTTCTAGATTCCACCATTCGAGCGGTTTGGCATTTCGATGCGGAGCCGCTAGGTTCCGCGGCCCGGAGGCCATCTGATTATGTCGACTGCTGAAACCACCATGAGCCCGAGCGAGCTGCGTGCGCTCGCCGAGAACTCCAACGCCTGGCCGTTCGAGCAGGCGAAGGCGCTGGTGAACAGGCTGAAGAAAGCCCCGAAGGACGAGGTTTTGTTCGAGACCGGCTATGGCCCCTCGGGCCTGCCGCATATCGGCACCTTCGGCGAAGTGGCGCGCACCACCATGGTGCGCCATGCCTTCCGCGTTCTGACCGAAGACAAGATCAAGACGCGCCTGCTCGCCTTCTCCGACGACATGGACGGTTTTCGCAAGGTCCCGGACAATGTGCCGAACAAGGAGATGCTGGCACAACATCTCGGCAAGCCGCTGACCAGCGTGCCCGATCCGATCGAAGAAGGCGTATCGTTCGGCGCGGCGAACAATGCGCGGTTGCGCGCCTTCCTCGACCATTTCGGCTTCGACTACGAATTCGCGTCCTCCACCGACTACTACAAGTCCGGCCGCTTCGACGCGACGCTACTGCGTATGCTCGAAGTCTACGACAAGGTGATGGACATCATCCTGCCGACCCTCGGCCCGGATCGCCGCGCCACATACTCGCCGTTCCTGCCGGTGAGCAAGACCACCGGCGTGGTGCTGCAGGTGCCGATGATCCGCCGTGACGTGAAGGCTGGCACGATCACTTACGTCGATCCCGATACGAATGAGGAAGTTACTACGCCCGTCACCGGCGGCGCGGTGAAGTGCCAGTGGAAGGCAGACTGGGCGCTGCGTTGGGCGGCGCTCGGCGTCGACTACGAAATGGCGGGCAAGGACCTCATCGATAGCGTCAAGCTGTCGGGCAAGATCTGCGCGGCCCTTGGCGGCACGCCGCCGGAAGGCTTCAACTACGAACTCTTCCTCGACGAGAACGGCGGCAAGATCTCGAAGTCCAAGGGCAACGGCCTGACCATCGACGAATGGCTGCGCTACGCGTCCCCGGAATCGCTGTCACTGTTCATGTATCGCGAGCCGAAGGCGGCGAAGCGGCTGTTCTTCGACGTCATCCCGCGCAATGTGGACGAGTATCAGCAGTTCAGCGAAGGTTTTAACCGTCAGGACGCCAAGCAGCAGCTGTCCAATCCGGTCTGGCACATCCATGCCGGCCATCCGCCGAAGGTGGACATGCCGGTCACGTTCCAGCTGCTGCTGACGCTGGTGTCGTCGTCCAACGCGGAAAACGCCGACACGCTGTGGGGCTTCATCGGCCGCTATCGTCCGGGCGTCAGCGCCGCCACGCATCCGAAGCTGGATGCGATGGTCGGCTATGCCATCAACTACTATCGCGATTTCGTCGCGCCGACGAAGACGTTCCGCCAGCCCACCGATGTGGAGCGCGTGGCGCTGCAGGACCTGCGCGATGCGCTGTCACGCCTCCCGGCGGAGACGACCGCCGAGGACATCCAGAACGCCGTCTACGAGATCGGCCGCCGCGAGCCATTCCTCGATCACAAGAAGCCGGCCAAGGATGGCCGACCGGGCGTATCGCTGGATTGGTTCAACATGCTGTACCAGGTGCTGCTCGGCCAGGAGAAAGGCCCGCGCTTCGGCTCCTTCGTCGCGGTCTACGGCGTGCCAAATGCGATCAGCATGATCGACGGCGCGCTGGCAAGGAGCGCGTGACGTCTGTAGCCCGGATGGAGCGCAGCGACATCCGGGACCGGCCACGGTCGAGACTCGGAATCCCGGATTGCGCTTCGCTCCATCCGGGCTACGCTGCGGCGGATAAGTGAGGCTCTGCCATGACGATTGCGGAAGCGGGAAAGCTGACCGTCGCCGAATTCCTTCAGGCCGTGAGCGGTCGCGATGGACGCTTCGAGCTTGTGCGCGGCGTGGCCTACGCCATGGCCGGAGCCAAAGAGGGCCACAACGTCATTTGCAGCAATGTCCTCACGGCGCTGGTCCCCGCAGGAAAACGCCACGGATGTCGCACGACGTCGAGCGACACGGCCGTGCAGACCGGCCCTGATACGATCCGCTATCCGGATGTTGTCGTCGATTGCGGCCCGCCGAACGCGTCGGCATTGACGGCGTCGAAGCCCACCATCGTGGTTGAAATCTCTTCACCGGGAACAGCGGTGTTCGACCACGCCGCCAAATTGCTCGAATATCAGAGCCTGGCCACGATCAGCACGATCCTGCAGATCGAGTCTGAAATCGCCCTGGTCAAGATTCACACACGTCAGGACGACGGAAGCTGGGCCGAGCAAACGATCGAGGCCTTCGATACGGCCATCGATCTTCCGTCGCTCTCTGCGTCCATCACGCTCAATGAAATCTACGACACGCTCGATGTGCGACCGCGGCTGCGATTGCAGATCGTGCCCCCTCGGAGCGCATCATAAGCGGAGGCTCGCGTCACCTCTCCCCGCCGGGGAGAGGTGAAGACAGCCTCACTGGCTGGCCCACACGATCCGTGCGATCCATTCGATATCTTGCACTGCAAAACTGCGATCCGCATGGCTCGGATTGAGCGACTGCAGCTCCAGCAGTTTGGTGGTCCGCCGCTTCAATTCCTTGGCCATCACCTCGCCGTCCTTGGTCTTGACCACGACGCGATCGCCCTTGCGGATCTGCGCGCTCGGCGACACCACGATGATGTCGCCGTCGCGATAGGCCGGCTTCATCGAGTCACCGGCGATCGTCAGCGCATAAGCGTGCTCGTCATTCACCGACGGCAGTCCGACTTCGTCCCAGCCCTTGCTGCCGACGGGGAAGCCCGCATCGTCGAAGAAGCCGCCCTGCCCCGCTTGCGCGAAGCCGAGCAGCGGCACCGATTGAACGATCTTGCGCGTGCCCTCGATCAGCGAGACGAAACTCTCGATCGATACACCCGTCGCCTTCAGCGCCTTCGACACCGATTCGGTGGAGGGCCAGCGCTCGCGCCCCTCATTGGTGATCCGCTTCGATTTGTTGAACGTGGTCGCATCCAGCCCCGCTTTCTTGGCGAGAGCGGAAGCCGTGAGGCCGTTGCGTTCGGCCAAAAGGTCTAGCGCATTCCAGATCTGGGCGTGGGTCAGCATTGTTTCGTCCCTTCCGGCCTCGTGGCGCCGCTGAATCGTGGCAGCAACTAGGAATTATTGCCGAGGTTCCGCGAATTGTGCAACTGGCATCTGAAAAAAATGTGCGGCCTTGAGTTGCGGTGGCCCCGCCGATACGGTCGGCCGCCGATACCCATCATGGGTTGTCCGCGTCCCACCAAGAACAACCGTGAAAGCTCGGCGATTGCGCAGCATCTATAAAATCTGTCCGGCGCCGCAGTGGCGCGAAGCCGAGCGCCAGGGCACCTATCGCGGCAGCGCCGACGATCTCCGGGACGGTTTCATCCATTTCTCCACCGCTGCCCAGCTCGAAGGCACGCTCGCAAAGCATTATGCCGGCCAGAGCGGCCTGTTTCTGATCGCAGTGGACAGGGACGCACTCGGCGACGAATTGCGCTGGGAGCCGTCCCGCGGCGGCGACCTGTTTCCGCATCTTTATGGCGAGCTCGATCTCGGCACCGTCACCGCCGTCATGGACCTGCGCCTGCGCGCCGACGGCAGCCATGTCATTCCGGAGTTAAGTTAAGTGATCCGTGCCTTCGATGCCTTTTCCCTGCCGATGCTGCGCATGCTGGACGCCGAAGATGCCCATCGCCTCGCTATCCGCGGCCTCAAGCTTCTGCCTTATGCCAAACCCCGCCCCGATGATCCGAAGCTCGCAGTCCGCGCCTTCGGCCTGAATTTCCCGAACCCCGTCGGCATCGCCGCGGGCTTCGACAAGCATGCCGAAGCGCCGGATGCGTTGCTGCGTCTCGGCTTCGGCTTTGCCGAGATCGGCACCGTGACGCCCAAGCCGCAGCCCGGCAATCCGCGGCCGCGGCTGTTTCGCCTCGAGCGGGATGAGGCCGTCATCAACCGCTTCGGCTTCAACAGCGAAGGCGCCGAGCCTGTGCTGCGGCGCCTGGCCGCGCGCGCCCAGCGCGGCGGCATCGTCGGCGTCAATGTCGGTGCCAACAAGGAATCCACCGATCGCACCCAGGACTATGTGAAGCTGATCGAGACCTTTGCGCCGGTGGCGAGCTATTTCACCGTCAATGTGTCCTCGCCGAACACGCCCGGCCTGCGCAACCTGCAGCAGGCGAGCGAACTGAACGACCTGCTGGCCCGCGTCATCGAAGCCCGCGACCGCGTGCGCAAGACGGCCGGCGAGTCGCCCGTGCTGCTGAAGATCGCCCCCGATCTCGGCCTCGCCGATCTCGACGATGTGGTGCATGTGGCCCGCTCGCGCGGTGTCGACGGCATGATCGTCGCGAACACCACCATCGGCCGCCCGCCGACCTTGCGCGACAAGGCAAAGGCGACGGAAACCGGCGGCCTGTCCGGCCGTCCGTTGTTTCGGCTGTCGACACGTATGGTCGCCGAGACTTTTGTGCGCGTGGAAGGCGCGTTCCCGCTGATCGGCGCCGGCGGAATCGACTCGGGCGGCGCCGCGCTGACAAAAATTCGCGCCGGCGCGAGCCTGATCCAGATCTATTCGTCGCTGGTCTATAAGGGGCTCGGTCTCGTCGAGTCGATCAAGGCCGATCTCACCTCGACGCTGCTGCGGACCGGACGCGATTCGCTGTCGGAGATCGTGGGCGCCGATGCGGCAACGATCACTGCGGAAGACTGGCCGGTTTAAGCTCCGCCCCTCATGGTGAGGAGCGCGCCCTTGCGCGCGTCTCGAACCATGAGATGGCCTGGCTCCGAGTTTGTGTCCATCCTTCGAGACGCGCGCTTTGCGGGCTCCTCAGGATGAGGGCGGAGTGAACGTCTTCCGCAGCAATGCCGGGTATCGCATCGCCTGCAATCCGCCGCGCGCGATGTAATGCACCAGCAGCGCGCCCCATAACCCGGCATTGCCCCACGGCTTCAGCAAGAACCAACCGGCAAAAAAGCACAGCAGCGACAGCACCATCAGATTGCGCATATCGCGCGCCCATGTCGCGCCGATGAACACGCCGTCATAGGCAAAGGCGAACACGCCCAGCACCGGCGCCAGCGCCACCAGCCAGAGAAATTCGCGCGCCAGCCCACGCACATCGGCACTCGCCGTCATTGCATCGATCAGCACGCCGCCGCCGAGCGCATAGATCGCACTCAGCGCGACCGCGAAGCCAAAACCCCAGACGATCACCAGCCTGACCGCACTGACAAAGCCGAGACGATTGCGCGCACCATAGGCGCGACCGCACAACTGCTCGGCCGCGCTCGCCAGACCATCGAGGAAGAATGCGCTGATCAGCAGGAAATTGCCGAGCACGGAATTGGCAGCGAGGGTGAGGTCGCCGGCCCGCGCGCCCTGCGCGGTGAAAAACAAAAAGGCGGTGATCAGCGCCGCCGTGCGGATCAGGATGTCGCGATTGACCGCCATCGTATGCGTGACCTTGTCACGCTCCAGCAGCACCGCCCATGGCGCGGTGAGCCGGCCATCGGTGATCCGCCATGCGATGATAACGCCGAGCAGGAGACCAGTCCCCTCTGCCACCACCGATGCCGCTGCCGCGCCGACGATGCTCAGATCGAGCACCAGCACGAACAGCAGCGTCGCTGCCATGTTGACGGCGTTGATGACGATCTGCACGCCCAGCGCCAGCGAGGCGCGCGCCTGGCCGACCAGCCAGCCGACCACGACGAAGTTCGACAACACCAGCGGCGCCGACCAGATGCGCACGGTGAAATAGCGATGCGCCGCTTCGGTGACGCCTTCGCTGCCACCCATGGCGGTGAGCAACACATAAGCGAGCGGCACCTGCAGCAGGATCAGCAACGCACCGATCGCGCCGGAGATGACGAAGCCGCGCGGCAGCAGCGCGCGCAGCTCCTGCCGGTCCTCGGCGCCCAGCGCCTGCGCGGTGAACGCCACGGTGCTCATGCGCAGGAAGCCGAACAGCCAGAATGTGCAATCGAACAGCACCGACGCCATCGCCACGCCGCCGAGCAACGTGGCATCGCCGAGCCGGCCGATCGCCATGGTGGCGACGATGCCGAGCATCGGCGTGGTGAGATTGGCCAGCATCGCCGGCCCGGCGATGGAGAACACATCGCGGGTGGTGGCGGGACGAAAGGTGGGGGAGGTCATAGGAAGAAACTGGAAAAGAAGCAGGATGGGTTGAGCGCAGCGAAAACCCATCGGCGGAGCTTGCCGCGGGGAAAGGTGATGGGTTTTCGCGAAGACGCTCAACCCATCCTACGGCCTTACCGCCGCGACGAGAATAGCCGCGAGATCAGCCAGATCGGCACCACGATCACGGCACCGAGCAGGAAGTAGCGCCACAACCCGCTGATGGCGTCGAAGCCGAAGTCGTAAATCCATTCGAACAGGCGGCGAATGCTGTAGACAATGTTCCACGGATCGAAGCCGATGGCGGCGAGGACGACGCCGACCAGCACCGACAGCAGCACCAGCCGCCCCAACACTGCGAGCGGCGACCCGCCGAGGAAGCGCGACAGCCCGTCCTGCGCAGGCGGCAAGCCGCGGCCGGGCATCTCCCGTCCCGAAGCGTCGCGTGTCTCGTTTGGCTGCATCATGGTCTCCTGCGCGGTGGCGCGTTGATCTTAGTCGGTATGGGGGAGATGGGGAACAGGGGAGGGAGATCAAGGTGAGGGGAACGCCACCCCATACTCTCCCCCTCATCCTGAGGAGCCGCGCAGCGGCGTCTCGAAGGATGGCCGCACACTCGGAGCGCCACCAGCTCATGGTTCGAGACGGCGCTTCGCGCCTCCTCACCATGAGGGACGGCGTGTCACGCCACCTCCACCTTCAACATCCGCTCCAGCGTCTCCAGCCGGTCGGCCTCGCGCGGCGGCTTGTCCCAGCGCAACCGGCTGATGCGTGGAAAGCGCATCGCGACGCCCGACTTGTGCCGCGGCGAGCGCGCCAGCCCCTCGAAGGCCACTTCCAGCACCAGCCCCTTGTCCGGCTCATGCGTCACATGCCGCACAGGCCCAAATTTCTCGGTCGTATTGCGACGAACGAAGCGATCGATCTGCAGCAGCTCTTCATCCGTAAATCCGAAATACGCCTTGCCGACCGGCACCAATCGATCGCCCTCGTCACCGTCAGTCCTCCACACACCAAAAGTGTAATCCGAATAAAACGACGAGCGCTTGCCGTGGCCGCGCTGCGCATACATCAGCACGGCATCGATGATGTGCGGATCGCGTTTCCACTTCCACCACTGGCCCTTCGGCCGCCCCGGCACATAAGCGGAATCTCGACGCTTCAGCATGACACCTTCGACCGCTTCGGCATCCTCGCCCGCGCCCGCGCTGGCGGGATCGGCACGCGCAGCCGTGAGCGCGTCCCAATCGGCGAAGGCAATCTGCTCGGACAGATCGATGCGATCATCATCGAGCTCAGCGATAAACGCTTCCAGCTTCTTGCGCCGCTGTTCGAATGGCAGCTCGCGCAGGTCATTCTCGCCATCGCTGAGCAGATCATAAGCCCGCAGATGAATCGGATAGTCCTTCATCAGTTTCGGCGTCACGCTCTTGCGGTTGAGCCGTTGCTGCAACACGTTGAACGACTGCACGCGTTTGTCGCGCAGCACCAGCAGCTCGCCATCGATGGCGCCGGGCAGACGCAGCGATGGCACGAGGTCCGGAAAACTTGCGGTGATGTCTTCACCGGATCGCGAATAGAGCCGCGTGACAAGTCTGCCGTCTTCACCGATGCCGGAATTGGCCTGGATGCGGATGCCGTCCCATTTCCATTCGGCGGTGAATTCATCCGCGTTGAGACCGGCGAGATCGCCATCCTCCACCGCATGGGCCAGCATCACCGGCCGGAACGGCGCGGGATCGAGATTGACCGGCTTCTCGGCACGGCCTTCGAGCCAGGCAAACAATTCGCCATAAGGCGGCGCAAGGCCGGGCCAGATCAATTCGACATCGTGGGGATCTTTCTCGCCGAGCATCGCCGCGGCCGTCTTGGCGAGCCGCGCGGAGATGCCGATGCGCAAGGCGCCGGTGACAAGCTTGAGCAGCGCCCAGCGCCCGGTCTCGTCGAGCTCATCGAGCCAGCGCGTGAGTTGCGCCGGGAGCTCGGACTTGCCGAGCGTACGCAGCGTGGTGACGACTTCGGTGAGCGTGGGCGGCGGCGGATTGTTATGCGCGACCTCCTCCGACTTCGGCCACATCAGCGCAACCGTCTCCGAGAGATCGCCGACATAATCATAAGAGAGTTCGAACAGCACCGGATCGGTGCGCGACGCGATAAGATCGCGAATCAGCCCCGCTTTCGCATGCTTGAACGACAGCGCCCCTGTCAGCGCCGCAAGCGCGTAGCCGCGATCGGGATCGGGCACCTCGCGAAAATAGCCGACCAGCAGCCGCAGCTTGTTGTTGCGGCCGGGCTCGTAAGCGAGGCGATCCAGCAATTCGGCAAAGCGATTCATGCCTCGGCACTCTCGCCGGCCGGAAGCGCCTCTTCTTCCTCCTCATCGCCATAGCCGACCAAAGCCAGCGGCCGTGCAACCAGACCCTTGCTCTGGCACCAATGCACCAGCGCATCCTCCTGCCCGTGCGTGACCCAGATCTCGCCGGCGCCCGTCGCGCCGATGGTGGCGCACAGCCCATCCCAATCCGCATGATCGGAAATGATCAGCGGCAGCTCGATGCCACGCTGCCTTGCGCGCGCCCGTACGCGCATCCAGCCGGAGGCGAAGGCTGTCACCGGATCGGGAAAGCGCCGCGTCCACAAATCGGATGTCGCCGACGGCGGCGCCAGCGTAATCGTGCCCGCAAGCTCGGCCTTCTTTACACCCTTCACCGGACGCAGCTCGCCGAGATCGATGCCGCGCTCTTGATAATAGTAAGAGATCTTCTCCATCGCGCCATGCAGATAGATCGGCGCGTCATAGCCGGCTTCGCGGATGAGTTTGATCACCCGCTGCGCCTTGCCGAGCGAGTAAGCCCCGACCAGATGCGCCCGCTCAGGAAACAGCGCGACGGAGGCCAGCAACTTCCGCACTTCATCCGCAGCATCGCCATGGCGAAACACCGGCAGGCCGAATGTCGCTTCGGTGATGAAGACATCGCAGGGCACGACTTCAAACGGCGTGCAGGTCGGATCATGCGCATCCTTGTAATCGCCGGACGCAACGATGCAGGTCCCCTTGCATGTCACCGCCATTTGCGCAGAACCCAGCACATGCCCGGCCGGATGGCACGATACGGTGACATCGCCGAGCCTGATGCTTTCACCGTAGGAAATCTCCTGCGTGGCGCCTGCAAAATTCTCCCCATAGCGCAGCCGCATCATGTCGAGCGTTTCCCGCGTCGCCAGCACGGCGCCATGGCCGGGGCGCGCGTGATCGGAATGGCCGTGGGTGATGACCGCACGATCGACGGGGCGGACCGGATCGATATGGAATCCACCGGGTCTGCAGACGAGGCCGGCGGATTCGGGGATCAGGATGTCTTGCGGGCGCATGTTCATGATATAGGCCCGCTCGGGGCCAGTTGAAGTCATCGAGCGAACGCCCCTCGCTTGGCACGGTTCCCTATGGCGCATCTGTTCATGTCATCCGGCGAAATGATCGCCGACCGTCGTTTCGATTATGGACGTGATCTGGAACTCCGGGGGGATCTCGCGGGGGCTGCCGACCTGTTCATGCAGGCGATCGAGCTGGCGCCGGATTTTGCTTCGGCCTGGTTCGCGCTCGGCGATGTGCGCGAGCGGCAAGGTGACAAAACCGGTGCAATAGACGCTTTTAAGCGCGCAAAAGCGGCAGATAGTGCCGATTTTCTTGGGGCAGACTTGCGGCTGCTGCGGCTGACCGGCGGCGATCTTGCGGCAATGTCGCGGCACTACGTGACAAAGCTTTATGACCAATACGCCCCGAAATTCGAGAACTCCCTCGTCGGCGAACTCGGCTATCGCGGCCCGTCGCTGCTGTTCGATGCGGTGTCAGCCACCTGCAAAGCGAATGCACGTCCGACGGGTTTTCATCGCCTCATCGATCTCGGCTGCGGCACCGGCCTGGGCGCGCAAGCTTTCAAGGACTGCGTCGACCAATTCGTCGGCATCGATCTCTCCGCCGAGATGATCAAGCGCGCGCGGGCGACCGGGCTTTACACGATGCTGGAAACTGCCGATGCCGTCGAAGGATTGCGGCAGCAGCCGGATGCCGGCGCCGATCTCGTTCTCGCGGCCGATATGATGATCTACATCCACGACCTCGCGCCGCTGTTTGGCGAAGCTGCTCGCGTGTTGAAGCGCGGCGGACTGATCGCCTTCACGGCAGAGACCCATGCTGGCGACGGCGTCGTGCTCGGCGCGGGCCTGCGCTTTGCGCAAAGCGAGGCGCATCTGCGCAAACTGCTCGCACAATCGGGCTTCGTTCTTGCTCACATCGACAACGCCTCGATCCGCACCGAGCGCGACGTGCCCGTGCCAAGCCTTGTGATCGTGGCGACGAAGATCTGATCCGACAATCGCGCAAACAAAAGCCCCGGCCTATTGGCCGGGGCTTTGCTACTCACGCATGTGATCGCGATCAGTACTTCGCGATCACCGGTGCATTGAAGTGATAGTTCACGCCGGTGCGGAAGATGTGCTGCTTGACATTGCTGGTGAGCGTCGCGGCCGCACCATTGCTTGCGACCAGCGCGTCGGAAGCCGAGCCGAGATCGACATAAAGATATTCGCTCTTGCTGGTCCAATTGGGCCCGAACATGCCGAAGAACTTGAACGGCCGCTCGATGCCGCCGCCGACCGTCCAGCCGCTCCGGCTGCCGGAGAGCGTGGTATCGACGACAGCGCCGTTGTCGACAGCGGTGAAGCGCGTCTTCACGCCGCCATAGGCGTAGCCGGCGGTGCCGTAGAGCAAGGTCGAGCCGAGCGAATAACCGAGGCGGCCACGCACGGTGCCGAGCCAGGGCAGCTTGGAATCAAAGATCCCGTTCTGAGCGATGGTGCAGCCGGCAATGCAGGCGTCATCGTCTTTCTGCAGGGAGCCCTGAATATCGGCTTCGATGCCGGCCACCCAATTGGCAGCCTGCCAGTTATAGCCGATCTGGCCACCGCCGATGAAACCGTCCGGCGAGAGATTGAAGAACTCGGCAGCATTGCCGTTGGCCAGCGAACTGCGATTGCGCGACGAGGCGCCGCCCGCATTGCCGCCGAGATAGAGGCCGGCCCAGTTTGCCGGCGCCGGTGTCACATAGGCGCCGTTGCCGCCGATGCGGTAGTTGAGGCCGACGCGATAGATACGCTCACGGATTTCGGTATTGAGGGTTTGGGCGCCGGCCTGGAACACATCGCTCTTGTTGCCGAGATTGACATACAGCGCTTCGATCTTGGCGCTCCAGTTGCCGCCGAGCGCAGCTTCTACGCCGCCGCCATAGGTCCAGCCGTGATGGAGACGATTGCCGAAATCGGTGACGCCGATCCCCGCTTGGTTGAGCGTCGTCCTGACGCTGCCATAGGCATAGCCGGCGGTGGCATAGCTGAAGATCGGACCGTCGGAGCGACCGATGCGGCCACGAACGGTGCCGAACCAATCGAGCCGCTGATCATAAGCAGTGGCCTGGCCGAGACCGAGATTGGTGAAATCATCGCGCATCGCCGCGCCCTGGATGTCGGCCTCGATGCCCAGCACCAGAGGTCCGAACATGGAGCCGGTCTGCCAGTTGTAACCGATGTGGCCGCCACCGATGGCGCCTTGTGGCGCGAGATGCGTGGTGTTGAACGATGTCGCACCAACGCCCACCAATTCGGTCTTGTTACGGCCGAGCCCGACGCCGGCATTGGCGCCGATATAGAAGCCGGTCCAGTCATAGACCGAAGCGATGGGAGCCTTGAGATAGGGAGCTTTCGCCACCATGTCGGCAGCCTGCGCTGCGATGGTCGTGCTGAGCAGCGCTGCAGTCGTGACGCCAAGATACTTCAAGCTAGCCCCCGGACTCGAATTGATAGGCGTAGTTATAGCTGCTGGTGATGAAAGCGCTGTAGCATTGCGGGTAAAACCACGACGATACCGGTGCGGTGAAACGTCCCACCAAACAAAAAACCCCGGCCTTTCGGCCGGGGTTTTGCTGTTTGACGCTTTTGTTATCGTGATCAGTACTTCGCAACGACCGGAGTGTTGAAGTGATAGTTCAGGCCGGTGCGGAAGATGTGTTCGGTGACCGAGGTGCTGGTGACGTTGCCACCCGGCAGAACGTCGGTCTTGCGACCGAGATCGACATAGAGATATTCGGTCTTGCTGGTCCAGTTCGGTCCGAACAGGCCGAGCAGCTTGAACGGGGTCTCGATGCCTGCACCGGCGGTCCAGCCGCCCTGGGTGTTCGAGAAGCTCACGGTCGCGCCGGTTCCGAGGTCGGTGAGAGCAGTCTTCACGCCACCGTAAGCGTAACCGCCGGTGGCGTAGAACAGGGTCGAGCCGACCGAGTAACCGAGACGGCCGCGAACGGTGCCGAACCAAGGCAGCTTGTGATCGTATGCAACGGTGCCGAGAGCAACGACCGTCTTCTGGTCGCGCTGGCTGGACGCCTGGATATCGGCTTCGAGACCATAGACCCAGTTAGCGGCCTGCCAGTTGTAGCCGATCTGACCACCACCGTTGACGCCGTCCGGATTCAGGCTGAACTGCTCGCCTGCACCACCGGCCGCACCGAGATAGGTGCGATCACGACCGGTGCCGGAGCCGACGTTGCCGCCGAGATACCAGCCGGTCCAGTTGGCAGCGGCGACCGGGGTATAGGTGCTGTTGCCGCCGATGCGATAGTTCAGACCGACGCGGAACAGGTTATCACGCAGTTCGGTGTTGGCGACCTGGCCGGTGGCGCCGACGGCTTCGCCGTAGCGGTTGCCGAGGTTCAGGTAGAGATATTCGATCTTGCCGGTCCAGTTGCCGCCCAGCGAAGCTTCGACGCCGCTGCCGATGGTCCAACCGGTCGCGGTGCGATCCTGGGAGAAGGTGCCGACGCCGGCTTCGGTGATCGTGCTCTTGACGTTGGCGTAAGCGAAACCGCCGGTGAAATAGCTGAGGACCGGACCGGTCGCGAGACCGACGCGACCGCGCACGGTGCCGAACCAATCGAGGCTGTTGCTGTACTGAACGGCGTTCAGAACCGGACCCGGGCCGGCGACATTGGCGCCACCACCGGTCAGGCCGCTGCCCTGGAAGTCGGCTTCAAGGCCGTAAACGATCGGGCCGAGCAGCGAATCGGTCTGCCAGTTCCAGCCGATCTGCGCGCCACCGAAAGCGCCCTGCGGCGAACGGTAGATCGAGTCGTTGTTTGTGTAGTCGTGGACGATACGGTCGCGGCCGATGCCGACGCCGGCGTTCACGCCGAAATAGAAGCCGGACCAGTTGTAAACAGCGACAACCGGAGCCTTGTAATACGGGGCCTTCACGGCGAGGTCAGCGGCCTGCGCGGTGACGGCGGTTCCGATCAGCGCGGCGCTGGCGAGAAGAATACGTTTCATGGTGGACCCCATTTGAATTGTTCTCGGAAGATACGGGAGTCGGGTCCATCTGGCTGTATCCGGGCAGCCACACCTGACCAGATTGCAGCAGGTGGCCTGTGGCGCAAAAAGCGCGGTTAAATAAGTGTTTAGTGACGGTTAGGCGACATTGCGCGATACGGCATTCGCCCCAGACCACACCGCACCCGTGACGATGCCGCAACTGTGAAGGGATTGCCAAGCGCTCCCCGCCCGCACAGGATGCATTCCGGCCAGCAGACCGCGCTCAACGCGGCGATGGCTCAAGAACGCCCGCAAGAGGCGGGCATCAGGGGAGAAACTGCGAAATGTCTTCACGCCACTATACCGTCCTCACGCTCGCGGCCGGTGCCGCGATGCTTACGGCTGCGGCCACCGCGGCCCTCGGGGCGGACAAGAAATACGATCCGGGCGCCAGCGATACGGAAATCAAGCTCGGACAGACCATCCCCCATAGCGGCGCAGGCTCGCTTTATGGCGTTATCGGCCGCACCCAGGCCGCTTATTTCCAGATGCTGAACGAAAAGGGCGGCATCAACGGCCGCAAGATCAACTTCCAGTCGCTGGATGACTCCTACAGTGCCCCCAAGGCTGTGGAGGCCACGCGCCGCCTGGTCGAACAGGATGAGGTGCTGGCGCTGTTCGGCTCGCTCGGCACGGCACCCCAGTCAGCCGTGCAAAAATATCTCAACACCAAGAAAGTGCCGCAGCTGCTGCTGAACACCGGTGCGTCACGCTGGAACAACCCGAAAGAGTTCAAGTGGACCACGCCGGGCCTGCCGATCTATTCGACCGAAGGCCGCATCATCGCGCGCTACCTGACCCAGACCAAGCCTGACGCAAAGGTCGCGATCCTTTACCAGAACGATGAGTTCGGGAAGGATTTCATGAATTCGTTCAAGGAGATCCTGGCCGAGGCCGGTGGCAAGGCGAAGGTGGTGGCGGAAGCCTCCTATGACCTCACCGACCCGACCATCGACAGCCAGTTGATCAACCTGTCGAAGTCGGGCGCAGACACCTTCTTCAACATCTCCACCGGCAAGGCGACCTCGCAATCGATCCGCAAGGTGGCGGAGCTCGGCTGGAAGCCGCTGCACCTCTTGGTGTCCACCTCCAGCGGCCGCTCGATCCTCAATGCCGCCGGCGCCGACAACGCCAAGGGCATCGTGGCGATGAGCTATACCAAGGAGGTCGGCAGCGAGAAATGGAAGGATGACGCCGATGTCATCGCCTTCCAAGAGCTGCGCAAGAAGTACCTGCCCAATGTCGATCCCGACAACACCATCGCCTTCCAGGGTTATTCCCAGGCGGTGACCATGGCGGAAATCCTGCGCCGCTGCGGCGATGAGCTGACGCGCGAGAATGTGCTGAAACACGCCACCAATCTGGACGGCTATCGTGCGCCGGTGTTCCTGCCGGGCATCACCTACGGTTTCACGCCGACGGACTACACCACCATCAAGGCGCTCTATGTGGGCACCTTCAACGGCAATGACTGGGATCTCTCGGACAAGCCGGTGAGCCAGTAAGCGCCTTAAAAACTCCTCCCCGGCGGCGACGCCGGGGAGCGGACGACACAATCGGACTCACAAAGAGCCGAACCAATAATTTCAGGGAGAACGTCATGACCAAGGGGACATTTGCGTCCGCGTTGATTGCGGCCGTTGCCATCCTGCCATTCACCGACGCCGCTTTCGCCCAGAAGAAATACGATCCGGGCGCCAGCGACACCGAGATCAAGATCGGCCAGACCGTGCCGCATAGCGGGCCCGGTTCGCTTTACGGCGTGCTCGGCCGGGTCGGCGAAGCCTATTTCCAGATGCTGAACGAAAAGGGCGGCATCAATGGCCGCAAGGTCAAGTTCCTCTCGCTCGACGACGCCTACAGCGCGCCGAAAGCGGTGGAGGCGACGCGCCGCCTCGTCGAGCAGGAGGAAGTGCTCGCGCTTTACGGCTCGCTCGGCACTGCGCCGCAGACGGCCGTGCATAAATATCTCAATTCCAAGGGCGTGCCGCAGCTGCTGCTCAACACTGGCGCATCGAAGTGGAACGATCCGAAGAATTTCAAATGGACCATGGCCGGCCTGCCGCTCTATCCCACCGAAGCGCGCATTCTTGCCAAGCACGTCATCAGCGTGAAGCCCAACGCCAAGGTCGGCATCCTCTACCAGAACGATGACTTCGGACGCGACTTCCTCGGGCCCTTTAAGGAAGAACTGGCCAAGGCCGGCGGGACGGCGAAGGTCATCGCGGAAGTGACCTACGACCTCACCGATCCGACCATCGATTCGCAGCTGATCAATCTGGCGAAATCCGGTGCGGATGTTTTCTACAATATCAGCACGGGCAAGGCGACGTCGCAGTCGATCCGCAAGGTGGCCGAACTCGGCTGGAAGCCGCTGCATCTCCTGTCGGCCGGCTCCACCGGACGCTCGATCCTCAATGCCGCCGGCATCGAGAATGCCAAGGGCATCGTGGCGATCCGCTATTCGAAGGAGGTCGGCACGCCGCAATTCGAGAAGGATCCGGAGGTGATGGCCTTCGAGGAACTGCGCAAGAAATATCTGCCCAATGTCGATCCGGACAACACCATCGCCTATGCCGGCTATGGCCAGGCCGTGGCGATGGGCGAAATCCTGCGCCGCTGCGGCGACGATCTCACCCGTGCGAATGTGTTGAAGCAGGCGCAAAACCTGACCGGCTTCCACTCGCCCTATATGCTGGACGGTGTGACCTACAGCTACACGCCGGACAATTATACGCCGATGAAGACGCTCTATATCTCGATCTTCAACGGCAAGGACTGGGATATTTCCGAGAAGCCGATGACGGAGTGAGGTCTTGTAGGGTGGGCAAAGCGAAGCGTGCCCACCTTCACGTCCTGAGCAAGAATATGGTGGGCACGGCGCAAGGGCGCCTTTGCCCACCCTACATTCCACGCCTCGCAATCGCAGCGGCGAGCACCTAGATTGATCACGTGCCGCCGCGTCGATCCGCCTCGAAGCCCGATCTGCCCGAAACCTTCACCCGTTGGTTCGCCCAGCGGGGCTGGTCACCGCGTGCGCATCAGCTGGACTTGCTCGAAAAGGCGCGTGCCGATCGTTCCGCTTTGCTGATTGCGCCGACCGGCGCCGGCAAGACGCTGGCGGGCTTTCTGCCGACGCTGGTAGAGCTCAGCGACAAGGCATCCACCGTCAGTTCCACCGGGCGCGATGTGCAGCGGACCGGCGGCCTCCACACGCTCTACATATCGCCACTCAAGGCCCTCGCCGTCGATATCGCGCGCAATCTCGAAACGCCGATCGCGGAGATGAAGCTGCCGATCAAGGTGGAGACCCGCACCGGCGACACGCCGACGTCGCGCCGGACGCGGCAGCGGAAATATCCGCCCGACATCCTGTTGACGACACCCGAGCAGCTGGCACTCCTGCTGTCATCCGATGATGCGCCGTTCCTGTTCTCATCGCTGAAGCGCGTGGTGCTCGACGAATTGCATGCGCTGGTGACCTCGAAGCGCGGCGACCTGCTCTCGCTCGGGCTCGCGCGACTGTGGAAACTCGCACCGCAGATGCGTGCCATCGGCCTCTCCGCCACCGTCGCGGAACCGGAATCCCTTGCGCGTTTCCTCGTGCCCCAGCCTGTTGGCGAAAACGTCGCCGCCGACATCGTCGTCGCCGGCGGCGCGGCCGAGCCTGTCGTCGAGATGCTCGACAGCAAGGAGCGCCTGCCCTGGGCTGGCCACTCCGCACGTCATGCGCTCGGCGAAATCTACGATCTCATCAAGGCCAACAAGACCACCCTCGTTTTCGTCAACACCCGCAGCCAGGCCGAGATGCTGTTCCAGGACCTCTGGCGCGTGAATGACGACAATCTCGCCATCGCCCTGCATCACGGCTCTCTCGATGTCGGCCAGCGCCGCAAGGTCGAGGATGCGATGACCGCCGGCAAACTGCGCGGCGTGGTGTGCACCTCGTCGCTCGATCTCGGCATCGACTGGGGCGATGTCGATCTCGTGGTCAATGTCGGTGCGCCAAAAGGCTCGTCGCGGCTGATGCAGCGGATCGGCCGCGCCAATCACCGGCTCGACGCCGCCTCGCGCGCAGTGCTGGTGCCGGCCAATCGGTTCGAAGTGCTGGAATGCCGCGCCGCCATCGATGCCGTCGCCGAGAATGCGCAGGACACGCCGCCGCTGCGGACCGGGGCGCTCGACGTGCTGGCGCAGCATGTGCTCGGCTGCGCCTGCGGTGCGCCATTTTTGGCCGATGAACTTTATGACGAGGTGCGCTCGGCGGCACCTTATTCCGACCTCGCGCGGGTGGACTTCGACGACACTGTCGATTTCGTCGCCAGCGGCGGCTATGCGCTGAAGACCTATGAGCGCTTCGCGCGCATCAAGCAGGACAAATCCGGCAAATGGCGCGTCACCAATCAAAAGGTGCGCCAGATGTATCGGATGAATATCGGCACCATCGTCGAGGAGTCCATGCTGAAGGTGCGGCTGGTACGCGCCCGCGGCGGAGGCAAGGGATCAACCGGCGCCATCGCGCGCGGCGGACGGATGCTTGGCCAGATCGAGGAGTATTTCGTCGAAAATCTCGTGCTCGGCGACACCTTCGTGTTCGGCGGCGAGGTGGTGCGCTACGAGGCGCTGGTCGAGGACCAGGTCTATGTCTCGCGCTCCAATGACAGCGATCCCAAAGTGCCGTCCTATATGGGCGGCAAGTTTCCGCTCTCCACCTATCTCGCCGAACGCGTGCGAAAATTGCTCGACAATGAGCGCGCATGGAAACTGCTGCCCGATCAGGTGCGCGAATGGCTGTCGCTGCAGGCCCATGTCTCGCATGTGCCGGGCGTGCGCGAGCTGGTCGTCGAGACTTTTCCGCGCGCCAATAAATTCTATCTCGTCTGCTATCCCTTCGAGGGACGCCTCGCACATCAAACCCTCGGCATGCTGCTGACGCGCCGGCTGGAGCGCGCGCGGGCACGACCGCTTGGCTTCGTCGCCAATGAATATGCGCTGGCGGTGTGGGGGCTCGGCGATGTCTCGCATATGATCAAGCAGGGCCGGCTCGATCTCACAGCACTGTTCGATCCCGACATGCTGGGTGACGACCTTGAAGCGTGGCTGGCGGAATCCGCGTTGATGAAGCGCACGTTCCGCACCTGCGCGGTGATCTCCGGCCTGATCCATACGCGTTTCACCGATGCAGAGAAATCACGCCGTCAGGTGCTGTTCTCGACCGACCTGATCTACGACGTGCTGCGAAAACATCAGCCCGATCATCTGCTGCTGCGCGCCGCGCGCGCCGATGCGGCAACCGGCCTGCTCGACCTGCGGCGGCTGAGCGACATGCTGACCCGTATCCAGGGCCGCATCGTGCATCGGGAACTCGATCGCGTCTCCCCGCTGGCGGTGCCGGTGATGCTGGAAATCGGCCGCGAGCAGATTTTTGGCGAGGCGTCGGATGCGTTGCTGGCGGAAGCGGCGGAGGAACTCGTGAAAGAGGCGATGTCGTAGGATGGGTAGAGCGCAGCGAAACCCATTACAACAGGCGCGGAGTATGCGGTGATGGGTTTCGCTGGCGCTCTACCCATCCTACAAGACAACATGCTCACCGCACCGATTCCCGACACAAGTTCCGTCACCATCGCCGGCGTCACGCTGGCGGCGGATTTATCTGGCGCGCTGTATTGGGAAGAGCAGCGGCTGTTGATCGTCTCCGACCTGCATCTCGAAAAAGGCTCGAGCTACGCCATGCGCGGTGTGCTGCTGCCGCCCTATGACACCATCGCCACGCTCGGCCGCCTCGGCGCTGTCATCGCACGGCATGATCCGAAAACAGTGATCGCCCTCGGCGACAGTTTCCACGATCGCGACGCGCATCAGCGGTTGTCGCCAGCGAATCGCGACGTGCTGTCAGCGCTACAGGCGCGGCGCGACTGGATCTGGATTTCAGGCAATCACGATCCCGAGCTGCCATCCGATCTCGGCGGCACCGTCGCGGATGAAATCGCCATCGGCGCGATCACCTTCCGCCATGAACCGACCGGTGCCAAGGGCGAGATCGCCGGTCACCTGCATCCGAAAGCGCGGATCAGTGCGCGCGGACGCGCGATGGAACGTCGTTGTTTCGCCACGGACGGACAGCGCGCCGTGATGCCGGCCTTTGGCGCCTATACCGGTGGCCTCAGCATCCGCGATGCGGCGTTTGCAAAAATCTTCCAGACGCTCGGCTTCGTCGCCCATGTGCTCGGTGATCACCGCATGCATGCGATTGCGGCGTCGCGCTGCTGCTGACGTTCCCACGCACTCCGCCCTCATCCTGAGGAGCGCGCAACGCGCGCGTCTCGAAGGATGGCCGCAAACTCCGCACCAGGCCATCTCATGGTTCGAGACGCGCACAAGAGCGCGCTCCTCACCATGAGGGGTGGAGATTAGTCCCGCCTGAACACGATCGACGCCGCCCAGCCCGACAGCAGCGCCATGATCGCCGTCATCACGCCATAGACAAAACCGTGATTGCGCGCGGCATTGGCGACGAATTGCTCGAAGCCGACCTTGACGATGTCGAAGGCCGTTTCCGTTTTGGTGATGAAAGCGCCATCCGCGAATAATTCGATTTCGACATCATAGGTGCCGATGGGCACTTCCGCCGGGAGCGGAATGGTGGTGCGGAACAGGGTCGGCGTCAGAAACGTCACCGACGACGTCTCCTCGCGATACAGGCCGTGCTCCTTGCGCAGCCGCACGAAGGAGCTGCGGAACGGATCGGTGGGCACGACATCCGCGAAATCGGTGCCGATGCGCTGGGTGAGCAGCACATTGTTGATGCCGAGCTGCTGGCGGCGCTGCACATCCACCGGGGCGATAGCGTCGATCGGGCGATTCGAGAACACTGCGAGATAAGACGGCACCTGCAGGAATTCGCGCGACTCGGTGTTGACCCAGATGCCGAAGCGGCGCTGCTTGCGCCAGGTCACGAGATCGGTACGCGGGCCGGACACGGTGACGACGAGATTGTAATTGCTGCGCGCCGGCGGCGTCTTGTCGTCCTTCTCGACGGAGCCGAACAGCACCAGCTCCTCGCCCGCATAATTCGGCGTCACGGTGACGCGGTGGTTCGAGACCGACACGATCAAGCGCTCCGCTTGCGCGGGCACAATGGCGCCGAGCAAGAAAGCGAGGATCGCGACCAGCCACGCCCGGATCATGACCCACCGCCTCCGGTGAGATCGCGGATGGCGAACAGGTCATCCGGCTGGATCACGAGTTGTGCGGCAAAACGGATGCCGACGGCAAGGATCAGCAGGCCGAGCAGCAAACGCAGATGCTCGCCGCGGATCTTCTGCCCGGCGCGCGCGCCGAACTGGGCGCCGGTGACGCCGCCGACCATCAGGATCAGCGCCAGCACGGCATCGACGAGATGATTGGTCACCGCATGCAGCAGCGTGGCGATGATCATGGTCACCAGCGTCAGCACCATGGAGGTGCCGAGCACCGTCGCGGTGGGCACGCGCAGCCAGTAGATCAGGATCGGGATGAGGATGAAGCTGCCGCCGATGCCCATCACGGCACCGATGAAGCCGATCAGCAGACCGACCGCGACCACCGGAATGACCGAGAGATAGATCTTCGAGCGCTTGAAGCGCATTTTCAGCGGCAGGCCATGGACCCAGCTATGGCTGCCCGGACGGCGGAAGGTGACGGGCGTGCCGCGCCGCAGCCGCACGAATGCGCGCAGCCCCTCCCAGAACATGGCGCCGCCAACGCCTGTCAGCAGGATCACATAGGATAGCGCAATGGTGAGATCGAGCTGGCCGATATTGCGCAGCACGGTGAAGACCCAGACGCCCAGCGCCGTGCCGGCGATGCCGCCGGTCAGCAACACGCCCGCCAATGCCGGATCGATCGCCCGGCGGCGCCAATAGGACAGCGCGCCGGAAAAAGACGATGCCGCGATATGGCTGGCGACCGAGGCCACCGAGACGGCGGGCGAGATACCGACAAAGATTAACAGCGGCGTCATCAGGAAGCCGCCGCCGACACCGAACATGCCCGAGACGAAGCCCACCGCCGCGCCCATCGCCAGAATGAGCAGCACGTTTACGGGAAGGTCGGCGATCGGGAGGTACAGCTGCACGCGCGTTCGCTTCGAGATTGGCGCCGCGGTCTGGCCGAAGCCATCCACGGCATTGTTCTTGAGGCGGCGCGGATGGGGCCGCAATTCGTCTTAGACGATATAGTGTTGCGATGGGATCAAAGATTCCGGCGCATGGCCCTTTTTCGCCGGATCGAGCGCAGCTTTCGCTGCCGTGGTAAATGATCCGATCTTGAATATCTTGCGTGCAAAGCTTGCTCTTAACTTCTTTGCACGGGGTCGGTGACCAGGTTCATGGTCGACGCCTCGCCGCCCGTGAGCCAACGGATCTTTTCGGTGCCCGACATCGCCTCCACCACCGAGGACGAGACGCCCATCTTGGTCATGTAACTGAGCACGAAACCCATGGTGCGTTGCGTGGAAGCGACCGGGTCCTCGCCCTGTCGCGACGAGGTGAAGCGATGCACGCCGAGCCGCGAGCCCGCGATACCGATGCGAACCTTGCCGCCGGCATAGGCCGTGACGCAGGCGCTGGCGCAATAGGCCGGCTTGACGCGGCCGTCCGCATCGGCGGTGCCCACCGCAGTGGACAATCCGCGGGCGCGGATCACTTCGCCCATGATCATGGACTGGCTGAGATTGCCGCCAGGCGACGACATCAGCACGATGTCGCCGGGCTGAAGCTTGGCCTGATCGAGCTGCTCGCGAAACCAGGTGGCGCTGGCGGCACCGATCTTGCCGCTGATGGCCAGCGCCTTGCGGCCGCGGCCGGAGAGATCGGGATCGATATTGTCGATCACCTCGGCACTCATGCTCGGCGCGACATAGAGGTCTTTCCAGTAAGACCAGGCTTCCGGCGTGGAGAGGTCCTTGTAGGCGCGGATGCCGAGGCCGCCGAACAGCAATACGGCAAAGGCGATGGTCATCAGGCTCGGCCGCCAGCGTTGCGCGGGCTCGGGTTCTGGCGGGCGGGGCTGCGACCTCGGCTGTTGCTGCTGCGGCGGTGGAACGCGGGGGATGCTCCAGGGGCCGGCGGATGGGGTGGATGGCCGCGACTGCGGATCGTCACCATGCAAAGACAAATCGAATTCCTCACGCTTCAGCATTCAAGTCTGATGAAGCTTTGTTGAGGAAATAAGACCGCGGGTTCGAACACTGGAGCGATTAAATGCGGGACCGCAACATTCACACTCCGCCCTCATCCTGAGGAGCTGCGCACTTGCGCGGCGTCTCCCAGCGAATGGCGAAGCCATTCGCAACGGATGGCGGCAAGCTCAGAGCCAAGCCATCTCATGGTTCGAGACGCGGCCAAACGGCCGCTCCTCACCATGAGGGCGGAGTTTTGATGCCCTAGCGTGCAGCGCGCTTGGTATTCGCGGATTTGGCGGCCTGGGCCGGTGCGTTATCCCAACCACCGGCGGGAGCTGCCACATTGATCGCATCTTCCGGCTGGCCTTCCGGCACAAACGTCTGGATCGCGAGCTTCGCTGCAGCCAGCGACTGCGGATCGAGACGCTTGGCGACATCGTCGCGCTTCTTGCCGGCATCGACGTCGCCTTGGGCGGCGGCGAGGCTGAACCACTTGAAGCTCTCGGCGAGATTCTGATCGACGCCGATGCCGCGCGCATAGAGGATGCCGAGATTGAACTGGCTGTCGGCCACGCCACGATCGGCGGCCTTGCGGAACCAGAGCGAGGCGCTCTTGTAATTGGCGCCGCGGGTGCCGCCATCCGCATCGAGCACAGCGAGATTGTGCATCGCCTTGGCATTGCCGCGCTCGGCCGCCTGCATGTAATAGCGGCGCGCGACTTCCCAATCCTTCTTCAGGCCGAGGCCCTTCTCATACAGCGTGCCCAGGCGGAACATGCCGGGCACCACACCGGCCTGCGCCGCGCGGTCATACCACTTGGCAGCTTCTTCATAGCTCTGCGGCACGCCGCGGCCTTCGGCGTAGCGCACGCCGATCTCGAAGGCCGCCGTGGCGTCCCCCTTGATCGCGGCATTGCGCAGACCAGCGCCGCCGATGCCGTCAGGCAGTTTTTCGCCGGCGGGAATCGTCACCGTTCCGAGCTTCTGGCCGCTCGGCGGCAGCAGCGCCGGCGCGGCGGGCATGCTGGGCTGCGGCGCGGCAATGCTGCCGGTTACGTCGGGCGAGATATAAGGAACGGGCGCGGCCTGCGGCACGGGTGCCTGCTGGGGTGCAGGCGTCGTTTCCGGAGCCGGCTGTGGCGCGAACAAAGTCTGCTTGCCTGTCGATGTCGGCGCGCCGATGGACGGGGCCGGCTCAGGCTCCACTGGCTTCGACGTGTCGAGATAAAGCGGCGGCGCATGGGTGTTTGCGGCCATCGGCGGCTGCGAACCACCGTCGTCCAGCAGCGTCATCGCCATCTTGAACGAGCCGAGCACGATCACGACCACGCTCGCACCGACCAATAGCGAACGAATCTTGGAGCCGAATGTCGATGGGCCCTTCTCGCCTTCGACCTGCGGCGCGGCCTTGGCACTCTTCGGCTTCTCACCCGTCGAGGCAGCGGCCTGCGCGGCGCGGCGTGCGGCGGCGATGAAGCTGGACGCGCTGGCCGGCTCCGGCGCAGCACCGGCGATTTCGCTGATCGCATCCTCCGACGCGGCGATGCGCTCCGACGGCGAGGCACCCCGGCCCTGCGGGCGTGTGCCGGGTTCGAGCGGATGATCGGGCGGCAATTGCGGATCGACCATCGGACGCGGCGACGGACGCTCGACGGTGACCGGCGGCGCGGCGGGCTTCGGTGCCGGCTTCGGATCGAGGATCTCGCTGATGGCCTTCGGCACCTGGAAGGCAGGTGCGGGCTCGCTGGAAATCGCGGTCGCAGCGAAGTCGCGCGGTGCCGCATCGAAATGCGCTTGCGGCGGGCGCACTTCGATCTGCGACGGACTGGCCGCCTGCGGCTTCACCGGATTCGGCATTTGCGGGCGCGGCGGTGCGGCCATCGCAGGCTGAATCGCTGCCTGCGGCATCGGAGCGGGCTGAATGGGAGCCGCGGCCGGCGCTGGCTGCGCAGGACGCGCGCTGACCGCGCGCAGATCGCCTTCGATCTTGGCCAGGCGATCGACCACATGGCCGAGGGTCGAATGCACGACCTCCATGGAATCCTGGAGATGGCGATCGGTTTCCGACTGGCTGAAGCGCATGTCGGACAATTCGCGCTTGAAGGCATCGACTGCACCGGCATCGGCGCGGCTGTCGCTCAGCGCGGCAGCGAACATCGTCTGCTGGCGTTCGAGATGACGCAGGATGTCCTGCAATCCATCCTCGACGCGGCCGAGATTATTGCCACGCGGGTCGCTGATGCTTTCCATCCGCTCCAAGAGATAGGAGACGCGCTGTTCCAGATGCGTGAAGGCAGACGACTGGTCGTTGCCGACCGGCATGTGATCGAGCCGCTGCGCCAGCGCCGCCAAAGCGCTTTCCAGATTGTCGGAATTGACGGGCTGCGGGCGTTCGCGATTTTCGAGCGTGGTCGTCAGCGTCATGATGCGCGCTTCGAGCGCGGCGAACATGCTGCTGTCGCTGCTCTGCGCGAGCTGATCGACCTTGCTCGACAGCCGCTGCAGATCATCACTGAGACGGCCAACCGCCTCATTGGTGGCGACATTGGAGACGATGGCGCGCAAGGCGGAGAGCGCGCCTTCGAGCTGCTCCAGCGTGCCCGGATTATCGCTCGAGCGCACGATCTGATCGATCTTGCTGCCGAGATTGCGGATCGCCTCGTCGAAGCCGGCCAGCTGTTCGGCCGGCGTCAGCGTCTTCAACGTCTTATGGATATCGCCAAGCGCGTGTTCGAGATTACCGAGCACATCGGCATCGATGCCGCTCGAGCGCGTTTCATCGATCCGCTGCGACAGCGCGCGGATTTCACTCTCAATGGATTCAATGGCACGGCGCGGCAGCGCTTCGGTCACCGCATTGCGTATCTCGGCGAGTTCGCTGCGGAATGTCGCGATCGACTGCTCGATACTGTCATTCGGCCGCTGCAGCGCGTCGATTTTGCTGGTGATTTGCGACAGCTGGCGCTCCAGCCCTGACATGTCGGGCATCGGGGGCGGCGGTGTCACATGTGGAGCAACCGGTGACGCATAACGCGGAGCCATCCGCGGAGCGCCATCGAGTTCGTCCTGACGCGCGGCGATCTCGGCAATGGCGAAATCGAGCGACAACGGATCGGATTGCGGCGCAGAGCTATAGACATGATTGGCGGCGCGCTCGACCATGTCCGGGTTGGGGCGCGGATCGTAATGCTGGGCGGCCGGCGCTGCGCGCTGCGGCTTCTCGCTGATCTGCGACAACCGCGCATCGAGACGCGAAATCGCATCATTGAGCTGGCGCGCAACGCCGGGCTCATTGCTGCTACGCTGGGTCGGGCGCGAAAACTCTTCGATCTGACGGGCGATGGCATCGAGACGCTGATGAATATCAGCGACCTCAGCGGCCTCCCGCTGCGGCATTGCCGCTTGGCGCGGGGGCATCGCCTGGCGTTGCGCATGGCTTGGACGCGCCTGGTAGCGCGGGGGCTGCGGAGCTTCGGTGGGCCGGGCATGATCGGCATAGCCATGCATCGCGGGCGCGACCGGGGATTCGCCGATGGTGGTGTTCAGCCAATCGGTGAGGGACATGCCGGCGCGGCGCGCGGCGGCTTCGGCTCGCTCACGAACCGACGGGTCCATCCCCTCAACACTCCACGATACGCGCGAATTCATGCTTTGGTCCGGTTACGAGCCTGACGCCAACCAGCGCCTGCAGCTTCCGCCACGCGTCCCAGAATGAAGAAATCAGAAACGGGAACGCGGTGGTCTGCCTTAGTCCGGACTTTTCAGGGTTAGGGTAAATAACGGGTTAAGGATGGGCTCGCGACAGCCTTAAATGTTAATCGGACGATACACTTGCGCCGATTCATAGGTAGGATGAGGCGTTCGCGCCCCGGATGCGTCAGTGCGTGAACAACGCGCTGAGATCGTCGATGTCGCGCTCGGTCATCGAATCGTGCCGCGGGTCCATCACCGCGGACTGGCCGATATAGGCCCAGTACAGAAACTCCGCGCGCGACAATGCACGGCGGCTTTCGACACCTGCTTCAGTGAGCACATTTGCCATATAGGCGATGCGACGGGCATCGACGGACGCCACCATCTCAGCCACCGCCTTGTCCGTGGACGCCATTCCGCGGATCGAGCGATCGAGGCTGCGATCCTCATTGAAGGCCAATTTCATCAGATGCGTCAGGCGGGCGGCGCCGGTGGTGGAGGCATCGGTTTGCTCCAGCACCTGATCGGTGGTCCGCTCCTGCCAGCGCTCCAGGAGTTGCAGGCGGAACTCGCCGATATCCTTGAAATGCCAATAGAAACTGCCGCGAGAGACGTTCAGCCCGGCAGCGAGATCGCCGACCTTGAGCGCAGCCGCGCCCTGCCGCGCCAGAATGCGGAGGCCGTGATCGAGCCACGCGGTGCGCGTCAGCCGGTCCTTGGTCACTTGCTCTTCCATGATCCAACCATACACAAGTGTATTGACGAAATCCATGCCTTGAGGTTAGCTTCCATGCAAGGGTGTATGGAAACACGGAGAGCGCCGATGAGCATGACCGGTCTCGATAAGTGGTACGGCTTCATGAAGTCCCACGACCATGCGGCGCTTAAGGAGCTGCTGCATCCCGATGCCGTGTTCGAGAGCCCGGTGGTGCATGCGCCACAGCGCGGCCGTGACATCGTGTTCAAATATCTCGCCGCCGCCGAACAGGTGCTGGGCGGGCCCGGCTTCACCTATACCGGCGAATGGCGCAACGACACGTCCGCCGTGCTCGAATTCGAGAACGAGATCGAGGGCATCAAGATCAACGGCATCGACATGATCACCTTCGATGCCGAAGGCCGCATCACGCATTTCAAGGTGATGGTCCGACCGCTGAAAGCCATCAATCTCCTGCACCGTCTCATGGGTGAAATGCTGGCGCGGCAATAAGGCGCCGTCTTTTCAAACCACCTTCAAACGCGATGCTGTAAGCTTGCGTCGCATAACGAATTCCAACCGGGGAGGACTTCATGCCCAGCTACAAAGCGCCGCTCGAAGACGTCGGCTTTCTGCTCAACGACGTGTTTCAGTTCGATCGCTATAACAATCTCCCCGGCTTCAGCGATGCCTCGGCCGATGTGCGCGAGGCGATCCTCGGCGAGGCTGCAAAACTCAGCGAAAACGTGCTGCAGCCGCTGAACCGCATCGGCGATCTCGAAGGCTGCAAGCGCAACGATGATGGCAGCGTCACCACCCCGAAAGGTTTCAAGGACGCCTTCAAGCAGGTCACCGAAGGCGGCTGGCTCGGCCTCTCCGCCCCCGTTGAATATGGCGGCCAGGGCCTGCCGGTGACGCTGTCGCAGACCGTCGCCGAATTCCAGATCTCGGCCAACATGGCGTTCTCCATGTATGGCGGCCTCACCATGGGCGCCACCGCTGCGCTGATCGTGCACGGCAACGACCAGCAGAAATCGAAATATCTGCCGAAGATGGTGTCGGGCGAATGGACCGGCACCATGAACCTCACCGAGCCGCATTGCGGCACCGATCTCGGCCTGCTCCGCACCAAGGCGGTGCCGCAGGGCGACGGCAGCTACAAGATCTCCGGCACCAAGATTTTCATCTCGGCCGGCGAACACGACATGGCCGACAACATCATCCATCTCGTGCTCGCGCGCATCGAAGGCGCGCCGGCCGGCATCAAGGGCGTGTCGCTCTTTGTCGTGCCGAAGGTGATGGTGAATGACGACGGCTCGCTCGGCGACCGCAACGGCGTGGTCTGCGGCTCCATCGAGCACAAGATGGGCATCCACGGCAACTCCACCTGCGTGATGAACTACGATAACGCCACCGGCTGGCTGATCGGCGAAGAAAACAAGGGCATGCAGGGCATGTTCGTGATGATGAACGAAGCCCGCCTCGGCGTCGCCGTGCAGGGCCTCGCGCAATCGGAAGTCGCCTATCAGAACGCCGTGGCTTACGCGAAAGAGCGCATCCAGGGCCGCTCGCTGACCGGGCCGAAATCGCCGGACAAGGCGGCGGATTCGATCATGGTGCATCCGGACGTGCGCCGCACGCTGCTCACCATTCGCGCCTTCAACGAGGCCGCCCGCGCCATGGTGGTGTGGACCGCGCTGAAGAGCGACGTCGCCCATCGCTCCGAGGATCCGAAGGAACGCCAGACCGCCGACGACCACATGGGCCTGATGACCCCGGTGCTGAAGGGCGTGCTCACCGATGGCGGCTTTGCCAATGCCGTCTCCGCGCAGCAAATGTTCGGCGGCCACGGCTATATCGCCGAATGGGGCATGGAGCAGTTCGTGCGCGATGCGCGTATTGCGATGATCTATGAAGGCGCCAACGGCATCCAGGCGCTCGATCTCGTCGGCCGCAAACTGCCGCGCGACGGCGGCCGTGCGGCGATGGCGTTCTTCGGCGAGGTGGCTGCCTTTGCGAAGGAGCATGGCGGCGATGAAGCCATGAAGCCCTATGTCGATCCGCTGTCGAATGCGCTCGGCCATCTGCAGCAGGCCACCATGTGGCTGATGAACAATGCCATGGCCAAGCCCGACAATGCCGGCGCAGGTGCGACGGATTACATGCAATTGTTTGGCCTCACCGCGTTTGCTTACATGTGGGCGAAGATGGCGAAGATCGCGCAGGACAAGATCGCCGCTGATGGCGCGACGCCGTTCCTGACCACCAAGCTGGTAACGGGCCGCTTCTTCATGGAGCGAATGCTGCCGGAAACCACCGTGCATCTCGCGCGGATACAGACGGGTGCTGCGACCACGATGGAGCTTCCGGCGGAAGCGTTTTGATCACGACACACGCGACTGTCATCCCCGCGCATGCGGGGATCCAGTAGACACAGACTTCACAGACAGAACTCGAACGCCCGCGTGTACTGGATCGCCCGGTCAAGCCGGGCGATGACAGCTAAAATTCATCCGAAGGGAGACACCATGCCCGAGGCCTATATCTACGATCACGTTCGCACGCCGCGCGGTCGCGGCAAGTCCGATGGTTCGCTGCATGAGGTGACCGCACTCGCGCTCGCCACCACGCCGCTGAAGGCGCTCAAGGAGCGTAACAATCTCAAAACCGGCAGCGTCGATGACGTCATTCTCGGCGTCGTCGATCCCGTCGGCGAGGCCGGCGGCGACATCGCGCGCATGGCCGCGCTCTCGGCCGGCTATGGCAATGATGTCCCCGGCATCCAGATCAACCGCTTTTGCGCCTCCGGCCTCGACGCGGTGAATTTCGCGGCCGCCCAGGTGATGGCCGGCCAGCACGAACTCACCATCGGCGGCGGCGCCGAAAGCATGAGCCGCGTCGGCATCGGCGCCTCTGGCGGCGCATGGCCGGTCGATCCCTCGATCGCCGTGCCCGCTTATTTCATGCCGCAGGGCGTCTCGGCCGATCTGATCGCGACCAAATACGGCTTCTCGCGTGATGACGTCGACGCCTATTCCGTGCAGAGCCAGCAGCGCGCCGCAAAGTCCTGGGAAGAAGGCCGCTTCAAGAACTCCATCGTCCCGGTGAAGGACATCAACGGCCTCACCATCCTGGCCAAGGACGAGCATATGCGCCCGTCCACCACGATGCAGTCGCTGGCGTCGCTGCAGCCGTCTTTCGCCACCGTCGCATCGATGGGCGGCTTTGACGGCGTCGCGATCCAGTCGCATCCGGAAATCGAGGCGGTGAACTATGTCCATCACGCCGGTAATTCATCAGGCATCGTCGATGGCGCCGCCGCCGTGCTGCTCGGCAGCGCCGAGGCCGGCAAGAAGAACGGCCTGAAGCCGCGTGCAAAAATCCGCGCCTTCGCCAATATCGGTTCCGAGCCCGCGATGATGCTCACCGGCCCGGTGGATGTGACGAAGAAAGTGCTGGAGCGCTCCGGCATGAAACTGTCGGACATCGACCTGTTCGAGCTCAACGAAGCCTTCGCCTCCGTCGTGCTGCGTTTCATCCAGGCGTTCGACATCGACAATGAGAAGATCAATGTCTGCGGCGGCGCCATTGCCATGGGCCATCCGCTCGGCGCCACCGGCGCCATGATCCTCGGCACCGTGCTGGACGAGCTCGAGCGCACCAACAAGTCCACGGCGCTCGTCACCCTCTGCATCGGCGGCGGCATGGGCACCGCGACGATCATCGAACGCGTCTGATCTGTAGGGTGGGCAAAGCGAAGCGTGCCCACCACCCCTGCCGAGCAAGAATGGTGGGCACGGCGCAACGGCGCCTTTGCCCACCCTACAATTCATCTCCACTGCGCTGACATAGCTGCAACATCAGGAGCCAACATGACCTTCAAGAATTTCAAGGTTGAGACCGACGCCGACGGCATCGCCCTCGTCACCTGGGACATTCCCGGCCGTTCGATGAACGTGCTCGATACCACCACCATCGAAGAACTCGGCGCCATCGTCGACCAGACCACGGCGGACGCCGCCGTGAAGGGCGTCGTCGTCACCTCCGGCAAGGATGCATTCTCGGCCGGAGCCGATCTCTCCATGCTGGAAGGCATGAACAAGATCTTTGCCGAGACAAAGAAGGCCAAGGGCGAGGAAGCCGCCCAGCAGATGCTGTTCGACGAGAGCCGCAAACTCTCGCTGACGCTGCGCAAGATCGAGACCGCGGGCAAGCCGTGGGTCGCCGCCATCAACGGCCTCGCCCTCGGCGGCGCGTTCGAAGTGACGCTCGCCTGCCACTATCGCGTGGCCGCGGAAAATCCGAAGACGCGCCTTGGCCTCCCCGAGATCAAGGTCGGCCTGTTCCCCGGCGGTGGCGGCACGCAGCGCCTCGCGCGCATGCTGCAGCCGCAGGATACGATGCAGATGCTGCTCAAGGGCGACGCGATCAATCTCGCAAAAGCCAAGGCGATGAACATCGTCGGTGCCGTGGTGCCGGCTGCCGATCTCATCAAGACCGCGAAGGAATGGATCAAAGCTGGCGGCAAGGCCACCGCGCCGTGGGACGACAAGGGTTTCAAGCTGCCCGGCGGCCCCGTCTATTCCAAGCAGGGCATGATGATGTTCCCCGCGGGCAACGCCATCTATCGCCGCGAGACCTTTGACAACTATCCCGCCGCCCGCGCGATCATGCAGTGCGTCTATGAAGGTCTGCAACTGCCGATGGACGCCGCGCTGCGCGTGGAGTCGCGTTACTTCGCCCATGTCCTGCAGACCAAGGAAGCCGCTGCGATGATCCGCAGCCTGTTCCTCTCCATGCAGGAGCTCAACAAGGGCGCGCGTCGTCCCACGAACGTGCCGCCCACCAAGGTCAAGAAGCTCGCCATCATCGGCGCCGGCTTCATGGGTGCGAGCGTCGGCTACGTCTCGGCCAAGGGCGGCATCGACGTGGTGCTGATCGACCGCGACCAGGCCGCAGCCGACAAGGGCCGTGCGCATTGCCAGTCGGTGATCGATGGTTTGATCGCCAAGGGCCGCGCCAAGGACGCCGATCGCGACGCGCTGATGTCGAAGATCACTGCCACCGCGGACTTTAACGTGATCAAGGAATGCGACCTCGTCATCGAGGCGGTGTTCGAGGATCGCGCTGTGAAGGCCGAGATCTACAAGAAGGTGCAGCCGCTTTTGAAGGAAGGCGCCATCATCGCCTCCAACACCTCGACGCTCCCGATCAACTCGCTGGCCGAGGAATTCGAGGATCAGTCGAAATTCATCGGCATCCACTTCTTCTCGCCGGTCGAGAAGATGATGCTGGTGGAAACGATTGTCGGCAAGAACACCGGCGATGTCGCCCTCGCGACCGCGCTCGATTACATCCGCGTCATCGGCAAGACGCCGATCGTCGTGAACGACTCACGCGGTTTCTTTGCGAATCGCTGCGTGCTGCGCTTCACGGCCGAAGGCCTCGAAATGCTGCTCGAAGGCGTGCCGCCGGCGATGATCGAGAACACCGCCAAGATGGCCGGCATGCCGGTCGGCCCGCTGTCGCTGTCGGACGAGATCGCACTCGACCTTGTGCTGAAGATCATGAAGGCGACCGAGGCCGATCTCGGCTCGCAGGCCGTGGATCAGGCGCAGAAGAAGCTGATCGTCGAGATGGTGGAGAAGCAGGAGCGTTTTGGCCGCAAGAACGGCAAGGGTTTTTACGAGTATCCGCCGAAGGGCAAGGGCTCGAAGGCCCTGTGGAAGGGCATCGCGCCCTTGCTGCCAAAGCCGGTCGATCCCGACACGCTCGACGTGGAGGAGCTCAAGCAGCGTTTCCTCGTGGTGCAGGCGGTGGAAGCCGCGCGCACGGTCGAGGACAATGTGATCGTCGATCCGCGTGAAGCGGATGTCGGGTCCATCCTCGGCTTCGGCTTCGCGCCGTTCACCGGCGGCACGTTGAGCTATATCGACTTCATGGGCACGAAGAAGTTCGTGGAGCTGTGCCACAAGCTGGAGAAGAAATACGGCTCGCGGTTTACGCCGCCGAAACTGCTGGAGGAAATGGCCGCGAAGGGTGAGACGTTCTATGGACGTTTTGCGCCGAAGAAGACGGCGGCCTGATCAAACCCTTATGTCGTCCCGGCGAACGCCGGGACCCATACACGCTGTCAAAGTAATATGAACGCGATCGGTGTGGCTATGTTGGATCAGCCACACCGTCGGAGGCTATGGGTCCCGGCGTTCGCCGGGACGACAGACAGCTACCCCACCGCCCCCAAGCACCACGCCAGAATCCCCTTCTGCGCATGCAGACGGTTCTCGGCCTCATCGAACACCACGGATTGCGGCCCGTCGATCACTTCATCAGTGACCTCCTCGCCGCGATGCGCGGGCAAGCAGTGCATGAACAGCGCGTCCTTGTGCGCCAGGCCCATCAGCTGCTCATTGACCTGATACGGCCGCAGCAGGTTGTGGCGCGTCTCGCCTTCCTTGTCGCCCATGGACACCCAGGTGTCGGTAACGACGCAGTCGACGCCCTTCACCATCGCATCGGCATCGTGGGAGAAGGTGATGTCCGCACCCGACGCCTTGGCCCAGTCCTTGAACGCCTTCTTCGGCGAGAGCTGCGGCGGAGTCGCAATGTTCAGCTTGAACTGGAAGCGCTCGGCGGCATGCGCCCAGGACATCAGCACATTGTTGTCGTCGCCAACCCAAGCCACGGTGCGGCCCTTGATGGCGCCGCGATGCTCCTCATAGGTCATCACGTCGGCCATCACCTGGCACGGATGCGAGAAACGCGTCAGGCCGTTGATGACGGGCACCGTGGCGTTGTTCGCCAGTTCCATCAGCGAGTCATGATTGAGGATGCGGATCATGATGATATCGACGAAGCGCGACAGCACGCGTGCCGTATCGGCAATCGTCTCGCCGCGGCCGAGCTGCATTTCGGCGCCGGTGAGCATGACGACTTCACCGCCGAGCTGGCGCATGCCGACCTCGAACGACACGCGGGTGCGCGTCGAGGGCTTTTCGAAGATCATCGCCAGCGTCTTGTTCTTCAGCGGGCGATCGGGATCGGCGCCATTCGACTTCAACTTCGCCTTGATGGCGCTGGCGGCATCGAGAATCTTGCGCAGCTCACCGGCAGAAACCGCCGTGAGATCGAGGAAATGCTTTGGAGTCGTGCTCATCACACGGCTCCCTTTGCCAGCACATCGCACGCTTTTTCAAGCCGCTGCACGGCTTCCTCGATATCGCTTTCGGTCACGATCAGCGGCGGCAGGAAACGCACGACATTGTCGCCGGCGCCCACCGTCAGCAGCTTCTGATCACGTAGTGCGCCGACGAGATCGGGCGCCGGCACAACGGCCTTGAGGCCGATCAGCATGCCTTCGCCGCGGATTTCCTGCAGCACGGTGGGATAGCGATCGACCACGCCGGCCAGTTTCTGCTTCAGCAGCAGCGTCATCTTGTTGACCTGATCGAAGAAGCCCGGCTGCAACATCACGTCGAGCACGGAATTCGCGGCCGCCACCGCCAGCGGATTGCCGCCGAAGGTCGAGCCATGCGAGCCCGGCGCCATGCCTTCGGCCGCCGCCGCCGTGACAAGGCACGCGCCGATCGGGAAACCGCCGCCGAGCGCTTTCGCCAGCGACATCACATCCGGCTGAACACCGAGACGCTCATAGGCGAACAGCGTGCCGGTGCGGCCCATGCCGGTCTGCACTTCGTCGAAGATCAGCAGGATGCCATTCTTGTCGCACAGCTCGCGCAGTGCCTTGAAGAAGGCGTTCGAGGCCGCGCGCACGCCACCTTCGCCCTGTAGCGGCTCGATGACGATGCCGGCGGTCTCGGGACCGATCGCCGCTTTCACCGCATCGAGATCGCCGAGCGGCACCTGGTCGAAACCGTCGAGCGGCTTGCCATAGCCTTCAAGATATTTTGCGGCGCCGGTCGCAGCCAACGTTCCGAGCGTTCGGCCATGGAACGCGCCTTCAAAGGTGATGATGCGCGTGCGCTCGGGATTGCCCTTCGCGAAGTGATAGTGGCGCGTGACCTTCAGCGCGCATTCCATCGCCTCGGCGCCCGAATTGGCGAAGAACACGAAATCGGCGAACGAATTTTCACACAGGCGCGCAGCGAGGCGTTCGCCATCCGGGCTCTTGAACAGGTTCGACATGTGCCACAGCTTGGTGGCCTGTTCCTGCAGCGCCTGCACCATATGCGGATGCGCATGGCCGAGCGCATTCACCGCCACGCCGCTGGTAAAATCGAGATAGCGTTCGCCGGTGGTCGAAATCAGCCAGGAACCCTCACCGCGCTCGAAGGCAACATCCGCGCGCGCGAAGACAGGCAGCAGATGAGCCTGAGAAATTTGCGAGGATGGTGCGTTGCTGGTCATCACGGTTCCGATCAATCAGTCTGTGGTCCCCTCCGATGTCAGGCATTGTCGATGACAACAGTGCGACACGGGACAGCGGACCCTCAAAACGAAACGTGGCGCCCCGCACGGGGGGCCCGCGGGCCATTTTATATT
>JAEXYA010000035.1 GCA_023451825.1 Pseudomonadota bacterium
CGAAAAACCTGTAGGGTGGGAAAAGCGCAGCGTGCCCACCTTCACGTGCACGGTTGGCGAAGGTGGGCACGCTACGCTTTGCCCACCCTACAAACTGTGCGAGAGGCTTACTTCACCGCCGCGCAAAACGTCTGCTGCACGGGCTCCGGCACCGTGCCGCCGCGGCTGGAGACTTTCAGCCACCAGGCATCCAGCGCATCGCGCGAACAGGGCAGTTTGACGCTCATGCCGTCGGCGAAGGCGATCCATTCATCGAAACGATGGGCTGGCACGGCGATCACCACCGGGATCTCGCTCGAAAGCGCGCGCTCGATCAGATAAGCGAGGCCTTTGCCTTCCCGCTCCTGCTTGCCGAACCGGTTGATGATGACGAGATCCGCGCCCGCATCGATGGCGGTGGCGACCCGGGTGCCGGCATCGAGCAACTGGCCGACATCGAGCTTGCAGCCCTTGGCGCCAGGCCCGAGATCCTGAAACAGCCGGATCTGCTCGCCGGTATGCAGCATCACCGCATTCAGCTTGGGAACGTCCACTTCGCGGTGCCCGAGCTGCACCAGACCGACCGCGCGAATGCCCTGCCGGCCGAGACTGGCGGCGAAATCATGCAGCACGCCATCGGGATCCTGGTCCGTTTCATAGACCAGCGCGGCGAGATCGCATTGAGAGTCGAACATCGGGACATCCTGCATGGGATCAGGTGATCCTATTGCAGAATGGAGGCATTCCAAAGGCCAATCGTGATGTCGGAACGGTATAGCTGGCCGGATATAGCGGGAGATGGGTGTAATCCGGGGACCGGCGAAAATGAGGAGGCTCTGATTCCTGGATTGCGCTGCGCTCCATCCAGGCTACGATCACCGCGCCTTCTTCTTGCCGATGTCCTTCTTCAGCGCCAGCAGCTGTTGCCGCGCGGCCGATGCCGCCGCCTGCTCGATGGCGCGGTAGCGGCTGACAAGGCTTTCACCGAACGGCGTGAGGATGGCGCCTCCGCCATTCTTGCCGCCGGTCTGCCGCTCCACGGCCGACTGGCCGCAGATGCGATTCATTTCGTCCACCAGATCCCAGGCGCGCTTGTAGGACATCTCCATGGCGCGACCCGCGGCCGAGATCGAGCCGGTCGCCTGAATGTTTTCGAGAAGCTGGATCTTGCCGGGCCCGATGCGCCCCTCGGGATCGAGGTCGATGCGGATGCTGAGGGCTGGCACGGGGCTGGCTGATTTCGACATGGCGCAAGGTTACGCCGTACGCCGCGCGCTTTCCAGTAAAAGCGCGCGGCGATGCTGGGCGTCGGATGTAAGGCGTAGGATGGGTTGAGCGCAGGCGCAAAGCGCCGGAGCGAAAACCCATCAGCCGAGCCTGCAGCAAGGATAAGGTGGCGGGTTTTCGCGAAGACGCTCAACCCACCCTACGGCCGACAGTTTGTGCTCAGCCGTGCAGCTTCTTCGCGGCTTCGGCGATCGCCTTGCCCTGATAGCGGGCGCCGGCGAGTTCGTTCTCGCTCGGCTGGCGGCTGCCGTCGCCGCCGGTGATGGTGGTGGCGCCATAGGGCGAACCGCCGGTGACTTCATCCAGCTTCATCTGGCCCTGGAAACCGTAGTTCAGGCCGACCACCGTGATGCCGAAATGCAGGAGGTTGGTGATGATGCTGAACAGCGTGGTCTCCTGGCCGCCATGCTGGGTCGCCGACGAGGTGAAGGCACCGCCGACCTTGCCGTTCAGCGCGCCCTTGGCCCACAGGCCACCGGCCTGATCGAGGAAGTTCGCCATCTGCGAGGCCATGCGGCCGAAGCGGGTGCCCGTGCCGACAATGATCGCATCGTAATTGGCGAGGTCGTTGATATCAGCGACCGGGGCGGCCTGATCGACCTTGTAATAGGACGCCTTGGCGACTTCGGCGGGCACCAATTCGGGGACGCGCTTGATATCGACCGTAGCGCCGGTTTCACGGGCGCCTTCGGCAATGGCATTGGCCATTGTTTCGATGTGGCCATAGGCGGAATAGTAGAGAACGAGAACCTTGGTCATTGGAAATCTCCTGTGTGATCCCGAACCGTCATTGCGAGGCGCCGTTGCGGCGTGGATGCTGGCACCTGACAATGACGGCGGATTGGCATCTAGATAACGCCACCCGTTTGATGCATAAATAGAAACGATTGAAACTCATCGTTTCTGGATTTGATGTCGAAACTCCCCGATTTCGAAGCGCTGGCAATCTTCGCCAAGGTCGTCGAGCTGCAGTCCTTTGCGGCTGCGGCGACCGAGCTGACGCTGTCCAAGGCCACGGTGTCCAAGGCCGTGAGCCGGCTCGAGGACCGGCTCGGCGCACGGCTGTTCAACCGCACCTCGCGGCGGCTGGCGCTCACCGACGCCGGGCGGACACTGGCGATCAAGGCGACCCAGTTGTTGGCCGATGGCGAAGCGCTGGAGAACGAAGCGCTGGCGCAATCGGCCACGCCACGCGGGCTGGTGCGGCTGGCCGCGCCGATGACCTATGGCAAGAACACGGTCGCCGCGCTGCTGCCGGAGTTTCTGGCGCACTATCCCGACGTCAGCATCGAGCTCCATCTCAGCGATGCCATCGTGGACCTGATCGGCGACGGCTTCGACGCCGCCATCCGCATCGCGGCGCTGCCGGACTCGTCATTGATCGCGCGGCGCCTGTGTCCGGTCACCCGTCATATCGTGGCGGCGCCGTCTTATCTCGCCAGGCACAGCCGCCCCCAACATCCGTCCGAACTCGCAGACCACAAGTGCCTGGGCTACGCCTATCTGTCGACACCTGGCGTCTGGCAATTCACCCACGCCTCGGGCGAGCAGGTCAGCATTCGGCCGAACGGTCCCTTCTCGGTCAATAATGGCGAAGCGGCCTTGCCCGCACTGATCGCCGGCCTTGGCATCGGTGCGCTGCCGGATTTCATTGTCGGCGACGCGATCGCGCGTGGCGAGCTCGAAACCATTCTGGAAGACTGGTCGCAAATGCCGATCGGCATCTATCTCGTCACGCCGCCGGGCGGTCCGCGCCCTGCCCGCGTCGAGCTGTTGCTGGATTTTCTGGCGGAGAAATTGTCGGATGCCGGCAAGCGCACGCGGAAGGCTTGAGCATCAGCTCACTTTCATCATCTGCGCATAAATCCCGAAATATTGATCGCGCATATTGGCGATGTCGAATTCGGTGACGAAATTCCGTCCGGTCGCCGCGAGACTCGCTGCGAGATCGGGACGGGCAGCCAGCGCCGAGATCTTGTCGGCGAGATCCTGCGCATCGGCGACCGCAAACTTGATGCCATTGGAGCCATCCACCAGCAATTCTGCCGGACCATCCACATCCGCCGCGATCACCGGCAGGCCTGCCGCCATGGCTTCCAGCAGCACCAGCCCAAAACCTTCGAAGCGCGACGGAAGCACAAACACATCCGCCTCCGCCAACGGCTCGCGCACATCGGTGCGGCCGCATAGAAAGCGGATACGGTCGGACACGCCTTCGGCAATGGTGAGCGCCTTCAGGCTGCCGACCGTGGCACTGTCGCCTTCCGGCGGGCTACCGACGAAATCGCAGCGGAGATCGAGCCCCCTGGCGACGCACAGCGCGACGGCCTTGATGAGGATGTCTTGCCCCTTCTGCTTCGGATAGATGCGCGCGACATTGACGAGACGCAGCGGCGCGGCGAACGTCCGCTCGCGATCGATAGCGCGGAAGGGATGCAGCGGAATGCCGTTATGCACCTTGAACAGCCGCTTCAGATTCACGCTCGCGCATTCACGCTCCACCGCGGCGGAGATCGCGATATTCCAGTCGACAAAGCGCTGATGCAGCCGCAGCTTGACGCGGTCCCATGTCTGCACGATGCCGGTATTGTGGATCGTGGTGCCGACACTCATCGGCCGGTACAGCTTGCTCAGCATGGCAAAATGCTTGGCGCCGCTGTCATGGGCATGAATGGCGCGAATGTCGTGACGGCGGATGATGTTCAGCAGCGTCAGGATGATGCGCGGATTGCGGTTGCCGGGCGCGCGGCGCAGGAAATAGACGGGATGTCCGGACGCCGTAAGCTCGGCCTCGAAATCCGGGTGGATGCGGTCATTGATGACGACGAAGACCTGCGGAACGCCTGCCCCCGGCGTGCAGCTTGCCGCAAAATTGATCAGCAACCGCTCGGCGCCGCCAACGGTCAGCGACGAAATCAACTGAAGTACCGACGCCACGTCAAAATGCTCCCGGCCCGATTGCCGGGCAACTACAATTTTATCGACCGCGATCGATGGAGTGTTGCACCATCTCGTCTCACGGAGATGGCTATTCTGCGACATAGCCCGCTTGTTCGGCAACATGGCGCCGATGGCGCAGAAATGTGCGCAAAGCGCATTCCTTCCATAACGACGGCGCCCGGCGATACGTTCCTTGCGCGGGCCTGCGTCACTTCAGTCGGCCATTTCATTGACTGAACGCGGCCTGCTCGTAGCTTTGGTAGGCTTCATCGCATCAGAGAAAACCGAAAATGACTGACGTTTCCGTGACCCGCCGCATCTTCTCCACGCTCGTTACAACCGCCTTCAGCGCGACACTCGCAAGCTCCGCCTTCGCCGCCGACCAGATCGTGCTGCGCGTCGGCGACCAGAAAGGCGGCAACCGCTCGCTGCTGGAATTCTCCGGCCAGGCGAAAGACCTGCCCTACAAAATCCAGTGGTCGGAATTCCCCGCCGCGGCGCCGATCCTCGAAGCCATCAATGCCGGCGCGCTCGATGTCGGCCATACCGGCGATCTCGCTTTCCTCACGGTGTTCGCCAATGGCGCGCCGATCAAGGCGATCGGCGGCGTGCGCGCGAATGCGGATACGCAGGCGATCCTCGTGCGCAACGATTCGCCGATCAAGACGATCGACGATCTCAAGGGCAAGCGCCTCGCCGGCACGCGCGGCGGCTGGGGGCAATTCCTGATCAACGCGACGCTGGAGAAAGGTGGCCACAAGACCACCGATGCGACATTCGCACCGCTCGGCCCCGTCGATGCCAAGATCGCACTGGTGGCCGGCTCCATCGACGGCTGGGCCGTCTGGGAGCCCTATGTGTCCTTCGCGCTGCTGAAGGACAATGCGCGCGTGGTGGCGGACGGCAAAGGCCTGACGCCGACGCTCACTTTCATCATCGCTTCCGACCAGGCGATCGCCACTAAGCGCGAGGCTGTTGCGGACTTCCTCAACCGGCTGAACAAGGCGCGTGAATGGTCGCGCTCGCGGCTGCCGGACTATGCGAAGAACACGTCCGAGCTGACCAAGATGCCGGAAGACGTGCTGCTGCGCGCCTATCAGCAACAGGACACAAGGCCGATCGCCATCGATGACGGTGTGATCAAGGAGTTTCAGGAAGCATCGGACCGCGCGACGCGGTATGGGATTTTGAGCAAGCAGATCGATGTGAGCAAGGCGGTGGATCGGAGCTTTACGAAGGATCTGGCAGTGTCGAACTGAGGCTGTCGTCCCGGCGAACGCCGGGACCCATAGCCTCCGAAGCCGTGGTTAAAACACGGCCACTTCCGTTATCGTGCAACATCTCTACAGCGTGTATGGA
>JAEXYA010000013.1 GCA_023451825.1 Pseudomonadota bacterium
CACCAGCGTGGGCGGGGGGGGGGGGGGGGGCCCCGCGGCGCTTGCCCCACCCTACAGGATTACACCGGCTTCAAAGGCTGCGGCTCACCATCCGGCACCTCGATCCTGATCGCATCGCCCGCCGCCACCTCGCCATCGGCCAGCACCACGGCCATCACGCCGGCCTTGTAGATGAGTCCGCCATCGGCATCGCGATCGAGCGTTGCGGCCTTCAGCCCGTGCTGAAACTTGTCCATCAGCACACACGGTTCGCGCAGGCCGGTGAGTTCGATCACCGCGCTCGTGCCGAGATGCAGCCGCGTGCCGGTCGGCAGCGCTGCGAGGTCGATGTCCGATGTGGTGATGTTCTCGCCGAGATCGCCGGGAGCGATCGCAAAGCCCTTGCCGTGCAAGTCGTCGAACAGCTCAGCCGGGATCAGATGTACCTGGCGCAGGTTCGGTTTGGTCGGATCGCGGCGGCGATCGTAGCGGTGCTGCACGGTGGCGCCCATATGGCCGTCGCCTTCGACGCCGAGGCCTGCGAGCAGCCGAATGCTCAGCGCAGCTGTTTTGCTGAAGTGATGGCCGCGTCTGACGCAGACGGCGGTGACGCGGCCGCCTAGCTCCGCCCTCATGGTGAGGAGGCGCCACTACGGCGCCGTCTCGAACCATGTGCGACTAGGCTCCGAGTTTGCCGCCATCCTTCGAGACGCTGCGCAAGAGCGCAGCTCCTCTCGCCGAAACGCAATTGCGTTTCGGCTGGGATGAGGGACATAGTCAGGACGCACTGCCGAACACGCGCTTGAAAATCGTGTCCACATGCTTGAGGTGATAGCCGAGGTCGAACTTCTCGGCGATCTCGTCGTCGCTGAGATACTTCTTCACGTCGGCATCGGCCTTCAGCAGCGTCTGGAAGTCGCCTTCGCCGCGCCACACCGGCATCGCGTTGCGCTGGACCATCTTGTAGCTGTCCTCGCGGCTTGCGCCCTTCTGCGTCAGCGCGATCAGCACGCGCTGCGAATGCACGAGCCCGCCGAGGCGGTCGAGATTCTTCTGCATGTTGGCGGGATACACCAGAAGCTTTTCGATCACGCCGGCCATGCGGTTCAGCGCGAAGTCGAGCGTCACCGTGGCATCGGGGCCGAACATGCGCTCGGCTGAGGAGTGCGAGATGTCGCGCTCGTGCCACAGCACCACGTTTTCCAGCGCCGGCGTCACATAAGCGCGCACCATGCGCGACAGGCCGGTGATGTTTTCGGTCAGCACCGGATTGCGCTTGTGCGGCATTGCCGACGAGCCCTTCTGGCCTTCGGAGAAGAACTCCTCGGCTTCCAGCACCTCGGTGCGCTGCATGTGGCGGATTTCGACGGCGAGGCGCTCCATCGACGAGGCGACGACGCCGAGCGTGGCGAAGAACATCGCATGACGATCACGCGGGATCACCTGCGTCGAGATCGGCTCCGGCTCGAGGCCCATCGCCTTGGCGACATGTTCTTCCACGCGCGGATCGATCTGCGCAAAGGTGCCGACAGCGCCGGAGATCGCGCAGGTCGCGACTTCCTTGCGGGCGGCGACGAGGCGCTCGCGGTTGCGGGTAAATTCGGCATAGGCGAAAGCGAGCTTGAGACCGAAGGTGACCGGCTCGGCATGGATGCCGTGCGAGCGACCGATGGTCGGCGTCATCTTGTGCTCGAAGGCGCGGGTCTTCAGCGCGGCCAGCAGGCGATCGATATCGGCGATCAGGATATCGGCGGCGCGCACCAGCTGCACATTGAGGCAGGTGTCGAGCACGTCCGACGAGGTCATGCCCTGATGCACGAAGCGCGCTTCCGGACCGACGATTTCGGCGAGATGGGTCAGGAAGGCGATGACGTCGTGCTTGGTCTCGCGCTCGATCTCGTCGATGCGCTCCACATTGAAAGTGGCGTCCTTAGCCTTGGCCCAGATCGTCTTGGCCGCTTCTTTAGGGATCGTCCCGAGTTCCGCCAGCGCATCGGCGGCATGCGCCTCGATCTCGAACCAGATCTTGAAGCGGGTCTGCGGCTCCCAGATGGAGGCCATTTCGGGACGGGTATAGCGCGGGATCATTGGCGTCTCTGCAATGTCAGGGGTACCGCCGCGCTTTAGCAGATCAAGACAGGGGAAACCACCTCGGATACGTCTCGGGAGACTGATTTTCCTGCGGAATTTACCCCTTTTGGCCGTCGCTTTTGCGTGATCCGCTTCCTCGGCGCGGGGCTTACATCGGACCTTCGATCAGGTCCTTCGGAAACAGCTCATCTGACGCGTCCTTGAAAAAGAAGTTCGTGAGATACCATCCCTTGCTGGTCATCTTGAACGAGAAGCGAAAGTAAACGAACCCGAAATTCTCGAAATACGAGTAGTAGACGATCTGGCGCAGGGCGCCACGATAGTCCTGGTCGTAGACTTTTTTGCCGAAATCGAATTTCTTCCCCTGGAGATCGTTCAGCAGTTTTTCGATGTCTCCGGCGCGATCCGGGCTCCCGATCGTCTTGGAAACCTGCGTCGCGGCATCGTGAAATTTGGCTGTGCTGATCAGCGTGAAAATCTGCTTTGCGAAGCGGTCGGGATCGGCGATGCGCGTAGGCTCTGCGGCGAGCGCAGGCACGATCAGGCAAAGAAGAGCCGTCAGGACTGATAACAGACGGGTATGCATGGGCAGCCTCGTTGTTTTCCGCGTGGCGGGCTAGATTACTTCGCCGCGCGCTTTCATTGCCTCGCTGCGGATCCCGTCGATATTCGCCTTGTAGTTCTCCATCGTGCCGCCCTTGAACACGGCTGAGCCTGCGACAAACGCATTCGCGCCTGCAGCCGCGAGTGCGCCGACATTTGCGGCCGAGACGCCGCCATCCACTTCGATATCGATCGGCCGGCCCGCCAGCATGGCACGGAGATTCGTGACCTTCTCGACAGCCGACGGGATGAACGCCTGGCCGCCGAAGCCCGGGTTGACCGACATCACCAGCACGAGATCGACGAGGTCGAGCACATATTCGATCGCGGAGAGCGGCGTGCCGGGATTGAGCGAGACGCCGGCCTTCTTGCCCAGCGCACGGATCGCCTGCAGCGAGCGATGCAGATGCGGGCCGGCTTCCGCATGCACGGTGATGTGGTCGCAGCCGGCCTTGGCGAAGGCTTCGAGATAGGGATCGACCGGCGCGATCATCAGATGCGCGTCAAAAATCTTGGTGGTGTACGGGCGCAGCGCCTTGATGACATCGTAGCCATAGGAAATGTTCGGCACGAAATGGCCGTCCATCACGTCGAGATGCATCCAGTCGGCGCCCGCGGTATCGACAGCACGCACTTCGTCGCCGAGCTTGGCGAAATCAGCCGCCAGAATGGAGGGGGCGATCACCAGCGGGCGTGGCGCGAAGCTCTGGGACATGGTCTGTCTTCCTGAAAGGGCGATGGGAGCGGCTCCGCGTAACATGCGGGTGTGAGCGCGGCAACGCGGCAGCGCGGGGCCTGTGGAGTTCCGGCAAAATCTGCCGCTGGGGCAGGGATTGCCCGGTCGGGACATGGACTCAGTGCCTGCGGGGCATTGATTTCATGTCGTTTTTCCGGTGGCACAGGGCTTGCTGATCTTTCCCTGGGCCATTCCGGCCCGGATGGAGATCAACGATGCTTGGCGTCGCAGCGCTTGCCACATCGGCCATGGACCTTCTGCAGTCGCTGACCGCGAAGAAGAACGCCTCTGCCTCGTCGTCCAAGACGACGACCGGTCTTTCGCAGGGCGGTTCGTTTCAGCTGAGCGCGCCTACGTCGATCGCGGCGACAACCAGCGCGACAGCTGGCTCCACTTCATCTTCCGGCAATCTCTCGACCTCGACCATGAGCGCGCTGCTCGATGCGCAGAGCCAGACCAATGTCTCGGCCAATTCGAAGACGCGCTCCGATGCGCTGAAGAGCTTGTTCAAGCTGCTTGATGGCGATGGTGACGGGTCGATCAGCAAGGCGGAATTCGAGGGCAAGCTCGGCGCCGGCGGCACCAATGTCGCCAATGCCGACAAGGTGTTCGCCAAGCTCGACAAGGACGGCGACGGCTCGGTGAGCATCGACGAACTCGGCAAGGCGCTGAAGGGGGCGGGCAAGCCGCATCACGGCGGTGGTGGCGGTGGCGACGACGCGCAGACAGCGGGCGCGACGACCACGACGACGGTCAATGCCGATGGCAGCACGACCACCTCCATCAGCTATGCCGACGGATCGAAGGTGACATCGACCTCCGCCGTTCCTGCATCATCGACTGCGGCGGCGGCGCGCACGACCTACAATGCCGTCGAACAGATGATCGCCAAGCAGGCGCAACAGATCTCAGCCGCGGCGTCGTCGCTGTCGATCAGCGCCTGATCGCTCAAGCTCCTGATACGCAAACCTGTCGCGGACGCGGTGATTGAAAAACACGCCGCGTGATGGTGCGGTGCTGAAGGCCGCGTGCACTTCCGGCGGCACTTGCGCATAAGCATACCGACGCCCGCTAGTAAACGTCACGCGCATCTCGCGTGTTTCGGGGCTGTAGCTGAGATGGCGAATCGCTGTCGAAGGCATCACGGTCACCGCGTCGTTGCTCAACGACACAAACTCATACCACCGCATTTCGTTGCGCTTCCTGCGCTGTAGGTAGGAGGTTGCGCGCGCGCGAAATTTTTGCGGCCAGATTGCCGCATATATGGCAGCGGCATCCCGACATTCATTTCTCGCTAACGTTAACGCGGCAGGCTTCCCAGTAGTTTGAAGTATTTCTGGTGGCTTATGTTGCGTATCATAGTATTCGTTCTTGCTGTTGGTAGTTATCTACTCAGCGCCCCCGCGCGCGCGGAGGATGAGCTTTTTGCTTCCATGCGGCTGCGCGGCGGCTATGACAGCAACCCGCTCTTCTCGACCGGCGGTGGCCGCGGCAGTGGCAGCATCGGCAGCGCCTTCATCGGCACCGAGGTCGGGCTGATTGCCGCCGGCAAGCAGGACGACATCACCTGGAATGCGACGGCCGAGGCCAACTCCACGCGCTACATCGCGCCCGGCATCGATCCTGCGCTCGTCGTCAAGCTCGGCCTGCGCGGCATCATGGGCGATGACGATTTTCGCGTGATCTCGACCACGTCGTTCTCCGAAATCGACACCTACAATACCAAGTCGATGGATCTCGCGCAGTCGGTGAAGCTCGAAAGCATCAAGGACAAGATCAAGTGGTTCGTGACCGGCGAGGTCGGTCTGTCCCGGCTGAACCAGACCAATGTGATCTTCCAGGATTTCCTGCCGCTGCCGCATCAGGTTCTGCGCGGCACCATCATTCCCGGTGTCAGCGTGATCCTCAGCAAGGGTGAGCTCGGCGTCTCGGTGAACCTGTCGATGCGGCGCTATGCGGAAGAGCTCGATCTGTTCGGCTATCGCCGCGACAATGAGCGTATCCAACCTTTCCTGTTCGCGCGCTACGCGGATGGCGACCTCAGCATGTTCGCGTCGGTGTCGCAGCTCTATGGCATCTGGCACGATATCGACTTCACCAATGTGAATACGACCTTGTTCGATGCCAATCTGACCTGGCGGCCCAAACCGTTTACGCTGGAATTGGCGGCCGTTCGGCGCGCGGGCGAAACGACGTTTCCGCTGTCGCCGATCACGATCGATACGTTGCTGACGGCAAAGGGGACGTGGCAGGTGAACGACAAGTGGTCGTTGACGGCGGCAGCCGGTTATACGGATTCGATCTATCTCGACTCGCCATATCGGGCGACGACCTACACTTACGGCATCGGTGCGGTGCGTGAATTGGGCAGCGGCTACAAGCTCGGTTTCGATCTCACCCGCGTCACCGGCACGCTGCTCGATGGCGAGAAAGCGCAGGGCTATATCGTCGCGTCGTCGCTGTCGAAGAGTTTTGCGCCGACAGCGACGAAGCCGAAGGGTGATGTCATTGCCAAGCCGGCGATGTGAGCATGATCCCGAAAACGGATCGGATCATGCTTGCTTGAACATTTTGGAGGGCGAACGGGGGCGTACCCCCGTTCGCTGCCGAGGGAAGAGTGAGATCCCTCAGCCGTCATGTTTGATGCTGATAATCAGCAGCCGCACCCGCCACGTCCGCCAAGGCCGACGCCAGCGCCGACATTGACGAGGAGGCCATTGCGCAGCAGGCCGCCAACCAGACCGTGCTTGCCGCCGAGGCCGGAGACGCCGACGCCGAGACCGGCACCGACACCCAGGCCGCCACGGCCACCAAGCACGCCGCCGAGCAGACCGCCGGCATTGACGCCGACCCCGAGGCCGACACCGACATTGAGGCCCTTGGCGTTTGCAGACGGTGCGCTCATGAGAGCGGCGGCGGTGATGGCAAGGATAGCGATCTTCTTCATGACGTTCTCTCCACTGTTGTGTGCCCTTGTTGGACACGCGTGAAGATGCTCCGTTCAATTTAGCTCTGCAATCGAAAGGGAATTTTTACCTTAAAGCAGCCGGTTTTATACGATCGAATACATGGATTTCGGTAGATAATTACTTTGGCGGATAAAAGTATACCCAAAGCCCGCTGTGCCACTCATACGCGTTCACATCTGACCGTTATGGGTTCGATTGTTGCGGCCGCAGTGAGGCAGCTCGTGGCATCACGATGTCATCGCGAAAACCGGTCGCGCCACGCCGGCAGGGCGCCTGCGAAGGGCAAAGCGGTCGCCTCGTAGACCCCGCGCGCGATGGCACGGGCGATCACATTGCCGGCCAGCATGCCGAGTTCGGTGAGGCCGACCAGCGGATCGATCTCTTTCTCGCAAGTCGCTGCTGCAAACACGATGTCGCCGTCGAGCGGCGCGTGCACGGGATAGATCGCATGCGCAAACCCCGTCTGCGCCATCATGGCGAGTCGCTGCGCTTGTGCCTTGGTGAGGATCGCATCGGTGACAACGACAGCGAGCGTTGTGTTCTCGACCGAGGTCGCGGCAGGGCCACCCTTGATACGTAGCGCGTGCATGTCCGGCGTGATCTTGTTGGGAAAGCCACGACCGCCAAACTCGCCATTCGCCTCGAAAGCCGCTGCCCAGAAATGAGCGCTGTCACCCATGGTCACAGCGCCCACGGCATTCACGGCAGCAAGCGCAGCGACGCGCACGCCGGTCGATGTGACGGCGGAAGCCGAGCCGAGCCCGCCTTTGAGCGTTGCCGTGGTGGCGCCCATGCCGGCGCCGACGCTGCCGAGTGCGAATGTGTCGCTCGCATTGTTCGCCGCGGCATAGCCGAGATCGCGATAGGGCGGGAAGCGGCCCCAGTTCTTGTCGCCGCCATTGAGAAGATCGAACAGCACGGCACCGGGCACGATGGGAATCACCGCCGGGCCGATCTGGAAGCCTCGGCCTTGTTCGGCGAGCCAGGCCTGCACGCCGCCGCCGGCCTCCAGACCGAAAGCGGAGCCGCCGGACAGGGCGATGCCCTGGATCGCATCCACCGTATTGACGGGATCGAGCAGGCTGGCATCGCGCGTGCCGGGGCCGCCGCCGCGGATATCGGCGGAGGCGACGGCGGGCTTGTCGAACAGAATCGCGGTGACGCCGGAGGCGAGGGCGTCGTCGTCGGCATGGCCGACGCGGACGCCGGCAATATCGGTGAGAAGGTTCTGCATTGGGTTCCTCCCGGCAAATTCCATGCTGCGATCGTGATCACGCGCGATCACAACCCCATCAACTGCATCATCCTTGATCTAACACGCTTGCATGTCAGCGCGCGCGCGGTGCATCTAGCCGCATGATCACGGATGTCACGATCCCCGCGGCGCTGATTGCCGGCATTGTCAGCTTCCTGTCACCCTGCGTGCTGCCGCTGGTGCCGCCCTATCTCATCTATCTCACCGGCGCGACCATCGAGCAGGTGGCCGATGACGAGCAGGGCGCCGCATCGAGACGCGCGGTCATGGTCTCGGCGCTGGTCTTTGTGCTCGGCTTCTCCACGGTGTTCGTCATCCTCGGCGCCAGCGCCAGCCTGATCGGCAGCCTGGTCCGTGCCTATGCGGCGCAGCTCTCGCTGGTGGCCGGCGTGCTGATCATTCTGATGGGCCTGCATTTCCTTGGCCTGACCCGTATCGGCGTTTTGATGCGCGAAGGGCGCATGACGATGCCGAAGCCTGTCGGCCTGTGGGGCGCCTATGCGATGGGCCTCGCTTTTGCCTTTGGCTGGACGCCCTGCATCGGGCCGATCCTCGCGGCGATCCTCTCTGTCGCAGCGGCAGAGGCGACGGTGACCAAGGGGGCGGGGCTCTTGGCGGTCTATTCGCTCGGCCTCGGCATCCCGTTCCTGCTTGCGGCCTTCATGGTCGAGCGCTTCTCCAGCGTGTTCGCGCGGATGAAGAAGCATCTGGTGCATGTGGAGCGCGCAATGGGTGTGCTGATGATTCTCACCGGCATCGCGTTTCTCACGGGCGGCGTCGCGAGCGCCAGCATCTGGCTGCTGGAGACGTTTCCCGCGCTGCAGAATTTTGGGTGAGCGTCCTGCCACTAGCTCCGCCCTCATGGTGAGGAGGCGCCTCTTCGGCGCCGTCTCGAACCATGACTTGGCCGGGCTTGTGTATGTGCGGCCATCCTTCGAGACGCGGTCGAAGGCGACCGCTCCTCAGGATGAGGAGCGGTGTATGCTGTAGGGATCAGAAGCCTCAGCTGCCCTTGCCGAGCTCCGCGTAGTTCCCCTTCGCGTCCCACTTGTAGACGACATAGTCGATCGCCTTGATGTCGCCCTTGGCATCGAAGGCCATCTTGCCGAGCACGGTGTCCCATTCGCCGGCCTTGATGGTCTCCATCACCTTCTTGGTGTCGGTGGAGTTCGCCTTCGCCACGGCCTGGGTCCAGACCTGGAACGCGGCATAGGTGTAGAGCGTGTAGCCTTCCGGATCGATGTTCTTGGCCTTGAACTTCTCGACGATCGCCTTGGCGGTCGGCTTGTTGCGCGGATCCGGGCCGAAGGTGAACAGCGTGCCTTCCGCGGCGGGGCCGGTGATGGAGGCGAATTCCTTGTCGTTCATGGCGTCGCCGGCCATCATCACGGTCTTGAGGCCCTGGTCGCGCATCTGGCGCAGGATCAGGCCGGCTTCCTGGTGATAGCCGCCGACATAGACGAGATCGATATTGTCACGCTTCAGGCGCGAGACGATGGAGTTGAAATCCTTGTCGCCCTTGTTGTAGCTCTCGAATAGTTTTTCGGTGACGCCTGCTTTGTTCAGCGCCTTCTTGGTCTCGTCCGCGAGGCCCTTGCCGTAAGTGGTCTTGTCGTTGAGGATCGCGACATTCTTGCCCTTGTAGTTCTTGGCAATGTAGTCGGCGGCGACAAGGCCCTGCTGGTCGTCGCGGCCGCAGACGCGCAGCACATTGGCGAGCTTGCGCTCGGTGAACAGCGGGTTGGTCGAGGCCGGGGTGATCTGCAGCACATTGCTGTCGGCATAGGCTTCCGAGGCCGGGATCGACGACGACGAGCAGAAATGCCCGGCGACGAACGGCACCTTGGACGACGCGAGCTTTTCGGCGACCGAACGGGCCTGCTTGGGATCGCAGGCATCGTCGCCGACCTGCAGCGCCAGCTTCTTGCCGAGCACGCCGCCGGCGGCATTGATATCGGCCACCGCCTGATCGGCGCCGTTCTTCATCTGCCGGCCAAACGCCGATTCGCCGCCCGTCATGGGGCCGGCCACCGCGACATTGATGTCCTGCGCGAAGGCTGCGGAAGAGAGCAGCGATGCGGCGAAGGCAAGACCAAGGAGCTTGATGGGTTTCATGTGATCCTCGCGATGATCCAGAACGGGGCCGTGGGGCCGGATGGATGACAAGCGAGTGTGGGGTGATTTCGAGGGGAAGTCACCGGCAATTTTAACGGGCAAACAAGGCCGACTGCGTCACTTCGCCGCCGTGATTTTGTCGCCGTAGGGTGGGCAAAGGAGCGGAGCGACGTGCCCACCGTCAAGTGCGCGTATGGCGAAGGTGGGCACGCTGCGCTTTGCCCACCCTACACCCCGGTCTTGCTCAGTTCTGCAGCTTCTCGCGCTCCGTTTTGCGATCATCCGCCGACAGCGGCAGGAGCCCCGTCGCGCCATCGGCGAAGCGCGCGATGATCGTCTGGCCTTCATCGGACAGCACCATCGCCAGATAGTCCTTGATCCAAGGCTCAAGCTGCTTCTTCGGATGTGCCACATAGAGCGTGATGGCCGGCGTCAGCGGATAGGCGCCGCTTGCGACGCCCGCTTTGTCCGGAGCCACGAATGGTTTGCCGGTTGCAGACGCAAGCGGGACAATACGCACGCCATCCGACGACGCCTTGGCATCGACCCAATCGACAATGGCGATGCCATAGGGATCCTGCGCCACCGCCTGCAGCACGGCGGCATCGTCGGCGAGGCCTTCATAGTTTCCAGCGAATGGCATGCCGCCGAGACGGGACAGTCGCAGGCTGGTGGAGAAGTCGCCGTCATCACGCTGGCCATAGAGATGGATGCGGCGGGTGGACCATGCGCCGGTGACGCCAAGCTGGCGCCAGGTGTTGATGTCGCCGCCGGGCGAGCCCGAGGTGAACAGGCCGGCGAGTTGCGTCATGGTCAGGCCGGCGAGCGGATTCGCGCTGTTGACATAGACCGCGGGTGGCGTCTTGCCGTCGGCGCGCGGACCATAGCCCGCATAGCCGACCTTGATGCTCAACGCGTCGTGCTTGTTGATCGCCTTGAAGGCGCGGAGATCGGGGCGCGTGGCTTCGCCGACCACGAAGCCGATGGCGGTGGCGCCAGCGGCCAGTGCCGGCAGCGCGGTGGCGGAGCCCTTGAGCTGCGGCGCGAACTTGCTGCCCGGATGGGTCTCGATGAATTTCGTATTCAGCGCATCGATCAGAGGTCCGAGCGCGTCGTCGCCATGCAGGGCGATGCGGCCATCCGGCAGCGTGTAGCTGGTTTCGTTCGCTGTGGCGGCAGGCTTTGCGTTCTTATCTTGCGCATGCGCGCCCGACATGCCGATCAGCAGCGCGAGGAGAGGGAGTGCGTTCTTCATTGGTCGAGCTTTGCGCGTTCGATGGCCGCGTCGGCGGCGTTGAGCGGGATGTAGCCATTGGCCTGTGCGGCAAAGATCTGCTGGCCTTCCTTCGACAGCAGCAGTCTCAGGTAATCCGCCGCGACCGGATCGATCTTTCCGTTCGCCTCGCGGCGCGCGTAGAAATACAGATGCCGCGCATATGGATATTTGCCGGCCTGGATTTCCACAGGCGTGCCCTTGATGAAGGGACCCTCGGTCGTCTCCGACACCGCGAGCTGCTTGATCTTGTCGGTCTCGCGGCCGATCGCGGCGACCGTGATGCCGCCGGGCTCGTTTGCCAGCCGTTTCAGCAATTCATCCGTCGATGCGTATTCTTCGTAGCGCGTGCTGTAAGGCCGGCCGTCGAGCCGGTGTGCCATCATCCAGGTGCCAAAGCCGCTATATTGCGGCGTGCCGAGCGGATGAATGAGCCGCTTGGTCCAGTCGCCGGTGAGGCCGAGCTGGCCCCAGCGCGAAAAATCGCCGTCATCATTACCGATGGTCAGCATTTTCGCGACCTGCTTCGTGGTCAGCTGCGTCAGCGGATTGTCGCGATGGACATAGACGGCGAGGGATGTCGCGAGTTTCTGCGACGTGTCATTGGCCGCGTGCGCCACCTTGATCTCGATCGGCTCGGAGCCGAAGGCGCTCTTGAAGCCGGCGGCTTCCAGCAGCTTGATCGGGCGTCCCATGGAGCCGACCAGAATGCGATTATAGGTGAGGTTCGGGATGGCGGTTTCCGCGCCGGCCGAGACATCGACCAGCTTGGCGCCTGCATGCGTCTTCGCATAAAGCGCATTGGCGCGTTCGACCGCGAATTTAGCATGGGCGGCGCCGCCGATGCGGATGGCGCCGGAGGCGTCGACATAAGGGGCGCCGGTGGCGGGTTTGGCACTGCCGGGCACATAAGCCGGAAGCGCCGGATCGACGATAAAGGTTTCAGCCGACGCCGGTGTGGCGGCGGCAAGCATCAGCAGGGCAAGAGATGCCGCGCTGATGCGAAAAGTGAATGGCATTGGTGAGCTCGCTCGAGGATGATTTCATTGTCCCCTATGGCGCGCACAGCTTTGCTGCAACGAACGTCAAGATGCATAGGCCCGCTCATGCGGCGGGCTGGCATCGGTCGCGTTGTGAAAATCGCAGCGAAAACAGTTTTGTAAGTGCGGGCTGCGAGTTTGCGCCGCAGTTTAGTATCGCTCTAGTCTGTAGGGTGGGCAAAGCGTAGCGTGCCCACCTTCAAGTGCTCGGCTGGTGAAGGTGGGCACGCTTCGCTTTGCCCACCCTACGAATGCGACTACCCGTGCCGCCCGCCTTCGAGATAAGCCGAGCGAATCTCCGGCGCCCTCAGCAATTCCGCACCCGTGCCCGACAGCGTGATCAATCCATTGACCATCACATAGCCGCGGTGCGCGAGCCGCAGCGCGTGGTTGGCGTTCTGCTCGACGATCAGCACCGTGAGGCCGTCCTGCTTGTTGAGCACGCGGATGGCGTCAAAGATCTGTTTGGCGATCAGCGGCGCCAGACCAAGCGAGGGTTCGTCCAATAACAGCAGACGTGGGCGGCTCATCAGCGCGCGGCCGATAGCCAGCATCTGCTGTTCGCCGCCACTCAATGTGCCGCCGCGCTGGGTCATGCGTTCCTTGAGGCGCGGAAACAGCGTCAGCACTTTGTCGAGGCTTTCGCTGTGCTGCGCCGGCGTCATTTCGTTGACATCGGCGCCCATCTGCAGGTTTTCCGCGACGCTCATGCGCGGGAAAATGCGGCGGCCTTCCGGTGACTGCGCGATGCGCATGCGCGCGATCTCATGGGTGGGCAGGCCGGTGATATCGGTGCCGTCATAGACGACGCTGCCCGAGCGGGCGCGGGGCTTGCCGAAAATGGTCATCATCAGCGTCGATTTGCCGGCGCCATTCGCGCCGATCAACGCCACGATCTCGCCGCGCTGGATGGAGAGATCGACGCCCTTGAGTGCTTCGATCCTGCCATAAGAGGCGCGGAGATTGGTGATGGCGAGCATGGGGGTGGAGGTGCTCATGCTTCATGTTCCCCGTCATTGCGAGGAGCGGAGCGACGAAGCAATCCAGGAGCCACAAGCGAAGGAAGACTGGATTGCTTCGTCGCAAGGGCTCCTCGCAATGACGACGTTGTCACGTCTCGCCCTCCATCACCGCAATCGCTTCTTCCTCATCGGCACCGAGATAGGCGGCGATCACCTTCGGATCGTCGCGGATTTCCTGCGGTGTGCCGTGGGCGATTTTTACGCCGTAATCCAGCACATTGATGTGATCGGAAATCTCCATCACCACGGACATGTCGTGTTCGATCAGCAGGATCGAGGTGCCGTGATCGGCGCGGATGCGCAGGAGCAACTCATTGAGCTCGCCGCTTTCCTTCGCATTGAGGCCGGCGGCGGGCTCGTCGAGGCAGAGCAGCGCGGGCTCGGTGCACATCGCGCGCACGATTTCGAGGCGGCGCTGGTCGCCGTAAGGAAGATTGCCCGCCGCGTCGTCGGCGCGGGGGAGGAGACCGATCTGGTCGAGCCAGTAACGCGCGAGATCGATCGCCGCGTTCTCCGCCGCGCGAAACGACGGCACGCCGAACAGGCCGAGAAATGTGTAGCCCGACGCGCGCATCAAGGCGTTGTGCTGGGCCACCATCAGGTTTTCCAACGCAGTCATGCCGGGAAACAGGCGGATGTTCTGGAAGGTGCGCGCGACCTTTGCGACCTTTGAGATGCGAAAATCGTTCAGCGTCTCCAGCTGCCATTCGCTGTCGGTGTGACGCAGGCGGATCGTGCCTGAGGTCGGCTTGTAGAAGCCGGTGATACAGTTGAACACCGTCGTCTTGCCGGCGCCGTTCGGCCCGATGAGCGCGGTGATCTTGCCGCGCTCTGCCGTGAAAGAGAGGTCATTGACGGCAACGATGCCGCCGAAGCGCATTGTGAGGTTCTCGACGCTCAAGATCGTGTTGATTGGAATGTCGTTGATCATCCGTGCCCCTCTTTGACGAGGTCGGACGAGATCGCCTGATTGCGTTCGAGATAGACGGTGGGCGCGCGGTGGCCGATCAGGCCGCGCGGGCGCCAGATCATCAAGAGCACCATGGCCATGCCGAACACCAGCATGCGGAATTGCTCGAGGCCGCGGAACAACTCGAACCCGCCGATCAGCGCGACCGCCGCAAGTGCGACGCCGAGCTGCGAGCCCATGCCGCCGAGCACGACGATGGCCAGCACCAAGGCGGACTCATGGAAGGTGAAGCTTTCGGGGCTGATGAACCCTTGCCGCGTGGCGAAGAACGCGCCGGCGAAGCCGCCGAACATGGCGCCGATGGCGAAGGCCGTGAGCTTTGTCGTCGTGGTGTTGATGCCGAGGGCGCGGCAGGCGACCTCGTCCTCGCGCAGCGCCTCCCAGGCGCGACCGATGGGCAGGCGGCGCAGGCGGATGGTGGCCCAGTTGGTGATCAGCGCCAGCACGAGGATCAGATAGAACAGGAAGACGATGCGGTGGGTCGGCGAGAATTCGATGCCAAGCAGCGCGGCCAGGCCATCATCGCCGGGTGTCAGCGGAATGCCGAACATGGTGGGGCGCGGAATGCCCGAGATGCCGTTCGGGCCGCCGGTGAGCGACTGCCAGTTCAACAGCACGAGGCGGATGATTTCGCCGAAGGCGAGGGTGACGATGGCGAGATAGTCGCCGCGCAGGCGCAGCACGGGGAAGCCGAGCAGGATGCCGAAGAAGGCCGCGAGGATGCCGGCGAGCGGCAGGCACATCCAGAACGACCAGCCGAAGGTCGTCGCCAGCAGCGCGTAGGAATAGGCGCCGACGGCATAGAAGGCGACATAGCCGAGATCGAGCAGGCCGGCGAGGCCGACCACGATATTGAGGCCCCAGCCGAGCATCACATAAGTGAGCACGAGGATGCCGAGATCGAGGATGTAGCGCTCGTTGTAGAAGATCACGGGCACGAGGAAGGCGAAGATCAAGAGCACCGGCACCAGCGCGCGGCCTGCGAAGGACAGCGCCTTGGTGGCGGAAGGCGGCACCACGCGCACGGTTTGCACCGGTCCCCACCAGTGGCGCAGCAGCTCGATCACGATACTGCCGCCGAACACGGTGGCGACCATGGCGGCGAGATCGCCGAAGCGCGTCCAGTAGGTGAGCTGTCCGTCGGAGCCGGCCTCGGTGCGCACGCCGATCATCAGCGAGAACAGCACCAGCGCGACCAGCGCGGAGATCACGGCCTTCTTGAGAATGAATGCGACATCGAGGCCGCGGGTGGTTTTGCTGGATGTCGCTGCGGCTGCCACGCTGTGTCCCGTCTCAGACTTTTTCGACTTCGGGACGGCCGAGCAGGCCGGTGGGCATGAAGATCAGCACCACGATCAGGATCGAGAAGGCGGCGACGTCCTTGTATTCGGTGGAGAAATAGGCCGACCACAGCGTCTCGATCAGGCCGATCAGGAGGCCGCCGAGCATCGCGCCCGGCAGCGAGCCGATGCCGCCGAGCACGGCGGCGGTGAAGGCCTTGATGCCGGCGACAAAACCCATGAAGAAATCGACGAGGCCATAATAGAGCAGATACATCATGCCGGCCACGGCAGCGAGCGCGGCGCCGATCACGAAGGTCATGGAGATGGTGCGATCGACATCGACGCCGAGCAGGGAGGCCATCTTCTGGTCCTGCTCGCAGGCGCGCATGTCGCGGCCGAGGCGCGTGCGCGCCACCAGATAGGTGAACAGCGCCAGCAGCACCAGCGTGGTGACCACCACGATGATCTGGATGTTGGAAATGCGGATCGCAAAACCATCCGCGCCTTCATGCAGCGTATAGCCGCCGGTGATGATCGGCGGCACGGGTTTGACGCGCGCGCCCTGCGAGACCTGCGAAAAATTCGTCAGCACAAAAGACATGCCGATCGCCGACAGCATCGGGGCGAGGCGGAACGAATGGCGCAGCGGGCGATAGGCGATGCGCTCGATGGTCCAGCCATAGAGCGAGGTGACCGCCATCGCGACCAGCAGCACCAGCAGCAGGATCACCGGCACGGCGGTGAGGCCGATGGAGACGAGGATCAGGAAGGTGATCAGCGCGATGAAGCCGCCGATCATGAAGATGTCGCCATGGGCGAAATTGATCATGCCGACGATGCCATAGACCATGGTGTAGCCGATGGCGATCAGGCCGTAGATCGAGCCAAGCACGAGACCGTTGATCAGTTGCTGGGCGAAATAATCCATGGACCCCGGTATGTGCTATCGCACGCGTGCTGTCGTGTTTCTTTTGCGCCGATGCCAAAACCCCGACAGCCGGAATCTCGTAATCGCTGTTCCATTTTCTAACAGTGCTTTTGCGGGAACAGCAACAGCAAGGGATGCGGCTAAGTTGTGCTGTCCCTGCCGTTTTTCGCTGCAGCGCAAACTGTTTCGCCGTCACATTCGCTCCGCATAATGGCCCCGGGATGACCATCCCGGAACTGAAACGGTTGAGGAGACAGGGCGTTGTCTGTGCGTTGGATGGTTCAACAGAGGAGAAGACTGAATGTCCAAACGACAGTCGAACCAAAGTCAGAACAACCAGGGCCAGCAGACCCAGAACCCCAATCAGGGAATGGGCCAGCAGCAGGGCGGTCAGCGCCCGGGCCAGCAGCAGGATCCGAGCCGGCAGGGTAATCCGCCAGGCCACCAGCAGCAGTCATAGAGTTCGAAAGGAGTGTTCTCAGCGCTCCTTGGAGAGGCCCCGCCGAAAGGCGGGGCTTTTCTTTTGGCAAGTCTCATTTCGCTCGCGACTGAGATTTCCCCAAAATCTGGAAATTAAGGTTACCAGATGGTTTACGTTGTCGATAAGATCGCTCGGGCGTTAGCGTCTCATCAACCATATCGGCTCGCGCGCGAGTCGCAGATCAGCGATGGACGGCGACGACATGCCCGAGCAGACGATTTTGCAGGACAATTGGTCCGCCAAAGGCACGGTCCAGAGTTGGCGGATCAGCACATTTACCGGCGTGCTGCTGGCCTGTTATTTCGTGCCCACCTGGACCATGTTCTCGTTCCGCATCATGGTTTCGCCGATCCAGGGCTTCTATGAGCGCCCGAATATCTCGCTGGCGCTGTTCCTGAACGACTATCTGCAGCTCTCGAGCTTCGGCACGGTCCGTTACGCGTGGCTGCTTGCGCTGGCCAAGCTGACGGTGGTCGCATTCTTTGCGGTGTTTCTCGTGTTCATCACGCAGCCGAAGATTCGCAAAAGTGGTGGCTGTGACGAAGCGCTGGCCATGGCGCTCGGCATCGGCGGCGCGATTTCCTTCGCCGGCATGATGATGGCGTGGAAGGTCGGTGAGTTCTCCGCCATGCGGCTGCACATCACCGAGCTGCTGTTGCTGATGGGCGTTGCCATCGTGATGGCGATCGAGCCGCCGCTGCGCCGTGAGGCGGTGCAGCCCCAGCTTTGGTCGGACGAAGATCCCGGTCATGCGCCGTCGGTCGAGAAGGCGAACGCTGCCTAGATCGGCAGGCCGAGTTCCTTGATCACGGCGCCGGCTTCCTTGGTGGCGTGATTGGCGGCGGGGACGCCGCAATAAATGGCCTGCTGCAGCAGGATTTCCTTGATGTCATCCGGCGTGAAGCCGCCTTCGGTGAGGGCGGCGCGCACATGCATGCGGAATTCGTCCCATTGACCGAGCGCCAGCATGGTGCCGATCACCAGCACGCGCCGTGTCCGATCATCGAACCCCGGCCGCGTCCAGATCTCGCCCCAGGCGTAGCGCGAGATCAGATCGAGGAAGTCGGCATTGAATGTGTTCTTGCCGGCGGCTGATTTATCGACCCAGGCGTCACCGAGAATTTTTCGGCGTTTTGCTGTGCCTTGTTCGGCGCGCTGTTGTTCGTCCATCTTTAATCCGTATATGTCTACGCAGTTTTGAGGCGGGTACTTTTGCTTCAGTCTGCGTCTCTGAGCTGAGCTTCAAGCAGCCTTGCGAGATAGTTCTCAAGCTCTGAGAAATCCAGATTTCCTTCGTGCCAAGCGCGATCAGCCGCACGCAATCCCGCGACGTAACCGCTACGATCCTCGCGAATTCTTTCTGGCACGATTTTCCTACCTGGCAGAAGTCCGCCAGATTTGGCGCATAGCAGATAGTAACAGGTGGCTCGTGCCGTTCGACCGTTGCCTTCGATGAATGGATGAACCCAATTCAGGCGCCACAGGCCATAAGCCGCGATTTCTGTGGCGGTCCAGTTGAACCAGTTTTCGTGGATGGTCGAGATAAACCGATCCATCAATTCCGGTACGTCTTTGAAATGTGGTGGGAGATGATTGCCAACATAGATTGGCTCTTCGCGAAAGCGGCCACCAAATTGGGAGATGTTCGCAACAGCGGCGTGATTTAGTGCCCAGAGCGTGTACTTGTCGAACGCCGCATGGCCCTGTTTCAATCCGATCTCCACGCAATTCGTCAAAAGGTCGTACTGGCGTAGAAGATTTTTCTCCTGGACGGAGTCGTACAGCGCTCGATCATCACCTTCGGAAACGATCATAACAAAAAAAGAGCCCTTGCGGGCTCTCTCCTAGTTGAAATTTATCGGACGGTGGCGCGCATCAAAATGCTGCTTGCGGCAGTTCGCGCAGATTCTTTGGTGATCCCGGAATTTTCCGGCGCGTTGCCATAGGCGAAACTGACGCGCTGTTCGCGCAGTTGTTCGTCCGTGACGCCGTTGACTCTGGCCTCCTCAAGCAACCGGTCGAGTTCCGGACGTGCGGGAGCAGATTTCAAGGCAGATTTTCTAATTGCCATATGCTTCTCCCACTTTAGCTAATCCAAAATACCCTGTCAGATTTAAGAACATATAACGCTCAACCTCGGCCGACCAGAGATTGCGGCAGATTTTTACGCCTTCGCTATCACGATTCGGTTCTATCGATTCGACAGTTTCGTATCTGTCTGCTTACCGCTGCGTCAGGAACCCAACCACGGCTTCCGTGAATGCGTGGCTCTGCTCCACGTTCGAAATATGCGCGGCATCCAGCAGTGTCATGCTGGCGCCCGGGATGTTGGCGCGGATGAACTCGCCGGCGGCCACCGGCGTCGCGTTGTCCTGCTTGCCGGCGATCACCAGCACCGGGCTCTTGATGGTCGGCAACAGCGCGCGCTGGTCGAGGGTGCTGAGCGCCTCGCAGGCAGCGAGATAGCCTTCCACCGGCGTCGCCAGCAGCATCGCCTTCATCTTGGCGGTGGTTTCCGGCTCGCGCTCGCGGAAATCGGCGGTCAGCCAGCCACCGATCACGGCATCGGCCACAGACGCGATGCCGCCTTCGCGCACGGCCTTGATGCGGTTGTGCCAATTGGTCGGGTCGGGATAGTAGCAGCTGGTATTGGCGAGGATCATCTTGTTGAAGCGATCCGGCGCGTTGGCCCCGAGCCATTGCCCGACCATGCCGCCCATGGACAGGCCGCACCAATGCACGCGATCGATATTGAGATCATCGAGGATGGCGAGCACGTCCTTGCCGTAGCGCTCCATCGACACCGGGCCGTTCATGCCGGATTTGCCGTGACCACGGCGATCGTAACTGATCACGCGGAAGAGTTTTGTGAGCGCCGGCATCTGCGGCTCCCACATGGCCATGGTGCAGCCAAGCGAGTTCGAGAGCATCAAGGTCGGCCCGCCATCGCGGCCTTCGACGGAGACATTGAGCAGACAGCCGTCGGCATCGATCATGGGCATGGAAAACTCCGTCTTTCTTAAGTCTTGAGTGAAGTGAGCAGACGATCAATCAGGGCTTGCGAGGCGCCTTGATAGTCCATCGGCTCGAACAGTTTGGCGATGGCATCAGCGCTGAGCTGTGCCGTCACCTTCGGATCGGCGGCCAGCACATCGCGCAGATGCGTCTTTTCGGCGGCGGCCTTCTTGCTGGCCGCTTCGACAAGATGGTGCGCATCGCTCTTGCCGAGCTTGTCGGCGAGCGCAAAGGTCACGGCCTCGGCCATGATCAGACCATGCGTCGTATCGAGATTGCTCCGCATCCTTGCGGCATCAATCTCGAGCCCCTCGGCGATATCGACGATCGCGGCGAGGGCGCCGGAGGTTACCAGCAGCAGCGATGGCAGCGTCGGCCATTCCGCGTGCCACGGGCCGGCGCTGCGTTCGTGATCCTGCACCTGCGCTGCGAAAATGGTGGCTGCGAGATTCGGCGCCATGGTGGCGGCGCCGAGGGCTGATGCGGACGCGACCGGATTGCGCTTGTGCGGCATGGTCGATGAGCCACCGCGGCCTTCGCCGGAGGGCTCGAACGCTTCGCCCACATCGGTCTGCATCATCAGCGAGAGATCGCGGGCGATCTTGCCGCAGGTGCCGGACAGGATGGCGAGCACCGAGGCGACATCGGCGATGCGGTCGCGATGCGTGTGCCATGGGGCGTCGGGCAGTAGCAGGTCCAGCTCTTTTGCAAGCTGTTCGGCAACGGCGAGACCTTTATCACCGAGCGCGGCGAGTGTGCCTGCCGCGCCGCCGAATTGCAGCGCGAGACCTTCATCGCGGAGTCGCGCGAGGCGTTGGCGGGAGCGGTGCAAGGCTGAGGCATATTCGGCGAGCTTGAGGCCGAACGGCATCGGCAATGCGTGCTGCAACCAGGTGCGCGCGACGACTGCGGTGTTGCGATGCTGTTCGGCGAGTTTGGCAAAGCCTGCTATGGCGCGGTCGCAATCGGCCAGCAATGCATCGATCGCAGCACGCAGACCCAGCATGGTCGCGCTGTCGATCACATCCTGGCTGGTCGCGCCCCAATGGACGTAGCGCGCCGCATCCGGATCGGCCTTGGCCACATGGGCTGTGAGGGCCTTCACCATCGGGATAGCCAGATTGCCCGAGCGCGTCGCGGCATCGGCCAGGGCGCCCCTATCGAACCGATCGGCCTGACATGCAGCTTCGATGGATTTGACGGCAACAGCAGGAATCACGCCGACCACGGCTTCGGCCCGCGCCAGCGCGGCCTCGAAATCCAGCATGTGCTGCAGCGTGGTGGCGTCGTCACAGATCGCGCGCATGGCGGCGCTCGAGAGGAGAGGTGCCAGAAGAGGGGACAGGGCGGTGCTCATTGCGGCCGGACCCTAGCCATTCCCGATAGAGTCTCCAAGGGGCTGAAAAGGGGCCGGAAGCCGCATGGCTGCTGCATTGCGAATAGGCAAAGCGGGTGCCGGCCGGTCTTTCCTTTGCTCGATCCGTGCATTACTTGGAATGAGCCTCTTTAAATCCCAGACATCCAGGAGATTGCCCATGGCCATGACGATGAGCGGCGAAGTGCAACTGGCCGCGAGCCGCGAAGTGGTGTGGGAGAAGCTCAACGATCCCGCCGTATTGAAATCCTGCATCCCCGGCTGCGAGGAGCTTGAGACCACCGACGAAGGCGGTTTCCGTGCCACGGCAAAAATCAAGGTCGGTCCGGTCTCTGCCCGCTTCAAGGGCAAGGTGACGCTCAGCGATCTTGATCCGCCGAACGGCTACAAGATCTCGGGCGAAGGCGAGGGTGGTGTCGCCGGTTTCGCCAAGGGCGGCGCGACGGTCGCGCTCACCGACAAGGATGGCGGCACGCTGCTCACCTATAATGTGGAAGCGCAGATCGGCGGTAAACTCGCCCAACTCGGGCAACGCCTGATCAATGGTTCGGCCAAGAAGATCGCTGACGAGTTTTTCAACAATTTCGCGAAGGCCGTGCAGGGCTGATTCTGTAGCCTGGATGGAGCGAAACGAAATCCAGGGACAGCAGACATAGTTGAAACGCCGGTCCCCGGATTGCGCTGCGCTCCATCCGGGCTACGGGCCGGCGGTTCTTTGCATCTGCAGCAAAGCGATCACACTCTCTTGATTCCCTCCGAAAACGCGCATCTCACCGCCCTTACGCGCGGTTGCCGAGCCAAAACTTCGTCCATATGATGCGTTTGGAACGATTTTAAGAACCGGGCCGCCCCGCAAGGGCAGGCGCCGGCAAAGAGAGTGCATATGGCAAAAGTCTCGATGATCGTGAACGGCAGTCCCGTCACCAAGAATATCGATCCGCGCACTTTGTTGGTTCAGTTTTTGCGCGAAGAGCTGCGGCTGACCGGCACCCATGTGGGCTGCGATACGTCGCAATGCGGGGCCTGTGTCGTCCATCTCGATGGCAAGGCCGTGAAGGCCTGCACCACCCTCGCGGTGATGGCCGACGGCCACGAAGTGAAGACCATCGAAGGCCTCGCGGCCGATGGTGCGCCGCTGCATCCGATGCAGGAAGCGTTTCGCGAGCATCACGGATTGCAATGCGGCTTCTGCACCCCGGGCATGATCATGACCGCCATCGATCTGGTCCATCGCAAGGGCCACGATCTCGAAGACCATGTGATCCGCGAAGAGCTCGAAGGCAATCTGTGCCGCTGCACCGGTTATCAAAACATCGTGGCGTCGATCGCCGCGGGGGCCAAGGCGATGGAAAACTCTGACCTCGCCTGACGTCAAACGATAACCGCAAACGCGCGCCCTAAGGACTCTTCGAGGATCACGCCATGTATGAATTCAAATATCATCGTCCGTCCACCGTGCGGCAGGCGGCCAATCTCCTCGCCAAACACGAAGACGCCAAGCTGATTGCCGGCGGGCACACGCTTGTGCCGGTCATGAAGCAGCGTCTTGCCGCGCCGTCCGATATCATTGACCTCTCGCATATCGAGGGCGTCGACGGCATCGAGCTCAAGGGCCGCAATCTGGTGATCGGCGCGCTGGCCAAGCATGCCGATGTCGCCAATTCCGCGATCGTGGGCGAAGCCATCCCGGCGTTGGCTGAACTCGCCGGCCTGATCGGCGATCCCGCCGTGCGCCACAAGGGCACGATCGGCGGCTCGCTGGCGAACAACGATCCGACTGCGGATTATCCGGCGGCCGTGATGGCGATGGGCGCCACCATCGTCACCAACAAGCGCAAGCTAAAGCCGGAAGAGTTTTTCCAGGGCCTGTTCACCACGGCGCTGGAGCCCGACGAGATCATCACAAAAGTCTCGTTCCCGCTGCCGAAGAAGGCGGCCTATCAGAAATTCCGCAATCAGGCCTCGCGTTACGCGCTGGTCGGCGTGTTCGTGGCGCGGCTGCCGTCGGGCGTGCGCGTCACGGTGACGGGCGCCGGCCAGGACGGCGTATTTCGCGTCGAGGCTTTTGAGGACGCTTTGAAGAAGCGTTTTTCGCCGAAGGCGCTGGATGGCATCGACGTGTCGCCGGATGGCCTCAACAGTGACTTGCACGGCAGCGCCGAGTATCGTGCGCATCTGATCGGCGTGCTGGCCAAGCGCGCGGTCGAAGCCGCCAACAGCCGGGCCTGATCCATCGGGCACGCACTTCAAGGATTGGGTTCTTCATGACTGCAGCATCGGCGCTTCCCTCTTCCGTCGATGGCATGCTCGATCTGCTCACCAAGCGCGATTATTTTGCCGAGCGCTCGCTGGCGACGGTGGCTTATCTGTCATTGCGGATGGGCCGGCCGCTGTTTCTCGAAGGCGAGGCCGGCGTCGGCAAGACCGAGATCGCAAAGGTGCTGTCGGCAGCGCTCGGCCGCAAGCTGATCCGCTTGCAATGTTATGAAGGCCTCGACGTTTCCTCTGCCGTCTATGAGTGGAACAGCGCCTCGCAGATGATCGCGATCCGGCTGGCCGAAGCGGCCGGCGAAAGTGATCGCGACCAGCTCGCCAGCGATATCTTTGCCGATCGCTATCTGATCAAGCGCCCGCTGTTGCAGGCGCTGGAGCCGGATGTGAACGGCGCGCCGGTGCTGCTGATCGACGAGCTCGATCGTGCCGATGAGGCGTTCGAAGCCTATCTGCTCGAAATCCTCTCCGACTTCCAGGTCACGATTCCCGAACTCGGCACTGTGAAGGCGCCGGCGCCGCCGATCGTCATTATCACCTCGAACCGCACGCGCGAAATCCACGACGCGCTGAAGCGGCGCTGCCTGTATCACTGGGTTGATTATCCCGCCGCCGATCGCGAACTCGCCATCGTGAAGTCGCGTGTGCCCGGCATTTCCGCTAAGCTCTCGCAGCAAGTCGTGTCCTTCGTCCAAAAACTGCGCGATCAGGATTTCTACAAGTCGCCGGGCGTTGCCGAGACCATTGATTGGGCGACGGCGCTGACCGAACTCGACGCCCGCTCGCTGACGCCGCAGGTGGTGGGCGACACGCTAGGCGCGCTGCTGAAATACCAGGACGACATCCAGCGCATGCAGGGGGATGTGCTGGCGAAGACGATCAAGGAAGCGAGTGATGGCTAGCGCGTTGTTGCAAGCGCCATGTCTTCCTTCTCCCTCTCCCGCTTGCGGGGGAGGGAGCATTGGCGCCTGAGTCATGCCCATCGATCACCTCACCCCACCCACCGGAGCGATGGCCGACAATGTCATCGGCTTCGCCCGAGCTTTGCGCAAAGCGGGGCTGCCGGTCGGGCCGGGGGCGGCGATCGATGCGCTCGCGGCCTTGCAATTGATCGAGATCGGCAAGCGCGCCGATGTGTTCACCACGCTCGAAGCGATTTTCGTCAAGCGCCACGAACACACGCTGATCTTCCAGCAAGCCTTCGACCTGTTCTTCCGCGCCGAGGAAGACTGGAAGCACATGCTCGATTCCGTGCCGCTGCCGGATGATGCGAAACGCAAGCCGCCGCCGGCCTCGCGCCGCGTGCAGGAGGCGATGGCGCAGCCGACCGTGAACAACGAGCGCGAAGCGCCGCAGGAGCAGGAGATCAAGCTCTCGGTCTCCGATCGCGAGATCCTGCAGAAGAAAGACTTTGCGCAGATGAGCGCGGCTGAAATCGCCGAGGTTACCCGCGCCATCGCCAACATGCGGTTGCCGCAGGCAGAGTTGCGTACGCGCCGCACCCGGCCCGATAAAGCTGGCGCACGGCTCGATCTCCGTCGCACGCTGCGCGCCTCGTTGCGCACCGGTGGCGATATCGTCGATATCCGCCGCCTCGGCCTGATCGACAAGCCTGCACCCATCGTGGCGCTGCTCGATATCTCCGGCTCGATGAGCGAATATACCCGTCTGTTCCTGCACTTTCTTCACGCCATCACCGATGCGCGAAAACGCGTTTCCGTGTTCCTGTTCGGCACGCGGCTTACCAATGTGACGCGGGCGTTGCGGGCGCGCGATCCCGATGAGGCTCTGGCCTCATGCTCGGCCTCGGTGCAGGATTGGGCCGGCGGCACCCGCATCTCGGCCTCGCTGCACAATTTCAACAAGCTGTGGGGCCGCCGCGTGCTAGGCCAAGGCGCCATCGTGCTGCTGATCTCCGATGGCCTCGAACGCGAGGCGGATTCGCAGCTCGCTTTCGAGATGGACCGGCTGCATCGCTCCTGCCGCAAGCTGATCTGGCTGAATCCGTTGCTGCGTTTCGACGGTTTTGAGCCGAAGGCGCAGGGCATCAAAATGATGCTGCCCCACGTTGACGAATTCCGCCCGGTACATAATTTGACGTCTATCGACGGGCTGATTAAGGCCCTGTCCGCGCCGACATCCGGCCATCACCGCCCGCTGATGCGCCCCGCTGCCTAAGGATAAGTCCGATGCTCAATCGCGAAGAAGACATCCTGCAGGCCGCCGAAGCCTGGCAAAAAGCCGGCCACGGTGTTGCCCTCGCCACGGTGGTGGAGACCTGGGGCTCCGCGCCGCGCCCCGCTGGCTCCAATCTCGTCATCAATGACGATGGTACGTTTCTCGGCTCGGTCTCCGGCGGCTGCGTCGAAGGCGCCGTGGTCACCGAGGCGCTCGATGTCATCCAAAGCGGCAAGCCGAAACTTCTGGAATTCGGCGTGGCCGATGAGACCGCATGGAATGTCGGTCTGTCCTGTGGCGGCACCATCCGCGTTTTTGTCGAAAAGGTAGGCTGAGCCGTGAAAACCGAAACACTGGCGCTGCTCAATGCCGAGCGCGCCGCGCGTCGGCCGGTCATCGTGATGACCGATGTGTCCGATGGTATACAACGCTTGGTGAAGGCGGTAGACTTCGCTGCCGATCCCTTGCATGCGGAGCTGGACAAGCAGCTGCGCATGGGCAAGAGCGCCATGGTCGAGGTGGACGGCAAGAAGCAGTTTCTCAATGTCTATGCACCCACCGCAAAACTCGTGATCATCGGCGCCGTCCATATCAGCCAGGCTTTGGCACCTCTCGCGCGCTCGCTCGATTACGACGTGACGGTCGTCGATCCGCGCACCGCCTTTGCGAGCCCTGAACGCTTTCCCGACGTGAAGCTGATCGCGGAATGGCCGGACGAGGCGCTGCCGCCGCTCGGCATCGACCGCTGGACGGCCTTCGTCGCCGTGACCCATGATCCCAAGATCGACGATCCCGCATTGCTGCATGCCTTCGAGAAGGACTGCTTCTATATCGGCGCGCTCGGCTCGCGGAAGACGCATGCCAAACGTCTCGATCGCCTCAAGGGGCAGGGCGCAAGCGATGCGGATCTCGCGAAAATCAAGGCGCCTATCGGCTTGAATATCGGCGCCGTCTCGCCATCCGAGATCGCGGTCTCGATCATGGCCGAGATCACCGCGGAATTGCGCCTGCCAAAAGACGCAAAGGCGACTGCAGCATGAAGTTCGGCCCGGCCAGTCCGGTCGATGCACTTGGCGGTGTGACCGTTCACACGCTGCGGCAAGGCGATCTCGTGCTGAAGAAGGGCACGACGATCGGCGCCGACGAAGTGGCCGCGCTCAAGCGTGCCGGCGTCAAGGAAGTCGTCGTTGTACGTCTCGAAGATGGCGACGTCTCCGAAGACGCCGCTGCAGCCAGCATTGCCCAGGCGGTGGCCGGCGAGGGCGTCACTGTCGAGCGCGCCTTCACGGGCCGTGCCAATCTGTTCGCCGCAAAGCCCGGCATTCTTGTCATCGACCGCGCTGCCGTCGATCGCATCAATGACGTGGACGAAGCGATCACCTTCGCGACGCTCGATGCGTTCAAGCCGGTGGTCGAGAACGAGATGATCGCCACCGTCAAACTGATTCCGTTCGGCGTCGCCGCGACGTTATGCGATTCTGCGGTGAAGGCTGCTGGCGGCGCCGCGATGCGGGTTGCGCCCTACAAGGTGAAGAAGGTCGGCGTCGTCTCGACGATGTTGCCGGGCCTCTCACCAAAGGTGATCGACAAGACCATTCGCGTCACCGAGGAGCGCCTTGCGCCGGCCGGCGCAAAGATCATCGCGGAACGCCGCGTGGCGCATGATGAGACCGTGCTCGCAAAGACGATCGATGAGTTGTTGCGGCTCGGTGCCGAACTCGTCATCGTGTTCGGCGCGTCCGCCATCGCCGATCGCCGCGATGTCATTCCTGCGGCCATCGAGCAGATCGGCGGCACCATCCAGCATTTCGGCATGCCGGTGGATCCCGGCAATCTGCTCTTGATCGGCAAGGCCGGCGATGTCCCGGTGCTCGGTGCGCCCGGCTGCGCGCGTTCGCCGGTGGAGAACGGGTTCGACTGGGTGCTGATGCGCCTGCTGGCCGGCCTTGAGGTGACACGCAAGGATCTTGTCGGCATGGGTGTCGGCGGGCTGTTGATGGAAATCGTCACGCGGCCGCAGCCACGCGCGCCGGCCGAGACCGACGGCAATCGCAGCGTCGCAGCACTCATTCTCGCCGCAGGCCGTGGCACGCGGATGGGCGGGCCGAACAAGTTGCTCGCCGACCTTCATGGCAAGCCGCTGGTGCGCATCGTCGCCGAGCATCTGCTGAAATCGAAAGCGAGCAGCGTTACGGTGATCACGGGTCATCAGGCCGCCGACGTGGAGAAGGCGCTCCGCGGCCTCAACGTGACATTCGTCTACAATCCCGATTACCCCGATGGCATCGCCAGTTCGGTGAAATCAGGCATCGCTGCCGTTCCGCGCGACGCCGATGGCGCCGTGGTCTGCCTTGGCGACATGCCGCTGATCGATACCAAACTGATCGATCGCCTGATCGATGCCTTTGCGCCGGACCGCGGACATCTGATCGCAGCGCCGGTCAGCGAAGGACGTCGTGGCAATCCGGTGCTGTGGTCGCGGCGTTTCTTCCCGGAGCTGATGACGCTGGATGGCGATATCGGTGCGCGCGAACTGATCCTGAAACATGCGGAGGCCGTCGCTGATGTGCCGGTGGAAGGCCGTGGCGCGTTTCTGGATATCGACACGCCGCAGGCGCTGGAAGAGGCGCGGGTCGGATCGTAGCTGATCTGTAGGGTGGGCAAAGCGTCAGCGTGGCCACCTTCACCAGCCGTGCATGCGAAGGTGGGCACGTCGCTTCGCGCCTTTGCCCACCCTACAGGTGACTAGTCGATCACCAACTCCGCCAGATCTTCCAGCATGCCCGGCCCCGTCGGCGTCCATCCCAGCTTCGCGCGGGTCTGCGCGCTGGAGGCCGGCGCGTCATAGGCGGCGAACATCGACAGCCACCCGAAAAACGACTGCGCTTCCTCGGGCGCGATCGACTTCACCGGCAGATCGAGCCGCTTGCCGATGGTCTCCGCAATCGCCTTCAGCGTCACGCCTTCTTCCGCGACGGCATGATATTTTGCGTTCGGCTCCGCCTTCTCGATGGCCAGCCGATAGAGGCGGGCGACATCCCGCACATGCGCCGCAGGCCAGCGCGCGGCACCGTCGCCCACATAGGCGCAGGCGCCGTTGTTGCGATAGATGCCGATGACCGGCGAGATCAGTCCCTGGCGCCGGGGATCGTGCACCTGCGGCAGCCGCATCACCGACACATTGACGCCGGCAGCGGCGATGTCCGCAGCCGCGAGCTCCGTGATCGCGCGCGGATGCTTGTCGGGCCCGATGATCTGGTTGTCCTCTTTCGCGGGCTCGCCCGGGATGCTGTTGGCGATGACGGTGCCCGAGGTCACGACCAGCGGACGGTTCGAGCCGGCCAAAGCGGCGCCGAGCCAGCCGACGACGCGCCGGTCGTCATGGGCATTGGCGACGAAATTCTCGAAATCATGCTTGAAGGCGAGGTGGATCACCGCGTCCGCCCGCGCCACGCCATCCTTCAGCCCGTCGAGATCGTCGATGGTGCCGCGATAAAGTTCGGCGCCCGCCTCGCTGAGCGCCTGGGCCTTGGCTTCGGACCGACACAGGCCGATCACCTGATGGCCTGCGGCAACGAGGTCTTTGGTCACGGCCATCCCGATGAATCCGGTGGCTCCGGTAACGAATACGCGCATGTGTCACTCCGCTTTGTGCTTTCGACGGGACAAAACTGGCGCCACAGGCTATCGTGGTAAAGTCGAGACTTTATCCTAGTATAATGAATGTCAGGATGAGCATTCTCTCAGCGAACGACAACACCCTTGGCGATTATCTGCGGGACCGACGCACCAGGCTCGATCCGGCCGCCTTCGGCCTGTCCGGTGTGCGCCGGCGCACCCGCGGCCTGCGCCGCGAGGAGGTGGCGCAGCGCGCCAATATCAGCGCGACCTGGTACACCTGCCTCGAACAGGGGCGCGGCGGCGCGCCGTCAGCCGATGTGCTGGACCGCATCTCGCGCGCGCTCATGCTGACGGATGTCGAGCGCGAGCACCTGTTCCTGATCGGTCTCGGCCGCCCGCCCGACGTAAAGTATCGCAAGAGCGAGGGCGTCACGCCGCGGCTGCAGCGCGTGCTCGATGCGCTGGAGCCGAGCCCGGCGCTGATCCGCACGGCGATCTGGGATGTGGTCGCGTGGAATCGCGCGGCGACCGTGATGCTCACCGACTACGGCGCGTTGCCGCCGGAACAGCGCAACATCCTGCGCTTCATCTTTCTCGATCCACGCGCCCGCGCCGCGCAATATGACTGGCAGAGCGTGGCGCGCTTCGTCGTCGGCGCGTTCAGGATCGATGCGTCGCGCGCAGGGGCGATGGCGGAGGTCGAGCCGCTGGTTTCCGAACTGTGCAGCCGCAGCCCGGAATTCGCGACCATGTGGCGCGACAACGACGTGCAGGCCCCGCATGGCGACGGCGTCAAATGCATCCGACATCCCGTGCTTGGTCCACTCACTTTTGAGTATTCGGCCTTTATCATCGACGGCCGCACCGATCTCACCATGGTTGTCTACAACCCAGTCGATCCTGAAGATCTCGCAAGCATCCGCGCTCACGGCGCGTCCACGTGACCGCGGCCAGCTTCTTCATTCACTAAGTCGAAACGCCTCCGTGTCATTGTACCGTGACTGCACCTCGGGGGAGGGGAAATTGTCACTTCGCATCACCGCGCGTTCGCGCGCGTTTTTTGTCGCTACAATTCTTTTCAGTTTTTTATCACTGCAACCGGCAATTGGCGCCGGTGCACTCGCTATCGGCAAATGTGGTGCCTATGGCCAAGCCTATGATCATCCGGCGCAAGCCTCTGCGCTTGCCGCTGCCAAGAAGGCCTGCAAGGGCGACTGCACGACCCTGACCATGAACAAGGCCTGCGCCGCGTTGTCGGTGGACATGGCGAATCCCTGCGGCGCCCATGGTTATGCCGTGGCCCCGCGCATTTCGTCGACGCTGAACGAAGCCACCAAGAAGTGCTACGAGCATGGCGGCAAGGAATGCGTGATCCGTGCGTGGGCTTGCGACGGCGCGGGCTAGTCCCTTTAACGTTTGGCAATATCGGCGGACGCGGCCCGCCCATATTTGGCCTCGTTGATTCCGTCATCGGCGGCTATTCTGTCGCCGATGATGCCGCTCCGACGAACCATATTCACACCCGCCGCGGAAAGCCGCGAGCTTCAGGCCGCCCGTGAAGCGCTGAACCGTCAGGTGATGCTCACCGAGCGGCTGCGTATCAAGGCCGTCATCGCCACGATCGCGATCCTGACGGCGGTGGTCACCGTCATCCAATTGGCGCTGCCGGACATCTTCATCGGCATCTCGCGCGGCGGCTTCGAGCTCGGCTCGACCTATGTCATCTTCCTGCCGTTTCTCGCGCTCGAACTGCTGGCACTTTATCTCGTCGGTCGCCGCGTGGCTGATAACAAGGATGTCCCGATCTTTCGGCGCTATCTGAGTGCGCTGATCGAGACCAGCGTGCCGACCGCAGCGCTGTATCTGCACATGAACTGGATGGGCGCCAATACCGCGCTCGCTTTCGCGGCGCCGCTGACTTATTTCGTCTTCATCATCCTGTCGACGCTGCGGCTGGATTTCTGGCTTTCCACCTTCACCGGATTCGTCGCCGCAGCCGAAATGTTCGCGATGGCGATGTTGTATCGGCCCGTGGGCTTTGCCGACGAGCCGATGCCCGAAGGCATCTTTCAATTCGTGCGCGCCGTCATGCTGCTCGTGGGCGGCGTGCTCGCCGGCGCCGTCGGCATGCTGTTGCGGCGGCAATTCGAGGCGAGCATCGCGGCTGCGGCGGCGCGCGATCACGTTACCAATCTGTTCGGCCAGCATGTCTCGCCGCAAGTGGTTGAGCGGCTGCTGGCCACCGGTGCGGCGCCGACCACCGAGATGCGACAGGTCGCGGTCATGTTCGTCGATATCCGCAATTTCACCGCTGCGACGCGCGTCCATACACCGCGCCAAGTGGTTGAGCGTCTCGATGAAGCCTTCGCCATTCTCGTCGATGTGCTTGATCGCCATTCCGGCATCGTGAACAAGTTTCTCGGCGATGGCTTTCTCGCGGTGTTCGGTGCGCCGATCGAGGACGCAAGCGCCGCGCGATGCGCCGTCGCAGCCGCGTGTGAGATGCTGGCGGAGTTGGAGGAGAACAATCGCGCCAGCGACTGGCCGTTGCGGATCGGAATCGGCATTCACATGGGCGCGGTGATTGCCGGCAATGTCGGCTCGCCCCGGCGCAAGGAATACACCGTCATGGGCGACACCGTGAATTTCGCGGCGCGCCTCGAAGCGCTCAACAAGGAGTTCGGCTCGCAGCTCTTGATCTCCGCAGCAGTGCGCGATGCCGCGGGCCAGCCGGCACGCGATGCCAAATTCCTCGGAGACGTTCAGGTGCGCGGCTATGAGCAGCCACAGGCCGTGTGGCAACTCGGCTAGTTCTCGAAGAACGGCGCCCGCTTCGGCCGCAGCATGAGGCCGAACCGACCATAGACACCGTCGCGTCCAAAACTGTCGGAGACATGGCCGGCGGCGAAGCTCCACTCATAGTCGTTGGTGCGCAGGCCGGTGAGGTGGACGCCGATCCGCTCTTGCCGGCTGAAATAGTCGCTCGACAGCGATGCTTCCGGGCCGATCCAGAATGCATCGAACAAACGCCATCCGGCGGCGATGCGCGTGCTGTAGCCGGAATCGATGGTGGTGCCGGATAACGCATATTGCACCATCAGCTCACGCGTCGGCTCCCACCACAGATCGGCGATGGCGCGCATGCCGAAGCGCACGCGTGAGCGATCTGGACGTCCGTTCTGGAAGAAGAAGTCCACTTCCGCATCGGGGCCGACGAGCAGCTGCGCTTCCATCCTGCCGACGCGGACCAGGTAACCGGGCATGAGAAAGGCGCGGCCGATCTGGGTCGTGTAATTGCCGTAGCGGTCCGTATAGCGCTCGAGGCTTTCGGAGAGAAACATACGCAGGATGAAGCCGTTCTGGCTGGGCCCGCCGGGCATCCACTGTGCGGCGGCATGCGCCCCGAAGCCCCATTGCGTGACATCAATGCCGCCGAAATAGATCAGCCTGTCCGGCATGCCGCCGGACAGAAAGTCGAAGGGCCGCTTGCGGTTGGCGCGGGTGTCGAACAGGTCCGACCAGAAGGATTTCGGTCGTGCCGAGGGGAGGATGTTGAATTCGATATCGAATTCCTCGGTTTCCTGGGCTTGTGCGGTGTCGGCGATGACAAGGGCCATCACGAGCCCCACGCCGCGCATCAGTCGTTCCCAACGCATCGAGCACCCCAACGCACAGAATGCAACCGTAAAATTCTACTTAAGATAGAATATATGGGGATAAGCAGACGTCTAGTGTGGATAAGTGAACGAGGGGAGAACGTTTGGGAAATATTTTTGGCCGGACGGAGCCTTGAAGCAACTCCCAAACCGTCACCTGGGGTGTTCGAGGCTCGCACCTCACGGGTCAAACGCAGTTGCGTTTAGGCGGGGATGACGGCTGAGAGAGAAGGTTTGATCGCGAGCTTCTCACACCTGCCGCGCGATCAAATTCTCCACCGCCACTCCTTCGCGCTCCTCGATGATCTCCGCGATCCAGCGGCGATGGCAATGCATGTGGTCGCGCTCGTAGCAGAGGATACAGATCGGCCCGGCTTTCTCCACCAGCGCCGCCAGCTCATCCATTTGCTCACGCGCCTGCGGCGTCTTGAGATGCGCGCTATACACCGTCTCCAGCTGCGCGATATTGCCCGATCGCGCCGCCTCGCGGCCTTCCTTCGGAGTGCCCAGCCCGCGCAGATGCACATAGCCGATGCCGCGCTCATCGAGACCCGCAGCGAGCTGCGACTTTGAGAAGCCCGGCCGTCGCGAGGAGGCGACGGCGCGGACATCGACCAACAGCTTCACGCCGGCTGATTCCAACGTGTCGAGCACCGATGTCGATGGCGTCTGCTCGTAGCCAATGGTGAAGAGTTTTGCCTTCTTCGCCTTTGCCATGCGCCGCTCCTGATTAGACCCGCTCGATCAGCGCCATGGCGCCATGCGGTGCGCGCACCTTGGCTTCATGGATCACATAGGCGAATACGTCACGCGGTTGCTTCTTCACCTTGCCATCACCGACGCGCGGAAGATCGCTTGGTTCGCCGCCGGCGGCAAATTCCTGAAAACGCTTGGCCCAGGCATCCAGCGCTTTCGGTGCATAGGCCGTGGGGATCGAATCTTCGCCCTTCTGCAAACGCAAATACACGAAGTCGGCAACGACATCGGCAATCGCCGGATAGGTCGCATGCTCCGAAAACACGACCGGGATCTTGTGCTCGCGCAGCAAAGCGATGAAAGCCGGCGTGCAAAAACTGTCATGCCTGACCTCGACCACATGGCGCAGCGGGCGGCCATCGAGTTTGCGCGGCAGGAGGTCGAGGAAGGCGCCGAAATCGGCCTCGTCGAATTTCTTGGTCGGCATGAACTGCCACAGCACCGGGCCGAGCTTGTCGCCGAGTTCGAGCACGCCGGAATCATAGAAGCGCTTCACGCTGTCGCCGGCCTCGGCCAGCACCTTGCGATTGGTGGCGAAGCGCGGGCCCTTCAGCGAGAACACGAAATCATCCGGCACCTCGCTTGCCCATTTGCGAAAGCTTTCCGGTTTCTGCGAGCCGTAATAAGTGCCGTTGATCTCGATGGAGGTCAGCTTGGATGCGGCATAGCTGAGTTCCTTGGCCTGGGTCAGCTTCTCCGGGTAAAACGTCCTGCGCCAAGGCTCGAAGGTCCAGCCGCCGATGCCGATGCGGATTTTGCCGGTTTTTGCCGCCATTCCAGTTCCTCCAGATTTCCTCGAGGCCGCCCCTTGCGGATCGGCTTTGCCATTCCTATCTCTCATTCAACGGCGACGTCGACGCTTAATAGCTCCGCTGCCGAGACGACCTCGAATAACCTCAGCCCTTCAGTGGGATGGCGCGCCGGATGTACGTGCGCCGGTTGTTCTTGGTCGTTTGCATTTCTGGCTGTTGCGGTTGGGCGCAGCCACCCGTTTCCCGCATACAATCAAACGGTTGACGCCCTGTTGCGGTGCCTTGGCAGGCCATTGCGCTGCAGATATATGCTGGCGCCATGAGCGATGCCATCACCTTGGGGACCGGACAGATCGAGCGCGCGGGCAGCCCGCTGCAGCTGTCTGTCGTCGTGCCCACTTTCAACGAGCGCGGCAATGTGGCCACTTTGGTCCAGCGCCTCGATGCGGCCCTGAAAGGCATCGCCTGGGAAGTCATTTTCGTCGATGATAATTCCCCCGATGGCACCACCGACGCCGTGCGAGAACTGGCGCGGACCGATGCGCGGGTCCGCTGCATCCGCCGCATCGGCCGCCGCGGCCTGTCCGGCGCCTGTATCGAAGGCATGCTGGCTTCGTCGGCGCCATGCGCCGCTGTCATCGACGGCGATCTGCAGCATGACGAGACGCAACTGGCAAAGATGCTCGGCCTGATCGAGGGCGGGGAGGCCGATCTCGTCATCGGCAGCCGTTATATCGACGGCGGCAGCGCCGACAGTTTTGACAACAAGCGCGCCGGCTTCAGCAAATTCGCCACCGTGCTGGCCCAGCAGGTGCTGCGCGTCAGCGTTGCTGATCCCATGAGCGGCTTCTTCATGATCCGCCGTGATCGTTTCGAGCAGCTGGCGCCGCAGTTGTCCACGCAGGGCTTCAAGATTCTCCTCGACGTCGTCGCGACCGCGCGTGGCGCGCTGCGGATCCGCGAAGTGCCCTACACGTTCGGCTCGCGCCTGCATGGCGAGAGCAAGCTCGATTCCATGGTGGCGCTGGATTTCCTCGGTCTCATCCTCGCAAAGCTCACCAATGACGTGATCTCGTTGCGCTTCCTGCTGTTCGCGCTGGTGGGCTCGATCGGCCTGGTCGTGCATTTCGTCGCGCTGTTCGCGGGCCTTGAGGCCGCGCTGCCGTTCGCCGAAGCGCAGGGCATCGCCGCCTTCTCCGCGATGACGAGCAACTTCCTGCTCAACAATTTCCTCACTTATCGCGATCAACGCCTGAAAGGTTTGCGCATCCTGCAGGGCCTCGTCGTGTTCTACCTGGTCTGTAGCGTCGGTCTGCTCGCCAATGTCGGCGTCGCCTGGTCGGTATTCGACAACGAGCCGATCTGGTGGCTCGCCGGTGCTGCCGGCGCGTTGATGGGCGTCGTCTGGAACTACGCCATGTCCGGCCTGTTCGTGTGGCGCAAGCGGTGATGGCTGCGGAAACGCGGATGGTCCGCAATGCGTGGATCGTCGTCTTCGGCCTCGTGCTGCTGCGACTGGCAGCCAGCGCCTCGACGCCGCTGACCTTCGACGAAGCCTATTACTGGACGTGGTCGAAGCATCTCGCTGGCGGCTATTATGATCATCCGCCGCTGGTCGCGGTGGTGATCCGCATCGGCACCATGATCGCCGGCGACACGTCACTCGGCGTCCGGCTGTTCTCCGTTCTGCTGACGCTACCCATGAGTTGGGCCATTTTTCGCGCGGCTGAACTGTTGTTTGGCGGCAAACGCATCGGCGTGACATCGATGCTGCTGCTCAACGCCACGATGATCGTGTCGGTCGGCCTGATGATCGTCACGCCGGATGCGCCGCTGCTGGTGGCATCGAGCTTTGTCATTCTTGCGTTGGCACAGGTGGCATCGACCGGGCGGGGCGTGTGGTGGCTCGCCGTCGGCGTCGCCGTCGGTTTTGCGCTGCTGGCCAAATATACGGCGCTGTTCTTCGGTGCCGCGATCCTGATCTGGCTGGTCGCGGTGCCGAAGATGCGGCGCTGGCTGATCTCGCCATGGCCCTATCTCGGCGGCATCACGGCCTTCGCCGTGTTCTCACCGGTGCTGTTCTGGAATGCCGATCACCAGTGGGTGTCGTTCATCAAGCAGCTCGGTCGTGCCCGTATCGAGGAGTTCAGGGCCGCCTATATCGCCGAACTGATCCCGACCCAGTTCCTCTTCGCGACGCCGCTGGTCTTTATTCTCGGCGCCATGGGCCTCTATGCGCTGGCCCGGCGTCAGGCTGGAGCGCTGTCGGCGCGGGTGCTGGTCAGCGCCATGGTCTGGGTCATCGCACTCTATTTCGCCTGGCATGCGCTGCATGCCCGGGTCGAGGCCAATTGGTTCGCCCCGATCTATCCGGCTTTCGCCATCGCAGCTGCCGTTGCAGCCACGATGATCCAGTGGGCGCCGCGCGCCCAGCGAACCGTGGACACCTGTCTGCGCTGGGCGACGCCGGTGGGCGCCTTGATGTTCGTTGCGTTGGTCGTCCAGGCCAATACCGGCGTCCTGTCCGGTTACAAGCGCGACGCGACCGTACGCAGCATCGGCGTCGGCTTTCCCGAACTTGCGGCCGAGATCGAAGCCGTCCGCCAGCGCACGGGCGCCACCTGCGTGCTGGGGCCGGATTACGGAACCACGAGCTGGCTGATGTTTTACCTGCCGAAGGGCACCTGTGTGGCCCAGCGTGGTCAGCGCATCCGCTGGATCAACATGCCGGAGCCGAGCGCCGAGCAACTAGCCGGCAAGCTCCTGCTGGTTGCCTCGCCCGGCCTCATGACCGATCCCGATTGGCGCGGGACTTTCACGCGTGTCGAGAAGGTCGCGGAACTCACGCGCAAGCGCGGCCCGCTGATCATCGAGGATGTCGAACTCGATCTCCTTGAAGGCCCCACCAATGGCGTATTCGACCGCTCGCTGCCGCCGGAACTCGGCGGCCGATAAGTCCATATATAAAAACCGCTTAGGTCATTGAACCTTCGTCGCGGGCGCGACGACCCATAACCGCACACATCATGGGCGGTGATTGGGAAAATGGACAACACACAGCTAGCTTTCAGCAACCACTCCGACTTCACGAGCAACCGGGCCAGCCTGCAGGACAGCACGCCCACGACCCCCGCAAAGCCGGAATTGGTGAGCCTCACCGATGTTGGCGGTCTGCGCGGCGCGCGCATTGCCAGCGTGATCAACCAGATCAATGAGAGCTTTGCCGACCAGCAGTTCTCGACCCGCGTGGTGGCCGAGAAGCTCGGTCTCTCCGTCCGCTACGTCCAGGACTTGCTGCAGGGCTCCGGCTTCAGCATCACCGATCGCATCATGCAGCTCCGCCTCGACAAGGCCCGCCGCATGCTGACGGAAGATCGGCAATGCGTCCTGAAGATCAGCGAAGTGGCTGGCGCCTGCGGCTTCAACGAGCTCTCATATTTCCACCGCAGCTTCCGCCGCCGTTTCGGCGTGTCTCCGGCGAAGTTTCGCATCCAGTCGATGAACGGCTGAAATTTAGCCGTAGGACCGTAGGGTGGGTTAGCGTAGCGTAACCCACCGGCCGATGTCGCAACAAACGCTGAGGCTGGTGATCAATCACCGGCCTCAGCATTTTTGCTATCAAATCATTCCTCCCACACCGCATGCTCGAGCGCGAAAGCGCGATCGAGCGCTAGCCGCCCGGCTGGCGTCACCTGCACCGCGCGCGACCCTTCGGCGCGCCGCATCCAGCCCTGACCGATATAGGCCTCCAGCATCGCGGCACCGAGTGTGCCGGCGAGATGATGCCGGCGTTCGCTCCAGTCGAAACAGGGCCGGCAAAACACCCGGCTGCTCTTGCGCTTGCGCGTGCGTTCGAGATCGACGCCGATCGATTGCAGGAACGCAGCGCCGTCACCCGTCAGCACGCCGCCGTCGGCGGACAGATCGAGGTGTCCGCAGGCGACCATCCGGTCATTGATGGCCACGGCAATACGTCCGGCGAGATGATCGTAACAGGTGCGCGCCTGCCGCATCGCCTTGTCGCGCGGGCCGGTGCGAATGTTCGGCACCGGCCGTGCCGCGCTCGCCACCGCCATGATGCTCTCGATCATCGACGCCACCAGCGGCGAGGCGAGGCGGTGATAGCGGTGACGGCCCTGGATCTCCACGGACAGCAGGCCGGCATCGCGCAGCCGCGCAAGATGACTGCTGGTGGTCTGGGCCGAGATTCCGGAAACAGTCGCGAGTTCACCCGCCGTCAGCGCGCGGCCGTCCATCAGCGCGAGCAGCATCGTAGCGCGGACGGGATCGCCGACCAGTGCTGCGACTTCGGACATGTTCGATGTGGTCAGCATGACATCCATTTCTGCAGCGCAATCATCGCCTGACGAATCCTATGACGATACCTTCGTCGATGCTTCGATCGCGATCGAAACATCATCCGGTCCCGAACGCTACCGTGTTCGCATCACCAACGCCGGAGAGCGCACGATGATCAAATGCTGCATTCGATACCAAATCGACCCGTTCAAGGTGGCGGAATTCGAGCAATATGCGCGCAATTGGGGGCAGGCGATCCCGCGCTGCGGTGCCGACCTGATCGGCTATTTTGCGCCGCATGAGGGATCGGCGACCACGGCCTATGGCCTCTACAACATCAAGGATCTCGCTGCCTATGAGGCCTATCGCGCCCGTCTGCGCGATGATCCGCTCGGCCGCCAAAACTACGAATACGCCAAACGCGAACGCTTCATCCAGCGCGAGGACCGCATCTTTTTGCGACTGGCATCTGCGCCGCATGCAGCGCTGGACCTGCGCGGCACCAAAGCGGGTTGAACTCACACACGCAATGGAGGTCCCACATGACCGACCATACGACGGCACCTAAACTCGATCCGCAGGAACAGCATTTTCGCATTCCCGGCCCTTGTGGCCGCACGCTGTTCCTGCGCGAATTGCGCAGCGAGAAAGCTGGCAATGACCAACGGCGCGTCGTGCTCTATGTGCACGGCGCCACCTTTCCCTCGGCGCTGTCCATCGCGCATCGCTTCGACGGCCGCTCCTGGCGCGATGCTTTGAACGATGCCGGCTTCGATGTCTGGGGTCTCGACTTTTATGGCTTCGGCCATTCCGATCGCTATCCCGCGATGGCTCGTCCGCCCGGCGACAGCGCACCACTCTGTGTGGCCGGGGATGCTATCGGGCAGGTGGAAGCCGCGGTCGATTTCATCTGCCGCGAACGTGGTGTCGAGAAAGTCTCGCTGATCGCCCATTCATGGGGCTCGATGCCGGCCTGTCTGTTCGCGAGCCGTCGCCCGGAGCGTGTCGATCGCATCGTGCTGTTCGGGCCGATCACGCGACGCGAACCACGACGGTACGAGACACCAGCGACATTCCCGGCCTGGCGTATCGTGACGCCACGGGATCAATGGGAGCGGTTCACCGAAGACGTGCCGAAAGGCGAGGCGCCGGTGCTGTCTCCGGTCCATTTCAAGGAGTGGAGCGAGCGCTATCTCGACAGCGATCCGGACAGTCGCACGCGCGAGCCGTTGGGCGTGAAGACGCCGCTCGGGCCGTTCAGCGAGATCATCAAGGCCTGGCACGGCCAGCTCGCTTACGACCCTGCGCAGGTGAAAGCGCCGGTTGCGATCATTCGCGGCGAATGGGACGGCCTGATCTCCGACGCGGACGCACGCTGGCTGTTCGATGCGTTAACGCAGGCGCGGGTCAAACGCGACATCAAGATCAGCCGCGGCACGCATCTGATGCATCTGGAATCCATGCGCCTGACGCTGTGGCGCGAGAGCATCGGCTTCCTCAGTGGCGACGACGCCGCGCCGGTGCCAGTCTAAACAGGAAGGTTCATCATGTTCTCAGTCATTTTCGAAGTCCTGCCGGGCGCAGGCAAGAAGGACGAGTATCTCGATCACGCCAAGCACTTGAAGCCGATCCTCGAAACCGTCGATGGCTTCATCGACAATGAGCGATTTGAAAGTCAGCGCCGGCCGGGCTGGGTGCTGTCGCACTCCACCTGGCGCGATGAAAAATCCGTGGTGCGCTGGCGCACCGAGGGGGCGCATCACGCGACCCAGGGCAAAGGTCGGTTCGAGATTTTTCAGGACTATCATCTGCGCGTCGGCGAGGTGATTACCGACACCGCGCCCCCGGAGGGAGTGCCAGTCGTCGAGCTTCGCTTGGATGAAACGGAGGTCGGCACCGCCAAGCTGGCGACGTTCACGGAGATCGTGCCGACCGACGGAGTCGATCTAACAGCTGACCTCGATGGATTGCTGGCACGCATTGGCTTCGACGCATCGGCGTCTGCGTTGGTTGAGCACGACATCTTCGCCAGTATCTACAATCCCGGTAAACTCGCACTGCTTGTTGCCTGGACGGATGTATCTGCTACGAAGACTTGGCTGCCGCGCAAGGCTGACGGCGTCTCAGACCTGCGCCATCGCAAGGTCCGCGTGATCCGCGACTACGGCCGCTTCGATCGCCGCGAGGCTCCGCAATATTACCCGGATGCACTGGGCCGCGAGACCTTGCATGCGGAGCGGAGCAAATGCCCGTTCAGTGGCTAACTCCGGCGTTCTTGGCCTTGAAGTAAGAAAATGTCCCGCGGCCGATGACGTGATCCTCAGCGATTACGGCATCGGCCGCGATGTCTTGTGCATCAGCCAGCCGCGCATACAGCGCGCCGAAATCGCGATAGCTCTCCTCCAGCAGCTTTTCAAAACTGTCGATGACGAAATAGGTCTGCTGGAAATCATCGATGATGTAGTCGGTGCGCATCACGCGTTCGAGGTCGAAGGCGATGCGGTTGGGCGAGGGGTCTTCGAGTGCGAAGACCGACTCCGTCGCCGATGACAGGATGCCGGCGCCGAAGATACGCAGGCCGTCATTGCTTTTCATCAAGCCGAACTCGATCGTGTACCAGTACAGCCGGGCCAGGTTCTTCAACTGCCCGAGCGCCATCGCGCGCTGTCCACCCTTGCCATAGGCTTCCATGAAATCCGCATAGACGGGATTGGCCAGCAGCGGCACATGGCCGAACACGTCGTGAAAGATGTCCGGCTCCTGCAGATAGTCCATCTCGCTTTCGGGGCGGATAAATGCCCCGGCCGGGAAGCGGCGATTGGCGAGATGATCGAAGAACACCTCGTCCGGCACCAGCTCGGCCACCGGCACGACCTGCCAGCCGGTCAGCGGCATCAGCCGCGCGCTCAGTTTCTCCATGTCGGGTATGCCGCCGTCGGAGAGCTGCAGATCCTGCAAGGCGCTCTGGAATTCGTTGCAGGCGCGTCCTTTGAGGACGGTCTGCGCGCGGGCGAACAGCCGGTCCCAGCGGTCATGCTCGGCGGCAGAGTAGGAGGCCCAGTCCTGGTCGAGGGTGAAGTCGTCGCGCCGTGGGGCAGCGCGGTAACGGTTCTTTCCGGTCGATTGGTCCAGCGCGGTCATGACGCTCTCCGGTCTCCGACAGCCAGCGCGAGTCTACGGCGCCGCCAGCCGTTGGTTCCAGCTCGTTCCAGTCTGCAGAAGAGACATAAAGAAGGAATTTCTCGTCCCGGGCAGCCGGACGATAGCGATCCACCAAGCCGCGCACTGCATTTGCAAGGCGGTTTTCTTGCCGAAACGATGCTGCACTGCCATTTTTAGCTAGCTAACAAAGCTGCTTCCCAAGCCATCGAGAGCGTCGCAACACGCCGCCGATGGCAGAAAAACAGCCACCATTGCCGGCCTATCCAACCTGCTCATGCGAGCAGGGCCGGGCAACTGTGTCTGCCGGCGGCGGTGTCACAACGCCTCGCAACCAAAGGATCATCATCGTGCGCTCCGCTCTGTTGTCCCGTCTTCTCTCCGCTGCATTCGCCTCGGTTATGCTGACCACGGGCATCGGTGCTGCCTGCGCAGCCGATGCCTGGCCGAGCCGTCCGATCAAGCTGGTGGTGCCGTTCCCGCCGGGCGGCGCTGCGGACGTGTCCGCGCGCATCTTCGCCGACAAACTCGCGGAGTCGCTGAAACAGACCGTGGTGGTCGAGAACAAGGCCGGCGCCGGGACGGCCATCGCTGCCGAATTCGTCGCCAAGGCCGAGCCCGATGGCTACACCCTGTCGCTGGCGCCTGCCGGCCAGCTCACCATCCTGCCGCATATCAACACCAAGGTGCAGTTCGACCCGTTCAAGAGCTTTGTCCCGGTGTCGAACCTGACCTCGGTCCCTTACGTACTTGCAGCCAGCCCCGATGCGCCGGTCTCGACGGCCAAGGAGCTCGTGGCGGCTGCGAAGAAGGATCCGGGCAAGTTCACCTATTCGTCGTGCGGCCCGGGTACGCTGTGCCACCTGAGCGGTGAGCTGTTCAAGAGCCTCACCGATACCGATCTGCTGCATGTCCCGTTCAAGGGATCGGCACCGGCGGTGAATGCGCTGCTCGGCAATCAGGTCAATCTTTCCTTCGACACGCTGACCGTGCTGGCGCCGCAGATCCGTGATGGCAAGGTGAAGGGTCTGCTCGTCACCAGTGCCGAGCGTTCCGCCCAGCTGCCGAATGTGCCGACTGCGGCTGAAGCCGGCATCAAGGACTTTGTCGTCGATAGCTGGTTCGGCCTCGTCGTGCCGGCCGGCACGCCGGATGCGATCGTCGATCGTCTCAATGCCGAAGTGAATCGCATCGGCGCGCTGCCCGATGTGAAGGAGCGTCTCGAAGCCCAGGGCCTCAGTGTCACCACCTCGACGCGCGAAGCCTTTGCAAAGACCATCAAGGACGATCATGTCCGCTGGGGTCGCGTCGTGGATGCGGCGGGCGCGAAGCTGTACTGACGTCCTCGTGATGCGTGGAGGATGGGGTTCGTTGCGCTCTACCCATCCTCCGAACCAATGCGCCGAAGCATGTCGTTTTCCTCTCCGAAGGTAGGACGGAGCTTGGGGTGACACCCCACCCGTCCTTCGCTGCGCTCAGGACACCCTCCCCACGGCGCCGCTGCGCGGCTTGGGGAGGCAGAAGACGACAGCGCCTCAGTTTACAAGCCTTGCGGATTTGATCGGTCCGTCCTTCGCATGGTCGAGCGCTATTCCCGTCACCTGCAACGACGTTTCCCAAAGCGGCTCGAGTGTCTTCAGCGACGGCAGCACGCGCAATTCGACGCCGGCTTCAGTCAGCGCCTTTTCGATATTGTCGATGCGCTCGACATTCACCGGCATGGTCGGCTGCGATGAAGCCCACATGCCGGAGCCGCCGAACGGCTGAAATCCGTCGGATGCAAGCTCGTAGCGATAGACGGAGGAGCGCGCGAGACGGTCGAGCCAACCGAGTTCGATATGCGCGACCATCCGGCAGGACGTCATTTTCCGGTAAGCCGTGAGATATTCCGGTGTCGTGGTTTCGACAGGCCAGACGAAAATCCGTGGGCAGTCATGCGGAAACAGATACATGGCCTGATGCCAGTCATCGATCGCCCATACTTGCGGCTCATCGAGCCCATGCAAGCCAGGCACGGGCCGCGGCATGAAGACTTCGATAGTGCTCTCATCGCTGAAGTGAAACAGGCGCATCGGGATACTCAATGACATCGGCGCGCCACGCGTCAATCTTTCAAGCCCATGCTGTCGGCATCGCCGGTTCCGAAACGTCTTCCAGTCACACGCGTTCGACACACTCACGGAGGACATGTCATGACCGGTTCCCTGACCCCCGCCGCCGATCTGGTGAAAGCGAGCACCGTTCACTTCCCCAACGAAAGCGCCGATTACCGCGCGGCGCGCAATGCGCTGCTGATCGAGGAAATCGAGCTGCGCCGCCACATCGAACGCGTCGCCGAAATGCGTCGTGCGCTGCCCGATGGTGGCGAGGTGCCGGCCAACTACCAGTTCATCGGCGAGGATGGTCCGGTATCGTTCGCAGGCCTGTTCGGCGACAAGCAGACGCTGGTCACGTACTCGTACATGTTCGGCCCGCAGCGCGAACGGCCATGCCCGATGTGCACCTCGCTGCTGTCAGCCTGGGATGGCGAGGTGCCCGACATCACCCAGCGTGTCGCGCTGGCGGTGATCGCGCGTTCGCCCATCGAACGACTCAGCGCCTTCAAAAAAGAGCGCGGCTGGCATCATCTGCCGCTGTTCTCCGACCCGTCGGGGGATTTCAGCCGGGACTATTTCGGGCTCAGGAAGGATGGTGGCGACGATGCCGCCTTCAATGTGTTCACCCGGCGGAACGGTTCCATCCGGCACTTCTGGGCCGGAGAAATGTTCGCGGCGTCAGCCGATCCCGGCCAGGATCCCCGAGGCGCACCCGACCTGATGCCGATCTGGACCATCCTCGATTGCACGCCCGAGGGGCGGGGAACCGACTGGTATCCGAAGCTGAATTATTAGCGATTTCTGCTGCTTACGGGCTTCGGTCCGCGGCGGCGGCAGACCCGGCCCGAGCGCAGCTCGGCAGCCGGGCAAGCCCTGGACAAGCCGACCGGCCTAAATTCCACCCGGAATTGAGTGCGTCAGGCCGAGTGCGTGCCGACAGACAGGGCGATCGGTGTCCCGAAACGGGACGTAAAAAACTGCTCCCGGCACGTTAATTTCTCTTCACCTGGCACGCAAAAAGGCCATTATTGGCAGGCTTTTAGACGCCGATGGGGACTTGGTGGGGACCTTCCGATTAATCCGCATTTAACTAAAACTCGCCTTAATGGCGTTTCGCATTCCTGCGGGATTGCAGCCGTGGACGTTTTGGTCCTGCGGCGCATGGCCCTCGGGACGCGCCGTCATTTTGTGTACACGCCAGTTCTTTGGACGCCGAGCGTATGAGTAATCGTGGACGAGCGTTGAATTCTCAAGCGCCCTCTCGCCAAGGCCGAGCAGTGTCGAACACGTCATCGCATAACGACTCACGGCATAACGGTTCACGGCACGGCAATTCACGCACGTTCTTCTGGGCAGGCGCCGCGCTGGCTGCCGTCGCTCTCACCGGCGGATGGACGCTCGCTGGTAAACTCTTCCACAGTGGCGATCTCGAACCGGCGATGGTGACCGCAAGCCTCGGTCCCGATTCCGGTGTCGGTAACTCCTCCTTTGCCGAGCGTTTCAATCAGCGTGTTACCCGCGCTGAGGCCAACGCCAATTTCTCCGATCGCTTCGAGCCCGCGCGCCGTGCGCCGCTGGCCGGCTCCGCGCCCATATCTTCATCGAATATGCCGTCGGCGAAGCAGGATCGCGCACAGGTCGCTTGGTTCGCGCCGAATTCCATGGGCGCAGCGCCAGATCGCTTTGCTCGCAATGTCGAGCCGACCGTGCCGGCGCCGGCGGTAAAGCCGCAGGAAGTCGCCTTAATGCAGCCGTCGCCGACGGTGAAGCAACTCATCGCCAGCATCCCGATGCCCACCGTGCGTCCACAGGATGCACGCAGCGGCGAGCAGAACAATCAGACCCAGACCGCGCAGGTCGCGGCGCCGAAGGGCGGCGCCTTTGGGCATGACGCGCTGGTGCAGCGCGCACGTATGGCGCTCGCGGCGCATCCGAAGGCCGCCAATCTCAACATTTTCGACAAGCTGTTCGGTGGCGACAAGCCAAAGAGTGGCCCGATGCTCGCTTATGCCGGGCATGACGGCGGCGTGCTGGCGAATGGTCAGGATGCCGAGCAGGCCAACCAGCCCGGCGAGATGGATCGCCTGACGGCGGTCTACGACATTTCCGCCAAGCGCGTGTACATGCCCGACGGCAGCAAGCTCGAAGCGCATTCCGGCCTCGGCTCGCGCATGGACAATCCCGCTTACGCCCATGAGCGCATGCGCGGCGTGACCCCGCCGCACATCTACGATCTCAAGCCGCGCGAAGCGCTGTTCCACGGCGTCGCCGCGCTGCGCATGACGCCGCTCGGCGGCGAGAGCGCCATCTATGGCCGCAATGGCCTGCTCACCCATAGCTACCTGCTGGGTCCCAATGGTGACTCCAACGGCTGTATTTCCTTCAAGGAATACGACAAGTTCATTTCGGCCTATCGCCGCGGTGAAGTGAAGCGCATCGTCGTGGTTGCCAGCCTCAACTGAGCGCATTTGAATCATCTGCGTCGCAGATGATTCACTCCCTGAATTTTCACCAGCTGTTATCGTCGCTGCGCGGAACTGCAATGCCATCCGCGGCTTGATCTGTCATGTTGTCGCAACATGGGATCGCAAGATGATGCTTATCCTCGCCCCCCGCCTGATCGCGCCGCGCACCCTCGGTGCCATCGCGTCATTGGCCTTGATGAGTTCAGCACCTTCATTCGCCGCCGGCACCGACGCACAGCGCGAAGCCTGCATGTCCGATGCGTTTCGTTTGTGCTCGATGGCGATGCCCGATGAGAAGCGCGTGGAGAATTGCTTGCGCGATGCCAGCCCGCGTCTGAGCCGCGCCTGCTACGACGTGTTCTATCCGCCTCAGGCTGCAGCGCCAAACCAGATCACGCGCGGGCAGGGCGGCGCGGTTCGTGAACGCATGCAGCCATCAGCGCCACAGCGCCCGCAAAATCCGTCGATGCCGCAAATGCCGCCGGGGCCTGAGCCGGACGATGAGTGAGCGATCGGGCACGACGTTCGATCGCCGATGACCGTGCATGACGACCACCAAATAAAAAAGGCGGCGCAATCTGCGCCGCCTTTGCTGTGTCGCGATCGGTCGCTTAGCGGCAAACACGAACCTTGTTGACGATGCGGCGGCCATGATGGCCACGCTTCACGACGGTGCGCACGGTGCAGACCGGGCCGCGACGGATCACTGTCGTGCGATGCGCACGGTGACGATGCTGCGACGAGAAATCCGTGATCGGTGCGGCGACATTGGTCTTGTCGATGGTGATCGTCGTCGCCTGGGCGGGCGATACCAGCGAAGCCAGACCCATGGTGGCGGCGGCGGCGATAGCAACGGCAAACTTCTTCACGGGCAATTCTCCTTGAGCGAGGTTGATGCGAGTCATCAGCCTATGCGGCAGAGTTACGTGGAGCGGGTGAACCGAACCTGAAGAAAATGCGGCGGGAAGGGGGCGATTGCTGCGAGCGCGCGATCGGCGGCTGGCGCGGTGTTGGATCGGTTGCTAGGCCTGCCGGCGCAGACGACCCGCAAGTGACCGGAGCTCATGACCCAGGCGAGAACACGACTGACCTTTCCATTATTGCGCGCGTGCTTGAAGCCGCGCACGACGATCAGCGCGATAACTGCAACGACATTCGAAACGCAGACCGCGCTCGCGGCGATGCTCGGCGGCGTCGCCGGGACAGCAAGCTGGCTGCTGAACAGCAGCACGCTCGCTCCGCTGACCGACTGGCGCATCGTTGCCGCATGCGTTCTGCTCGGCGCTGTTGCCGGTTTCCTCAATGTCTACGCGTTGGGATGGATCGTGGCGTGGCTGGGACGACGCCTCGGCAGTTCTGCCGCGCCGTCGCATATACGCCCGGCGCTGGCATGGGGGCAGGCGCCGAACATCGTCGGTGTCGCCATCGTGCTCGCAACGGTGCTCGCGGTGGAAAGCAAATCGCCGCCTTGGCTCTCACTGGAGCACGTGGTGCTCGCCGTCTGCGCGCTATGGTCGATCGTCACGACCTTGCTGATGCTCACGCGTGTGCTTGCCGTGGTCTGGTGGCGCAGCATCGGCGTCTATGTGCTGGGTGCCTTTCTCTGTCCGTTGCTGTTCGTCGCCGCGTTCAGGACGTTTCTGCTCGAGCCCTTCAGTATTCCTGCGGCCTCCATGGTGCCGACGCTGCTGACCGGCGACTATGTGTTCGTCAGCAAATCTGCCTACGGCTACAATCGTTATTCGCTGCCGTTCGTGTTGCCGGGCGTCGAAGGGCGCATGTTCGCGTCCGATCCGCAGCCGGGTGATGTGGTCGTGTTCGCGCCGCCGCGGGCGGAAGCCGTCCGCTACATCAAGCGCGTGGTCGCCGCGGCCGGCGATCGGGTGCAGATGAAGGCCGGGGAGCTCTATATCAACGGCGTTGCTGCGCAGCGCGAAAGGCTGGATGGTGTCGGCGACAAGCAAGCCTGCGAGGGTCATGCGTCGTCCATGACGCGCTGGCGCGAGACGCTGCCGAATGGTGTCAGCTACGAGACGCTCGACTGCACCGACCAGGCCATTTACGACACCACCGCCGAATTCGCCGTGCCTCCGGGGCATGTGTTCGTACTGGGCGACAATCGCGACAATTCCGCCGACAGCCGCGACCTGTCGGGCATCGGCTATGTCCCACTGAAGAATGTCGTGGGCCGCGCGGCCGTGATCTTTTTCTCCACCGACGGTCGCACTAACGAAGCCGCTTCGGTGCGCTTCGACCGCATCGGGCGCCGGGTTCGCTGACGCCAGGCCATCGCATCACGCTCGGCTAGCAGCAAAACAAAAACCCCGGCATCGCTGCCGGGGCTTTTGTGTTGACCATCCCGGTCGCGGGCGCGCCGTGATGGACGTTATCGCTTTTGCGATAGCCTCGACGCATTGCTGCGCGACAGCGTCAAGCATCTCCAAGAAAGATTGTGGGAGTGGCGGTGACCGGCCGCGACGGCATTTCGCGCGCGATCTATGTCGCCGCGCTAGGCCGGCGCGTCGTCTTGTGCGGGCTTCGTAAAGAGGATGCAGAAGACGCCCACGCGCGAACTCGCGATTGCGCGGCAACGCGCGAAGGACGTCAGGTAAGGACGTGTCGATGACCAAGATCAAGGATCTGTACAAGGCCTGGGCAAAGGACGCGGCGTATCGCAGGAAATACGACGCCCTGGAAGAAGAATTCACCGTGATGGCTGCAATCACCAAAGCACGTCGCCGCGCGGGTCTCAGTCAGACTGAGTTGGCCCGGCGCATGAAAACCACGCAAAGCACGGTGCGGCTGGAAAGCGGGTGAGGGCACCCCTCGACACGAACGCTCTTGCGCTTCGTCATCCCCATGGGGCATACGCTGAAGATCTGTTTTCAGCCGGTAGAGGCGAAGAATGAGTGGTCCTAACTGAAAGTTGGAACTGTATCATGCCATTCGACAAGGCCGTCCATGTCGATGAGCACAATTCTATCGGACAGCGCTGCGGATTGTTTCGCTTCGTCCGTAAATCCAGACGTCGTTACGATATAGCCTCGAAGGGCACCCTGTTCTTCGATGACACCTTTGAATTGTTGAACCACAGGGCGACCAACGCGATTGTCCATTGCATTCCGTTTGCACTGGACTACGAGTAAGCCTTTATCGTGAATAGCAAAGCCATCAACACCGAAATCGTTTGATTTGCGGGTCGGCCAAGCCTCAAGGCCCGCGCTTGCGTAGAAGCTCATGACATGTTGCTCGAAGCGGAACGGCTCCATTTCGAGCAAGCTTGCGCGCAATTCGCGCTCTCCGGTGGGCATCGCGTAGCGGGTCGGGTCGGCCGGCTGTTGCTTCATCGCAGCCTTCATTGCTGCGCTGGCTTGCCGCAAGCGCTCGTCTTCGATGATGACGTCGATGACATCGGCGATGTGTGGGCGCGACTCCGGATTGGTGATAACAGCTTCGATAATCGACGTGATCCCGGCTGCGCCCAGGAAAATCAAAAGCAGTACCGGAACGCCGAGGGCGCTGCCGAATGCTGCAATACCCGCGCCTTGGCCACCGACTATCGGTAGCGCTGCCAGAGTAGCGGGGATAGCGATTTTTACAGATAGTGGAAGGTTGGATTGGCGATAGTTGGCGACTGCGTCTGCGACGCTTGCGCCGATTGCCTTGAAAGCTGAGCGTGAATTGATGAGCTCATTCAACTGGCGAAATTTCGCAACCGAGCCGAGCTCACTTCCAACGATGTCACGCGACTGAGCGAGCCAACGAACCGCCGAAACACGGTCCTCCGGTCTGATCGCATTTCTAAGAGCGGCGGCAAATAGTCCGACCAACCAAGCCCTGATCTTGTCCGTGCGTTTTTGGATCATTCGGATCGCTTCACTAACCGGGGGCGTCAAGCCTCATTGCTGTCTTTAGTTGAATCATGCGGATGTGCAATTTATATTTGGCTCCGTTTGTCATCGGAAGAGGACTTCGCTTTTCTTTCGAGGCGAGCAGCCAAACAAAAACCCCGGCATCGCTGCCGGGGTTCTGCATGTCGTAGCTAGCCGAGTAGCACGGACCTTAGAAGTCCATGCCGCCCATGCCGCCGCCCGGAGGCATTGCGGGGCCGGCGTTCTTCTTCGGCAGTTCGGCGACCATGGCTTCGGTCGTGATCAGCAGCGACGCAACCGAGGCGGCGTTCTGGATCGCGGCGCGGACCACCTTGGTCGGGTCGATGATGCCCTTCTTGAGCATGTCGCCATAGGTGCCCGACTGCGAGTCGAAGCCGTGGGCGTAGGTCGCGTTCTCGAGCACCTTGCCGACGATCACCGAGCCATCTTCGCCTGCATTGACGGCGATCTGGCGGGCCGGAGCCGACAGGGCCTTGCGGACGATCTCGACGCCGGTCTTCTGGTCGTCGTTCTTGGTCTTGATGTTCTTCAGCTGCTCGGAGGCGCGGAGCAGAGCGACGCCGCCGCCAGGGACGATGCCTTCTTCAACGGCAGCGCGGGTCGCATGCATCGCGTCATCAACGCGGTCCTTGCGCTCCTTCACTTCGACTTCGGTCGCACCGCCGACGCGGATGACGGCAACGCCGCCAGCCAGCTTGGCGAGACGCTCCTGCAGCTTCTCACGGTCGTAGTCCGAAGTGGTTTCTTCGATCTGCGCCTTGATCTGCGCCACGCGTGCGTCGATGTCGGCCTTCTTGCCGGCGCCGTTGACGATGGTGGAGTTTTCCTTGTCGATCATCACCTTCTTGGCGCGGCCGAGCATCTGCAGGGTCACGTTTTCGAGCTTGATGCCGAGGTCTTCCGAGATCGCCTGGCCGCCGGTCAGGATCGCGATGTCCTGCAGCATGGCCTTGCGGCGATCGCCGAAGCCCGGAGCCTTGACGGCAGCAACCTTGAGGCCGCCACGCAGACGGTTGACGACGAGGGTGGCGAGGGCTTCGCCTTCGACGTCTTCA
>JAEXYA010000051.1 GCA_023451825.1 Pseudomonadota bacterium
CCTTCACCGGCCGTGCATTTGAAGGTGGGCACGCTGCGCTTTGCCCACCCTACAAGATCGTTTCAAGGATTGATTTCGCCGGAGATCACTGGTCCGAACGGGACCCATGTCTCGCCGGTAAAACGCATCATTTGGAGTTGCTCGATCGGGTAGTGGTCGGTCGCGGAGGTATTGAGCTTCACGCCGGGCAGGACGATGTCGGGCACAAAATCCTTCAGGCTCGCGGCCTGCTTCATCACATTGGCACGGGTGAGGTCGTCGCCGGCCTGCTTCAATACCTGCACCATGGCCTGCGCGACGCCATAGCCATAGACGGTCGAGATGTCGTTGCGGCTGTAATCCGGCGCATATTTTGCGAGGAAGGCGGAGAAGCGTTTCATGCCCTCGTCATTGTCCCACTGCGCATCGGATCCGTCCTTGGCGTAATAGGCCGACAGGATGCCTTGCGAGATGTCGAGACCCGCAGGTTTCAGCACCGATCCCACCGAGGCGCTGGCATAGCCCTGGATGTAAAGCGGCTTCCAGTTCAGCGCCGCCACCTTGCGGATCGCCTGGACCGCGGACTTCGGCGTGGTGACGCTGATGAACACGTCCGCACCCGAAGCCTTGAGATTGATGATGCGACTGTCGATGGTGGGCTCGCTCAGCTCATAGCCTTCAACGGCGACGATCATTGACGCCTTGTCACCGAGGCCATCCTTCAGGCCCTTAAGTACGTCTTTGCCAAAATCGTCGTTCTGATAGAGCACCGCGATCTTCGCATCGGGCTTCTCTTTCAGGATGTAGGTCGCATAGATGCGGCCTTCGCTCTGATAGGGCGGTTGCCAGGCCATAGTCCAAGGATAGGTCTTGTGATCGCCGAATGAGGTGCTGCCGGCGCCGACGAACAGTTGCGGCACTTTCTTGCCGTTCAAGTATTTCAGGATCGCGGTGTTCGACGGCGTGCCGAGCGGGTTGAACACGACGAGGACTTCGTCGGATTCCACCAACTTGCGGGCCTGCTCGACCGCCTTGGACGGATTATAGGCGTCGTCATAGCTGATGAAGTTGATCTTGCGGCCGTTGATGCCGCCTTGATCGTTGATCATCTTGAAATAGGCGGCCTCGATGATTCCCGCGGTGCCATAGGCCGAGGCCGGCCCGCTATAGGGCATGATGTTGCCGATCTTGATCTCGGTATCGGATGCGCCAGGGTCGTAGCGCTTCTGAGCGGAGGCGGGCCCGGCGGCAACAAGAGATAAAGCGGCGATCAAGGCGAATGCTGCAGGCAAGCGAAGGCGGGTCGGCATATCCGGGAAGTCCTCGACGCGAGGAGGCGCTGATATCGGCGCCAAAAGAAAACCCCTCGCGATGTGATCGCGAGGGGCACTGTGGATGTGGCAGAAAGATGGTGATGGAACCGGATCAGCCGTCGATCTTGCCGGCGATGATCGGACCAAACAGCTCCCACTTCTCGCCCTTGAAGCGCTGCATCTGCAATTGCTCGATTGGGTAGAAGTCAGTGGCCGAAGTCGAGATTGTCACGCCGGGCAGCAAAGTGTCAGGCGCGAACTGCTTGAGATTGGCCGCTTCCTTCATGACATTTGCACGGGTCAGATTATCGCCAGCCTGCTTGAGCACCTGCACGATGGTCTGGGCCTGGCCGTAGCCATAGACGACCGAGCCGTCATTCTTGTCCATGCCCGGCGCGTATTTGGCGAGGAAGGCATAGAATTTCTTCATGCCCTCGTCATTGTCCCAGCTCGAATCCGCGCCGTCCTTGGCATAGTTGGCCGACAGGATGCCCTGTGCGTTGTCGTAGCCGGCCGGCTTCATCACACTGCCGACCGATGCGCCGACATTGCTCTGGATGTAGGTGGGCTTCCAGCCGAGTTCTGCGGTTTTCTTGATCGCCTGCGCGGCGAATTTCGGCGTGGTGAAGCTGATGAAGGTGTCGGCACCAGCGGACTTCAGCTTGATGACGTGGGAGTCGATGGTCGGCTCGGACACTTCATAGCTTGCTTCGGCGATGATCATGGATGCGGCCTTGGAGCCCAGGCCATCCTTGAGACCCTTCAGCATATCCTTGCCGAAATCGTCGTTCTGATACATCACGCCGATCTTGGCGTTCGGCTTCTCCTTGAGCAGATAGGCCGCATAGATGCGCGACTCGCTCTGATAAGCGGGCTGCCAGCCCATGGTCCACGGAAATTCCTTGTACTCGCCGAACTTGGTGGCGCCGGTGGCCACGAACAGTTGCGGCACCTTCTTGGCATTCATGTATTTCTGGATCGCCGAATTCGACGGCGTGCCGAGCGAACTCGCGATGAACAGGACCTCGTCGGACTCCACCAGCTTGCGTGCCTGCTCCACGGCCTTGGGCGGCGAATAGCCATCGTCATAGGTGATGTAGTTGATCTTGCGGCCGTTGATGCCGCCCTGATCGTTGATCATCTTGAAATAGGCTTCTTCCACTTTGCCGATCACGCCATAGGCGGAGGCGGGTCCGCTATAGGGCATGATGTTGCCGATCTTGATCTCGGTATCGGTGGCGCCGGTGTCGTATTTCTTCTGCGCGAACGCGCTGCCGGTGAGTGCGACGGAAAGTGTAGCGGCAAGCATGAATGACGTTGCACGCGGACGAACGAAAGGCATTCCGGGATCTCCCTGATCACGATGAAAATGTGATTGTTCTTTTTGCTTTGGGACCACTTTGGTCGCGGGCGATTGAATACGCTTCGGCAACAAGGCGCAAGAAAAAGCCCCCGCAACTTTCGTCGGAGGGGCTTCTCTGTCGTATCGTTAATGTTGGCGTTGATCGATCAGCTTCCACGCAATTTGCTGAACATCGCCTGCGCACCATAAGCGAGCTGACGCGCGCCGTTCGGCAACAGGAAGATGATGAAGATCAGGATGACGCCGAACACTGCTCCGGAGAGACCCTTCGATACGTGCTCGGCGATGTTCGGAACGAACACGATGAACAACGCACCGGCGAGCGAGCCAGGCAGCCAACCGACGCCGCCGACCACCATGCCCAAGAACAGCGCGATGGCGAGCTGGATGGTGTAGCCATCCGGTGCCACGAACTGCACGGCGATGGCGCCGAGACCGCCGGCAATGCCGGTAATGCCCGCCGAGACACCGAAAGCGAGGGTCTTGTACAGCGCCACATCGACACCCATCGCGGAGGCCGCGATCTCATTGTCGCGGATCGACATCATGGCGCGGCCGGAGCGCGATTTCAGCAGATTGACCGACACGATGTAGATGGCGATCGCCACAACGAGGGTGAAGAAATACAGCCACATGTCCTGCGACACCTTCAGCCCCATGGAGGCGAAGATTTCGGGCGCATCCGGCTTGGTGACGACGAGGCCCTGCACGCCGCCGGTCCAGTGTTCGAACACGCCGAGCTTCAGGAGCTGCGGCATCGCCACGGCCAGTGCGAAGGTCGCTAGCGCGAGATAGATGCCGCTCAATCGAAGCGCGGGCAGGCCGAACAGGAAGCCGGCGATAAAGCAGATGATGCCGGCGAACGGAAGCGTGAGCGCATAGTTCATGCCGGCATGTTCGATCAGGATCGCCGACGTATAGGCACCAAGCGCGTAGAACGCGCTCTGACCGAGCGAGAACTGGCCACTGGCACCCGTCAGGATGTTTAGCGCCAGCACCGCGATGGCGTAGATCAGAACCATCGTCATCTGGAAGATGATGAAGTTCTTCACAAAGAACGGCGTGATCGCGAGAAGTGCGAGCAGAACCAGCGAGGCGACCGGTCCGAGTGACATTGCCTTCTTGGGAACGGCAGCGACGACCGGAGCAGAGGAGACTTCTTGAACGGTGCTCATGATCACACTCGCTTCACGATGGTGCGGCCGAACAGGCCATGGGGTTTGACGACCAGCACGGTGATGATCAGCGCCAGCGCGATGGGCAGCTTGAGCTCGTTGCCGACACCCGGAATGTAGGTGCCGACAAGGTTCTCGAAGATGCCGACCAGGAAGCCGCCGATCACGGCGCCGAGCGGGCTCGACAGACCGCCGACGACGGCGGCTGCGAAGCCGTAGATCAGCACGCCGCCCATCATGTTGGGCTCGAGGAACACGACAGGTGCGATCAGCATGCCGGCGATCGAACCGATCGCGGCTGCCATGCCCCAACCGAGTGCGATCATCCACGAGGTGTTGATGCCGACGAGGCGGGCCGATTCCGGCATGACCGCCGCGGCGCGCATCGCGAGACCCACGCGGGTGTAGCGGAAGAAGGCGAACAGCAGCAGCAACAGCACCAGCGTGACGCCGATCATGCCGGCCTGGTGGGTCGAGATCAGCTGGCTACCGAGGAACGGGGCCGAGCCGAACGGCGACGGGAACTGCTTGATGGTGAAGTCCCATGTGAGGCCGGCGACGCTGTTCACGATGGCGAACAGCGCGATGAAGCCGGCGACATGGGTCAGCACCGGCGCCTTGGCAAGCGGCTTGAACAAAGCGCGCTCGATCACGACACCGCCGATGAAGGAGAAGATCAGCACCAGGATGAAAGCGACCCAGTAGGGCGTACCCCACTGCATCAACTGCCAGGCGATGAAGGTCGAGAACATCGCCATTTCGCCTTGGGCGAAGTTCAGATGGTCGATGGCCTGGTAGATCATCACGACCGCGAGCGCCATACAGGCATAGATCGCGCCCGTGGCGATGCCAGCCAGGACTTGGTTGGTAAACAGCTCCATGGCTTTCCCCTCAATATCCCAGATAGGATTTACGGACGTCTTCGTTATTCGCGATCTCGTCGGCAGTGCCGGACATCACGATGCGTCCTGTTTCGATCACATAGGCCTTGTCGGCGAGTTCGAGCGCGAGCTGCGCGTTCTGTTCGACGACCAGGATCGAGACCTTGTCCTCGCGATTGATCTTGCCGAGGATCTTGAACAGATCACGCACGATCAGCGGCGCGAGGCCGAAGGAGGGCTCGTCCAGCAGCATCAGGCGGGGACGCAGCATCAGCGCGCGGGCCACCGCGAGCATCTGCTGTTCGCCGCCGGACAGCGTGCCGGCCTGCTGGGTGTGGCGCTGCTTGAGCACCGGGAAGTGGTCATACATGCGTTCGATGTCGCCATCGATCGCCTTGGTGTCCTTGCGGCTGATGGCGCCGAGCTGCAGGTTTTCTTCCACCGTCATGGTGGTGAAGGTGCCGCGGCCCTGCGGCACATGGGCAATGCCCAGCCGCACGATGCTCTCGGTCGATTTGTTGTCGAGCTTCTTGCCCTCGAATTCGATCGAGCCGGTGGAGCGCACCATGTTGCAGATCGCCCGCAGCGTGGTGGTCTTGCCGGCGCCGTTGGCGCCCAGCAGGGTCGTCAGGCTGCCTTCCTTGAGGTCGAATTCGAGGCCGTGCAGCGCCTGGACCTGGCCGTAATAGGCGCGCAGGTCCTTCACATGAAGCATCACGCTCATGATTCCTTGTCCCCCAGATAGGCCTTGATCACAGCCGGGTCCTGCTGGACGGCAGCCGGGGTGCCTTCCGCGAGTTTCTTGCCGAAGTTCAGCGCGACCACGTGGTCGGCGATCGACATCACAAGGCCCATGTGGTGCTCGACGAGCAGCACGGTGACGCCGCGCTCGTCGCGAATGCGGCGAATGAGATCGCCGAGCACATAGACTTCCTCGTGATTGAGGCCGCCGGCGGGCTCATCCAGCAGCAGGATTTTTGGCTCAGCTGCGAGCGCGCGGGCGAGCTCGACGCGCTTCTGCGTGCCGAAGGGCAGGCCCGACACGATGGTATCCGCGACGCCCTGAAGATCGAGATAGTCGAGGATGTCGTTGACGTCTTTATTGATCGCCGCTTCACCCTTGCGCACCCATGGCAGCTTCAGCGCATCGCTGACGATGTCACTATTGGTGCGGGCGTGCTTGCCGACGCGTACATTGTCGCGAACCGTGAGGTTCGGAAACAGCGCAACGTTCTGGAAGGTGCGACCGATGCCGATCTCGGAGATCTTGTGGGCGGGTCGCGTCAGGATTGACTGGCCTTCCATCAGGATGTCGCCCTTGCTCGGCTGATAGAGCCGCGACAGGCAATTGAACAGCGTGGTCTTGCCGGCGCCGTTCGGTCCGATCAGGCCGAGGATGTGGCCCTTCTGCATGTCGAACGAGACGCCGTTCAACGCAATGATGCCGCCGAACACGACGCTGACGTCGTTGACCTGCAGCAGCGGTGTGCCCGATGCGGCAGGCGCGCGCGGCGCTGAGTGAGTTTGTGCGACTTGTGCCTGCGTCATGCGCGAAGCCCTTCGATATGACGAAGGCCATCGCAGTGAAGGCTATCCGAGCCCTTCAACAATACGAGCAACTTTCCCTCCTGATTTATTTTTCTTTGGTTCTGTTTTTTTTGTATGCGGCGCCGCAAGTCCCCCAAGCGCCGCTTCGATATTCCTTACCATCGCGAGCAAGCGAGGTCCAATATCGTCGCGTAGTCGTTCTTCCGTGAAGCGAAATGCAGGCGCGCCGCAGTTGAATGCGTAAGGGCCTGTGCCATCGTTCAAAGTGAGTGCCACGCCGGCGGCGTGAACATCGTCCTGCCATTCACCGGCGGAAATCACGAATCCATATTTGGCGACCATCTCGCCGGCCTGTTCGAGGCCGTCGCGCATCTTGGCCCAGCGGCTTCCGTAATGTTCGCGGAATTCGCGCAATAATTGGGCACGTTCTTCCGCAGGCAGCGCCCAGAAATAGGCGCGGCCCATGGCAGTGGTTGCGATAGGGATACGAGAGCCGACATCGAGCTGGACGCCGACGGTGAGGCTTGACTTGCTCTGTCCGAAATAAATCATGCTGAGACGATCGCGAGCGCCGACGGCGCAGGCGCCGCCGGTCTGCCGCATCAGCTCGTCGCGAAATGGCTCGGACAGCGAGCGAACGCCGAGGTTCGCAAGTGCGGCATACCCCAGGGCCATGGCTGCTGGCGCGAGCTGGTACTTCTCGAAGCGGGGAACCGGCGTAAGGTAGCCGAGCTTTGTCAGCGTATAGGTGAGACGTGAGATCGTGGGCTTTGGAAGATTGGTGCGCGCCGCGATCTCCTGATTGCCGAGCATTCCATCATTCGGGCGGAACGCGCGCAGCACATCGAGGCCACGCGCAAGGGCGACGACGAAATTGCGATCGGTCGCCGCTGGTTTTCCTGAACGCTTCACGCTTCCCCGATGATTGTCTCGCGTCATCTTTTCGACGACGTTGTCGTTCGTCCTCACGAGTGTTTGCGCCCAGATTGGTTTTTCTGTTGGGTGCACTCGTTGACAACGGACGCTCTTCAAAATAACCCTGCCTGTCAAGATGTGGAATTAAATTTCGCACTGCGAAACAACAAAAATCAGCCCTGAATTTCGACCCAAGGAGAATGCCGTGAGCGATGTCGTGAAGCTTGAACGTCATGATGATGTGGCCGTCGTGATGGTCAATTCACCGCCGGTGAATGCCCTCAGTGCGGCGGTTCGCCGCGGCATCTTCGAAAACGTTAAAGCGGCAAATGCCGATGCTGCCGTGAAAGCGATCGTCCTTGCCTGTGCAGGCCGCACCTTCGTTGCCGGCGCCGACATCACCGAATTCGGCAAGCCGCCGCAGTCGCCGAGCCTCAATGAGGTGATCTCCGAGATCGAGAATTCCTCTAAGCCCGTCATCGCTGCGATTCATGGCACCGCGCTCGGCGGCGGCCTCGAGCTCACGCTCGGCTGCCACTTCCGCGTCGCTGTGAAGGAAGCCAAGCTCGGTCTTCCCGAAGTGAAGCTCGGCCTGTTGCCGGGTGCCGGCGGCACCCAGCGCCTGCCGCGCGCGGTCGGCCCTGAACTCGCCGTGCAAATGATCGTCACCGGTAATCCCATCGGCGCGCCGGAAGCGCTCAAGAATGGCTTGATCGAAGAGATCGTCGAAGGCCCGGCCGAAGGTGCCATCGCTTTCGCGAAGAAGGTTGTCGCCGAGAAGCGTCCGCTGCGCGTGCTCAAGAATGACGATTCGAAGCTCGCTGCCGCCAAGGCCGATCGTTCGATCTTCACCAATGCGGCTGCTGCCGCCAATAAGAAGAACCGCGGCATGAATGCGCCGCTCGCTTGCGCCGAAGCAGTGAGCTGGACACTCGATACCCCGTTCGATGAAGCGCTGAAGAAGGAACGCGAGATGTTCCTGAAGCTGGTCGCGGACGATCAGTCCAAGGCCCAGCGCTACGCTTTCTTCGCCGAGCGCGAAGCCGCCAAGGTTGCGGGCGTGCCGGAGGGCGTGAAGCCGCGTCCGGTCGAGCGCGTCGCCATCATCGGCGCCGGCACCATGGGCGGCGGCATCGCCATGTCCTTCGCCAATGCCGGCATTCCGGTCACGCTGATCGAGACCGGCGAGGAGCAGCTCAAGCGCGGCCTCGGCATCATGCAGAAGAACTGGGAGAACACCGCGGCCCGCGGTGGCATCCCGGCAGATGCACCGGCCAAGCGCATGGCGCTGATCAACGGCAAGGTCGGCCTCGACAATGTCAAGGACGCGGACCTCATCATCGAGGCGGTGTTCGAAACCATGGCCATCAAGAAGGAAGTGTTCACCGCCATCGACGCGCACGCCAAGCCGGGCGCGGTGCTGGCCTCCAACACCTCCTATCTGAACATCAACGATATCGCCGCCGTCACCAAGCGTCCGCAGGACGTGCTCGGCATGCACTTCTTCTCGCCGGCCAATGTCATGAAGCTGTGCGAAATCGTGCGCGCCGAGAAGACTGCGCCGGATGCTCTGCTCACCGCCGTGGCGATCGCCCGCAAGATCGCCAAGGTTCCGGCTGTCGTCGGCGTCTGCGATGGCTTCGTTGGCAACCGCATGCTTGCAGCCCGTTCCAAGCAGTCGGAGAAGTTGTTGTTCGAAGGTGCGCTGCCGCAGCAGGTGGATGCCGTCGTTACCAAGTTCGGCCTGCCGATGGGCCCGTTCGCCATGGGCGATCTGGCCGGCCTCGATATCGGCTGGCGCTCGCGTCAGGATCGCGGCGTCAAGTCGGAAATCGCTGATGCCCTGTGCGAAGCCGGCCGCTTCGGCCAGAAGACCGGCAAGGGCTACTACAAGTATGAAGCCGGTTCGCGTGCGCCGATCCCGGATCCGGAAGTCGAGACGCTGATCGACGAGACCTGCAAGCGTCTTGGCCTGACGCGTCGCGCCATCGGCGATCAGGAGATCCTGGAGCGCATGGTCTATCCGATGATCAATGAAGGCGCCCGCATCCTCGAAGAGAAGATCGCGTCGCGTCCGAGCGACATCGATGTGATCTGGCTCTATGGCTATGGCTGGCCGATCTATCGCGGTGGTCCGATGTTCTATGCGGATCTCGTTGGCCTCAAGGAGATCGCGGATCGCCTGTCGTTCTACGCCAAGCAGACCAACGACCCGTCGCTCGAGCCGGCTCCGCTGCTGAAGAAGCTGGCGGACGAGGGCAAGACCTTCGCGTCGCTGGGCAAGTAAGCGCTCTTTCTCGGCCTCTCTCCGCTTGCGGGGAGAGGCCGTCGCTTACATGCAGGGCATGTGAGAGACGAGCGGAATAAGCCATCACTGATTTTCAACATGCGGATTCAACGCGCATGACCTCTTCTTATCCGGGTGAGAAATACTATCCCAAAGGCGTGCGTTGGGACGCCCCGATTGCGCGCGGCACCTTGCCCGACCTGCTGGCCGATGCTGCACGTGATTATGGCGACCGCACCGCTATCGAATTCCGTGGCAAACCGATCTCTTTCCTCGATCTGCAGGCCCGCGCAGATATCGCCGCAGCGAGCTTCATGCGCGCAGGCCTTGGCCGCGGCGCCACCATTGCGCTCTTTCTCGGCAATACGCCGGACCATCCCGTCAATTTCTTCGGCGCACTGAAGGCTAGCGCGCGACTGGTGCATCTGTCGCCGCTGGACGGCGAGATCGCGCTGTCGCACAAGCTGCAGGATTCCGGCGCGCGCGTGTTGGTGACCAGCAATCTCGCGGCGCTCCTGCCGATGGCGCTCAAGTTTCTCGACAAGGGCCTGCTCGACAAGCTTATCGTCTGCGAGGATGACGGCTGGGGCGCGATCGGCACGCAGCAATTGCCACTGCCGGACAATTCGAAGATCGTCACCTTCCGCAATTTCACCGCTGGCGCCACGCCGCCGGCCGAATGGCCGAACATCTCGCCGGATGACGTCGCGTTGCTGCAATATACCGGCGGTACCACAGGCCTGCCGAAAGGCGCGATGCTGAGCCATAGCAATCTCACTTCGGCAGTGGCGATCTACAATGTCTGGGGCGCGCCATCGCGTGCCGAGCGCAACCGCGTCGAGCGCGTCATCTGCACGCTGCCACTGTTCCATATCTACGCGCTGACCGTCATCCTGCTCGGCCGCATCAGCGTCGGCGACACCATCTCGCTGCATCAGCGCTTCGATGTTACCGGCGTGCTGGATGACATCGAGAAAAAGAAAGCCACCGTATTCCCCGGCGTGCCCACCATGTGGATCGCCATCGCCGCCGATCCGTCGTTGGAAACGCGCGACCTGTCGTCGCTCGCGGTGGCCAGTTCCGGCGGCGCGCCGCTTCCTGTCGAAGTCGCGCGCCTGTTCGAGAACAAGACGGGGCTCAAGCTAAAGAGCGGTTGGGGCATGACCGAGACCTGCTCGCCCGGCACGGCACATTCGGCGGAAGGCCTCGACAAGCCCGGCTCGATCGGCCTCGCACTGCCCGGCATCGCACTCGATGTCGTCTCGTTGGAAGACCCATCCCAAGTGCTCGGCACCGGCGAGACCGGCGAGATCCGCATCAAGGGGCCGAACGTCACCAAAGGCTACTGGAATCGCCCGCAGGAAACCGCGGAAGCCTTTGTCGGCGATCGCTTCCTTACCGGTGACATCGGGTACATGGATGAGGACGGCTATTTCTATCTGGTCGATCGCAAGAAGGACATGATCATCTCCGGCGGCTTCAATGTGTATCCGCAGATGATCGAGCAGGCGATCTACACGCATCCGGCCGTGCAGGAAGTCATTGTGATCGGTGTGAAGGATGATTATCGCGGCGAGGCGGCGAAAGCCTTTGTCTCGCTTCGCAAGGGCGCTGACCCATTCACCGCCGATGATCTGCGCGCGTTCCTGACCGGAAAGCTGGGCAAGCACGAATTGCCTGCTGCCGTCGAATTCATGACCGATTTGCCGCGCACCCCGGTCGGAAAACTCTCGCGTCACGCCTTGCGTGACCTGATCGCTACGCCCACACTCAGCCAACAATAAAGACCTGGAGGATACAAATGACCGACGCCGTCATCGTTTCAACCGCCCGTACCCCGATCGGCAAGGCCTATCGTGGCGCATTGAATGCCACCGAAGGCGCGACGCTGCTCGGCCATGCCATTGAGCATGCCGTCAAGCGCGCCGGTATCGATCCGAAGGAAGTCGAGGACGTGGTGATGGGCGCAGCCCTCCAGCAGGGCGCCACCGGCGGCAATATCGCGCGCAAGGCATTGCTGCGCGCCGGTCTTCCTGTGACTGTCGCCGGCACCACCATCGATCGTCAGTGTGCCTCGGGCCTGCAGGCCATCGCGCTCGCAGCGCGTTCGGTGATCTTCGACGGTGTCGAGATTGCAGTCGGTGGGGGCGGCGAGTCGATCTCGCTGGTGCAGAACGACCACGCCAATAAATTCCATACCCAGGATCCGGCGCTGCTGAAGATCAAGGGCGACGTCTATATGCCGATGCTCGACACCGCCGAAACGGTGGCGAAGCGCTACAACATCTCGCGTGAGAAGCAGGACGAATACGGCCTCGAAAGCCAGCGCCGCACGGCAGCTGCCCAGCAGGGCGGCAAGTTCAACGACGAACTCGCGCCGATCACCACCAAGATGGCCGTGACCGACAAGGCGACCGGCGAAGTCACCATGAAGGACATCACGCTGTCGCAGGACGAAGGCCCGCGTCCGGAAACGACTGCCGAGGGTCTCGCCGGCCTCAAGGCCGTGCGCGGCGAAGGTTTTACCATCACCGCCGGCAATGCCTCGCAGCTCTCGGACGGCGCCAGCGCTACCGTGATCATGAGCGACAAGCTCGCGGCTTCGAAGGGCCTCAAGCCGCTCGGCATTTTCCGCGGCTTCGTTTCGGCCGGTTGCGAGCCGGATGAAATGGGCATCGGACCCGTGTTCGCGGTGCCGCGCCTGCTCAAGCGTCATGGCCTCACGGTGGATGACATCGATCTCTGGGAGCTCAACGAAGCTTTCGCCGTGCAGGTGATCTATTGCCGCGACAAGCTCGGCATCGATCCGGCGAAGCTCAACGTCAATGGCGGCGCCATCTCGGTCGGCCATCCCTATGGCATGTCGGGCGCGCGTCTCGCCGGCCACGCCTTGATCGAAGGCCGTCGCCGCAAGGCGAAATATGCCGTCGTCACCATGTGCGTCGGCGGTGGCATGGGCTCCGCCGGCCTGCTCGAAATCGTTCAGTAATCAACTCGTCTCAAGGAGGATCCGATGGATCTGAGTTTCAATCCGGAAGAAGTCGCGTTTCGCGAGGAAGTGCGCAAGTTCTTCCATGAAAGTATCGACCCTGTCGTGCGCAAGAAGCTGCAGGAAGGCCATCACACCAGCAAGGAAGACCTGGTGAACTGGCAGCGCACGCTCAACAAGAAGGGCTGGGCCGTCCCGCATTGGCCGAAGGAATATGGTGGCACCGGCTGGAGCGCCGCCAAGCAGTACATCTTCCTGGAAGAGCTGCAGAAGACCCCGGCGCCGCCGCCGCTGCCGTTTGGCGTCAACATGGTTGGCCCGGTGATCTACACGTTTGGCAATGAGCAGCAGAAGAAGCACTTCCTGCCGCGCATCGCCAATATGGATGACTGGTGGTGCCAGGGCTTCTCGGAGCCGGGCTCGGGGTCGGACCTCGCCTCGCTGAAGACCACGGCTAAGAAGAAGGGCGACACCTGGATCGTCAACGGCCAGAAGACCTGGACCACGCTGGCGCAGCATGCCGACTGGATCTTCTGCCTCTGCCGCACCGATCCCGATGCGAAGAAGCAGTCGGGCATCTCCTTCATCCTCATCGACATGAAGTCGAAGGGCATCACCGTCCGTCCGATCCAGACCATCGATGGCGGCGTCGAAGTCAACGAAGTGTTCTTCGATGAAGTCGTGGTGCCCGCCGAAAATCTCGTCGGCGAGGAAAACAAGGGCTGGGATTATGCCAAATTCCTGCTCGGCAATGAGCGCGTCAACATTGCCCGCGTCGGTATGTCGAAGGAGCGCATCCGCCGCATCAAGGAATTGGCCTCCAGCGTGATGTCGGGTGACAAGCCGCTGATCGAGGATCCCCAGTTCCGCCAGAAGCTGGCGGCCACCGAGATCGAGCTGAAGGCGCTCGAACTGACGCAGATGCGCGTCGTTGCGGCGGAAGGCAAGCACGGCAAGGGCAAGCCGGATCCGGCCTCGTCGATCCTCAAGATCAAGGGCTCGGAAATCCAGCAGACGCTCACCGAGCTGCTGCTCGAAGTCACCGGCCCGTTCGCGCTGCCTTTCCAGCCGGAAGGGGAAGGCCAGAACGAGGAGACCGATTGGGCCTCGCCGATCGCACCGACCTATTTCAACTACCGCAAGGTATCGATCTATGGCGGCTCCAACGAGATCCAGCGCAACATCATCGCGAAAGCGGTGCTGGGGCTTTGATCTGACAAAACACGACCCTCTCCACGTCATTGCGAGGAGCGAAGCGACGCGGCAATCCAGAAAGCCAAGAAGCAGACTGGATTGCTTCGTCGCAAGAGCTCCTCGCAATGACGGGGGAGACGCGAGCGCACCAAATTCAACACACGCGCGATGCGCGCGATCCGAGAGAAAAGAAAATGGATTTTGATCTTTCCGAGGAGCAACGGCTTCTCAAAGACAGCGTGGACGGCCTTCTGAAGGCGTCCTACGATTTCGAGAACCGCAAGAAGTATCGCGCCGAAGTGGGCGGCTACAGCAAGAACATCTGGGGCAAGTTCGCGGAGCAGGGCCTGCTCGGCCTGCCATTCAGCGAAGAGGATGGCGGCTTCGGCGCCGGTCCGATCGAAACCATGATCGTGATGGAAGCGCTCGGCCGCAATCTTGTGGTCGAGCCCTATCTCGACACAGTGGTGCTCGGTGGCGGCTTTTTGCGTCGCGGTTCGGCCGAACAGCGCGCTGAGCATCTGCCGGGGATCATCGACGGCTCGAAGACTTTGGCTTTCGCCCAGGTCGAGCGCAATTCGCGCTTTGAGCTTGGCAATGTTTCGACGTCTGCGAATAAGAGCGGTTCGGGCTACACCCTGTCCGGCGAGAAGTTCGTCGTCGGTCACGGCGATACGGCTGACACGCTGATCGTCACCGCGCGCACCGCTGGCGGCCAGCGCGATGCCAAGGGCGTCGGCGCGTTCCTCGTCCCGGCGAATGCCAAGGGCGTCGATATCCGCGGCTACGAGACCCAGGACGGCAGCCGGGCAGCTGACATCAAGTTCGACAATGTCGAGGTGGGCTCTGACGCCGTGATCGGCGACGCCGAGAACGGTCTCGCGATCATCGATCAGGTGGTCGACGACGCCCGTATCGCGCTCTGCGCCGAAGCGGTCGGCGCGATGGAAGAGGCGCTCAAGGTCTCGGTCGAATATATCAAGGAACGCAAGCAGTTCGGCGTTGCTATCGGCTCGTTCCAGGCGCTGCAGCACCGCGCGGCCGACATGTTCACCGCGCTGGAGACCGCGCGCAGCATGAGCTTCCTGGCCTCGATGGCGTCGAGCTACACCGATCTCGAGGATCGCGCCAAGACGGTCGCCGCTGCGAAGGTGCAGATCGGCCGCTCCGCGCGCTTCGTCGGCCAGGGCGGCGTGCAACTGCATGGCGGCGTCGGCGTGACCATGGAGTATCGCATCGGCCATTACTTCAAGCGGCTGACCATGATCGAGCAGCAATTCGGCGATGCCGATTTCCACCTCCGCCGTGTCGCCGCGGCCGGTGGCATCACCGAGTAAGCGCTAATTTTGCTGAAACGCCCGGCCATGTGCCGGGCGTTTTTCGTTTCCGTCATTGCGAGGAGCGCAGCGACGAAGCAATCCAGACGTGCGAAGGAAAGCTGGATTGCTTCGTCGCAAGGGCTCCTCGCAATGACGGCGGTGTTAACCCCGCGTCTGCCGCAGCGCTTCGCCAAGCGCCATCGCGACGGTCATGGCCAGATTGATCGAACGCAGGCTCTCCCGCATCGGAATGACCACGCGGCTATCGGCGGCATTCGCGACATCCTCCGGCACACCGGCGCTTTCGCGGCCGAATAGCAGGATCTCGTCCTCGGAATAGCTATGCGTCAGATAGGGCTCCGCGCCCTTCGTGGTGAACAGCGCGAGTTTGTGGCCGGCGTCGCGGCGCCACTCGTCAAAATGCCGCCACGAGATGTGCCGGACGATCGCGACTTGATCGAGATAATCCATCCCCGCACGCCGGAAATGCCGATCGGAGATCGGAAAGCCGGCCGGCTCGATGATATGTGCCTCCACGTCAAGACAGGCACACAGGCGCAGGATCGTGCCGGTGTTTTGCGGGATGTCGGGCTGATAGAGGGCGATGCGCATCCGATGCCGATAGCCGGATAGGGCAGCCGTCGCAAGCTGCCGGGACGATATCGCGCGTCCCGGCATTGTTTTTGATCACGCGGCGCGGACGTTGTTCAGGAAACGGCTGACTTCCTGCTTCAAGCGGTTACTGTCCTGCGATAGCGACTGAGCAGCCGACAGCACCTGCGACGACGCCGATCCGGTCTCGGACGCCCCGCGCTGCACGTCGGTCACATTGGTCGATACCTGCATGGTGCCTTGGGCCGCCTGCTGCACGTTGCGGGAAATCTCCTGCGTCGCCGCGCCTTGTTCTTCGACCGCGGAGGCGATGGTCGAGGCGATTTCCGACATCCGGCCGATCGTGTCGCCGATCTGCTTGATCGCACCGACAGACTGCTGCGTCGCATCCTGGATGCTAGCAATCTGCTGACTGATTTCGCCGGTGGCTTTCGCGGTTTGCTCGGCCAGTGCCTTCACCTCTGACGCGACCACGGCAAAGCCGCGGCCGGCTTCGCCGGCACGCGCCGCCTCGATGGTTGCGTTGAGCGCCAGCAAATTCGTCTGGCCTGCAATGGTATTGATGAGTTCGACCACGTCGCCGATGCGCGCCGCGGCCTGGGCAAGCTCGCTGACCCGGTCATTGGTGGCGCGTGCCTGATCGACGGCCCTCCCGGCAATATCGGCAGACTCCTGCACCTGGCGGCTGATCTCGTTCACCGATGAGGCCATTTCTTCGCTCGCGGACGCGACTGACTGGACGTTGCTGGACGCCTGCGCCGACGCTGCAGCAACGGTTGTGGCGAGCATCTGCGAACGTCCCGCAGTCGCGGTCAGCGTAGTCGCCGATGCTTCGAGCCCGCTCGAGGCCGTCGAGACTGTTTCGACGATCTCGCCGACGGCAGCTTCGAACTCATCGGCAAGGCGCTGCATGTCAGTCTTTCGCTGGATTGCCGCGTGCCGTTCAGCCTCCTTTTTGTCTTCCTCCATCTGGCGAACGCGCAATCCGTTATCCTTGAATATCTGCAGCGCCTTGGCCATGTTGCCGATCTCGTCCCTGCGTGTCGCATAGACGATGGGTTCGTCGAGATTGCCGGCTGCGATCACGCTCATTGATGCGTTGAGATGGTGGAGTGGGCGCGTCACGCGGAGGATCACCAGAGCTACGGAGGCAATGCCGATCAGTAGCGCAATCGATGCCAGCAAGATGGTGGTCGAGCGTGCCGAAGCATAGGTATTGCGTGCGTTCGCGACCGTCGCCGTGGCATTGGTGTTGCTGTAGTCGTTGCTGCGATCAAGCGTCTCCAGAGCGTCGTGGAACGGTTTTACAGTATTGAAAAGCGCGATTGCGTCGGCGGATTTGCCGTTGGCGGAGAGGTTTATGACCTGTTTCTGAATGGCGAGATAGGCATTCCATTGCTGGACGAACGCCTCCCACATCGCCCGTTCGCTAGGCGATGAAATCTGCCCCTCATAGGCTTTGAAACTGGTAGCCATGCGTCCACCGAGAGTGGCGATCTGATTTTCGAGTTCGCGTCGTTGCTCCGGATCTGACGTCAGCAATGTGCGGGCTTCGTACTGCCTCGCACGGGTGATCAGATATTTGATCTCACCCAATGTTCTCACCGAGGGTAACCAACGGCTACCGATCTCGTCGGTCCTCTGATTGATCGATTGCGACGTCGCAATGGCCATCAAGGCCTGACCGGCTATGAGGAGAACAAGTATCGACACGATTCCGATCAGCGTCGCTTTGAGCGTAATGCGCATGGATGCCCTCTTAAATATATGAGACAGCTACAAACTGCAGTGCGTAAAGAAAATGGAATCAGGGTTCGCTTTGCTTCGCGATTTGCCACGAGCATTGTGGATGCGCATTGATTCGCTATTAACAAACGCTCGTAATAGAGCGCCGCGGCTGCGACAGATCGCAGCAATACCTAGATTAGCAAGCTAAAAATCAAAGCATAAGTAATGTGCCCGACACAGCGTGTGGCGTTGCTGTCTGCCGCGCCTGTTCGCTACGCGAAGGAGCAACGGTCAGAAATTGGGCGTCGTCTGAGCGTGAAAGTGCGTGGAGCCCACGCCGCCGTGTCGCTTGGATCGTGACGGCGGGACATGTGGATTGCGTAATGGCGAAATCCGATCCCGTGAATGAAAATGAATCGAGCGCGACAGCGTGAGCGATTCCGAACGAGCGCCGTTTCTGCTGCCGGAGATCGGCCGGTTTTTCCCGCTGGCATCGAGGGTGTATGCGTGGTGAGGTTGACACACCACGCATACGGTAATCGCGGACAGTTATTCTGCCGGCGCGAGTCGCGTGTTCGCGTTCAATGTTGTGGCTTCGCGCACGCGCAGCCGCGCCCGCCGCTTCTTCCACCAGATCACCACGCCGGTCACCGATAGCGCCGCGACGACGAGGCCCATCAGCGAGATCAGGATGCGGCCAGGCAGGCCCAGGATGCGCCCCGAATGCAACGGGAACTGCATCTGCACGAAGATATCGGCAGCAGTGCCGACCCAAGGCAGCTTCTGGCCGAGCGGACGACCGTCCTCGCTGTCGTAATACAGGAGGGCGGGACCGACACCGGCGGCGCCGTGGTCGTCGCCGGGTTCGAAGAACGACACCGTGTAAACGCCATGTGCCGGACCGTAGAACAGCGAGCCCACCGGCGTCGTCCAACCGCGCGCCTTGCCGTCCGCGATGCCGCGTTCGTAGATTTGCGCCCAGGTCATCTTCGGTTCGATGGGGTTGTCGAGATGGCGATACTCACGTGTCTCGTAAGGTGACGGCGTGTAATCCGAAACCTTTTTCATCATGGGTGAGAACACCTCGAACCACAGATTCAGCGAAAACGCCGTGAAGGCGACGATGAACAGCAGCGCCCAAGTCCAAAGGCTGAAGGCCCGGTGAATGTCGAAATTGATCCGATAGGTGCTTCCCGTGGTCTTGATCATCCAGGCCGGCTTCCAGCGCGCCCAAAAGCCCTTGCCCAGTTCGCGCGCGACAGATGGATCCGCACCGGCTTTCGCGCGCTTGCGCGAGGGCAGCGTCAGGTAGAAGCCGACGAAACAGTCGATGGTCCAGATGATGGCGATGATGCCGAGGATGCGCATGCCCCAGCGATCGCTGCCCCAGAATTCCGGGATATGCATCGTGTAGTGCAGCTTGTAGAGAAACGAGACGAAGTTCTCGCGGGTGACCGGCCAAACGGCGCCCCAATAGCGCTTGCCCAGCTCCTCGCCGGTGTTGGGATCGAGGAAGACCTGATTATAGTCGATCGAATAGCGCTTGCCGGTTGCCGGGTCGATGCGCGGCAGCACGAAGAACGAAAGCGACTCGTTCTTCTCCGGCGTCACGTTCATATGGATGACGCGGGCTTTCGGATCTCGCTGCTCGATCAGATTGGCGAGTTCGATCGACGGTTTGGCCGGACCCTGACTGGTGACGTCCTTGAGCTTGGCATTCAGCAGATCGTCAAGCTCGTGATCCCACGAGATGATCGCACCGGTCACGCCGGAAAAGAACAGGAAGGCTGCGGTCAAAAGGCCGGCCCAGCGATGCAGGCGCCCGAAAATCAATCTCATGGCGTTCCGCCCATGTTGTTGTGATCTGTTTTAACTACCAAAGATAAACACCGCCGGTCGAGAGACCGGCGGTGCCTTATTGCCGCAGTGGCGGGTGTTTTCTTTAGGATGGTTCTAAATTCACCAGCGGTAGGTCAGCTTGGCGATCGCCTTGCGGCCTTCGGCATAGAAGCAGCTCGTATAGCCGTAACAGGCGGCGACATAGCGGGTGTCAGCGAGGTTCGTGAGATTAAGTGCCAGTCGCCAATTGTCCTTGCTGTAGGCGACCAGGGCATCGATCGAGGTCGATGCGGGAACCGCGAATGTGTTGGCGTCGTCGCCGGACGTCGCGCCGACATAGCGGATGCCACCGCCGACCTGCACGCCGCGCAGGGGCCCGCCCTGCAGCGTGTAGTCCGTCCACACAGAGAAGCGATTCAGCGGCACCGTGGCCGGGGCCTTGCCGACATTCGCCGGGTCCTTGGTGATGGTCGCGTCGATATACGAATAGCCGCCGCGGATATTGAAGCCTTCGCTCAACGTTGCGGTGCCTTCGAGCTCGATTCCGCGTGAATTCACCTCACCGGTCTGCATCGCCGCGAATGTCGGCGGTGGGAAGGTGACGACATTGGCGCGGGTCAGGTCGAAGGCGGCCAGTGTGATCAGCGCGTTGATGCCGACCGGCTGATACTTGATGCCCACTTCATACTGCTTGCCGGTTTCCGGCTTCAGCAGATTGCCGAGACTGTCGGTGTTGAGCACCGGCAGGAACGATTCGGAATAGCTGAAATACGGGGCGATGCCGCTATCGAAATTATACATGACCGCCGCACGGCCGGTGAAGGCCGAAGCGTCGGTCGAAGCCTTGGTGTTGAACAGCGTGGCATCGACATCCGTGCTCACGAAGTCCTGACGACCACCGAGCTGGAATGACAGGCGGCCAAGCTTGATCTGGTCCTGCGCGTAAATCCCGACCTGGGATTGCTTCACGCCGGTGTCGTCGGCCGGGCCGGTATTCGTCCAGGCATTGGTGTAGACCGGGTTGAAGATGTTGATCTTGCCGGTGGTGTAACCGTCGGCGCGATCGCGGAAGGTGGTGTTGCGATAGTCGATGCCGAACAATGTCGTGTGGCTGAAAATGCCGGTGGTGAACTTGCCCTGCAGTTGGCTATCGACGGCAAAGGAATTGATCGTCGAGTCGCCAGCACTGCCGCCGCGTCCCATCAAGCCCGCCGCCTCATCTGCTGCATCCGCATATCCGGTGCCGTAGAAGCTAGCCTGCTGGTTATACATGTAGGAGTAGCGCAGGTTCTGCTTGAAGGTCAGCGTGTCATTGATGTTGTGCGAGAACAGATATCCGACCGACGCCTGTTCGGTGTCGAACTGATTGAGACCGGGCTCGCCGCCAAAGCGGTTCACCGGAATGATGCGGCCGTTGTTCGGCGTCACGGTCCCTGAAGGTGGGAAGAACTGCAGCCCCCAGCCGGCTTTGTCTTTCTGATAGTTGGACAGGAATGTGATGCTGGTGTCTTCGTTCGGTTTGAACGTCACCGCCGGTGCGATGAACACGCGGTTGTTCTTGGAGAAGTCGACCTGGGTGTCGCTGTCGCGGATGACACCGGTCAGGCGGTAGAGCACCGTGCCCTCCTTGTTGGCGGGGCCGCCGAAGTCGAACTCGCCCTGGAAGCGGTTGAAGCTGCCGCCAGAGATCGAGACTTCGCCGAATTGCCGCGCGGTCGGCAATTTGCTCACATAGTTCAGCAGGCCGCCGGTGCCGCTACCGCCATACATGGCGGAGGAGGGGCCCTTGAGCACTTCGAGGCGTTCGGCACCATAGGGTTCGAGGCCGAGAAAATGCACATACTGGCTGCTCGGCAACCGCAAGCCGTCGAGATAGAGACCGGCCATGGTCATGTCGAAGCCGCGGATCTGCAGGCCGCCAAAACGCGTGTCCGAGCCGCCATTGACGTCGCCGCTGACGCCGGCCGTGTAGCGCAGCGCCTCACCGATCGAGCCGGCGCCCTGATTGATCATCTGGTCGGTGGTGACCACCGAGATCGACTGCGGGGTTTCGATCAGGCGCGTGTCGGTCTTGGTGCCCGTGCCGCTGCGCGTGGCGACGAAGCCGACCACGGGGCCACCGGCGCGCTCGCCGGCATTCGGATTGGCAGATACGGCAACCGGTGCGGCCTGCGGCGCACGCGCGGCGCGATTGGCGCGTGATGCGCGGCTGCTCGAGGCGCGCTGTGTTGGCCGTGCTGCGGCGGGACGCGCGCGCTGCTGGGGCGATTCGACAGTGACGGCAGGGAGCGTGGCCTGCGCCTGGGCTGCGCCGGTCGGCAGACATAAGGCCAGACCGCTGGCCGCACACAGGCAAAGTGCGCGGATGGTGGAAAGCCCTGTATTCTGTCGCGTGTCTACTGTCGTCATCGTCGAGATACCCCCGTCTACAAGAACCGGCTTCGCCGGCATCATTTTCGCCTAATTCGGCTCTAACGGAGGTATCGGGGGAGTACAGGCCTTGGTCGTTAGAATAGCTATAGGCCGAGGATTCTAGTCAAGGGTGTTGCCAAGATGGCGCATAAGCCGCCTCGGATCTGGCATGTCTTCCACGGCAGAGTTGCGAGCGTGATCGACTGCGCGGATCGATTGCGACAGAAGCCCGCCGGCCGAATCGTTCGCCTCGACACGGCGCTGCTCTCAAGCGTGGCAGCAAATTCTCCGCGGCGCGGAACACCTGCAAATCTTGCGTGCATCGCATCGGGTTACCCCGTTCGTAGGCTTGCGATGCAGCTTTAGGGATGCAATAGAACGATTCTGGATTGCGGATTTTGCCTTCAAGGCAAGGGCGCAGGCCACGCCGCCGTGGGGAGGAACCGCGGGCACCGGTCATTGCTCTAGGTCAACGCGCAAGTGTTGCCGGACGGGCAAGGACAGGGAGCAGATAAGAAAGGGTTGGGATCGTGACGACAACGTCTTCGGCGCAGCACACGCGCCGTGATTTCCTATACGTAGCCACTGGGGCCGTGGCTGCCGTTGGTGCTGCAGCCGCCGTGTGGCCGCTGATTTCTCAAATGAATCCAGATGCTTCGACGATCGCCGCCGGCGCTCCGATCGAAGTCGATCTCACCCCGATCGCCGAGGGGCAGGACATCAAGGTGTTCTGGCGCGGCAAGCCGATTTTCATCAGCCATCGCACCAAGAAGCAGATCGACGACGCGCGTGCGGTCCCGGTCGCCAGCCTGCCCGATCCGCAGACCGACCAGGCCCGCGTCAAGGAAGGCCACGACCAATGGCTGGTCGTGATCGGCATCTGCACCCATCTCGGCTGTATCCCGATCGCCCATGAAGGCGCCTATGACGGCTTCTTCTGCCCCTGCCATGGCTCGGTCTACGACACCTCCGGCCGTATTCGTCAGGGACCGGCGCCCGCCAATCTGCCGATCCCGCCTTACGCCTTCGTCTCCGACAGCAAGATCAAGATCGGCTGAGCCTCACGGCTCGCCTCGAGACCTTGCGCCGATAGTGTCGTTTTCTTCTTCAGGATCGCATCATGAGCGGACCATCCAGTTTCCAGCCTTCCCATCCTGCCCTGCAGTGGTTCGAAAAGCGCCTGCCGCTGATCGGTCTGATCCACTCGTCCTTCATCGCCTATCCCACGCCGCGTAACCTGAACTACTGGTGGACGTTCGGCGGCATCCTGTCCTTCATGCTGGGCGTGCAGATCGTCACCGGCGTGATCCTGGCGATGCATTACACGCCGCATGTGGATCTGGCCTTCAACTCGGTTGAGAGCATCGTCCGTGACGTGAATTACGGCTGGCTGCTGCGCTACCTGCACTCCAACGGCGCGTCGATGTTCTTCATCGCCGTCTATATCCACATGCTTCGCGGCCTTTATTACGGCTCCTACAAGGCGCCGCGCGAAGTGCTCTGGATCCTCGGCGTGATCATCTACCTCTTGATGATGGCCACGGGCTTCATGGGCTATGTGCTGCCGTGGGGCCAGATGAGCTTCTGGGGCGCCACTGTCATCACCAACCTGTTCTCGGCCATTCCTTATGTCGGCGAGAGCATCGTGACGCTGCTGTGGGGCGGTTACGCTGTCGGCAACCCGACCCTGAACCGCTTCTTCTCGTTGCACTATCTGCTGCCCTTCGTGATCGCAGGCGTCGTCGTCCTGCACGTCTGGGCGCTGCATGTGGTCGGCCAGAACAATCCGGCCGGCGTCGAGGTGAAGACCGAAAAGGATGTGGTGCCGTTCACGCCCTATGCGACCATCAAGGATGGTTTCGGCATCGTCTGTTTCATGATCTTCTACGCCTGGTTCGTGTTCTACATCCCGAACTATCTCGGCGATCCCGACAACTACATCCCGGCCAATCCGGGCGTGACCCCCGCACACATCGTGCCGGAATGGTACTACCTGCCGTTCTACGCGATCCTGCGTTCGATCCCGTCCAAGCTCGGCGGCGTCATTGCCATGTTCTCGGCGATCATCGTGCTGGCCTTCCTGCCCTGGCTCGACAGCGCCAAGACGCGCTCGTCGAAGTATCGCCCGCTCGCCAAGCAGTTCTTCTGGATCTTCGTGGTGGTCTGCCTGCTGCTCGGCTGGCTCGGCGGCAAGCCGGCGGAAGGCATCTACATCACGGCCGGCCGTATCTTGACCGCCTGCTACTTCGCTTACTTCCTGATCGTGCTGCCGGTCCTCAGCCGCATCGAGACGCCGCGTGCGGTGCCCAACTCGATCGCGGACGACGTGCTGGCCAAATACGGCAAGAAGGCTGGCCCGATGGCGCCGGTGATCCTGGCGCTGGTTCTGGCCGGTGGTCTGGTGATGGGTGGTTCGCAGACCGCAAAGGCCGCTGAGGGCGGACCGACGCCGCCGTCGTTGTCGTGGAGCTTTGCCGGCCCTTTCGGTAAGTTCGACCGCGGCGCCCTGCAGCGCGGCTACAAGGTCTATAAGGAAGTCTGCGCCACCTGCCACTCGATGAACCTGGTCCATTTCCGCAATCTCGCGGATCCCGGTGGTCCCGGCTTCTCGGCGGCACAGGCGCTGGCTGTCGCATCGGACATCCAGGTCAAGGATGGCCCCAATGACGCCGGCGACATGTTCGATCGTCCGGGCCGGCTCGCCGACAAATTCCCGTCGCCGTTCCCGAACGAGAACGCGGCGCGCGCAGCCAATGGTGGAGCCTATCCGCCGGATTTGTCGCTGATGGCCAAGGCCCGCAACTATGACCGCGGCTTTCCGCAGTTCATCTTCGACTTCTTCACCCAGTTCCAGGAGAAGGGCCCGAACTATATCGACGCTCTGCTGCAGGGCTATGAGGACGCGCCGAAGGATTTCCAACTGGCGCAGGGTGCGTATTACAACAAGTACTTCCCGGGCCACGCCATCAAGATGCCCAAGCCGATCTCCGACGATCAGGTGACCTATGACGACGGCACCCCGCAAAAGGTCGAGAACTACGCCAAGGACGTGGCGACCTTTATGATGTGGACCGCGGAGCCGCATCTCGAGGCCCGCAAGAAGCTCGGCCTGCAGGTCATGGTTTTCCTGATCATCTTCGCCTTCCTGATGTACTTCACGAAGAAGAAGGTCTGGGCCGACGCGCACTGAGCAGTGGCAACATGCTTCCGAAAGGGCCCCTGACGGGGCCCTTTTTCGTTTTGCTGTGGCTGCGTGTGTGGGCGATGGATTCTCCCGCGTGCGTTGACTAGACTTCGCGCAAGGGGAGACGGGGGCGGACAACGCGCCATGGACATCCCTGTCGATGGGGGATGAATGCCGGGCGCGGGGATCGACCAAATTCTCCTGAATATCAGTGCGGGCGGGCAGATTGCGCTCGGCCTTGTGCTGGCCCTCATCATGTATGGCGTCGCGCTGGATCTGCGCGCCTCTGATTTCGTCGATGTGCTGAAGCATCCGCTGGCGCCGCTGTCGGGCCTCGTCGCGCAGCTTGTGTTTCTTCCGGCCATCACCTGGGCGATCACCATGTTGCTCAAGCCGCAGCCATCGATCGCGCTCGGCATGATGGTGGTGGCGGCATGTCCCGGCGGCAATATCTCCAATCTGATCACCCATATGGCGCGCGGCAACACCGCGCTTTCGGTGTCGATGACCGGCATTTCCAGTCTGCTCGCCACCATCACCACGCCGCTCAATATCCTGTTCTGGGCCGGGCTCAATCCCGCGACCGCAGCTCTCCTGCGTCAGGTCAGCGTCGAGCCCGTGTCCTTCATCGGTTCGACCTTGCTGCTGCTCGGCGTGCCCATGGTGGCTGGGCTGCTGACGGTACGTTACCTGCCGACGCTGGCGGATCGTCTGCGGCGACCGCTGCAAATCCTGTCCTTCGTCTTCCTGATCGGTTTCATCCTCGCGGCGACCGTCACCAACTGGCGCTATATCGGGGTATTCACCACGGCCGTCTTGCCATTCGTCGTGCTGCACAACGCGATCGCCGTGGCACTAGGCTGGGGTGTGGCGAAAATGCTGAGCCTCAGCGATTACGATACGCGCGCGCTGACCATCGAGGTCAGCATGCATAATTCCGGCCTCGGCCTTGCGTTGATCCTGACGCAATTCGACGGGCTTGGCGGCGCGGCTTTGGTCGCGGCCGGGTGGGGTGTCTGGCATCTCGTGTCCGGCTGGGCGCTGGCGGCATGGTGGAAGCGGCGTGATCCGCATCCTGCGCGGACGGAGGGCACGACATGAACGATGCGACCTTCAATCGCGGTGTGCTGGTCACCGGCGCTGCTGGCTTCATCGGCAGCGCGCTGCTGCTGGCACTGGCAGATGAGGGGCTTGAGCAGATCACCGCGCTCGATCTGCGTGAAGTGCCGCCGACAAAGCAGCGCGCCGGCATTGAGTACGAGCATGGCGACATCCGTGATCCCGCGCTGAAGGAGATCATGGCCCGCGTCCGGCCGCGAACGGTAGTACATCTCGCTTCTGTGGTCGCCGTCGGGGGCGACGAAAGGCGCGATTATGAGATCGATGTGCTTGGCACGCGCAATGTGCTCGAGGCCTGTCTCGCTGCCGGCGTCCAGCATCTGGTCGTGACGTCCAGCGGCGCCGCCTATGGCTATCACGCCGACAATCCCGTGCCGCTGCGCGAGACCGATCCGTTGCGCGGCAATGAGGATTTTCCCTATGCGCGCAACAAGCGCGAGGTGGAGGAGATGCTGGCGAGCTGGCGCAACGAACATCCACAGTTGCAGCAGACCGTCTTCCGGCCATGCACGGTGCTTGGGCCGACCACCAGTAATCAGATTACCGCATTGTTCGAGCGCCCCGTCGTGACCGGCCTGAGCGGCACCGCGACCCCGTTCTCGCTGATCGCCGACAGCGATGTTGTTTCAGCACTGGCGCAGGCGGTGCGCACCGGCAAATCTGGTATCTACAATCTCGCCGGCGACGGCACACTCAGCCTGCGCGAGATCGCGCAACTCAACGGCAAGCCTTTCGTGCCGATCCCGCCTGCCGTCATGCGCGGCGCGCTTCGGCTTCTCAACAGGCTGGGCCTCACGAAGCTCACGGCCGAGAACGTCAAGTTCATCCAGTATCGCCCGGTGCTCGACAACACCCGCCTGAAATCCGAATTCGGCTACAGGCCTGAATTGGATGCCCGCGCCGTGTTCGAGCGCTATCGCGACCAGCGCCCGGATCTCGCCAGATGACCTGTCTTGTCATAGGCGCCGGTCCCGCAGGCCTTGCCGCCATCCAGAGCATGAAAGCTGCCGGCCATGCGGTGGAGGCCGTCGAGCAGAACGCCGATGTGGGCGGCCAGTGGCTGTATGGCGCTGCGCCGAGCGCTGTTTACGCATCGACGCATCTGATCTCGTCCAAGCGCACCACGGCATTCGCCGACTTTCCGATGCCCGCGGACTGGCCCGCCTATCCCGGTCATCGCCAGGTGCTGGACTATCTGCAGGCCTATGCACGGCATTTCGATCTCACTCCGCTGATCCGCTTCAATACGCGCGTGACGTCTCTGATCCGCGATGGCAGCGGCTGGCGCGCGAGATTCAGCGACGGCACGTCCAGCGCATATGCCAGCGTCATCATTGCCAATGGCCATCTCAGCGATCCGCTGATCCCCAAGACGGCAGGCACGTTCGACGGCCCGGTGATGCATGCCAAGGACTACAAAACGGCCGACATCTTCGATGGCAAGCGGGTGCTCGTGGTCGGCATGGGCAATACCGGCTGTGACATCGTCGTCGATGCCGTCCACCGCGCCGACAAGGTGTTTTGGAGCGTGCGCGGCGGCAATCATTTCGTACCGAAATTTCTCGCTGGGAAACCCGCCGACGAAGGCAACCACAAGCCGAAGCGCTTCATCATTCCGAAGGGGCTTCGCGCACGCCTGCATGAGCCGATCCTGCGCTTCATCGTCGGGGCGCCCGAACGCTTCGGCCTGCCAAAGCCCGAGCATCGGCTCTATGACCGCACGCCCATCGTCAATTCGCTGGTGCTGCAGCATCTCGGGCAGGGCGACGTGACGTTGCGCAAGCCGATCCGTGAATTCGCGGACCGGCGCGTGGTGTTTGCCGACGGCCAGTCGGACGAGGTCGATCTCGTCCTGCTCGCGACGGGCTATCGGATCACGTTTCCGTTTCTCGACGATCTCTCGGCGCTCGACTGGCAGCCAGCCATAGGCGCGCCGCGTCTCTTCATGAACATGTTTCCGTCAGACGATAATGGCCTCTATGTCGCCGGCCTGCTCGAAGGCGCGGGCGTCGGTTGGGAGGGCCGCGCGTTGCAGGCGCGCGTCATCGCGGCCTATCTTGCGGCACGCACTGCGCGTCCGGATGCCGCTGCGGCGTGGCGACGCGAAATTGCCGCGTGGTTCGCGCGGCCATCGCAACGGGATGGCGGCGAGCACGGACTGTTTGTCGATTTTTTGACCTATAAGCGCGACCTGCAACGCGCGCTGGCCCGGTTGAGTTGACACGTCAGGGGTCTATAACTTGCCCCGCAATCAATCAGTGGAGGATCCCCATGGGAACATCGATCAGCTTCAAGCGTCCAGACGGCAAGGAAGCCAAGGGCTATCTGGCGAAAGCCGGCAGCGCCAATGCGCCGGGCGTGGTCATGATCCAGGAATGGTGGGGCTTGTCCGACCAGATCAAGGGTCTCGCCGATCGCCTCGCCCAGGAAGGCTTCGATGTGCTGGCGCCCGATCTCTACAACGGCGTGGTCGTGCCCTATCACGACACGGACGCCGCCAACAAGGAGATGAACTCGCTCGACTTCATGGATGCCACCACGCAGACCGTGCGCGGCGCCGTACAGTATCTGTCGAAGGACGGCGCCAAGGTCGGCCTCACCGGCTTCTGCCTCGGTGGTGCTGTCACCGTCATCGGCGCGACGAAGATTCCAGAACTCAGCGCCGCGGTCGCCTTCTACGGGATCCCGCCGGAGCAGGCCGCCGCGCCCGCCGATGTGCAGGTGCCGCTGCAGGGCCACTTCGCCAATCGCGACGACTGGTGCACGCCGGAAGTGGTCGACAATTTCGAGAAGGGCCTGAAGGCCGCCGGCAAGAGCGCAGAGTTCTTCCGTTATGACGCAGATCATGCGTTCGTCAACGAACAGCGCGCCGAGGTGCATGATCTCGAAGCGGCGAAGCTCGCCTGGAGCCGTGCGGCGGCGTTCTTCAAGAAGCATCTGGCTTAGTTGCACGCCGCACTTGCTGCGGCCTGAACGACACAGTAGGTCGGGTGCATGTCACCCGACCTTACCATCTCCGATCTCCGTCACGTTCCGGAATTCTTCGAAACCGTTGCGGATCGCATCTGGCAGGCATGGTGGAAGCGCCATGGCGTGCCCGAGGCCTATATCGTCGAGCGCCTGCGCGAAAATATGAAGGGCCGTGATCTACCGATCGCGCTGGTGGCGCATCGCGGCGCGGCTTTCCTCGGCACGGCTTCGCTGTTGGTCTCCGATCTCGACGAGCGCCCGCAATATTCGCCTTGGGTCGCGGCCGTCTGGACCGAGCCGGATGAGCGCGGGCAGGGCGTCGCGCCGGCCTTGATCGAACGCGCCTGCACCGAGGCCTTCGCGCGTGGCCACAACGAGGTCTATCTCTGCGCTGCCCCGACCCGGCGGGACTACTATCTGTATCTGGACTGGAAGCCGATCGAGGACGAGGTCGGTCCGCTCAGGCTGACCGTGTTCGAGAAAACGGTTACGACCTGAGAGTTTGCCTTCTATGAATGCACCTATAAGGTGTTTTACATTGAGGCATCACCAATTGTGATCTATATCTGTCCTGAGAGGACCCTGATCATGATTGTCTCGAAACTAGGTGACGGCCTGATCGTGCGACTGTCGGATGACGAAGTCAAATCGATGGGCTTAAAAGAGGGTGACAGAGTCACCGTCGAACCCGTGAAAGAATGGACTGGGACGGCCAAGACGCAAGCCGAACGCGACGCTGCGCTCGAAAGCTTGAGGAGTATGAGAGGAACACTTCCTCCCGACTTCAAGTTCAATCGTGAAGAGGCCAATGAGCGCTAGTTTCTTCGATACCAATGTCCTGCTCTATCTCATCGGCTCGGATGACCCCAAGTCGAGGATCGCGGAGCAGCTGACGAGGCAAGGAGGGAACATCACCGTTCAGGTGCTCAACGAAAGTGCCAATGTTTTGAGGCGCAAGAAATCGGTGTCCTGGCCCGCGGTTCATAAATTCATCCATGATCTCGAAGCCATGCTCGACATTCTACCGGTTACGCATGAAATCCACCGCGACGGCCTCCGCCTCGCCGAGCGTTACGGCTTCGCCATCTATGACAGTTTTATCGTCGCCGCCGCTCTTGCCGCCCATTGCGATACGCTCTGGTCCGAGGATATGCAGCACGGCATGGTCGTCGATGGCCGCCTCACCATCACAAATCCGTTCCGAACTGACCCGCCCTTGATTCCGGCATCTTGACGCCGCCGGTTTCCCGTGGCTCAGTGCCGCCCATGAGCACCCCTGTCCGCAACTCCCGTCGTTGGTGGCGCACCTCCTGAAGAGGTGGCTGGTGCGATTTGCTCTTTTTCCAATCGTCGAAGGCCGCCATCGCAGTGCGACGGCCCTTGCTTTGTTCTGATTGGCTCGTTCGTCCTGTGTGGCGCCTCCGGCTCGCTCCCCTAAGAGGACACGATGAACAGGACGATTTTTTCTCTTCCCGCTGAGAGCACCTATAAGACCGCTGGCGGCCTGACCGTCACGCGCCACGCGGAGATGTTCACCGGCGGCACCGCGCTCGACGATCTCATCACCCGGCTCGATCATCATCGCGGCGTGGTGCTGTCTTCGGGCACCACGGTGCCCGGCCGCTATGAGAGCTTTGATCTCGGCTTCTCCGATCCGCCACTGCTGCTTGAAACCACCGGCACGGACTTCGCGATCACTGCGCTCAACAAGCGCGGGCAGGTGCTAATCGCCTTCCTCGCCGAAAAGCTGAGCGATCCCTGCGTCGTCCTCGACGGCCGCACCATGGCGAAGCTGAAGGGGCACATTGTCCGCGGCGAGGCGCCGGTGGAGGAAGACCAGCGCACCCGCCGCGCCAGCGTGATGTCGCTGATCCGCGATCTCGTCGCACAGCTATTTTCGTCCGCCGATCCCATGCTCGGCCTGTTCGGCGCCTTCGCCTATGATCTCGTTTTCCAGGTCGAGGACCTCAAACAGAAGCGCGTCCGCGAGGCCGACCAGCGCGATATCGTGCTCTACATCCCCGACCGCCTGCTGGCTTACGACCGTGCCACCGGTCGCGGCGTCACGCTCACTTACGACTTTGCTTTCAAGGAGCGCTCCACCGAAGGCCTGCCGCGCGAGACGCCGGAAAGCGGATACAACAAATCGCCGCGCGAAGGCTTTGCCGATCACGCGCCAGGTCAATACCAAGAGACCGTTGAGAAAGCCCGTGCAGCCTTCGCGCGTGGCGACCTGTTCGAAGCCGTGCCCGGACAGTTGTTCGCTGAGCCCTGCGATCGCTCGCCCGCCGAAGTGTTCCAGCGCCTCTGCATCATCAATCCGTCGCCTTATGGCGCGCTGATGAATCTCGGCGATGGCGAATTCCTCGTCTCCGCCTCGCCGGAAATGTTCGTCCGCTCCGATGGCCGCCGTGTGGAGACCTGTCCGATCTCCGGCACGATCGCGCGCGGCTCTGATGCCATCGGCGATGCCGAGCAGATCCGCCAACTCCTGAATTCGGAGAAGGACGAGTTCGAGCTCAATATGTGCACCGACGTCGATCGCAACGACAAGGCACGCGTCTGCGTGCCCGGCACCATCAAGGTGCTCGCGCGCCGGCAGATCGAGACTTACTCGAAACTCTTTCACACCGTCGATCACGTCGAAGGCATGCTGCGACCGGGCTTCGACGCGCTCGATGCGTTTCTGACGCACGCATGGGCCGTCACCGTGACCGGTGCGCCAAAGCTGTGGGCGATGCAGTTCGTCGAGGACAATGAGCGTTCGTCGCGGCGCTGGTATGCCGGCGCCATCGGCGTGGTCGGCTTCGACGGCACCATCAATACCGGCATCACCATCCGCACCATCCGCATGAAGGACGGACTCGCCGAAGTCCGCGTCGGCGCCACGCTGCTGTTCGATAGCGACCCGGTGGCCGAAGAGAAGGAGTGCCAGACCAAGGCCGCGGCGCTGTTCCAGGCCCTGCGCGGCGATCCGCCGAAAAAACTCTCGGCCTTCGCGCCGGATGCGCGTGGCTCCGGCAAGAAGGTGCTGCTGGTCGATCACGAGGACAGCTTTGTCCATATGCTGGCGGATTACTTCCGCCAGGTCGGTGCCGATGTCAGCGTGGTCCGTCATATCCATGCGCAGACGGTGCTGAATCGCGACACCTTCGATCTGCTCGTGCTGTCGCCCGGTCCCGGCCGTCCCGCCGATTTCGGCATCTCGAAAACGCTCGACACGGCGCTCGCCAAGAAACTCCCGGTCTTCGGCGTCTGCCTCGGCGTGCAGGCCATCGGCGAATATTTTGGTGGCCAGCTCGGCCAGCTCACGCAGCCGGCCCATGGCCGTCCGTCGCGCATCCAGGTTAAGGGCGGGCAGTTGATGCAGGGCCTGCCCAACGAGGTCACGATCGGCCGCTATCACTCGCTGTTCGTCGAGATGGGCGACATGCCCGAGGTGCTGACGGTGACGGCCACCACCGAGGATGGCGTTGCCATGGCCATCGAGCACAGGACGCTGCCCGTCGGGGGCGTCCAGTTCCATCCGGAGTCGCTGATGTCCCTAGGTGGGGAGGTCGGGCTGCGCATTGTTGAAAATGCGTTCCGGCTGGGCCAAAAGGCGGGCTGAACCGGCGGGCGCCAGCCTGCGGCAGGGCAATCCGGTGCGCTTGTGGCATCCGGATTGCTTCGCCATAGCTAAATTGGCTATGCCAATTTAGCGGGGGGTCCCGCCGCCCGAATTCGACCGAAACAGAGATCCTGATGACCCCTGACCTCGTTCACGACCTCAAGGCTTCCGTCCGCACCATTCCGGATTATCCGAAGCCGGGGATCCTGTTTCGCGACATCACCACGCTGCTCGGCGATGCCCGCTCGTTCCGCCGCGCGGTGGACGAACTGGTGCATCCCTGGGCCGGCTCCAAGATCGACAAGGTCGCAGGCATGGAAGCGCGCGGCTTCATCATTGGCGGCGCCGTGGCGCATCAGGTTTCGGCCGGCTTCGTGCCGATCCGCAAGAAGGGCAAGCTTCCGCACACCACCGTGCGCATCGCTTACTCCCTCGAATACGGCATCGACGAAATGGAAGTGCACGCCGATGCCATCAAGCCCGGCGAGCGCGTGATCCTGGTCGACGACCTCATCGCCACCGGCGGCACGGCGGAAGGCGCTGTGAAGCTGATGCGGCAGATCGGCGCCGATGTGGTTGCGGCCTGCTTCATCATCGACCTGCCGGATCTCGGCGGCGCCGCAAAACTGCGTGCGATGGATGTGCCGGTTCGGACGCTGATGACGTTTGACGGGCACTAGGCTCGGTGCCGTAGGATGGGTTGAGCGAAGCGAAAACCCATCGGCCGAACGATGTGGCAAGCTCCGCCGATGGGTTTTCGCGAAGACGCTCAACCCATCCTACGCCCTCACATCAGCAGCAACCCCAGCTCGATCTCCCGGAACGCAAAGTAGTTCCGGCGGATCCACTGATGCAGCTCGGTGGATGAATCGTGTTCTGACCTGAGATACCCGGTGAACGAGAAGTTCAGCCGGTCGATATAGGTCTTCAGGAATGGCGGCAGTGCTGCGACATGCAGCATCTTGCCCTGTCCAAGCGCCGGCGGAATTTCTCCGCGCAGCACCTGCTCATTGTCGATCACATAAAGCGCGCGCTGCGGATATTGCTGCTGCAGCGTCTCATACGCGCGGAGTGAGGCGCGGTCGCTGTCGCCCATGAAAAGGACGATCGGCGCCACGCCGCGGCGGGCGGCTTCCTTGGCAAAGCCAATCTCGGCCGTCATCCGGAAGAATTCATCGAAGGCGTGATAGCCGAGGTCGATCACTTTCGGCACATCGTCGTGGACGATCAGCCGGTCCATGAGCGCCATCTTGCCGAAGGTGTCGTTGATATCCGCCGTCTCGGTGAGCCTTGGCAGGAAGTCGAGCAGCGACGGTTCCTTCAGGCTGACATCGAAGGCTGTGACATCGCCGCGCTGAAGTTTGAGGAATTCCGTCAGCAGCCGCGCCATCAGGGTCTTGCCGACCTGCGGGCGTGTTGAGCAGACGATGTAAACGGGCGTGCGCGACATGGAGCGAGCTTATCGGGGAGATCGGCGCGAGGCTCAAGCCTTCCAGCGTCTCGTGGGCCCCGCAATGGTCATGCCCGGGACAAGCCCGGGCATGATGGTGTTTGTCTTATTGCTCGCCGGGCGTGCGGGCGCTCGGCTTGTCGTGCACGATATCGGTCAGCTTGATGCGATCGAATTCGCTCCAGACATTGGCGAGCCAGTGGCGCACATAGCCGCGCAGCACGAAGGAGTAGTTCGCCGCCTCGTCATTCGGGCCCTTGTTGGCAACGAATTTCAGGAACGGCACCGACGAGACTTCCACCTGCTCATAGGCCATTTCATTGAGCTTCGGGATGGTGAGCTCTGTGGCGCCCTTGATCTTGTGGAAGTAGGAGTTGTAGGTCGCCTGGTCCCATTCGAAGAAGCTGGTGTTGTTGATGAAGTTCTTCACCAGGAAATATTTTGCGCCGTCCATGAAGCCGGCGGTCTCGGCGATTTCGTCCAATGATGCGATCGACGGGCCCAGTATATGGAACACGGCGAAGGTGATCTGGCCGGATTTCGCAGCATCGAGGAAGCCGATATCGCGCAAGCTCGCGAGGGCAGGCGACAGCAGACCTGCGCGGACGTCGATGACGGTGACCGACGGGGCCACGGTGTTCAGCGTATCGAAGATTTTCATCTGGTCCGAGGTGGTCGTCATGTCGACGATCTCGGTGATGTCAGGGTGGAAACGCTTCAGCGTGCCGCGCGGGGCTTCGGTGTCGAAGGCGCGGGTGGCGACATTGTTGGCACTGAAATAATCCAGAACGGTTCGCGACACGGTGGTCTTGCCGACCCCGCCTTTGTCCGCGCCGACGACGATCACTGCTGGCTTCGCCATGAAATTCCCTTAACTGCTCGAAATCCCCGATACGCGAGCGAGACTCGCGCGCCGCCACTGTAGCCCATGGCTGCTTTAGGCGCGAACATGGCAGAATGATGGGGGAATTCAATCGCTGGCTGGCAGCGAAATGCGGAAATCATTGGAGAATTTGCCGCGTCGGCGGGCCGGTCAGGCGTGTTTGCCCCAGGGCCCCTGTGCCTGCGAACCCTCCGGCCGACTGGTATCGCTCCAAGGTCCCGGCTTGGCCGTCTCCGCCTCGGGGAGCGCCGACGCCTCTTCTTCCGCGGCCTCTCCGGGGAGCGCCAGCGGCCCCGGATCATGACCGCCGGCATATTTGATCAGCGCCGCCACCCGCGCATCCACAGACGGGTGGGTCGCAAAAATGTCCGCAAAACCCGAGCGTGGATTGTCCACGCACATTTCCATCACCGCCGAGGTCGCCCCCGGCAGCTCGCCGCGGTTCTCGATTTTCCGCAATGCCGAGATCATGGCGTCCGGGTTCTTGGTCAGCTCTACCGCACCGGCATCGGCCATGAATTCCCGCGAGCGCGACAGCGCCAGCCGGATCATCTGCGACAGTGCCCACGCGACGATCAGCAGCACCACCGCGATGATGATCGCCGGGATGGCGCCGTTGCCTTTGCCGTCGCTCGACGATGACTGCGACGACGAACGTCCGGATGACCGGTATCTGCCATTGGAAAACATGCGGAACAGCAACTCGGCAAACAGGCCGACCACACCCGCGATGATCCCTGCGATCACCATCAGCTGCACATCGCCATTGCGGATATGCGTCAGTTCATGGCCGAGCACGGCCTCGATCTCGTCATCGTCGAGATTGCGCAGCAGTCCCGTGGTCACCGTGACCGAATATTGCTTCGGATTGAGCCCGGTGGCGAAGGCGTTAAGCGCATCGTCTTCCATGATCTTCAGCTTCGGCATCGCGATGCCGCGCGAGATGCAGAGATTCTCCAGCAGATTGTACAGCCGCGGCTGTTCCTTCCGCGTCACGCCGGCGCTGCCGGTGATCATGTCGATCATCTTCTGATGACCGAAATAGGCGATGATGATCCAGCCGACGGCGCCGATGGTTGCCAGCGGCATCGCGCGCAGCAGATCGCGAAACGCTGCATTCAGATAATAGGGGAGCGTGCCGCGGCTGTCGTTCCACACCTCCAGCACCAGCGCGGCAGCGAACACGACCACATAGATCAAAATGAAAAGGCCGCCGAGCAGCAGCATCGAACGCGTCTTGTTCGATGCGATATGGGTGTAGAGACCGTAAGCTGCCATGGCGATGACCCGCTACGCACCATTAATCGTCATTGCGAGGAGCGTAGCGACGAAGCAATCCAGTTCTAGGCTCTCTGGATTGCTTCGCTGCGCTCGCAATGACGTGGAGGGGCCTCAGAACTTGACCGTCGGCGCTACCTCGACCTGCGCGCGGCTCTCGCCGAGGTCGAAGAACTGCTTCGGGTGGAAGCCGAGCGCGCCTGCGAACAGCGCAGCCGGAAGCTGCTGGATGCCGGTGTTGTATTCCGAGACGGCGTTGTTAAAGAAGCGGCGCGCGGCGGCGATCTTGTTCTCGATATCCGAGAGTTCGCCTTGCAGCTGCTGGAAATTCGCATTGGCCTTGAGGTCCGGATAGGCCTCGGCCAGCGCGATCAGCCGGCCGAGCGCACCGGTCAGCTGCTGTTCGGCTGCCGCGACCTGACCGGGGCCCTGCGCTGACATCGCCGAATTGCGGGCCTTGATGACCTCTTCGAGCGTGCCGCGCTCATGCGAAGCATAGCCCTTCACGGTCTCGACCAGGTTCGGGATCAGGTCGTGGCGCAGCTTCAGTTGCACGTCGATATCGGCAAAGGACTGATCCACCCGCTGCCGCAGAGCCACCAGCCGGTTGTAAGTGGCGAACAGAAAAAACGCGATGACGACAATGACGCCAAGAACGATCCAGCCGGTCGACATTGAGTGAGCTCCCCCGAAAAACGATGACGCGTGAACCATAACCGATCCGGCACGCATTCGCAGCGGATGCCTTGCCAGACAAATATAAGTCGCCGCGCAACGTCCCAATGTTCAATCGCAGCCGATGTCCTTGCTTTGCGTCGCTGGGAGATCGAGTTCGTCTCGCTCATGGGACACCGCGTGTTCCCCCAAGGGCGAACAACTCACGATCTACACGCAGGACAATATGTTTATGTTGCTGCAAAGCATCAGTCGGAGCGACTTTACGGAGCGTGCCATGCGGGTTGGCCGCACTGCGCTTTTCGTCACCTCGCTGTCATTCACGAAACTTAAGGAGCCTTAACTTTTTCTGGGCTGGGGTTTGAGTGATGACGAAATGGCGTAACGGCGCAAGCCGGCTTGCGATGGGTGTGGTTGTGCTGGCGTTGTTCGCGCCGATGGCGGCGGAAGCAGCGTCGTTCACGGTGACGGCACCTACGACCGATACGGTTCAGAAGAGCGTGGACGGTACCGATACGGGCACCATCCAGAGCGGCGCCACACTGGCTGTGACGGGCGGCAGCACCTCCGCAATTGTGTCCACCGGGACCTCGAGCGGCGTCGTCATCACGAATTCCGGCACCGTGACCTCGGCCTATCGCGGTATCGAGACCGGCGGCTCCATCGTTGGCTTCACCATCAACAATCAGGTGGGCGCACTCGTCAACACCGTGGACAACGCCTTCCACCTCAATTCGCTCGCTGCCAATGGCCTCGTGACGATCAACAATTCCGGCACGGTCACAAGCAGCAGCCGCGCGATCCAGTTCGCGAACAATGCGATCGCGACTGCGACGGTGCAGTTGAACAATAGCGCGACCGGCATCCTCCGCTCGACGGCTAGCGATGCCATTCGCGCTGGCGGTGGTACGCTGATCGTCGACAATAGCGGTTTGATCAGCGCTGCGACGCGTGCCATTTCGATGGAGCCGACTTCGCTTGCCACTGCAACGGCATTCGTGATCACGAACAGGACAGGCGCCACCATTACATCGGCTGATGACACGCTACGCATCACCGGCTCGGCAGCCAGCGCAGCAACCACGGCTTTGAATGTGCAGATCGACAATGCCGGCACCATTCAGTCCACCGGCAGCGGTCAGGCATTCGATTTCGCGGACCTGAACTCGCGCAATGCCACCGTTAGCATCGTCAATCGGGAAGGTGCTGTCATTCGCGCGGCCGGTAACGATGCGATCCGGCCGGGTTCCGGGACTATCTCCATCACCAATAGCGGCTTGATCGATGCGACCGGCTCGGCGAACCGCGCCATCAACCTCAATCCTGCCGATCTCGCTTCGGTGCAGTCGCTTCAGGTCATCAACAATGTCGGTGGCGTGATCCAGTCGCAGGACGATACGGTCCGGATCAGCGGGACTGCCGGCACGACCACGACGGCGATCCAGATCCTGGTCGATAATGCCGGCATCATTCGCTCCACCGGCACCGGTGCTGCCGGCGGCCAAGCCATCGACTTCGACGGCATCACCTCCGCAGCATCCTCGGTCAACATCATCAACCGCGCGACCGGCGTGATCTCGTCGGCCGATGCGGACGCCATTCGGCCCGGCCAGAATTTCACCCTCACCAATTACGGCCAGATCATCGCCAATGCAGTGGCTGTGCCCACCGATCGCCCGAGTGCGGATGCGATCGATCTGCAGACCGGCCACACCGGTACGGTCTATAATTACGGCACGATCTCGGGCGCCAAGAGCGGCACGGCGTCGGATGTCGGCAGCAATCTCACCGTCTACAATTATGCCGACGGCACCATCACCGGCCGCAACGGCTCCGGTGTCGGCTCCGGCGGCAATGCCACCGTCTATAACTGGGGCACGATCACGGGCGCCATCGACAGCACCTCGTTGCGTGGCGACGGCGACGGCATCGATGTCGATTACGTGCTCACGCTCACCAATTACGGCCTGATCCAGGGCACGGGCGCCAAGGGCTACGATGCCGGCGGACGTCTGAACAACAGCGAAGGCCTCGCGGTCGGCGGCGGCACCTTCCTGAATTACGGCACCATCCGCGGTGCCGGCGCCGGCATCGTGGTCAACAACGACTCCAATCCAGACAATTCGCGCGGCGGCAGTGCCGCTGCCTCCATCGTGAACTATGCCGGCGGCACCATCGTCGGCCAGAACAGCTATGCCATCCGCATGGAGGCGAAGACCGGCACGGCGATCGACAATGACAGCATCGTCAATTACGGCACGATCATCGGTAACGGCACCATTGCCGATCCGAACAGCATCGTGCTGCGTGAAGATGGCACGCCGGATCCGGGCTCTGTGGGAACGCTGAACGGCGTCACCTATACCGGCACCGGCTCTGCCCGCTTCATCCGCGGCGACGGTTCGGCGATCCAGATGGGCGAGGGCACCGACGTCCTCACCAATTACGGCACCATCATCGGCAATACCGGCCGCGCGGTGAACATGGAAGGCGGCAACGACACCGTCAACATCATGAATGGCTCGCGCATCCTCGGCCTGGTCGATGGCGGCGCCGGCACCGATACGCTGAACTACAACAAGGTCGGCCTCGGCGAAGCCAACCGTGCCGCGCTGATGGCGGGGCAGACGGTGAATATCGGCGGCACGCTGTATACGTCCTTCGAGGTCGTCAACGCGAACGCGCCGTCGTTCTCGGCTCTGGCTGGGGCCAATTCAAAGGGCATTGCTGCGCTGTTCGACAATCTGCCGCTCAATGCCACCGGTCTCGGCGTTGTCGATATGCTGGACCGCGTCGCCAGCACGGGCGATGTGGGCGCAGCGTTATCGCAACTCACACCGGGCTCCTATCAGAGCCTCGGCCGCATCGGCATGAACAATGTCCAGCAGACCACCTCGCTGGTCGGCCAGCATCTCACGCAGAACCGTATTAACGGTCTCGGCACCGACGTGTCCGGCCTCGGCAATGCGCTGGCGATGTTCGATGGTGGCATGTTCGATCGCAATGTCGGCGGCGATCGTGCGCTTGCTGCCGTGATGTCGTTCCCGGGCAGCGCCGGCTCATCGCTGGCGGAAGCCGGTTGGGGCACCGGGGTTGCCGACGCTATGGCCTATGCGCCGATCAACAAGGCGCCGGCGCTGCGTCCGATCGCCGTCACCGCAGATCACGGCTTCTTCGTTACGTCCGGCGCCAGCTTCGCCCGTGAAGGCGCGCGCGCGGATGCGCCGGGCTTCAAGGCCAACACCGTCAATGTGTTGGCCGGCTATGACCAGCGCATCAGCAGCAACATCGTTGCCGGCGTGTTCGGCGGCTATGCCTTCACCCGCGCCGACACCGACGCCACCGGCAGCAACGCGCGCATCGGTACCGGCACCATCGGCGGTTACGGCACCTATCAGGCGTCGACCTGGTTCGCGAGTCTGATGGGTCTTTACGGCTTCAGCGACTACACCACCTCGCGCATCGCCGTCGGCACGTCGAATGACGCCAAGTTCAACGGCGATCACTATGCGATCCGCGGCACCGTGGGCACCGATATCCGCGTCAGCGGCTGGGTGGTCACGCCGGAACTCGGCCTGCAATATATGCGGGTGATGACCGACGGCTTCACCGAGCGCGGTGCTGCAACGGCCTTGGTCGTCGGCAGTGACAGTTCGGAATCGCTGCGCTCGAGCGTCGGCGCACGCTTCGCGTATGACTATGCGATCAATGGCGGCGTGCTGACGCCGGAGCTGCGCTTCGCGTGGCTGCACGAATTCAGCGACGGCATCCGCGGCATCAATGCGAGCTTTGCGGATACGACATTGCCGGGCTCGTTCGTGACGTCCACCGCGTCGGGCATCCGCGATCGCGGCGTGCTGGGTGCTGGTCTCTCGGGCAAGCTGGCGCCGCTGACGGTGCTGTCGGTGAACTATGATGCGATCGTCGGCGGCAGCGATACCGTGACGCATCAGGTGATGGGCCGCATCAAGCACGCGTTCTGAGTTGCCCCTCTCCCGCTCTAGCGAAGCTTCGCTTCGCGGGGCGGGAGAGGGAATACTCCTTACGGCTTCGCCACGTGCCAGGCGCCGTTCAGAAAGCCATCGCCGGTGGTCTGACCGGCAGCCGTGTCCTTCTTGAACGTGTAGAGCGGCTTGCCCTTATAGGCCCACATCTTCTTGCCGTCGTCGCGCACCACGATCGTCATGTCGGCGGTCGGCTTGTCGCTGTCGGCGGCAAAGAGCGGTGGCCAGTTTTCGGCGCACGGGCCGTTGCAGGCGGATTTGCCGCCGGCATCCTTGTCGAAGGTGTAGAGCGTCATGCCCTTGGCATCGACGAACACCTTGCCCTTGTCGGTGTCGGCGGTCTTCAGCGCCTGCGCGGAGGCTGCGGATGCGGTGAGCAGGACGGCCAGCGCGGCTGCGGCGGCGAATGATTTGGTCATGAGCGGAACTCCCTGATGAATGGCGACGCAGTCGCGTCAGCAAGGAGAACGCCGTGGAGAGAAGATTATTCCCGAACCTCCGATTGTCGTCACCCGGCCGTGCGCGCAATTGCGCGCTAGGACCGGGTGACCCAGTAAACACTGGCGGGGTGAAAAAGACGGACGGTCGGTGTCTACTGGGTCCCCGCTTTCGCGGGGATGACATGCGAGTTAGTCGAAAACCGCATCACCCCAATCGAGCTTGCGGAACTTGCTGTAGATCGCCTTGTCGCGCTTCGGCGCCACGGCGGCGATGACTCCGTCTTTGGTGCAGAGTTTCGCCGTGATCGCGATCTTGGTGGTCAATGGCTGCGCCAGCACGCGCGATGGCCGCGGTGCGGTCGGGGCGCGAGCTACCGCGAGATAGATGAATTTCTCATCTTCATAGGGAAGTTCTGCGGATTTGAGTTGTTTATGCACGCGCGACCGCTGCAGCCGCTGGCTGAAATGGCACCAGTCGGGTTTCACCAGCGGACACGCTTCATCATGCGGGCATGGCGCGATCACATGCGCGCCAGCGCGGATGAGCTGCGCACGCGCATCGAGGATACGTTGATAGCCGGCCGGCGTGCCGGGCTCGACGATGAGTAGTGTGTCAAGCGTCTTCGCCCACATCGCCGCGACGAGCTTTTCACGTGCGACATCGGAGAGTTCATTGATGACATAACTGGCAATGACGAGATCGGCGGAGGTCGCGTCGCTGATTTTCGCTGTCGCATCGCCGAGCGTGTAGTCGATGCTGCGATCGTTCTCGCGCGCCAGCTCCATCGCAAGAGAACGAAGTGCCGGATTGGCATCGAGCAGTGCGAAGGAAGCGAGAGACTCGAACGCCTCCGCGCATGCCCATGTCGCAGTCCCTGGCCCGGCGCCACAATCGAGCAGCGAGATCGGCGCGAAATCCGGGCGGATTTCCTGCAGCGCATTGAGGCTGGCGACAACTGCCGCATAGGTCGCCGGCATCCGCGCGAGGGCATAGGCCAGCGCATCGCTCTCGTTGCGGATCGTCGTCGAGCCGCCGCCGGAGCGATAGGTTTTGGAGATGGTGTCGGAGCGCTGGGCCGCGTCGCTGCGCGACACGCCTTGTAAACGCACGGCGAGCGTTGCGGTGAGGTAGGCGGGAAGGTCGGGTGAGGTCATCTAAGCCGCGACGCTCCTCTTGTCCCTCCCTCAAGCGGCGAAGCCGCGCAGTGGGGAGGGTGGATCGAAGCGAGCGTTCAGCGAGCTTCGAGACGGGTGGGGTGTTTCCACAAACGCCGTACCGTGGGGCACCCCCACCCGGTCGGCCTGCGGCCGCCCACCCTCCCCACAAGGGGGAGGGTAAACAAGCTTACGCCACTTCCTGATCGAGGATCTTCACCGCGTTCTCCAGATCCACCGACACCAGCTGCGACACGCCGCGTTCCGCCATGGTCACGCCGTAGAGGCGATGCATGCGGGCCATGGTGATCGGGTTATGCGTGATGGTGATGAAACGCGTATCCGTCGTCGAGATCATTTCATGCAGCAGGCTGCAGAACCGTTCGACGTTATGGTCGTCGAGCGGCGCGTCGACTTCGTCCAGCACGCAGATCGGCGACGGGTTGGTCAGGAACACCGCAAAGATCAGTGCCAGCGCGGTGAGCGCCTGCTCGCCGCCCGACAGCAGCGACAGCGATTGCGGCTTCTTGCCCGGCGGCTTGGCGATGATGTCGAGGCCGGCTTCGAGCGGATCATCGCTCTCGATCAGCTTGAGCTCCGCTTCGCCGCCGCCGAACAGTTCGACAAACATGCGCTTGAAGTGGGTGTTGACGCTGTCGAACGAGGTCATCAGGCGCTCGCGCGCTTCCTTGTTCAGGCTCTGGATGCCGGTGCGCAGCTTCTTGATGGCTTCGACCAGGTCATCGCGCTCGGTGGCCAGGCCATTATGCGTGCCCTCGATCTCGTTGAGCTCTTCTTCGGCGCGCAGGTTGACGGCACCGAGACGCTCGCGGTCGCGGCGCATCTTTTCCAGTTCGACTTCCACTTCGTGCAGCGGCGGCAGCTTGTCGTCCTGGCGCACCTCGGCGAGGGCGGCGACGCCTTCTGGCTCCACTTCCAGCATGTCGCGAATTTCGCGCTCGATATCCTCGAGGCGGCGCTTGCCGCTTTCCATGCGCTCTTCCGAACGCGCACAGGCTTCACGCGCCTGCGACAGGAATTCGATCGAGGTGCGGGCTTCGCGATCGGTATCGCGCATCATGTTCTCGGCCGCCTGCAACGCATTGGCCGCCATCTGGCGGGCCTGCTCGGCATTCTCGACTTCCGAGATCAGCGCACGGCGCTTCTGCAGGAACAACGCCGGGGCGTCTTCCAGCTCGGCGCGCTCGCGCAGCAGTTCGGCCTGGCGCGAGGCCACGGTCTCGATCTGGGACGACGCGGAGCGCTTGCGATTTTCCCAGTCGGTACGCTCGGCGATGATCGCCTGAACGCGACGATCGGCGAGCTCGGCTTCGCGTGCCAACGCCTGCGCTTCGGCACGGACCTGCGCCGCGGCGCGGCGATGGCCCTCGATCTCGTTGCGGACATCGGAGAGCTTTGCTTCAGCATCCGCCGTTTCAGGCAGTTCCTCTAGCGCCATATGCGCGGATTCGAGCCCGGCTTCGGCTTCCATGCGATCGTTGGAGAGGCGCGACTGCGCTTCGGTCAGCGTGGCGCGGCGGGCGGCGTGGCGGTTGATCTCGCGCTCGGCATTGGCATGGCGCTCGCGGGCCTGGTCGACCTCGCGGCGGGCGTTGCGCAGCGCATCGCGCGATGCGCCTTCGGCAGCCGCAGCGGTCTTCAGCGCCTGCTCGGCCGCTTCCAGCGCTTCGCGCTTGGCGATGGCATCGAGCTTTGCGTTTTCGAGATCGGCTTCGATATCGGTGAGGCGGGCGCGCTCGGCGAGGCGGCGGGCGGCGCCGGTCGGCGCATGCGAGCCGGCGACAAAACCGTCCCAGCGCCACACGTCGCCTTCCAGCGTGACCAGGCGCTGGCCGGTCTTGAGCTGGCCGACCAGAGCGGCGCCCTGATCCTTCGTGACAATGCCTATCTGCTTCAGGCGGCGCTGCAGCTCCACCGGCGCATTCACATGCGCGGCCAGCGACTCCACGCCTTCCGGCAGCGCCGGATCGTCACCATGCTCGCCGGCATTGGTCCAGCGCATCGGCGCCGAGGGATCGACCGGCGCATCAAGGTCGTCGCCGAGCACGGCGCCAAAAGCTTTTTCATAACCCTTGGTGACGGTGACGCCATCGATGATCGGCGGCCACAGGTTCTTGGTCTCGCCGTTGAGGATCTTCGAGATCGTGCGCGCTTCGGTCTCGAGGCGCTGCACCTTCTTGTCGGCTTCCACCAGTGGCGCGCGCGAGGCGTCCAGCGTCTGCCGGGCGGCGATATGCGCCGCTTCGTTCTCGCCGACCGAATATTCCGCCTGCAGCAGGATCTCCTGCGCGGTTTCCATGAGCATCGCGAGTTCGTCGAGATCGCCGAAGCCGGAGGTCTGCGCGGTCAGCGCATCGATCTCGCTCTCGACGCGGGCGATTTCTTCCGACAGGCGCGTCAGGCGATCGGCCTGGCTGCGCACATTCGACTGCAGCTGGTTGCGCTTCGCCGTCATGTCGGCATGCGCGGTGGTGAGTTCGGTGAAGGTGCGTTCGGCCGCGGCCAGCACCTGCTCGGCCTCGGAGACGCGGTCATCGACGCCGCCGCGCAGTTCGACGCGCTGCATGATCTCTTCCTTGATCATGGCGTCTTCTTCTTCGAGCCGCAGCAGCGCGAATTCGGCGTCTTCCGACTGCTTCATTTCGCGCGCGACGTCGGCCTCGAACTGGTTGAGGCGGCTGTCGAGCTCGGCCGCGCGCTCGGTGGCGCGCTTCTCTTCGCGGTCAAGCAAATCGCGGGCATTGGTCAGGCGCTGCAGGCCGGCGGCCGCGGCGGCTTCCGCCTCGCGCATCGCCGGCAGTTCGGAGGCGCGGATCGCCTGGATACGCGCCGATTCGCCCTGGATGCGGGTGGCTTCGGCGAGCTCGATCACATTGCGATCATGGGTGGTGGCGGCGTCGGCATTGTCCGCATGCGCCTGGATCCAGCGCAGGTGGAACAGCATGGCTTCGGCCTTGCGCACCTTGGCGGCGACTTCGCGGAAACGCGTGGCCTGGCGCGCCTGCTTCTTCAGGCCTTCCATCTGGCCCGACAACTGGCCGATCACGTCCTCGACGCGGGTAAGGTTGCTCTCGGCGGCCTTCAGGCGCAGCTCGGCCTCGTGGCGGCGGGCATGCAGGCCGGCGACGCCGGCGGCGTCTTCCAACACGCGGCGGCGCTGCTCGGGCTTGGCCTGGATGATTTCGCCGATCTTCCCTTGGTGGACGAGGGCCGGTGAGCGCGCGCCGGTGGCGGCGTCGGCAAACAGGATCTGTACGTCGCGGGCGCGGACATCGCGGCCATTGATGCGATAGTTCGAGCCGTTGTCGCGCTCGATGCGGCGGGTGATTTCGAGAATCTCGGCGTCATTGACCATGGCCGGCGCGGTGCGCTCGGCATTGTCGATGGTCATGGTCACTTCGGCATGGTTGCGCGAGGCGCGATTGCCGGAGCCGGCGAAGATGACGGCTTCCATGTCGGTGGCGCGCAGCGACTTGTGCGAGGTTTCGCCCATCGCCCAGCGCAGGGCTTCGACCAGGTTCGACTTGCCGCAGCCATTGGGGCCGACGACACCGGTCAAGCCGGGTTCGATCATGAAATCGGTCGGTTCGACGAACGACTTGAATCCGTTCAGGCGCAGGCGCGTGAGTTTCATGTAAGCGGTACTCTAATTAAGCCGACAAGCCGGCAACCGCGAATCCTGAGCGCAAACAATAGCATAAACGCAACTGTCGCGCGGCCCCGGGACTCGCGGGCACGGCTCTCAATTGGGCCCGACAATGGCGAGACGAGGGCAGCGGAGCAACGGCGGAACCCGCGTTGTCCCAAGGGTTTTGCAGGGGATAAGGGGCTGGAAGGGCAGGAAAAGGGCTTGTTTGCGGGAGGGAAACAAGTGCTTGAACTGACGCCGTTGATGATGAGGCCGCTCTATACAACCATATGAGCGCAACCATCTATCAATTCGTTGGCATTCGGTAGGAGTTACCGAATGGCTAAGTTAAATAGCTATCCAATTTTATGACTTGAAAACACTCCCGGCAAATCCGTGTCGGCGATCCAGTATCCAAGTTTCGGTATATTCACGAACCGATCTTGATGCCGCCAAAGTATGGTTCCGACGTTTTTGTTCTTGTCTTTGCCCGCTAGCGGAATATCGCGCTCTAGGAGCGCTCTGGCGATTTCGCCTCGCTTCATAGGGCGCCCCTCGTCGCGAATGAGATTGTAGACTTCGTCGGCAATTTGTTCTGGTGAAACATGGCCGCGTCTGCGCTGAGCTGTGGAGCCGATTGTGAAACTCAGCTCCGACTGTGTATCACCCGATAGGGTGGCAACCTTGTTTTCGAAAGTCCGAATTTCTTCGATCAGAGCCTCTGTCTGCTTTAACTTTTCCAGCATGTCCGCGCGTATACGCAGAAGGCGATCGATTAGGTCGGTAGTACTCTGTTTACTCAACGTTTTTTCGCCTGATCTGGATTTCGACCCATACGACGCGGGTACTATTTCCGCTCCGAGTGTCACAGGCAACTCCTAAACTTGGAATCATAGTTAACGGAGTCTTAACGGAAATTCTGCCACCCGTCGAGAGTTGCATTCCAAGTCGAATTGGGCTACTTTAGTAATGTTGCGGTGCCTGAAAATGAAAAGGCCCCAGGGGGTAGGATCCCTGAGGCCTTAGTAGTTGCCAGCGTCTCTCGGGTGCTTGAGGTGGACCGAGAGCGAAGGCGATATCGTATGGTCTATAAAAGCTGATATACGCTTATTTGCTTGAGACCGCAATAGTCCGCACCTCGAAGGAGGTGATGACCAATGAGGACGAAGGTCTGTCATTGGGTCAACGCATACCTCAGGTTTCGGTTCGGCCGGCTTGAGCACGTGTGTGGGCACTGGCGTTGCTGCGGCATCTGATGCTGCACAATAGCTAGTTCCGGTGGCTGGGAGGCTCGCCTCCCAGCCGTTTTGGCGGACGAAATCCATCTCCTAACTCTCAGTCAATCGATGGGAAATTATAGGAGAACGAAATGAGCGAAAATACTTGGAAACCCGGCGACGTTGTACAAGTGAAAAGCGGCGGCCCGGCAATGACTGTTGCGGGCGACGATGGCTTTGGCCGCACGATTTGTGAATGGTTCGACGGCAAGAAGCAGATGAGTGGCACGTTCAATGCCGCGGTCTTGAAGCTGTTTGAGCGGCCACGCGCTATTGCAGTTGGCGTCGCACGTCGCTAATCGGATCAGGTGCGAAATGTGACGCCCCGCGATGAGTAGTTGCGGGGCGTCCTAAATTAGATGTGGTCCTAAATTTCTCCTGAATGATTGGACTGTGTTGCGCCGATTGAGTGTCTTGCAGGTTCCTGCAACGATATGCCCAACTGAGAGACGAGAAATATAGTCGTCGCTCATGCGCTAGTCCGAGACTAAGGCGTTGTTTGCCGCTCTAGATCAGATCATCTTCGCTTATTTCTGCAGCCTTCATGAGATGTCTCAATAATCCCTTTTTCAGCGCGCTATTGCCGTGAATGGGAATCGAAAGCCGAATAACACTGCCGGGCTTTCCATAAATGTGGTGGCTGCCGTTCACGCGCAGAAGAACCCAGCCGCGCCGCTCGACTAAACGAGCAAAGGCGCGGCCGGCTATCGATGTCATGCGGTGAGCTCTAACATCCGGATGTCACCACCGGGCGCTGGCGCCTCGACCTCGACAGACAGGCATCCCTCGATTGCTTCGCGCAAGTTGACCATCAACTCATCCATGGTCTCGCCTTGGCTGGCGCAGCCTGGAATCGCCGGAACTTCGGCCCAATAGCCGCCTTCCTCGGCATCATGCACGACAATCCTAATCTTCATGATGATCTCCTTGCCGGTAAGATCGGGCAGCCAGGGGCCGAGATCAAGGGCTTGGCTTTGCCAATCCATACCAATATACAATCCATATATGATTCATATGTGGATTTTAGATGGGCATCGTAAGCATCGACGACGAACTGCATGAGCAGCTCCGCAAAGTGACAAAAGTCTCCTGCCGGTCGATCAATGCGCAGGCGGCTTACTGGATCAAGATCGGCATGCTCTGCGAGGCCAATCCTGCGCTGAGCTTCACCGAAATCCTGGCGCGCGAGATGAGTGCAGCAGGAGTTGAGACGCCATCGCTTGCCGCGAGCGCAGCATGACAAAGACGTCGCAGGAGCTGGCGCTGATGGCGGAGTCCGGTCGGCTGCTGGCCTCGGTGTTCGCGCTGCTGGATCGCACAGAACTTGTCGGCCGCTCGACGCTCGCCATCAATGACATGGTCGAGCGCTTCATCACCGAGGACCTTGCGGCGCGGCCGGCGAGCAAGGGGCAGTATGGCTTTGAATTCGTGCTGAACGCATCGATCAACGAGGTGGTCTGCCACGGCATTCCCTCCAGCGCCGATGTGCTGAAGGATGGCGACATCGTCAATTTCGACATCACGCTGGAGAAGAACGGCTATATCGCCGACAGCAGCAAGACCTATTGCGTGGGCGAGGTGAACCTAGCTGCGAAGCGGCTGGTCGCGGCCACCTATGAGGCCATGTGGCAGGGCATTCGCGCGGTGCGGCCCGGCGCGCGGCTCGGCGATATCGGCTTTGCCATCGAGCGCCATGCCAAGCGATCTGGCTATTCGGTGGTGCGCGATTATTGCGGCCACGGCATCGGCCGCGAGATGCATGAAGCGCCGCAGGTGATGCACTTTGGCAAGCCAAATACCGGCCTCGTGCTGCGCGAGGGGATGGTGTTCACCATCGAGCCGATGCTCAATCGCGGTAGAGCCCGGGTGCGCACCGAGGATGACGGCTGGACCGTGGTGACCGACGACGGCTCGCTGTCGGCGCAGTTCGAGCATACGGTGGCGGTGACGGCAAAGGGCGTGAAGGTGCTGACGCTCAGGGCGGATGAAAAGCGGTAGCGCCGCGCGCCTTATTCCTGTGCAATAAACCGCAACATCCCCGCCGTCCGTTGCGGCTTGCCCGTGTCATTGGGATGATTGACCCCATCATTCACCGGCACCTCGGTGAAATCGAAAGGGCTAACGCCATCGAGGCAGGCGACATTGACGGCATAGGACGTCTGGTCCGAGCGCCGCTGGTGATGCGTGTACACGCCGCAGCGCGCGCAGAAAAAATGCTCGGCGACCTTGGTGTTGAAGCGATAGCTCGTCAGCACATCCGCACCCTGCAGCACGCGGACGCCGCCGGGGGCGGTCATCACCATGACTGCGCCGCGCATGCGGCACATGGAGCAGGTGCAGCGGCGCACGGTGCTGAAGCCATCAGCAAGCTTGGCCTCGAAACGCACGGCGCCGCAATGGCACTGGCCGGCGTGAGGCGTCGTGGCGGTCATGTCAGATATCGCGGGCCAGTTCGTCCGGGCGGCGATGCTGCGGCATGCCGAGCACGGCGATGCAGAGGCCCAAAAAGGCCAAGCCAATAAAATCGACGACGAGATTTCCGAACATGACGCCCCCCTGCAATATTTCAGGAGATTGCGGAGATCGCACTTAAGCACTTCTTAATGCGCGTTACCGAGGCGTTAACATGGTTAATTCCGGTGCGGCGTTCAGCGCACGCGGGCCTGCGTCGTGCGTGGCATCGGAATTTCGGCTTTCAGCGCGGTCTCGCCCTGCGCCGTGATGCGATAGCGCGCCATGCTACCGGGGGAGGATTCGATCCAGCCCTTCTGCACCATGTTGGCCAGCGTCTTCTGGCCGGCAGGCAGCAGATGCGTGGCCGGGAGTTCCGGCACGGCGCAGAGCTTCTGCAAGGCGGTGCGTTCGATGTAGTGCGGGAGATGGGGGGCGCGTGCTGGCATGTCGGGGTGATGCATTCCGGGGACACGAAGGGCGCAATCAAGGAGCTACGGAGACGCAGCACCGGCGGTTTCAATCTGGCACAACGCGGGTGAGTCCAGTCCGTTCCCGAGAAATTCGCTGCCGCCGGAATGCCGCAAGGCTGTCGCAAGAAATCTTGCGCGAAAGGCGTTTCTGGCCGGTATTTTCTTGCGGCAAACCTGCGGCCGCACAGAGGCAGTCACCCAATGAAATGGCCGGGGCTGAGCCCGGCCATGATCGTCTCGGCTATTTGAAGGACCGCTCAGCCCTTCAGCAGCGGCGTGATCTTCTTGGAAAATTCCTCAAAGGTCTGCTCGCCGCGCAGCATCTCGCCATTGATGAAGAAGGTCGGGGTCGAATTGACCTTGAGGACTTCATTGGCAAATTTCTGGTCGGCCGCGATCTTGTCGAGCAGTGCCTGATCCTTCAGGCATGTTTCCACCTGCTCCTGGCTGAGGCCGGCCTGCTTGCCGATGCGGGTCAGGGTCTCGGCGGTGTTTTTCATCACCCAGTCGTTCTGCTGCTTGAACAGCATGTCGACCACGGCAAAATACTTGCCGGCGTCATCCTTGGCGATGCAGCGCGACAGCATCGAACCGGCGGCCGCCTTGATGTCGAGCGGGAATTCGCGGAACACGTAGCGGATCTTGCCGGTGTCGATGAATTCGGTCTTGAGCTTCGGGAACACGGTCTCGTTGAAGTTGGCGCAGTGGCCGCAGGTCATCGAGGCGAATTCGACCACGGTCACCGGCGCATCCTTCGGGCCGAGCGCCATGTCCGGCAGCGACACCGGCTTGGCGACATCGGCGGCGGTCTGTGCGGAGGCCTCCGAGATCAGCCGCAGCGGCGACAGGCCGATGGCTGCGGCGGCGCCGGTCAAAGCGAGGGCGGCGGTGAATTCGCGGCGCGTGATGATCAAGGGACTGCTCCGAAATGGCGATTTGCCAGTAAAGTTCGCTTCGCTAACTTGAAACGCCAAATGTGGCAAGCGGATGCCGGAACCGGAGGCCGCTCAACTTCGCTTGATTGCGGCTCCGAGCTTGGCCAAAGCGTGCTTCAGCGCCGCGTCCTCGACCTCCGGCAGCGTCTCGGCGACCCGCGCGATGGCCATGGGGTCGATCGGCTTGATCTTGCGACGGGCAGCCGCCCGCGACAGCGGCGCCTGGCGCAGCGCCAGCTTGCCGACGGCGTTCCAGCCGAAGAAGCGGTTCACCTTTTCCAAAATGATGTCCGACATATGCTGGATTTCCAGTGCCATCGGCCCTTCCACGCGCAGGATCAGCGTCGCCGGTTCCTGCGGCTGGCCGTCCACCGGCCGCGGCCACTGGATCCTCAGCGGCTCCGAGAAATGCGCCACCTGGGTGCCCGCGATCTCGGCCCAACGGGTCACCAACTCCCGCGAGGCAAAGCCCTGTTTGGCATAGGCGTCCGCAAATACGCCGCCGAGGAGGGCGGAGAGCGGTTTTGCGGAGATGGGGCCGGGCTTGTTCATGAACGAGCGATTTGGGTACATGTCGGCATGAGTCTATCAGCCCCCGCCAGCCGACGAAAGAAAGCCGTTCCTGCCAAGCCGCAGGATAGTGGGGAAGCCGCTGCGGCTCAGCGCCCGGCGCAGATTCTCGCCTGGTACGATCGCCATCGTCGCCGGCTGCCGTGGCGGGCGCTGCCGGGAGAAGCCGTCGACCCCTATCGGGTCTGGCTGTCGGAGATCATGCTGCAGCAGACCACCGTGCAGGCGGTGGGACCGTATTTTACAAAATTCCTGGATCGCTGGCCGACCGTCAGCGATCTTGGCCGGGCATCGCAGGATGATGTGCTGCGGATGTGGGCCGGGCTTGGCTATTACTCGCGCGCGCGTAATTTGCACGCTTGTGCAGTCGCCGTGCTGCGTGATCATGGCGGCAAGTTTCCGAATACGGAGGACGGTCTGCGTGCGCTGCCGGGCATCGGGCCCTATACGGCGTCCGCGATTGCGGCCATCGCCTTCGAGCGCCAATGCATGCCGGTTGATGGCAATATCGAGCGCGTCACGTCGCGGCTCTATGCCGTCGAGGAGGCGCTGCCGAAATCGAAGCCGACCATTGTGGGGCTGGCAGCAACTCTGCTCGGTCCGTCGCGTGCCGGCGACAGTGCACAAGCTTTGATGGATCTCGGGGCCACCATTTGCACGCCGAAGAAGCCGGCCTGTTCGCTCTGCCCGGTCAATGACAATTGCGCGGCGAGAGAGCGGGGCGATCAGGAGACGTTTCCGCGCAAGGCGCCGAAGAAGAGCGGCATATTACGACGCGGTGCGGCCTTCGTAGTCACGCGTCAGGGCGAATTGCTCGTGCGTACGCGTGCGGAGAAAGGCCTGCTTGGCGGCATGACCGAAGTGCCCACGTCAGACTGGCTGGCCGGCCATGACGATGCGGATGCGCTGGCTCAGTCGCCCGCGCTGAAAATCGCGACGCCATGGCACCGCAAGGTCGGCGTTGTCACGCATGTCTTCACGCATTTTCCGCTGGAGCTCGTGGTCTATACCGCCAGCGTCCCTGCGCGCGCGAAGGCGCCTGAAGGCATGCGCTGGGTGCCGATCGCGACGCTGGATGGCGAGTCGCTGCCCAACGTCATGCGCAAGGTGATTGCGCATGGGTTGGCGGATTAGGCGGCGCGAATGCCGCGCTCTTCGGTGGCCGGCATGACGAAGCAGCGGTTGCGGCCGGTGTTCTTGGCCACATAGAGAGCCTGGTCGGCGCGTTCGATCATGTCCTGTACGTCGCGGTCGCTGTCGGCAATCAGCGACACGCCGACCGAAACGGTGGCCGACAGGCGTAGCTCGCCTTCACCGATGATGGCGAGTTCGACGGCGCGGCGGATACGGTCGCCGAGCGCCTGTGCGGTCCGCTCATCCGCTTCGCGCAGCAGCACCACGAATTCCTCGCCGCCGAAGCGCGCGGCGCGATCGGTGCTCTTGATGTTGCTCTGGATGACCTCGGCAATCTTCTTGATCGCGATGTCGCCGATATGGTGGCCGTGGGTGTCGTTGATCTTCTTGAAGTGATCGATGTCGATCATCAGCGTCGCAATGCTGCGCTTGTAACGCACGGCGAATTCCATCGCATCATTCGCAGCCACGATGAACGATCGTCGGTTCATCAGGTCGGTGAGATAGTCGGTATCGGCCAGCCGACGCAGCTTGTTGAGGTCGTCCTTGAATTGAAGGGCATTCTCGGTGGCGCGCAATTCGGCTTCCTTGGTGCGTTCCTCCGCGAAGCCGATGCGGCGAAGCAGAGATCGCAGTGCTTGCGTGAGTTGCACGACTTCCAGCGAGCCGCGTTGGCGCGGCAGCATCGAAGGACCCGATGCGCGGCCGATGCGATCGGCTTCCAGTGTGATGGCATGGATCGGATCGGAAATCCTTTGCGCAATCAGGAAGGCGAGCGCGATGCCGAACAGGCCAACGGCAGCACCGATCAGAAGGATATTCTTCGCCGAATGAAAGGCTGCAGACAGAGCGACGTCGGCGGGTTGGCTCGCGGTGACGATCCAGTTCAATCCCTGATATTCACGATGCCCGTTACCGACGAAATAGGCGGTCAGCTTATGCTGATCGCCGACCTTCTCCGAGAAGGTGCCGGCTCGCGTCTGCAAGATGGAGGTCAGGCGTTCGCCGGCAAAGCGTGCGGTGTTCATGCCGTTGCCAACCAGCACAGTGCCGGCCTTCGACATCACCATCAAAGATGTGTCGGCATCCTGATCGAGTGCTTCCGAGCGCGCGATGATGTTTTGCGCCCACTGCCAATCGAGATGCGCGCCGAGCACGCCGATCAGAATGCCGTCGCCATTGCGGATCGGCAGGGCAATATCGACAAAGCGATGCGGCTCGCCGTCGGCGCGCTTGGCCAGAAGCGATGCCAGCAATGCGGCTTCATGGACGTCGCCGACCATCGGGTCGTTCAGGCCCGTGCGAAACCAGGGGCGTTGCGCCACCGATGCGCCTTCGAGCATGCCCTTGGTCGCCGCGACGACCTTGCCGTCGGGTTGCACGAAGCCGATCCAGGCGAAATCGGTGAAAGAATTTTGCAATTGCTCGAGCGCTTTGCGCAGGGCCGCATGGTCGCCCTGCCACATGCCTTGTAGCAATTCGAGTTTCGAGAACAGATGCACTTCCTGCTGTCGGATCGCCATATAGCGATCCAGCCGTTCCGCCGTGATCGAGGCGACGGTCGCGAGACGGGCATTCACAAGTTCGGCTGTGTTGCGATAGCTGACAAAAGCCGCGCCAGTGGCCAATGCGCCGACGAGCACCACGATCATCGCGGCGAACGCAATCATGATATGCGCGCGAACCGTGAGACGATCCTCGATGGCGCGGATGCGCTCGGCAGACTTGTTGATCAGGTGACGCATGGACGGGCCTTGGACGAACGAATGTCCAATTCCTGACATACGCCAATTGCCAATCCCTAACGGTACCAACCTGCCATGGGATCATGTTGAATCCCGAATGAATCGACAGGGTTGAATACGTCTTAATGCGTATGAAGCGCTATCCCGCGCTGGACAATTGCGAGACTGGCGGCACCGGCACAATCGGTGGTTTTGCGTTCAGGCCCTCGACCTGAAAACCGGCCACGCGCTTGTAGTTGGCTGCGATTTCCTCGAGCTCCTGCTGCGAGAGCACTTCGGTGACCACGCCATAGCCGTTTGGCGCGCGTTCCTCGACGATCTGCATCACCTGCTCCGGGCCGTTCTTGCGATTGAGCATCACGAGATCGCTGGTGGCAGGTCGACGCTCGGCTTCATAAGCCACGAGTGCCGCGGGCACTTCGCCTTGCGCGAGAAGTTCGCGCGTCAGCACGCGGGCGTCGAGAATGGCCTGCGAGGCGCCGTTCGATCCGATCGGATACATCGGATGCGCGGCATCGCCCATCAGGGTGACCCGGCCGAAGGTCCAGCGATCGACGGGATCGCGATCGACCAGCGGATATTCATAGGCATGAGGACAGTTGCCGATCAGGCCGGGCACGTCGAGCCAGTCGAAGGTCCAGTTCTCGAACCAGGGCAGGAATTCGTCAAGTTTGGCCGTGCGGTTGTAATCTTCGCGGCGCCACTGATAGGTCGGCGGCATATGCCGTTCGGCGATCCAGTTGACGTCGTATTGGCCGTCGGCGTCTGGCTTGTTCGAGATCGGGTAGCATACGAATTTCAGGATCTCGTGGCCGGCCATGATCATGGTGCGACCGGTGAGGAATGGCTTGCTCTTGGTGACGCCACGCCAGAGGATGCGTCCGTTCCAGATCGGCGCGCCCTCCTGCGGATACAGCTTTTGCCGGATGGCCGAATGAATGCCGTCCGCGGCGATCAGAAGCGTGCCGTCATAGCTACCGGCCGCAGCGCCGGTCGCGCGGTCGATGAAACTGGCGCGGATGCCGTCGTCGGTTTCCGTCCAGTCGGTGATGTGATGGCTGGTCAGGACATTGTCGGAGCCGAGGCGCTCGATCGCCGTGTCCAGCAGGATCTGCTGCAACGTGCCGCGATGGATCGAAAATTGCGGCCATTTGTAGCCGGCCTCGACACCGCGTGGTTCGCTCCAGATCGGCTTGCCGTTCTTGGAGAAGTAAGCGAGCTCGCGCGTGCGCACGCCTGCGGCGTCCAATTTGTCGTGCAGGCCAAGTTCCATGAGTTCGCGCACGGCGTGAGGGAGCACATTGATGCCGACACCGAGCGGCTTCAGCGCCGGCACGCTTTCGAACACGCGGCAGGGAATGCCGATCTGATGCAGGCTAAGCGCGAGTGTCAGTCCGCCGATGCCGCCGCCGGCGATGAGAACGGTCATGATGTTGCTTCCCCCTGGTTTGAACGAGGTGATGGCATGGGACGGGCGGCAGGGGCAACTGAATTGCCTCGCGGTGATGTCGTTCCGCAGCGAGGCTTGCGTGCGGCTGGCATGGTGGACGAAGCCTTAACCTAAAATTCAGGCGCATTCCCCTAATACCGTCAGATTGCAAACTGCGTGAAACGGATCAGGGCCAACGATGTCCCATCAGATCAAACCGACCGGCCGCGAGACGTTCTTTCCAGCGTCCGAGTTGATCGTGTCGAAGACCGACCTCAAAGGCCGTATGACCTATGTGAACCGGCTGTTCTGCAAGATGGCTGGCTACAGCGAGGCAGAGCTGATCGGCCAGCCGCACAGCCTGATCCGCCATCCCGACATGCCGCGCAGTGTGTTCAAGCTCCTGTGGGACACCGTCGAAGCCAAGCGTGAGATCTTTGCATATGTGAAAAACATGGCAGCCACCGGCGACCACTACTGGGTATTCGCGCATGTGACGCCGTCCTATGATTTGCAGGGCAAGATCATCGGCTATCACTCCAATCGCCGCGTGCCGCCGCCCGATCTGATCAAGGGTACGATTGCGCCGCTTTATGCCGAAGTGCTGGCGATCGAAAAACGCCACGTCAACGGCAAGGAATCCCTCGCTGCCGGCTACCAGGCTCTCACTGATTTCGTTGCATCCCAGAAAGTCAGCTATGACGAACTTATGTTTTCTCTCGCGCGCGCAGCTTAGCACGCTGCTGGTCATCGCCGGCCTGGCGATCGGGCTGGTGCTGCAACTCGTCGGCCTCTCGACCGCTGCAATGATCTCGCAGGGCATTGCTCTTGTTGCGGCCGTGCTCGCGCTGGTGCTGATGGGCAAGACCGCGAAACTGATCGAGCATGCCCGCGTCGCCTGCGAGCGGATCGCGAAGGGCGATTTCGAAGCGCGCATTCTCAATATCCCGGTGCAGGGCGTCACCGGGGAGCTGCTGCGCAGCATCAACGACATGATCGACGGCTGCGACGCGTTTGTTCGCGAGGCGACGGCGGCGATGACGGCCGTGCATGATAACAAATATTATCGTCGCATCCTGCTCGGCGGCCTGCATGGTGGCCTTCTGCATGGCGCCAAGGCGATCAATGCGGCGACCAACAAGATCTCCGAACGTGTCGCGCATTTCGAACAGCAAACCATGGAGCTGGAAACAGCCGTGGGCGGCATCGCCTCGGCGCTGGACAGCGGCGCGGCGGAAATGAGCGGCACGGCAGGCGATCTGCGCAGCGGTGCGTCGTCCACGCTGTCGCGTGTCACGTCGGTGGCTGCAGCGTCGGAGCAGGCGGCGGCAAATATGCAGTCGGTCGCTTCGGCAACGGCGCGCCTGTCATCGAGCGCCAGTGAAGTCGGTGCCGATGTCAACCGTTCTGCGGCCATTGCTGGCCGCGCGGTCGAGCGCGTGGCGGATGCGGCAGGCAATGTCGATGTGCTGCGTCATGTGGCGGCGCGCATCAGCGAGGTGGTCACCTCGATCAATGCCATCGCCAGCCAGACCAATCTCCTCGCGCTGAACGCGACCATCGAGGCGGCACGCGCCGGCGATGCCGGTCGTGGCTTTGCCGTCGTCGCGCATGAAGTGAAGGCGCTGGCGACCCAGACGGCGAACTTCACTGCCGAGATCGAAAAGGAAATCGGCCAGGTGCAGTCGGCGACCGATAAGGTCAGCGCCTCGATCACCGAGATCGGCACCGTGATTTCGGAAGTGAACGAGATCACCAGCAAGGTGGCAGGTGCCTCCGAAGCGCAGTCGTCGGCGACGGCGGACATATCGCGCAATATCGATGAAGCCTTTGCGGTGGTGCGCGAGATTTCGGCCAACATCCAGTCGCTGGCCGAGACCGCCAAGAGCACCGAGCAACTCGCCACGTCGACCATGGTGGCCTCGGGCGATCTGTCGTCGCAGTCGGGTCTTCTGACGCGAAAAATCCGCGGCTATCTCGGTGAAGCTCGCGACAGCCTGGTGCATCAGGCTGCGGTTGCGTGATGTCTGTAGGGTGGGCAAAGCGCAGCGTGCCCACCACCACATGCACGGTACTTGATGGTGGGCACGGCGCAAGCGCGCCTTTGCCCACCCTACAGGTCAGGCCTTGATATCGGTGAAGAACCCTTTGGTGCTTTCGCCCTGTTCGGTCTGCTTCTGCATCGCTTCCTTGATCTTGTCGGCAATCTTCTGCTCGACATCCTTGCGCTGCTCCGGCGTCATGTTCTGCAGATCTTCCTCGGTCACGCCGATGCTTTGCAGGAGTGCATCGCGGATTTTCTCCGCCGGCGATTTCTTGGCGTAATCGAGAAACTTCTCCTCAGCCGTCTGTTCGACCTGTTTCGTTGCGGCGGCGGTGGACGAGGTCTTTGCCAGCAACTGCTTTGGCAACGTGAAGGACTGCATGCTGTCGATGATCGAACCGGCCATCTGAATTCCTCTGGGCGTGATCTTTGCGATATACAACGCAAGATCCGCGCCATCGGAAATAGCTAGACATATGAAAGAGATGAGGGCGTGGTGCGATCGCAGGCGGATGCCGCTCGGCAAGCTTTGCCGGCAAATTTCGCCGTAGCGGTGGATCGACGTGATTGAATAAACAAAAAGCCGGGCGTTGCGGCCCGGCTTTCTCGTCAAATCTTATGTGGAAGTCAGTTGCCCATTTCGCTGCGGATTTCCGCGCGGAGTTCGTCGATCAGGCGTAGGCCCTTCTTCGTCTCCACATGCCAGAACGTCCAGCCGTTGCAGGCGGCCGCTCCTTGCGCCATGGCGCCCATGCGGTGGATCGAGCCGACCTTGTCGCCGAACATGATGGCGCCGTCGGCGCGAACCAAAGCGCCATGACGCTTCTTGGCATCGACAAGCTTGGTGCCGGGCGAGATCAGGCCGCGTTCGACCAATTCGGCAAAGGCCACGCGCGGCGCGCTGCGGGCTGTCATGAACGGGGCCAGCGTGGCGTCCGGCAGCGGCTCGATCGCGGCGATGCGGGCTTCGGCGGCCTTGGCATAGGCGCGGTCACGCTCGAAACCGATATAGTTGCGGCCGAGGCGCTTGGCGACGGCGCCGGTGGTGCCGGTGCCGTTGAACGGATCGATCACGAGATCGCCGGGCTTCGACGATGACAACAGCACGCGGGCGAGCAGGCCTTCCGGCTTCTGCGTCGGATGCACTTTCTTGCCATCATCGCCCTTCAGGCGTTCGTCACCGGTGCAGAGCGGGATCAGCCAGTCCGATCGTGCTTGCACGTCGTCATTGGCGGCCTTCAGCGCTTCGTAATTGAAGGTGTAACCCTTCGCTTTCTCGTCGCGCGCGGCCCAGATCATGGTCTCATGCGCATTGGTGAAGCGACGGCCGCGGAAATTCGGCATCGGATTCGACTTGCGCCACACGATGTCGTTGAGGACCCAGAAACCGAGGTCCTGCATGATCGCGCCGACGCGGAAAATGTTGTGATAGGAGCCGATCACCCACAGGGTCGCCGACGGCTTCATGGCGCGCCGCGCGGCCAAAAGCCATGCACGCGTGAAGTCATCATAGGCCGCGAATGACGAGAACTTGTCCCAATCATCGGTGACGGCATCCACATGGGAATCATCGGGGCGTTTCAGATCGCCCTTCAGTTGCAGGTTGTAAGGCGGATCTGCAAACACCAGATCCACCGAACCAGCCGGCAGTTTTGACATCTCGGCGACGCAATCGCCAACGACGATGCGATGCTCGAGGGAAGACTCTAGTTGTGTGCGGGACGTCCTCAAGGACGCCCCGCTACGCGAACCAACCATGACTCACTTACTCTGACTCAGGCGACGCTGTCGGCGACGCGGGACTAAACAACCGACTGATCGGTATAGTGAACGGGCAAAGTAAAAATCGACTTAATTGATATTGGAATCGCGCTAGGCAAGTTTTGCCGGGCAGGCTAATGCTTATGCTTAACGCGATGGAAATATTGTCTCGCCAGCGCGTTATGTTGCGCCGGTGTCTCGCTGTTTGTTCAAATGCCGCGCATTGAAATGAAGGAATTGCCCGATGCGTTACGATGACTTCCGTCGCAGCGACAATATCGACGACCGTCGCGACGATGATGGCGGTGGTTACGGCGGCGGCGGCGGATTCGGCATTCCCGGTGGCGGCGGAGGTCTCGGCATCGGCACGGTGATCGTGCTCGGCCTTGTCGGCTGGGCGCTCGGCATCGATCCGCGTTTGCTCATATCGGGTGCGGAAATCTTCACCGGCGGCGGACAGGCGCCGACCTATCAGACCGATCGCCGGTCATCGCCGCCGCCGAAATCCGGCGCGCCGAGCGACGAAGTCGGCAGCATGATCTCCGGCATTCTCGGCGAGATCGACGATCGCTGGACTGAAATCTTCGAGGAGAGCGGCCAGCGCTATGTCGGCCCGCAGATCGTCCTGTTTCGCAACGCCACCAATGGCGGCCGTTGCGGTCGGGCGCAGTCGGCGATGGGGCCGTTCTATTGCCCGCCGGACAGGAAGATCTATCTCGACACCAGCTTCTTCCGTCAGGTCGAAACCAAATTCCGCGGTTGCTCCGGCAATGCGTGCAAGTTTACTACGGCTTACATCATCGCCCATGAAGCCGGCCATCACGTACAGAACCTGCTCGGCATCATCCCGAAGGTCTCGCAGGCGCAGGAGCGCGCCAGCAGCAAGGCGGAAGCCAATAACCTGCAAGTGCGCGTCGAATTGCAGGCGGATTGCTTGTCCGGTGTCTGGGTCAATCGCGAAGAGAAGAAGCGTCCGGGCTTCCTCGAAGCCGGCGACATCGATGCCGCACTGCAGACCGCAGCCGCGATCGGCGACGATACGCTGCAACGTCAGGCGCAGGGCCGCGTGGTGCCGGATAGCTTCACCCACGGCTCGGCCGCGCAGCGTAAGCGCTGGTTCATGGTCGGCTATCAGCAGGGCACGATCCAGGCCTGCAATACGTTTGGGACGGATCGGCTATAGGGCGCAATTTGCTCCACGTCATTGCGAGGAGCGTCGCGACGAAGCAATCCAGAAGCGCGAGCGCAGGAAGCACTGGATTGCTTCGCGACGCTCGCAATGACGGTTCTAGGTTCGGAGTAATCCATGTCCATCGACGAAACCAAAGCGTTCGTTCCGCTCAACATCGCCGTGTTGACGATTTCAGATACGCGCTCGCTTGAGGATGACAAATCCGGCGCGACCCTGGCGGATCGGTTGACATCGGCAGGGCATGTGTTGGCAAAGCGCGAGATCGTCACCGATGATGTCGATGCGATCCGGGCGGTGGTGCAATCATGGATCGCCGATCCCGGTGTCGATGCAATCATCACCACGGGCGGCACCGGCTTCACCGGCCGGGATGTGACGCCGGAAGCCATCGAGCCGCTGTTCGAAAAGCGGATGGATGGCTTCTCCATTGCCTTCCATATGCTGAGCCATGCGAAGATCGGTGCCTCGACGATTCAGAGCCGCGCCACGGCGGGCACCGCAGGCGCGACGTTCATCTTCTGCCTGCCGGGCTCGCCCGGCGCGTGCCGGGACGGCTGGGATGGCATCCTCAAGGCCCAGCTCGATTATCGCACGCGGCCGTGCAATTTCGTCGAGATCATGCCACGGCTGGATGAACACCTGCGAAGGCCGAAGGCGAAAGGTGCGTCGGCGTGATCGCGTAGGATGGGTAGAGCGCAGCGAAACCCATCACGGCCGGCGCATGTGGTGATGGGTTTCGCTTCGCTCTACCCATCCTACAAATCGAGCTCCCACGTCTCGCCCACAAGATCCTGCCCGAAGCTTCGGTGCGGCTCGCTGGCGACCAACTCGAACCCTGCGCGCTCGTAAATTTTCCGTGCAGCCAGCAGATTGCTCTGCGTCCAGAGCGAGATTTTCCGGTAGCCGCATTGTCGTGCAAAGGTGATGGCTGCGTCGACCAGGCGATGGCCAAGGCGTTGTCCGCGCGCGGCTGGGTCGATCACCAGCAAGCGTATCTTTGCGATCTCGTCGCTGGCTTTCACCAGAAAGACCGAACCGACCTGCCGGCCATCCATCTCCGCGATCCAGCAGCGCTCGCGTGAGGGATCGAGGCCGTTCAGATATTTGGCGACGATATCGGCCACCAGCGCTTCAAAAGATGCGTCGTAGCCGTATTCGGCGGCATAGAGTGCGCCATGGGCCTGCACGACCCAGCCCATATCGCCGGGCCGCGGATCGCGCAGCGTCGCGGCGGGCGCCGCATCATCGTCCGCACCGAGCAATGCTTCGATGGTCGCCATGGCCTGCACGACGCGCGGTGCATGGGCGCCGAGCCCGGTCAGCATCACCTCCACTTGATCGTGCGAGCCACGATTGAGGCGCCCGAAAGCAAGGCGGCCCTTGGCGGTGAGGCTCAGCAGCTGCTGGCGGCGATCCAAGGCCGATGGCTTTCGCGAGATCAGGCCTTTCTCGGCAAATCCTTTCAACAAGCGGCTGAGATAACCGGCGTCGAGGCCAAGTGTGTCGCCGATTTCGCGCGCGGACAATGCGTCCGTGTGTGCGAGTTCGTAGAGCACCCGCGCTTCGGTGAGCGAGTAGGGGCTTTCCAACAGTTGCTGATCCAGCACGCCCAGATGCCGCGTGTAAAAGCGGTTGAACGACCGAACGGCAGACACATGATTGGCAGGAATACTCATCGTTGCCACTGTCAATCAATTAATTGACTTTGGCAAGTATCGAGTGTCCGGCAGCGGCCTACGCCACCATCATGACACGGCTACGCAGCATGGTGCGCGAACGTCCGAGCTGGCGGATCAGCCGGGCTTCGGCGCTTTTCGCATCGGCATAGCCGCCAAGCCGCTCATAGTGGTCGCGCGCGATCAGCAGGCCCTGATCGGCCTTCGGTCCCGACACCTTGCGCAGCAGATGCTTCACGCCATCGCGAAACCCGGTCTCATCATAGGGTGAGCGCGCATAGCGGAAGATGCCGGCGCGGGGGCGGTCGCTGGCGCCGATGCGCTGGATGAATTGCTGGGTCTCCTCGATCCAGCCGCTGTCCAGCACGGCGCCAGCATGGAGAAACATCAGCCAGGATGACCGGGCAGCTTTGGCACCAGCCGCCATCGCCGCTGCGCGCGAGCCGGTGGAGGTGAGATAGCCGCAGCCGGCCACGTCGGCGACGCGTTCGATCACATCGGTCCCGGCGCGATCGACCAGCAGCACTTCGCGGATCACACCGGCAGCCGCCCCCGGCACCAGCGCCGCCAGAGTGGCGACCGCGGGCTGTTCGACGCCGTCGGTGGGGATGATCACGCTGAGCATGGAAGTGGATAATACCTCAAAGCTGGTGCAACTGCGTTAGCATGTCGTCATACTGCGCACAGCTGCCAATGCTATTCATGGCTAAGACGCCATCCATGTGGGAAAGCCCACAAGACTGCGTCTTTGTTCTTGATATGTTCTTTGAAGCTGATAGCGTGGCTTCATGAATCAGAACGCCGCAGCCTTTCAGATGCCGACTGCTCCCGCGCCGTCCGAAATCGCGGGAATGCCATCGCCGTTATCGTCGCCCTTTCCCGCGATCGAGGTTGCGATCGACCGCCAGCGGCGGCGCGGGCGCGGCGCTCAATCCAATGACAGCGGCCGGTATGAGAAAGAGGCGCGGGTCGCCTTCGACGATGGCTGGCAGAGCCTCGACGATCTGCCGCCGTTCAAGACGACCGTGGCGACGGACACGGCGCGAAAAGTCATCACGCGCAACGAGTCGCCGGATATCGGCTTCGACCGGTCGATCAATCCCTATCGTGGCTGCGAGCATGGCTGCGTCTACTGCTTCGCACGTCCGACCCATGCCTATCTTGGCCTGTCGCCGGGACTGGATTTCGAATCAAAGCTGTTCGTGAAGCCGGATGCGCCGGCGCTGCTGGAGAAGGAGCTTTCGGCGGCGGAATACGAGCCGAAAATGATAGCGATCGGCACCAACACCGATCCGTATCAGCCGATCGAGCGCGAACGTCAGGTGATGCGCGGGATTCTCGAAGTGCTGGAAAAGACCGGGCATCCGGTTGGAATCGTCACGAAGTCGGCGCTGGTTACACGCGACATCGATATTCTCGCGCGGATGGCGAAGCGCAATCTTGCCAAGGTGGCGCTGTCGGTGACCTCGCTCGATCCCAAACTGGCGCGCACCATGGAGCCGCGCGCTTCGACGCCGCCGAAGCGTCTGGAAGCGTTGCGGCAGCTCTCCGAGGCCGGCATTCCGACCACGGTGATGGTCGCACCGGTGATCCCGGCGCTGAATGACAGCGAGATCGAGCGCATTCTCGATGCCGCCGCCCATGCGGGGGTGAAGGAAGCGAGCTACGTTTTGCTGCGCCTGCCGCTGGAGGTGCGCGATCTCTTCCGTGAGTGGCTGATGGCCAATTACCCGGATCGCTATCGCCATGTCTTCACGCTGATCCGCGAAATGCGCGACGGCCGCGATTACGATTCGCAATGGGGCACGCGCATGAAGGGCACCGGGCCGATGGCCTGGATGATCGGCCGCCGTTTCGAGGTCGCCTGCGCCAAGCTCGGCCTCAACAAGAAACGTTCGAAGCTCACGCTCGATCATTTCGCCAAGCCGGCGGGAGCCGGCCAGCAACTGAATTTGTTTTAGTTCGTCATTGCGAGGAGCGAAGCGACGAAGCAATCCAGGAGCTACAAGCGAAGAACTGGATTGCTTCGCTCCGCTCGCAATGACGACAGGTTTTACTCCTGAAGGTCTCGCAATCTTGGGAGCAACTCGGGGGAGGGGCGTCGACCGGAAACCAGAGCCGGCCGGCGACCCTTCTCCGCTTTTTGCGTCGCTTGATCTGGAGGACTGCAAAATGACGACTGACAATCGACCGAAGCTGGTACCGCGCCTGACTGCAGTGACCCTCGGTGTCCACGACATTCGTCGCAGCATCGCGTTCTACGAAGCATTGGGTTTCACGCGAAAAGCCAAGGAAACCGGGGAGGCCATCGCCTTCTACGACACCGGCGCCAGCCTGCTGGCGCTGTTTCCGTGGGATCAATTGGCCGATGATGCCAAACTACCCGAGCAGCCGCGCCCGCAAGCGTTTCGCGGGACGACGATGGGCTGGAATTGCCGCTCGCCTGAGGAGGTCGATCCGTGCTGGAATTCGCCGTCGCCTGCGGCGCGACATTGATCAAGCCAGCGCACAAGACCGAGTATGGCGGCTATTCCGGCTATTTCGCAGATCCCGACGGCCATGCCTGGGACGTGGTGGTGGCGCCGGGCATCGAAGTCGGCGACGACCGGCGGGTGCATCTGGCGGATTGAGCATCGCTGTCCCGGCTTTCGCCGGGACGACGTGCTGGGATAACGGGCATGGTCTCCGGTTCCCGGTTGCGCGCGTGGGGCGGGATGCGCACGATCCACCCATGATTCGGGATACCAAGACCAAACCGGCCAAGGCGTCGCCAAAGACGACGGCTGCCAAGCCGCGCAAGCCGACCGTGGTGGCTGGCCCGCCCAGCTTCAAACGCGAGCGTGCGCTGCTGAAGCAAAGCATCTGGCCCGTGGCGGGCTGCGACGAGGCCGGCCGCGGTCCGCTGGCCGGCCCGGTGGTGGCTGCCGCGGTGATCCTGGATCCCAAGCGCATTCCCAAGGGTCTCGACGATTCCAAGAAGCTGACCGAGGCCAAGCGCGATGCGCTGTTCGAGGACATCTGCGCAACGTCATCTTTCGCCGTCGCCTATGCCTCGCCCGCGCGGATCGACCGGGACAATATTTTGCGCGCTTCGCTGTGGGCGCTGGCCCGCGCCGTCGCCTCGCTGCCGGAAGCGCCGAAGCACGTCTTTGTCGATGGCCGCGACAAGATCGACACCACAGCCAATTGCGAAGCCGTCATCGGCGGCGACGCGCTGGTGCTGTCCATTGCAGCCGCCTCGATCATCGCAAAGGTCTCGCGCGACCGGCTGATGTGCCGGCTTGCCGAGCAATGCCCGGGCTATGGCTTCGAGGTCCACAAGGGCTACGGCGTGCCGCAGCATCTCAAAGCGCTCAACGAATTCGGCCCAAGCATCCATCACCGGAGCCTGTTTGCCCCGGTGGTCGCTGCGCGGCTCCGGCGCGAAACTATCGTGATCGAGACCGAGGTCGTCACGGTCCAGGCGACCCTCGGCCTCTCGGCCTGACCGGCCGCGGTTGCCTCGAAAGGCCGCCCGCCGTATCACCTGTGGGCTTTCATCATTCGCGGGCCGGTCCGGACGTTCATGCGCTTCACTTCCCTGATCGTCGAACTGATCCGCGCCCGGCCGCGGCTGGTGTTCTGGATCGTGGTGCTGTGCCAGGCGCTGCTTTGGCTCGTGGTGCCGTTGCTGCTCTATCGCGGCCCGCCCGGCGATCTCGCCACCGTGCTGGCCTATGGCCGGGAATATCAGGTCGGGACCGAATTCGGCCCGCCGCTGGCCTATTGGCTGGCTGATCTTGCCTTCCGCGCTGCCGGCAGTCACATCTTTGGCGTCTATCTGCTGGCGCAGATCTGCGCCGTCCTGATGTTTCGCGCGGTCTATCAGCTCGGCCGCCATATCGTTGGCGGCCCGCAGGCGGTGATCGCCGTGTTGCTGACCATGACGGTCACGGCCTTCAGTACACCGGGCATCGAATTCGGCCCGCTGGTGCTGGCGCGTCCGCTGTGGGCGATGTTCCTGCTGCACGCCTGGCTCGCCATCGGGCAGGGGCGCCGCAGCGCCTGGTTCGCGCTCTCCATTGAAGCCGGGCTGCTGTTGCTGACCACGCCGCAAGCCATGTGGCTGCTGCCTTTGCCACTGCTGTTCGGCCTCGCCACCACGCGTGGCCGGCGCAATCTGGCCTCGCTCGATCCGTTCTTCGCAATGATCGTCATTGCGGTGCTGGCGCTGCCCTATGCCGTCTGGGTGATCCGCTCGGGCTCTAGCGTGCTGCCACCGCCGCCGGTGCTCACCGACCTCGTGAGCAAGTCCCAGCAATGGGGCATCCTGATCGCGTGGCTGGTGGCCGCCACCGTCGGCGTGTTCGTGCTGACGGCCATGAACTGGCGCCGCCTCGTGCCTGAAGGCGAGGATGCCCCGGTGATCTTCCGCGCGCCGGTCGATGCAACGGCGCGCGCCTATGTGTATTTCTTCGCGTTCGCTCCGGCGCTGCTCGGCAGCCTGTCTGCCGCACTCTACGGCCGCGAGAATGTCGTCGGCGGCACCGGCATTGCGCTGGTGATGTCCGGTCTCGCCATCGTTGTTGCGTCCGGCAATCTGATTGCGCTGCGGCGCCAGCGCGTGCTGCGTAAAGTCTGGGCTGGCGCGATCGTGGCACCCGCACTGGCCGTGCTCGCCGGTGTCATCCTGTTCCCGTGGGTTGACGGTCCCGAAGATCGCACTGCGCTGCCGGCGCGTGAGATCGGTCGTTTCTTCGGCGAAAATTTCGAGCGTCGCACCGGGCAGAAGCTGCAGACTGTCGCCGGCGATCCGCAACTGGCCGCATTGATCGGCATGAGCGCCTCGCGGCCCCATGTCCTGAATGATGCGCAGCCCGAGCGGACGCCCTGGATCACGCAGGCGAAATTCATGGAAACCGGCGGCGTCGTGGTCTGGCGCGCGACGGATACGATCGGCACGCCGCCTGCCGATCTCGTTGCACGTTTTCCTGGCCTGGTGCCGGAAGTGCCGCGCGCCTTCGATCGGCTGATCAATGGCAGTCGCCCGGTGCTGCGGGTCGGCTGGGCGATTATCCGGCCGAAGTAACTCGGTCCCTCATGGTGAGGAGGCGCCTCTTGGCGCCGTCTCGAACCATGAGATGGCGGGCTCCGGAGCGCGCGGTCATCCTTCGAGACGCGGCCAAGAGGCCGCTCCTCAGGATGAGGGCGGAGTTAGGTTTGCGCTACTTCCAGCGCCTTCGCCACCGAACGCAAATCCATCCAGGTCAACCGCTTGTATGACGGCGAGCGCAGCAAATAAGCCGGGTGGAAGGTCGCAATCGCTTTGATCTTGCGAGTCCCGGTGTCGTACTCCGCCCATCGCCCACGCGACTTCATGATGCCGTCGCGGGTCTGCAACAGCGTCTGCGTCGAGGGATTGCCCAGCGTCACCAGGATGTCTGGATTCACCAGCTCGATCTGGCGCTGGATGAAGGGCAGGCAGATCTGAGTCTCCTGCGGCGTCGGCGTGCGGTTGCCCGGCGGGCGCCACGGGATGACATTGGCGATATAGACCGAGGTGCGGTCCAGTCCGATCGCCTTCAGCATCAAATCGAGCAATTTGCCGGAGCGGCCCACAAAGGGCAGGCCCTCGATATCCTCGTCGCGGCCGGGAGCCTCGCCGACAAACATGATCCGCGCCTGTGGATTGCCATCGGAAAACACCAGGCGAGTCGCTGTGCCCTTCAGCGCGCAGCCATCAAAGGCTTCCAACATGCCGCGGAGGGCATCCAGCGTCGGCGCGGTCCGGGCCACCTCGCGGGCGGCTGCCACGGCAATGTCGGGGGCCACTTCGGTCTTGGTCGGTGCCGGCCGCGGCGCCTGGCTTGGCATGCCAGTGAGCGGCGGGCGCTTCGGCGATGCCTCGCTGGGCGCATGCAGCCCGATATCGTCGTCCAGCAGCCGGTTGACCGGCTCGTCCATGAGCGCGCAATCGACCCCGGCCTCCAGATAGAAGGCGAGCAGCTGCGCGACGGTGGGGGCGGGTTCGAGCATCATGGCGATGCTTCAGGTATGCCAGCATCCGGCCGGGATCGCCACCCGTGGAAGTGCTCCCTGTGCATTTCGGTGGTTGTTCTCTGGTCAAAAATCGGAAACAACACCCATTAGAAGCGTTCTGAATGGGTTGGAAACGGGTCTGAGATCAAGATTATGAGCACTGAAGAACTTCCGCCGCGCGAGAGTATGGAATTCGACGTCGTGATCGTCGGCGCCGGCCCATCTGGCCTGTCGGCCGCGATCCGGCTGAAGCAGCTCAATGCGGACCTGTCCATCGTCGTGGTCGAGAAGGGTTCCGAAGTCGGTGCCCACATCCTGTCCGGCGCCGTGATCGATCCGGTCAATCTCGACAAGCTGATCCCCGACTGGCGCGAGGACGCGGACTGCCCGCTGAAGACCCAGGTCAAGGACGACCAGTTCATCCTGACCACTGAAACCGGCGGCATCAACCTGCCGAATTTCATCAATCCGCCGCTGATGAACAACCACCACTGCTACATCACGTCGCTCGGCATGGTGACGCGCTGGCTCGGTGCCAAGGCGGAAGCGCTCGGCGTCGAAATCTATCCGGGCTTTGCCGCGACCGAAACGCTGTATGACGACAATGGCGCGGTGCGCGGTATCGCGACCGGTGACATGGGAATCGGCCGCGACGGCAAGCCGAAGGATTCATTCACCCGCGGCATGGAGCTGCTCGGCAAATACACGCTGTTCGCCGAAGGCGCGCGTGGTTCGCTGACCAAGCAGGTGATCGCCAAATTCGCGCTGGACAAGGATTGCGAGCCGCCGAAATTCGGTATCGGCCTCAAGGAAATCTGGCAGATCGATCCCGCCAAGCACAAGAAGGGCCTGGTGCAGCACACGATGGGCTGGCCGCTCCCGGACAATGTCGGTGGCGGTTCGTTCCTTTATCACTACGGCGACAATCTCGTGGCTGTCGGCTTCGTCGTTCATCTGAACTACGAGAATCCGTATCTCTATCCGTTCGAGGAATTCCAGCGGATGAAGACCCATCCGAAGATCCGCGACACCTTCGTCGGCGCCAAGCGCCTGGCCTATGGTTCGCGCGCGATCACCGAGGGTGGCTATCAGTCGGTGCCGAAGCTGGTGTTCCCCGGCGGTGCGCTGATCGGCTGCGCTGCCGGCTTCGTCAACGTGCCGCGCATCAAGGGCGTGCATAACGCCATGGGCACTGGCATGCAGGCCGCCGAGCACGTTGCTGCCGCGCTCGCGGCCGGCCGCGCCAATGACGAACTGACCGAATATGAGAACGGCTGGCGCAGCTCGTCGGTCGGTCAGGACCTCTACAAGGTTCGCAACGTCAAGCCGTTCCTGTCGAAATTCGGCAACCGCATCGGCATGCTGTTCGCTGGCTTCGACATGTGGTGCAACACGCTCGGTTTCTCGCTGTTCGGCACGCAGAAGCACGCCAAGCCGGACCGCAAGACGCTGAAGCCGGCGAAAGAATACAAGCCGATCCCGTATCCGAAGCCGGACGGCAAGATCACCTTCGATCGTCTCTCCTCGGTGTTCATGTCGAACACCAATCACGAGGAAGACCAGCCGATCCATCTGAAGGTCGCCGACATGGCGCTGCAGAAGTCGTCGGAACACGATGTCTTCGCCGGGCCGTCGAACCGTTATTGCCCGGCCGGCGTGTATGAGTGGGTCGGCGAGGGCCAGGAGCCGCGCTTCCAGATCAATGCGCAGAACTGCGTCCACTGCAAAACCTGCGACATCAAGGACCCCAACGGCAACATCACCTGGGTGCCGCCGGAAGGCGGCGGCGGTCCGAACTACGAGGCGATGTAACGTCCGATTCGCCTTTGGGCACAAAGTCGTGAGCGGGGCGCCGGCCAACGGCGCCCCGTATTGCGTTGGATGTCACGATCCCGCCACACTGAAAGCGTTTGCAGGCATATGTGGCGCAATCCGGTCGCCCGAACCTGACAGGCTCCCTTGGTGCATCAGCGCCCCCGATCCTTGCGAATGCCGGCCAAAAGCGGCATTGTCGCACTGCGCTATGTTGCCGGGTTGGCAGCGCATTCGGGCCTGTCTCGCAATTCAGATCGCGTTTGTGCCCGAACTTCCGCCCACGATTGCCCAATGATTCTCGGAGCTAGGCGAACTTGATGTTGTCCTCCCGTTTCAACCGCTTGACGCTCGCCGCAGCCGCGCTCGCCGTTCTGGCGTTGCCGGCGCAGAGCCTTGCCCAAACCCCGGATCATCTCGCCGATAATTCGGCGACCTTCCCGACGGCGAAGGATCTGAAGCAGATGACGACAGCCGGCAGCTATCTCGCCGCGCGTCACGCCAGCGTCGAACGCGATGCGACCTCGGCTGCGGCGTTTTACCGCTCCGCCCTGCGCACCGATCCGAAGAACAACGAACTGCTCGATCGCGCCTTCATCTCCTCGCTCGCCGACGGCGATATCGACGAAGCCGTGAAGCTCGCCGAGCGCATTCTGATCATCGACAAGTCGAACCGCGTGGCGCGTCTCGTGGTCGGTGTGCGCGATCTGAAGGCGAAGAAATATGCGGCCGCGCAGACCAATATCAACCAGTCGGTCCGCGGGCCGATCACCGACCTCGTGGCCACGCTGCTCGGTGCATGGGCGAGCTACGGCGCCGGCGACACCAAGGCGGCCATCTCGAATATCGACAAGCTGGCTGGCCCGGAATGGTACCCGATCTTCAAGGATCTGCATGCCGGCCTGATCTTCGATCTCGCCAACCGGCAGAAAGACGCCGGCACGCGCTATGAGCGCGCCTTCAAGCTTGATGACAGCGCGCTGCGCGTGGTCGATGCCTATGGCCGCTGGACGTCGCGCAACAAGGACGATGCCGCCGCGCTCGCCATCTACGAGACCTTCAACAAGAAGCTGGCCCGCCACCCCCTGGTGCTTGAAGGCATCCGCGAGACCAAGGCCGGCAAGAAGCTCCCGGCGCTGGTGGACAACCCGCAGGCTGGCGCCGCCGAAGCGCTTTACGGCATCGGCGCCTCACTGACCCGCCGCGGCGGCGAGGACCTGGCGCTCGTCTATCTGCAGCTCGCGCTTTATCTGAAGCCGGATCATTCGCTGGCGCTGCTGTCGCTTGCGGACCTCTATGAGTCCGTGAAGAAGCCGGCCATGGCCATCAAGGTCTATGAGCGCATGCCGGCGACTTCAGCGCTGAAGCGCAATGCGATGATCCAGCAGGCGACCAATCTCGACGCCGCCGATCGCAGCGACGAGGGCATCAAGATCCTGAAGGACGTGACCGCCAACGATCCGAAGGATCTCGAAGCGATCATGGCGCTGGGCAATATCGAGCGCGCCCGCAAGAAATTCGCCGATTGCGCCGACACCTATACCAAGGGCATCGATGTCGTCGCCGCGAACCAAGACAAGCCGAACTGGGTCTATCATTATTTCCGCGGCATCTGCTTCGAACGTTCCAAGCAGTGGGCCAAGGCCGAAATCGACATGAAGAAGGCGCTCGAGCTGCAGCCGGAGCAGCCGCATGTGCTGAACTATCTGGGTTATTCTTGGATCGATCAGGGCATCAATCTCGACGACGCCATGAAGATGATCAAGCGCGCGGTCGAGCAGCGCCCCGATGACGGCTATATCGTCGACTCCCTCGGCTGGGCCTATTACCGCATCGGCAATTACGAGGACGCGACCAAGCATCTCGAACGCGCGATCGATCTGAAGCCGGAAGATCCGACCATCAACGACCATCTCGGCGATGCCTATTGGCGCGTCGGCCGCAAGCTGGAAGCGCGCTTCCAGTGGCAGCACGCCAAGGATCTGAAGCCGGAAGCCGAGGAACTGCCGAAGATTCAGGCCAAGATGGATAAATGCGTGGCCGATCAGGACAAGCCCGAGGGCTGCACGCTGAATGAAACGACGCCCGCGGCTGCTGCTGCGGACAAGAAAGACAGCGACAAAGGCGGCTAGGCTTATGACGGGGGCATCGGCAGGAACTGGGCAGCCTGCTTTGGAAGAATCCGCGCGCGCAAAGGTCAATCTGACCTTGCGCGTGATCGGGCGGCGGGCAGACGGCTATCACGATCTCGAAAGCGTGGTGGTGTTTGCTGATTGCGCCGACAGGTTGACGCTGGATCCGGGCGGCGACCTCGCGATGACGGCGACCGGGCCGCGCGCAGCCGAATGCGGCGATAACAACGACAATCTGGTGATCAAGGCGGCGCGCCTGCTCGGCGAGCAGGTCGAGGGCCTGACCTTCGGCACTTTTGCGCTCGACAAGCATCTGCCGGTGGCTGCGGGCATCGGCGGCGGTTCGGCGGATGCCGCGGCCGCGCTGCGCCTCCTTGTTCGCGCCAACAATCTTGAGCTTGACGATCCCCGCGTCATGGATGTCGCGCGCCTGACCGGCGCCGATGTGCCGGTCTGCGTGCAATCGCATGCCTGCGTGATGACCGGCGTCGGCGAAAACCTGCTGCAACTCAGCCTGCCGCGGCTCCCCTGCGTGATGGTCAATCCGCGCGTGCCGGTGGCGACAAAGGACGTGTTTCAGGAGCTCGGCCTCAAGAATGGTCAGCTCCGTGTCGGCCCCGCCGATGTGCTGAAGGCCCGCTCATGGCCGGCGGAGGGCGCGTCTGTCGATGACTGGATCGCCGCTGTCAGCGCCGGCACCAATGATCTCGAAGCGCCGGCACTGAAGGTCGAGCCGATCATTGGCGACGTGCTGGCCGCGCTCGGCGCCGCTGAAGGCGTTCGTCTGGCCCGCATGTCGGGTTCGGGGGCGACTTGCTTCGCGCTGTTCGACAACGACACGGACGCGCAGCGCGCTGCGCATGCGATCCAGCTCGCGCATCCCTTGTGGTGGGTGCATGCGGGCGCGCTGAGTTGATTTTCCGTCATTGCGAGCGCAGCGAAGCAATCCAGAAAGCCAAGAACTGGATTGCTTCGTCGCTTCGCTCCTCGCAATGACGGCTAACTACCACCCCGCGCTGTATCCCCCATCCACCGTATAGATCACACCGGACGTATAGCCGGCGCGATCGGATGCGAGAAACGCCATCAAATCCGCGATCTCGCGCGGCTTGGCCGCTCGGCCCAGCGGCAGATTCTTCTCCAGTTCACGATAGCGGCTTTCATCGCCCAGTTGCGCCTTGGCCTGTGCCTGCATGCGCGTGAGATAGCGATCGGTGGCCACCGGGCCGGGATTGATGCCGACCACGCGGATATTGTCCTTCAGGCTCTTGCCGCCCAGCGCGCGGGTAAAAGCCATCAGCGCGGCATTGCCGGCGCTGCCGCAAATGTAATTCGCGTCGAACTTCTCGCCGGCTGCGCCGATATCATTGACGATAACACCGCCGCCGCGCGCCTTCATCTGCGCATAGACCAGCCGCGTCAGATTGATGAAGCCGAACACTTTCAGTTCCCAGGCATGCCGCCAGGTCGGCTCGTCGACCTTGTCCAAGGTGCCGCCGGGAATGTCGCCGGCATTGTTGACGAGAATGTCGATATCGGCGGAAGCCGCTGCCAGCGCGGCCAGGTCTTCGGCATTGCGCAGGTCCGTGCCGTGGATGGCGACATCGATTTGATGGCGGGCGCGCAGGCTGTCGGCCAGCGCCTTCATCTTCTCCACATTGCGGGCGGCGAGGCGGACATGGGCGCCTTCTTCGGCAAAAGCCTCGGCCGCAGCGGCGCCAATCCCCTTGGAAGCGCCGGTGATCAGGACGCGCTTGCTGCGCAGGTGAAGATCCATGGAATGCCTCCGGCTTGTAATGACATTCGAGTTATTCTGCTCCCCCAAATCCGGTCAACATTGCACTGCAGCGTTGATCGCGCGTCGGCTTTGGTCCAAACCTGCCGGCAATTCAAACGGCGAAGGAAACCTCACGTGAGCAAAGAATATCGGATTGCAGTCATCCCCGGCGACGGCATCGGCAAGGAAGTGATGCCGGAAGGCCTGCGCGTGCTCGAGGCGGTGGCCAAGAAGCACCGCGTGAAGGTGAAATTCGACCATTACGACTTCTCGTCCTACGACTATTACGAGAAGCACGGCCAGATGATGCCGGACGACTGGAAGGCCCAGATCGGCAAGCATGACGCCATCTATTTCGGCGCCGTCGGCCTGCCCGCAAAAATTCCGGATCACATCTCGCTGTGGGGGTCGCTGATCAAGTTCCGCCGCGAATTCGATCAGTATGTGAACCTGCGCCCGGTGCGCCTGATGCCCGGCGTGCCGTGCCCGCTGGTCGGCCGCAAGCCCGGCGACATCGATTTCTGGGTCGTGCGCGAAAACACCGAAGGCGAATATTCGGCCGTCGGCGGCCGCAGCTTCCCGGATACTGATCGCGAATTCGTCACCCAGCAGACGGTAATGACCCGCACCGGCGTCGATCGCATTCTGAAATTCGCCTTCGATCTCGCCCAGTCACGGCCGAAGAAGCACCTGACCTCGGCCACCAAGTCCAACGGCATTGCGATCACCATGCCGTATTGGGACGAACGCGTGAAGGCGATGGGCGAGAACTATCCTGACGTGAAGTGGGACCAGTATCACATCGACATTCTCACCGCGCATTTCGTGATGAATCCGGATCGGTTCGACGTCGTGGTCGCGTCGAACCTGTTCGGCGACATCCTGTCGGATCTCGGTCCGGCCTGCACCGGCACCATCGGCATCGCGCCGTCGGGCAATATCAATCCGGCCGGCGATTTCCCGTCGGTGTTCGAGCCCGTGCACGGTTCGGCGCCGGACATCGCGGGGCAGGGGATTGCCAATCCGATCGGCATGATCTGGTCGGGCGCCATGATGCTGGAGCATCTCGGCGAGAAGGAAGCGGCTGATTCCATCGTCAAGGCGATCGAGCGCACGCTGGCCGAACGCACGCTGCGTACCCGCGACCTCGGCGGCCAGGCGGATACGACCGCTTGCGGCAAAGCTGTTGCAGAGATGATCGAGTAACAGCATTCAGCACGCCCTAACAAAAATGCCCGGCTCAGAGCCGGGCATTTTCATTTCAGGAGTTCGCGGCGCTTAACCGGCGATCCTTCTGCAATGCTTCCACGCCGCATCGATCAGATTGATGCTCGCTTCCGGCGTCCGGAATGCCGAATGCGACGACAGTGTCACGTTACGGATCGTCGTCAGCACATGGCCAGCCGGTAGCGGCTCGATCTCGAACACATCGAGGCCGGCATGGCGCAGATGGCCTGAATGCAGCGCCTCGATCATCGCGGCCTGATCCACGATCGCGCCGCGCGCGGTGTTGATCAGGATCGCGCCCTTCTTCATCTGGCCGATGCGTTCGCGGGTGATCATGCCGCGGGTCTCGTCATTGAGCAGCAGATGGAGCGAGATCACGTCGCTCTTCGCTAGCACCGTCTCCATATCCGTGAACTCGACACCGGGATGGCTCTTGGGCGAACGATTCCAGGCCAGCACCTTCATGCCCGAGCCGAGCGTGATGCGCGCGACTTCGGCTGCGATGCCGCCGAAGCCGATCAGGCCGATGGTCTTGCCGGTCAGCTCCATGCCTTCATCGCGCAGCCAGTTGCCGGCCCGCATTTCACGGTCCTGCTCGGCAAGGCTGCGCGCGGCGGCCCACATATGCGCGATGGCGCATTCGGCCACGGCGGTGTCGCCATAGCCGCGGATCAGATGCACCTCGATGCCAAGTTCGGCGAGCTCGTCCGGGTTCATATAGCTGCGCGCGCCGGTGCCGAGAAACACGATGTGCTTCAGGCCGGTGCATTGCTTCGCTACATCAGTCGGCACATAGGTGTGATCGACGATGGCGATCTCGGCCCCGTCCAGCACTTTTGGCAGATCAGTGGACTTGATGTCCTCGTCGCGATTGATCCGGATCGTGATGTCGCCCGGCTGCGTGAGCCGTTCCAGAATCTTCGCCAGCTCTTCGCTGGCATCGACGAATACGCCGCGCATTGGTCGTTCTCCTCACATCAAATCCGTCATTGCGAGGAGCGTAGCGACGAAGCAATCCAGTTCTTATGCAGTAAGACTGGATTGCTTCGCTTTGCTCGCAATGACGGCCGATAGGTTGATCTTTACTTCGACGAAACGCCGGCGAGCGCCAGCACGGTGTGCATCAGGACATTGGCGCCTGCGGCACAATCGTCCTGGGTGGAGGATTCCAGCTCGTTATGGCTGATGCCGTCCTTGCTCGGAATGAACACCATCGCCGTCGGCATGACATTGTTGAGATTGCAGGCATCATGGCCGGCGCCTGACGTGATGCGGCGATGCGAGTAGCCCAATTCCGTCGCGGCGTTCTCGACGGCGTTCACAAAATCCTTGTTAAAATGCGTCGGCGGCTTGTGCCAGACCTTGTCGAACGTTACCTCGACCTTCCGCTTGGCTGCGATGGCGGCAATCGCCTCGCGCACGCCTTTCTCGATGGCGTCGAGCTTGCCGGCATCGGCACTGCGCATGTCCATGGTGAAGGCGATCTCGCCGGGAATCACATTTCGTGACGGGCTGGCGATCACGGCCTCGCCGATGGTGCCGAGCGCGCCGATCTCCGTCACCACGCGCTCGGTCGCCAGCACGATCTCGGCCAGCGTGCCCAGCGCATCCTTGCGCAGATGCATCGGCGTGGTGCCGGCATGGCTTTCGAAGCCGGTGATCTTGCCGTCGAACCACAGCACGCCCTGGCCGGTATCGACGACGCCGATGGTCTTGCCTTCGGCTTCCAGCACCGGACCCTGCTCGATATGCAACTCGACAAAGCCCGAAAATTTCTGCGTGCCGACGGCGATATCGCCGCGATAGCTGATGGAGTCGAGCGCCTGGCCGACGGTCACGCCGTCGATGTCCTTGCGCGAGAGAATGTCATCGACGGTGAAATCGCCGGCATAGGCGGCGGAGGCCATCATGGCCGGCGCGAAGCGCGAGCCTTCTTCATTGGTCCAGTTGGCGATGCAGATCGGCGCATCGGTTTCGATGCCGGCATCGTTCAGCGTGCGCACCATTTCCAGCGCGCCGAGCACGCCCAGAATGCCGTCGAACTTGCCGCCGGTCGGCTGGGTGTCGAGATGCGAGCCGACACCGATCGGCGCCTTCGACATGTCGCGTCCCTTGCGCAGCGCAAACATCGAGCCGAGCGCGTCGACCTTCACTTCAAGGCCGGCGTCCTCGCACGCCTTGCGAAACCAGTCGCGGACCTGCTTGTCTTCAGGCCCAAGCGTGAGGCGGCGGATGCCGCCTTTTGCGGTGCCGCCGAATTTCGCAGTCTCGTTGATCGCATCCCAAAGCCGTGCGGAATTGATCTTGAGATTGTCGCCGAGCTTGGTCATGCAGTCCGTCCTTGAGAGTTTCGCATGGTGGAATGAGGTCTGTTTCAATGGCCCGCCGTCGCCAGCGCGTCAACCGAGGGGCTGATATGCGGCCCCATGCATGATGCCGCACTTTCCTGTGCGAGCTGCGCCGCGAGGCCGGCGACCAGTTCGATGGCCACGGTGTCGGGCGAGGCGAGCCAGCTCGCTGCAAAGGTCAGCGGCTGTATCGGCACATTGGTGTTGAGCAATTGCAGTCGGCCATCGGCCAGTTCGCTTTGCACGATGGCTGTGGGGATCACGGCGATGCCGAGGCCTTCGGTCGCCATATGGATCACGGTCGCGAGCGACGCGCTCGCATGCAGCCGGATCGGCGGCAGCGACGGCTTGTTGAACAGCGAGCGGACGATCTCGTAAGGCCGCGTCTTGCGCGGGAAGGTGATGATCGGATGCTTTGCGAGATCCTCTACCGACAGTGACTCATGCCCGAGCCCGAGCGAAGGGCTTGCGAGAAATCCGATCTGATAGTCGCATAGCACCTTGTTCTGCACGTCGGATGCCGCGAGCGGGCCGACCACGAAAGCAAGCTCGATCTCCTGTGCCAACAAGCGCGCACGCAGGTTAGGCGTGATATCGACCTCGATCTCTAGCGACAGATTGGGATAGGCCTCGTTCACCTGCTTGATCAGTCTCGACAGCCAGGTGTGCACAATGGTCTCGGCGACACCGAGCCTGAGCACGCCGCGCATGGCGGAGCGGTCGCCCATGGCCGCCATCATCTCCGCGCGCAGCCCGATCAGTTTCTCCGCATAAACGAGCATCTGCCGGCCGGCGGGAGTAGGCGAGGCGATGCGACGATCGCGCTGCAGCAAACGGACGCCGACTTCGTGCTCAAGCTGCGCAATACGCTGCGAGATAGCTGGTTGGGTCGTATGGAGCTTTTGCGCTGCGCCGCGAAAACTGCCGAGATTGACCACCCAGAGAAACGTCTCCAGCGCCTTGAAGTCCGCCATCCCGGTGTATTGTCCTTTTAGATAACTTCGATTTATCGGAAGCGATCACAAAACAAGATTAGACATTATCCTATCCCTATGCCCCACTAAGTCGAGGCCAAAACGCAGGCAAGGCGATTATTGAGGCAGGGTGCGATGGGCGATCTGGCGAAGCGCGATCGTGATGAAGCCGACGGTGATCTGCCCAGTGCGGTGGCGCGGCGTGCCTATCGCGCTGGCAAATATGCCAGCACCGCCGGTGTCGCCCCCGGCTATGTGCAGGGCAATCTCGTGATCCTGCCGGAAGCGCAAGCTTCCGCCTTCCATCGGTTCTGCCAGCTCAATCCAAAACCGTGCCCGATCATCGGCATGTCGGATCCCGGCGATCCCCGCATCCCTGCGCTCGGTCTCGATCTCGATATCCGCACGGACATTCCGCAATATGTCGTCTGGAAAGACGGCGAGGCGATCGATCGTCCGACGGAGGTGAACAAATACTGGCGCGATGATCTCGTGTCCTTCGTGATTGGCTGCTCCTATTCGTTCGAAGAGCCGATGATGGCGGAGGATCTGCCGATCCGTCACATCGAGCAGGATACGCTGGTGCCGATGTATCGCACCAATATCGCCTGCAAATCCGCAGGGCCTTTCGCCGGCCCGATGGTCGTGTCCATGCGCCCGCTGAAGCCGGCCGATGCGATCCGCGCTGTGCAGATCACCTCGCGCTTTCCATCTGTGCATGGCGCGCCGGTGCATCTCGGTCTGCCACAGTCGATCGGGATCACCGATATCAGCAAGCCAGATTATGGTGACGCAGTGCACATCAATGATGACGAGATCCCGGTGTTCTGGGCCTGCGGAGTCACGCCGCAAGCTGTCATCGCAGCTGCAAAAGTGCCGTTCGCCATCACGCATGCGCCGGGCGTCATGCTCATCACCGACCTCAAGAATAAGCAACTCGCTGTTTTATAAGAAGCAGCTTGCCGATCTTTCGGGCTTTACCGTAACCTTGATTAGTTCCTATCGATAGCTGCCGATCACAAAGGACAACGATATGACGATCTCTCGCCGTGATGTTCTGCTTGGGGGCGCTGCCTCCGCCGCGCTGCTCCCGCTTGCGACAAAGGTTCAGGCGCAAGCCAAGGAAGTCGTGATCGGCGTGATCTATCCGCTGTCCGGCGCCAGCGCGCAGATCGGCGTCGATGCGCAGAAAGCATTCGAGACTGCAGCCGATATCATCAACAAGAACTACGATTTCGATCTGCCGATGGCGAAGGGCGAGGGCTTCTCCGGCCTCGGCGGCGCCAAGCTGCGCCTCGTCTTCGCCGACCACCAGGCCGATCCGCAGAAGGGCCGCGCCGAAGCCGAGCGTCTCATCACGCAGGAAAAGGTCTCGGCCATCGTCGGCACCTATCAGAGCGCCGTTGCCGTCACCGTCAGCCAGATCTGCGAACGCTACCAGGTGCCGTTCATCTCGGCCGATAATTCGTCGCCGAGCCTGCATCGCCGCGGCCTGAAATACTATTTCCGCGCAGCGCCGCATGACGAGATGTTCTCGACCGCCATGTTCGACTTCTTCGATGCGATGAAGAAGAAGGGCCAGAAGATCGAAACGCTGGCACTGTTCCATGAAGACACGATCTTCGGTACGGACTCGGCGAATGCCCAGCTCAAGCTGGCGCAGGAGCGCGGCTACAAGATCGTCGCGGACATCAAGTATCGCGCCAATTCGCCGTCGCTCACCGCCGAAGTGCAGCAGCTCAAGGCCGCCAATGCCGACGTGCTGATGCCCTCGAGCTACACCACCGACGGCATCCTGCTGATCAAGACCATGGGCGAGCTCGGCTACAAGGCCAAGAACATCGTGGCGCAGGACGCCGGCTTCTCGGAGAAGGCGCTGTATGACGCCGTCGGCGACAAGATCCCGGGCGTGATCTCGCGCGGCTCGTTCTCGCTCGACCTCGCCGCCAAGCGTCCGATGGTCGGCAAGATCAACGACATGTTCAAGGAAAAGTCCGGCAAGGATTTTAACGACTACTCGTCGCGCCAGTTCATGGGCCTGATCGTGATGGCCGACGCCATCAATCGCGCTAGGTCTACGGACGGCGAGAAGATCCGCGAAGCACTGGTCGCCACCGACATGCCGGGCGAGAGCACCATCATGCCATGGGCGCGGGTGAAGTTCGACGAGATGGGCCAGAACAACAACGCCGACCCGGTGCTGCTGCAATATAACGGCGGCAAGTTTGTCACCATCTTCCCGCCGCAGGCCGCCGTGGCGGATGCGATCTGGCCGATGCCGTAACACTACGTGTCATCCCGGCGAACGCCGGGATCCATAACCTCCGAAGACATAATCTAGACCCGGCCTCACCGTCATCGCGCAACACGATGACGGTGGCTATGGATCCCGGCATTCGCCGGGATGACATGAGAGGATCGCACTTTGACCGCCGCGACCATCATCCAGAGCCTTGCCAGCGGATTGCTGATGGGGCTGCTTTACGGCCTCCTCGCCGTCGGCCTCGCGCTGATCTTCGGCCTGATGGACGTCACCAACTTCGCCCATGGCGAATTCCTGATGTTGGCGATGTACCTTACGTTCTTCCTCTTCATGTTCTGGGCGGTCGATCCGCTGCTGTCGATCCCCATCGTCGCGGCCGGCATGTTCGTGTTCGGCGCGGTGATCTATCTCATCATCATCCGCTTCGCGATGCGGGCCAAAGCCAATATCGGCATGGTGCAGATCTTTGCCACCTTCGGCCTCGCCATCCTGATGCGCGGCCTCGCGCAGTTCTTCTTCACCCCGGATTATCGCAGCATCCCGGCCTCGATGCTGGGCGGCAAGACGATCTCGGTGTTCGGCGTGTTCCTGCCGGTGCCGCAGCTGGTCGGCGCGCTGATCTCCATCGCGGCTTTCGGCGCACTATATTTCTTCATGAAGAAAACCGATTTCGGCCGCGCGCTGGAAGCGACCCGTGAAGATGCCGGCGCCGTGGCCCTTGTCGGTATCGACAAGAACAAGGTGTTTGCCCTCGGCTGGGGCCTCGGCTCCGCGCTGATCGGCCTCGCCGGCGGCGTGATGGCGATCTTCTTCTACATCTATCCCGATGTCGGCGCGTCCTTCGCGCTCATCGCCTATGTCACCGTGGCACTCGGCGGCTTCGGCAGCGTGTTCGGCGCCTTTGCCGGTGGCATCATCGTCGGCCTCGTCGAGGCCACCACGGCGATGATCCTGCCGCCTTCGCTGAAGTCGGTCGGCATCTATGCCGTCTATCTCCTTGTCGTCTTCATCCGCCCGCGCGGCCTGTTCGGATCGATCTGATGGACAGCTTTACCCAACGCCGCCGCCGCGACCTCATTCTTGCCGCGTGCCTTGCCGCCATCGCCGCCTGCGTGCCGTTCTTCGTCAAGGACGTCTATGTGCAGAACATCATGGTGCTCACCCTGATGTATGCGGCGCTGTCGCAGGCCTGGAACATCCTCAGCGGCTATTGCGGCCAGATCTCCCTCGGCCACGCGCTGTATTTCGGCCTCGGCGCCTATACGACCGCATTGCTGTTCACCAAATTCGGCGTGCTGCCATGGTTCGGCATGCTGGCCGGCGGCGCGATCTCGTCGGTGATCGCCCTCGCGCTCGGCTATCCCACCTTCCGCCTGCGTGGCCATTACTTCGTCATCGCCACCATCGTCATCGCCGAGATCGGCTTCCTGCTGTTCCACAATTGGGACTATGCCGGCGCCGCCCTCGGCATCGACATCCCCGTGCGCGGCGATAGCTGGGCGAAATTCCAGTTCACCCGCAGCAAGCTGCCCTTTTATTACTTCGCGCTGGTGTTCTGCTGCGTCGCTTGGCTGATCACCTGGTGGCTGGAAGACTCCAAATGGGGCTTCTGGTGGCGTGCGGTGAAGGACAATCCCGATGCTGCCGAAAGCCTCGGCGTCGTCGTGTTCAATTCCAAGATGGGCGCCGCCGCCGTTTCCGCCTTCCTCACCGCCATCGGCGGCGCTTTCTATGCGCAGTTCGTCTCCTATATCGATCCTGAGAGCGTGATGACCTTCCAGTTCTCGCTGCTGATGGCGCTCCCCGCGGTGCTTGGCGGCATCGGTACGCTGTGGGGACCGGTGCTGGGTGCCGTCATTCTGATCCCGATGACCGAACTGACGCGCTCTTTCATCGGCGGCTCCGGCCGCGGCGTCGATCTCATTCTCTACGGCGCGGTCATCGTCGTGATCTCGCTGGCGCGGCCGGATGGCCTGATCGGCCTGTTCTCGCGCCGCCCCGCTTCGAAAGGAGTGCCGCAATGAGCGCGCCTCTGCTTGAAACACGCGGCGTCTGGCAACGCTTCGGCGGTCTCGTCGCCAATAGCGATGTGTCGATTTCCGTGGGTGCCGGCGAGATCGTTGGCCTGATCGGCCCCAATGGCGCCGGCAAGTCCACGCTATTCAACCTCATCGCCGGCGTGCTGCCGCCGACGCAGGGCTCGATCTGGTTCGACGGCAAGGACGTCACCCGCATGCCGGCCGCCGAGCGTTGTGCGCTCGGCATCGCGCGCACCTTTCAGGTGGTGAAGAGCTTTGAGACGATGACGGTCATAGACAATGTCATCGTCGGCGCGCTGATCCGCAACGACAAGATGAAGGATGCGCGCCGCAAGGCGCACGAAGTCCTCGAATTCTGCGGCCTCGCTCCGCGCGCCGACAAGCTCGCCCGCGAACTCATCCCATCCGAGAAGCGCCGTCTCGAAGTCGCCCGTGCGCTTGCTACCGAGCCAAAGCTGCTCATGCTCGACGAATGCCTCACCGGCCTCACGCCGCTGGAAGCGCAGTCGGGCGTAGCACTCGTGCGAAAAGTGCGCGAGACCGGCGTCACCGTGCTGATGGTCGAGCATGTCATGGAAATCGTGATGCCGCTGGTCGATCGCGCCATCGTGCTTCATCTCGGCAAGAAGCTTGTCGAGGGCAAACCCGCGGATGTCGTCCGGCATCCAGAAGTCATCAGTGCATATCTCGGGGATCGCCATGCTGTCGGTGCGTGACGTCACCACCGCCTATCAGGGGCTGGTCGCGATTTCGGACGTCAATATCGACGTCGCCAAGGGCGAGGTCGTCGCCGTCTGCGGCGCCAATGGCGCCGGCAAGTCGACATTGATCAAGAGCATCGCCGGCGCCGAGCGCCCGCGTTCGGGCACGGTCACCTTCGACGGCCAGCAGATCAAAGGCATGGCGCAGCATCTGATCACGGCGCGCGGCATCGCCTATGTGCCGGAGAACCGCCGGCTGTTTCCGCGGCTGTCGGTCGAGGACAATCTCAAGCTCGGCAGCTACATGTATCGCAGCCAGGCTGATCGCGAGGAGCCCTTGAAGTTCGTGTTCGAACTGTTTCCGCGTCTGTCGGAGCGCCTCGAACAGCGCGCTGAAACGCTATCGGGCGGCGAGCAGCAGATGCTGGCCATCGGCCGCGCGTTGATGACGCGTCCGCGGCTGTTGATGCTGGACGAGCCCTCACAGGGCATCATGCCGAAACTGGTGGACGAGATATTCCAGGCCGTGAAGAAGATCCGCGACACCGGCATGACCGTGCTGATCGTCGAGCAGCGCATGGCCGAAGTCCTGGAGATCGCCGACCGCGCCTATATCCTGCAAACCGGCCGCGTGCTGATGCAGGGCAAGGCCTCGGACATCGCGACCAATCCGGATGTGCGGAAGGCGTATCTGGGGCTGTAGGCGGGAAGGCAAACCATCTTCAAAGGCGGTCCTGAACGTGCTATAGTTGCGGTATGAGCGACGTTGAGGAAATCGAGCAAGCGGTCAAGAAACTCGGGCCTGCCGAGCTTGCGAAGTTCCGTGCCTGGTTCGAAGCCTACGATGCCGACGAATTCGATCGCAAAATTGAAGAAGACGCTACGTCCGGCCGGCTTGATGCCTTAGGGGACGAAGCGCTAGAGGATTATCGCGCAGGGCGTACGCGAGAGATATGAAGCATCATGCCAACCCAGCATTCTGGGCTGCATATGCAAAACTGCCTGCGCATATTCGTAATTTGGCCGACAAGAACTTTGCTCTTTTGAAAGCCGACCCTCATCATCCATCGTTGCGATTGAAAAAGGTAGGGCGCTAGGTGTCAGTGCGCGTCGGACGTGATCATCGCGCGCTGGCTAGGCTCGTCGATATTGGGCTGGTATGGTTCTGGATTGGTCCTCACGCCGAGTATGAGCAAATCCTGAAAAGGCTCTGACGCAGTCAATGCCCATGCCCCTCATGCTCCGGCACCGTCAATCCAAATACCTTCACGAGATCATTCACGTGCTCCGGCGACAGATGCCGCGGGTTCAGCCCTCGCAGCAGGAGATACAGCTTCGCCGTCTCCTCCAGTTCCTCCATCGCATAGACCGCGGCTTCAAGACTGTCTCCAGCCACCACAGGCCCGTGATTGGCGAGCAGCACCGATGAATACTTCCCCGCCAGCCCCTTGATCGCATCCGCCACCGCCGGGTCGCCCGGACGATAATACGGCACCAGCGCCGTCGCGCCGCATTTCATCATGTAATAGGGTGTCATCGGCGGCAGCACCGCGCGGGGATTCACCTGCGGCAGCATCGAGACGGCCACCGAATGCGTCGAATGCAGATGCACGATCGCCTGCGATGACGCGCGCGTTTCATACAGCGCCGTATGCAGCGGCACCTCCTTGGTCGGCGCGTCGCCGGAGATCAGCCGCCCGGTTGCATCCAGCTTCGACAGTTTTGCGGGATCGAGCCAGCCGAGCGAGGCATTGGTGGGCGTCACCAGCCAGCCGCCATCGTCGCAACGCACGCTGATATTGCCGGAGGAGCCCGGCGTCAGTCCGCGCTCGAACAGCGAGCGGCCGAGCCGGCAGATGTCGTCACGCAGCTTTGTGTCACTCATTGCGTTTCCTCGGCATTTCCTCTTGGCGGCGTTGTCCCATGCTTTCGCATCATGGCCAAGCCGTGTTACCCAAAGCCAAGGCCGCGCCAGCCGGCCCGTAAGGAACTGAGGAAATCGCCTGATGTCATCTGCATCTGAAAAGCCGCGTGTCGCCGTCATCGGTCTGGGATCGATGGGCTATGGCATGGCCCTGTCGCTGAAGAAGGCGGGTCTGGAGGTGGTCGGCTGCGATGTCGCGCCCGAGACCGTCGCCCGCTTCGTCAAAGATGGCGGCGAGGGCGCCAGCACGCCGGCAGCTGCGGCCCAGAATGCCGACATCGTCGTCAGCGTCGTGGTCAATGGCGCCCAGACGGCCAGCATCCTGTTCGGCCCCGATGGCGTCGCGGAGACGCTGCCGAAAGGCGCTGTGTTCGTGTCTTCGGCCACCATGGATCCCGATGTCGCCCGTCGCCTGGCCGGTGAACTCGAAGCCACCGGCCGGCTTTACCTCGACGCCCCCATCTCCGGCGGAGCCCAGCGCGCAGCGCAAGGCGAACTCACCATCCTTGCCTCCGGCAGCGAGGCTGCCTTCGCCAAGGCGCGTCCTGCGCTCGATGCCATGGCCGCAAAGCTCTATGAACTCGGCGATGCCGCAGGCCAGGGCGCGGCGTTCAAGATGATCAACCAGCTCCTTGCCGGTGTGCATATAGCAGCGGCGTCCGAAGCCATCGCTTTCGCCGCGAAACAGGGGCTCGATATCCGCAAGGTCTATGAAGTGATCACGGCGTCTGCCGGCAATTCATGGATGTTCGAGAACCGCATGCCGCATGTGCTCGACGGTGATTACACGCCGCGCAGCGCGGTGGATATCTTTGTCAAGGATCTCGGCATCATTCAGGACATGGCGCGCACGGCGAAATTCCCAGTGCCTGTCTCGGCGGCTGCGCTGCAGATGTTCCTGATGACCTCCGCCGCCGGCATGGGCCGCGACGACGATGCATCGGTGGCGCGCATGTATGCGCAGGTGACCGGGACGAAGCTCCCTGGCGAGACAAAGTAAGTCGGAGACGATCAATGCCCCGTTTCGCCGCCAATCTCAGCATGATGTTCAATGAACACGCGTTCCTTGATCGCTTCGACGCTGCCGCGCAGGCCGGCTTCACCGCTGTCGAATTTCTCTTTCCTTACGAGCACAAGCCCGAAGACGTCGCCTCGCGCCTGCAGCGCAACGGCTTGAAGCAGGTGCTGTTCAATCTGCCGCCCGGCGACTGGAATGCCGGCGAAAAAGGCTTTGCCGCGCGCCCCGACAAGTTCGACGAGCTGCGCCAGAGTCTGCACACGGCGCTCCCTTACGCGGAAGCCACCGGCGTAAGGCGCCTGCATATGATGGCGGGCATTGCCGATCGCAGCGATCCGCAAAACGTCGATGCTTTCAAGCGATCGATCGAATGGGCGGCGGATTTCGTTGGCGATCACGGCATCGATATCGTCATCGAGCCCATCAATGGCCGCGACGTGCCCGGCTATTTCCTCAACGATTTCATGTTCGCGCGTGACATCATCACCGAACTCGCGATCCCCAATGTCGGCCTGCAATTCGATATCTATCATTGCCAGATCCTGCATGGCGACGTGACCATGCGGCTGCGCGAGATGATGCCGCTGATCGGTCATATCCAGATCGCCAGCGTGCCCTCGCGCAACGAGCCGGATGGTGAGGAGCTGAACTATCCGTTCCTGTTCGCCGAGCTCGATCGTCTTGGTTACGAGAATTATGTCGGTTGCGAATATCGTCCCGCTGGTGACACCGTCGCCGGTCTCGGTTGGTTCAAGCCCTATGCGGGAGTGAAAGTATGACGCTCGCCCTGGGCTGCATCGCAGACGACTATACCGGCGCCTCCGATCTCGCCAACACGCTGACGCGCAATGGCCTGCGCACCGTGCAGACCATCGGCATTCCCGCCGATGACCTGAAGCTGCCCGATGTCGATGCCGTCGTAGTGTCGCTGAAAAGCCGTTCGATTGAGGCAAGTGCAGCCGTTGAGAAGTCGCGTGCTGCGGATAAATGGCTGCGCGGCCGCGGCGCTTCCCATGTGCTGTTCAAGATCTGCTCGACCTTCGACTCCACCGACAAGGGCAATATCGGTCCGGTGATGGACGCCCTGCGCACGGATGCCGGCGCCAACATCGTGCTGGTCACGCCGGCTTTCCCGGAGACCGGGCGCACGGTGTATCAGGGCAATCTGTTTGTCGGCGCGGTGCCGCTCAATGAAAGCCCATTGAAAGACCATCCGCTGAATCCGATGCATGATTCCAATCTTGTCCGCGTGCTGGCGCGGCAGAGCGGGACCAATATCGGCCTGGTCGATCTCGGCATCGTTGCAAGCGGCGCCGATGTGGTGCGTTCGCATCTCGACGGCTTGTCGGAGAACGGTTTTGGCGCGGCCGTTATCGACGCCGTATTTGCGGAAGACCTCGAAACCATCGGCGCTGTCGCGCTCGATCATCGGGTGTCGGTGGGAGCATCGGGTCTCGGGCTTGGCCTCGCGCGCGGGCTGGTCGCGTCCGGCCGCGTCAAGGCGGACGGCGCCACGTCAACAGCGGACAAGCCAATCGGCGGAGCCGCAGCCTGTCTCGCCGGCAGTTGCTCGCAAGCCACTTTGCAACAGATCGCGAAGGCCGAGCAGGCCATGCCGGTCCTGCATCTCGATCCCGATCAGGTCGTCGCCGGCAAGGATGAAGTTCAGCGCGCCATCGCCTGGGCGAAGGAACATCTCGCCAAGGGCCCGATCCTGATCGCCAGCAGTTCATCGCCCGATCAGGTGGCACAGCTCCAGAAGCGGCATGGCCGGGAAGCCGCCGGCCATGCCATCGAGCAGGCGATGGCGGATCTCGCCGAGGCACTTGTCGGCGCCGGCGTGCGCCGCCTGGTCGTGGCCGGCGGTGAGACGTCGGGCGCCGTGGTCGATCGGCTCGGCATTCCGGGCTTCCTTGTCGGCGCGGAGATCGCGGCCGGCGTGCCCGTGCTCCGCGCGGTGGGGGCCGGGCAGGGCGACATGGTGCTGGCGCTGAAATCCGGCAATTTTGGCGGGCCGGATTTCTTCGCCGATGCCTTGAAGCTGATGCCGTAACTGATCGCGGGCTTGTAGGATGGGTTGAGCGCAGTGAAAACCCATCGGCCGACCGATGCGGCGGGCTCCGCTGATGGGTTTTCGCTCCGGCGCTGCGCGCCTGCGCTCAACCCATCCTACGGCTCGGTGCAATTCTGGCTTCCACAAACCGCCGCCCATTTAGGCACCCCATTGCCGATCAATGATGCATTACAAATCGTTCATCTTGAGAGCGCCGTGACGGCGCGGTGACATCAGCGAAATCGCTTCATTTCAAGCATGAAACTGTTGTTGCGACGCCACGACGGGCCGTGAAACGATTAACAATACCGACGATGTGAAGGCCCTTGAGCCTTCGTTCCATAGCTAAACTTGAGAAGTTGAGCTAAATCATCGCGCGCCGGAATTAAGCTGCATCGCAGCAGCGCGCGGCGCGGAGGCCGTCGATACATGATCTCGTTGGTGCGCATTGCCCTGACCAGGCCCTACACATTCGTGGTGTTGGCCCTGTTGCTGTTGATTATCGGGCCGCTTGCCGCACTGCGCACACCCACCGACATCTTCCCGGAAATCCGCATCCCCGTCATCGGCGTGGTTTGGTCCTATACCGGCCTGCCGCCGGACCAGATGGCCGGGCGTATCACCACGCCGTTCCAGCGCTCGCTGACGACGACGGTGAATGACATCGAGCACATCGTCTCGAATTCCTATAACGGCTTCGGCATCGTCAAGATCTTCTTCCAGCCCAATGTCGATATCCGCACGGCGAACGCGCAGGTCACCGCGATCTCGCAGACACTGTTGCGCCAATTGCCCCCCGGCGCCACGCCGCCGCTGATCATGAACTATTCGGCCTCCACGGTGCCGATCATCAACGTGGCTCTGTCCGGTGACGGACTCAACGAGCAGCAGCTGCAGGATATCGGTTTCAACCAGCTGCGCACGTCGCTGGTGACGGTGCCGGGCGCTGCGATCCCGTTCCCGTTCGGCGGCAAGCAGCGTCAGGTGACCATCGATCTCAATCCCGCTGCGCTGCAGGCGCGTGGTCTGTCGGGGCAGGATGTCGCCAATGCGCTCGCTGCGCAAAACCTGATCACGCCGGTCGGCACCCAGAAGATCGGCCAGTTCGAATACACCATCAATCTCAACAATGCGCCGCTGAAGATCGAGGAACTCGCTAATCTGCCGATCCGGCAGGTCAATGGCGCCATGGTCTATGTCGGCGATGTCGCCACCGTGCGTGATGGCAACTCGCCGCAGACCAATATCGTCCATGTGGACGGCAATCGCTCGGTGCTGATGCAGGTGCTGAAGGCCGGCTCGGTCTCCACCCTCGACATCATTTCCGGGCTGAAGAAGAAAATCGAGGAAGTGCGTCCCGCGCTGCCGGATGCGCTGAAGATCGCCTATATCGGCGACCAGTCGATGTTCGTCGCCGGCGCGATTTCGGGGGTGGCGCATGAAGGCGTCATCGCGGCCGCGCTGACCTCGATCATGATCCTGCTCTTCCTTGGCAGCTGGCGCTCGACGGTGATCATCGCGGTGTCGATCCCGCTCGCGGTGCTGGGCGCCATCATCATGCTGTCGCTGTTCGGCGAGACCCTGAACATCATGACGCTGGGCGGCCTCGCGCTCGCGGTCGGCATTCTCGTCGACGACGCCACGGTGACCATCGAAAACATCAATTACCATCTCGAACAGGGCAAGGATGTCGAGACATCCATCATGGACGGCGCCGCGCAGATCGTGACGCCGGCTTTCGTCTCGCTGCTCTGTATCTGCATCGTCTTCGTGCCGATGTTCTTCCTGAACGGCATCGCAAAATTCCTGTTCGTGCCGATGGCCATGTCGGTGATGTTCGCCATGATCTGGTCGTTCATCCTGTCACGCACCCTTGTGCCGACCATGGCGATGTATCTGCTCAAGCCGCATGTTCATCACGAGGGCGAGAAGCCGCCGACGCGCAATCCGCTGGTCAGGTTCCAGCGCGGCTTCGAGAACCGGTTCGAAAAAATCCGCAGCGGCTATCACAGCCTGCTCGATCTCGCACTGGCCCGCCGGCCGGTCTTCGTGATCGGTTTCATGCTGTTCGTCGGCGCGTCCTTCCTGCTGGTGCCGTTCCTCGGCCGCAACTTCTTCCCGCAGGTCGATGCCGGCAGCATCCTGATGCATGTGCGCGTGCAGGTCGGCACCCGCGTGGAGGAGACCGCCAATCAGCTCGCGGATATCCAGAAGACGATCCGCACCATCATTCCGCCGAATGAGATCGAGACCATGACCGACAATATCGGTCTGCCCGTCTCGGGCATCAATCTCACCTATAACAACACCGGCGTGCTCGGCAGCGCCGATGGCGACATCCAGATCAAGCTGCGCGATGGCCACCGGCCGACGGAGGAATACGTCAAGCTGTTGCGTGAAAAACTGCCGCGCGAATACCCCGGCACCAGCTTCGCCTTCCTGCCGGCCGACATCGTCAGCCAGATCCTGAATTTCGGCGCGCCGGCGCCGATCGATCTGCAGATCCGCGGCAATCGGACCGCGGAGAACTATGACTATGCCAACAAGCTGCTCGCCAGGGTGAAGCAGATCCCGGGCATTGCCGATGCCCGCATCCAGCAGTCGCCGAACAATCCCGGCTTCAACATCGATGTGGATCGCACCCGCGCGCAATATGTCGGGCTCACCGAGCGCGACGTCACCAACAGCCTCGTGGTGAATCTCGCCGGCTCCTCGCAGGTGGCGCCGACTTATTACCTCAATCCGGACAACGGCATCTCCTACTCGATCGTGATGCAGACGCCGCAATACAAGATGGACTCGCTGAACGCGCTGCAGACGCTGCCGATCACCTCGGCCAGCGCCCAGGGCTCGCCGATCCTCGGCGGCATCGCCGATATCAAGCGGACGTCGACCAATGCCGTGGTGTCGCAATACGACATCCAGACCATGGTGCAGATCTATGCCACCACCCAGGGGCGCGATCTCGGCTCGGTCTCGAACGACATCTACAAGGCCATCGAGGAAACCAAGGCCGAACTGCCGCGCGGCTCCACGGTGGCGCTGCTTGGCCAGGTCGAGACCATGAACTCGTCCTTCGCCGGCCTGCTGTTCGGCCTGCTCGGCGCCGTCGTGCTGATCTATTTCCTGATCGTCGTGAACTTCCAGTCCTGGTCCGATCCGTTCGTGATCATCACCGCGCTACCGGCGGCGCTCGCCGGCATCGTCTGGATGCTGTTCACCACGGAGACGACCCTGTCGGTTCCGGCGCTGACCGGCGCCATCATGTGTATGGGCGTCGCTACCGCGAACTCGGTGCTGGTGATATCCTTCGCCCGTGAGCGTTATGCCGTGCATGGCGATCCCATCAAGGCGGCGCTGGAGGCGGGGTTCACCCGGTTCCGCCCGGTTCTGATGACGGCGCTGGCCATGATCATCGGCATGGCGCCCATGGCCTTCGGCCTGGGCGAGGGCGGCGAGCAGAATGCGCCGCTTGGTCGCGCGGTCATTGGCGGCTTGATTTTTGCCACCATCGCCACCTTGATGTTCGTGCCGGTCGTGTTCAGCCTCGTGCATAAAAAACAACAATCCGATCACCAGACTTCGGCCCATCCGGCCGCTTCGGAGCCTTCGCATGTCCACTGAGAAGCCCCTCGATCAGGCCCCGCAGGTCTCCCGCCGCAAGCTCGGCGTGGCCGGCGTGGTCGGCCTTGTCGTCGCCGGCAGCGTGGTCGTCACCGGCATCATGGCCCGTGCCAAGACCGATACGGACCTCAAGACCTGGACGGCCGAGCAGGCGGTTCCGACGGTCGCCGTGGCCTTACCCGGCAGCCGGCCGCTCAAGCCGACCCTGGACCTTCCTGGCCGCCTGGAGGCCTATTCCCGCGCGCCGATCTTCGGCCGCGTCTCCGGCTATCTGAAGAGCTGGGATGCCGATATGGGCGCCCAGGTGAAGGCCGGGCAGGTGATCGCCGAAATCGACGCGCCGGATCTCGACCAGCAGCTGCTGCAGGCCCGCGCCGATCTCGTCAGCCAGCAGTCCAGCGCAAAGCTGTCGGAAGCGACGCTGAACCGCCGCAAGACGCTGGTGGCCTCGAATTTCGTCTCCGCCCAGGAGATCGACGAGCGCACGGCCGACCTCAACAACAAGCGCGCCGCCGTGAAATCCGGCGAGGCCAATGTGCAGCGCCTCGAGGCGTTGGCGGATTACAAGAAGATCACCGTGCCGTTCGATGGCATCGTCACCCAGCGCAACACCGATGTCGGCGCGCTGATCTCCGGCGGCACCGGCACCGGGGCTGCGATGTTCGTGATCTCCGATGTCAGCAAGCTGCGCGTCTATGTGGAGGTGCCGCAGAATTTTGCGCCGGCGGTGCAGATCGGCACCAAGGCGACCATCACGGTGCCGGACCATCCGAACGAGGTGTTCGAGGCCACGGTGGAAGCGTCGTCGCGCGCCGTCGATATCGGCTCCGGCACCACGCGCATGCAGCTCCGTCTCGACAATCGCGACGGCAAGCTGATGCCGGGCGGTTTTGCCAATGTGAAGCTGGCGCTCACCGGCACCGTTGCGCCGCTGCATGTTCCGGCCAGCGCTTTGATCTTCGGCCAGAAGGGGCTGCGCGTCGCCACGGTGACGCCGGATGATCGCATCCTGTTCAAGAGCGTCACGATTGCCCGCGATCTCGGCCGCGAGATCGAGATCGGCGCAGGGATCAGTGCGGATGATCGCATCGTCACGGCACCGCCGGACGGTTTGAACGACGGCGACAAGGTGCGTGTGACGGGCGGGCCTGCTGCAAAGGACGGCAAGCCGACGGCGGAGACGGAGAAGAAGCAGGTGAAGGGGTAGGGGGCGTTGCTGCGCGAGTTGAGCGCGCGGAGAGACCCCCACCCCGGCCCTCCCCCGCAAGCGGGAGAGGGGGCGCTAGAGTCGATAGTGCGGTGGTGATGGATAGTTGCAGCTAACTATGATTAGCTAACAACGACGCTCCACTTCCCCCTCTCCCGCTTGCGGGGGAGGGCCGGGGTGGGGGCAGCCACACACTCAGGCTCATCCATGGACACTCCCAGCACTCCCGTCTGGAAAGTCCCGCGCCGCCAGCGCAACAATGCGCGCGCCTTGCGCCAAAACCTTACCGATGCGGAACGCCTGCTCTGGTACGAACTGCGCGATCATCGCCTGATCGGCGCCGGTTTCCGGCGGCAGGTCCCCGTTGATCGCTATATCGCTGATTTCGTCTGCCATGCAGCGAGACTGATTATCGAGCTTGATGGTGGTCAGCATTATTCCGACGAGGGCGAACGACGGGATACGATGCGAACGGCTGTGCTGGAAGCACATGGTTTCCGCGTGCTGCGATTTACGAACACGGATGTGATTAGCAATCGGGAAGGAGTGCTCGAAACCATCGCTGCGGCGATCGCGGAGAGAGCCCCCACCCCGACCCTCCCCCGCAAGCGGGAGAGGGGGCGCTAGGGCCGCGAATGTAGTGGTGATAGATTGTCTGTTTAGCTAGCCACGACGCTCCTCTTCCCCCTCTCCCGCACTTGCGGGGGAGGGCCGGGGTGGGGGCAGCCACAAACTCCTTAGCTAGCCGACAGCCCACTCCAGCACCCCATCCCCGGCCGTCGAGATCCTCCCCTTCGCCCCCACCGGCGTCCGATCCTGATCCATCAGCATCGCCAGCGTGCCCGCATCATGCGCCGGCACCCGCGCCAGCGCCCGCTCATTGGCTGGCGTGCGCACGATCACCACGCCATGCTCGATCTCGCCGCCGCGGCCATAGATCACCGTAAAGCTCTCCACGGTCCCATCGCCCGATGCTTCGGTGACATAGACCGGCACCGGCCCGCGATTGCGATCGGCGTCCGCCTGCACGCTCACGCTCTGTGCGATCGGCTCCGCCGGCGTGCTCTTCGACACCACCAGCGCATGATGCTTGGTCACGAACCCGCCCTGCGCATAGAGCAGCCCCGTCTTCGTCCCCGCCCGAACCTTCCGCACCATCGCGCAGGCCGCATGCGCCATGTAATCATTCAGCGGCGCGCCGAAGAACGTCAGGCCGCCCGTCACTGTCGGCATCACGTCGTCGCCGAGGCCCAGCGTGCGCCGTGCCATCTTCGGCACGCAGGGAAAGCAGCTATAGAGTTCGATGGCATCGAATGCCTTGCCAGATCCACCCACCAGCGCCATCACGGCTTTCAGCACCGCATTCTGCGCGTGGCTTTCCACATACTGATCGCGGTCGAGATAGTCGCGCGGCTCCTCGGCGGACGCACCGCCGACGATATGCACCATGCGATCCTCCGGCACGCCCGCCGCGCGCGCCTTCGCAAGGCTGGTGACGAGGATCGCCGATGACTGGTTCACCATCGGATTGGCAACCATCAGCTTCGTATAGGGCCAGGCGATCAGCCGGTTATCCGCCGTCGGCGTGGTGATCTCGTCAGGCGTAAACGCCTTCTTGTTCCAGGCTTCCGGATTGGTCGCCGCCACGCCGGCATAGCGCGACCACAGCTCGCCGCTCTCGCGATGCGCCTCGCGCGGCGTCTGGCCCCAATGCGCGGCGGAGGCCGCTTCATAGAACGGATAGACCGTCACCGGCTTGTTGACGCCGAGCTTCACCGCCATCGGCTTCTGGTAGTTGGAGCCACGCAGCGGCTCCGGCGCATCATGCGCAAACGGCGTCCATGGCAGCGCGACTTTGGCGCGCTCGGCCTTGGTCGCCGTGCCCTGCGACTCCGCGCCGGTGATCGCCGCCACCTGGCTCTCGCCGCGTGCGATGCGCTGCGCCGCTTCATGGATGTAGCGGATCGGGCTCTCGCCGCCGACCGGGCCGTAATAGGCATGTTTCGGCGCGATGCCGAGTTTGTCGCTGAGCCGCTTTTCCGGCGCGGTATAGCGCCAGCTCAAAAAATTCACGATGTCGAGCGAGTCGATATCCTTCAGCAGCGCACCGCCGGCATCCTGCTCGGCACGCTTCAGCGCCTCGATCATCAGGTCGAGCGGTTCTAGGCCCTGCGTCAGTTCCTTCGGATGGTCGGAGAATTCACCGACGCCGACGATGACGGGAATGCGGTCTTCAGTTTGCTTGGTCATTTTCTTGTTCTCTCTGTTCTCTCAGCCGTCATTGCGAGGAGCGAAGCGACGAAGCAATCCAGCCTTTCTTCGCGGGGCTCTGGATTGCTTCGCTGCGCTCGCAATGACGATGAACATTCACTCACTCACTCACTCACCAACCCGTTCAAACACTCCGCCGCCTCGGCAAAGTCCTCCCTGAACTCCTGCACAACTGCCCCCGCCGACTTGACGCTGTCAATCAGCCCGACGCCCTGGCCGACGAAATAGCTCACCAGATCCCGCGCCTGCGCATTGCCCGCCGCGGCGGAACGATCGATCGACGCAAAGCATCGCGGCTGATCAGGCTCTGCAGCGGCATCGGCAGCGCGCCGGGGCTGTCCGGCCCGCGATCCCAGGCATCGGTCCACACCGAGCGCAGCTGCCGCGCAGGCTTGCCCGTGCGCCCTTTGGAGCGGATCGCATCGCGCGATGACGCCGCGATCATCTTCTCGCGAAAAATCTCCGACGTTTCGGACTCTGTTGTCGCCAGCCACACCGAACCCGTCCACGCGCCGGCCGCGCCCATGGCCATGCAGGCTGCCATCTGCTTGCCCGTCATGATGCCGCCGGCCGCCAGCACCGGCACATCGCGGATCGGCCTGATCGCCTTGATCACCTCCGGCACCAGCACCATGGTCGAGACCTCGCCGCAATGGCCGCCCGCTTCGGTCCCTTGCGCCACGAGGATATCCACACCCGCCGCCACCTGCCGGATCGCATGTTCCTTCGCGCCCACAAGTGCCGCCACCGGCACGCCATGCGCCTTGCCCATGTCGATCATCGCCTTCGGCGGCACGCCGAGCGCATTGGCGATCAGGCGGATCGGATGCCGGAAAGAAACGTCGAGCAAGCGCAGCGCCGTCTCGCCATCGAACGGCTGCGGCTGATCGGCAGAGACTTCGGTGATCTTGAGATCGACGCCGTATTTCTTCAGCAGGCTCTGTGTGAAGTCGCGATGCGCCGGCGTGATGCGACGCTCCAGCGATTTCCAGGTGACGTCCTTCTCGCCCGCAGTGGAGATATTCTCCGGGATCAACACATCCACGCCGTAGGGCTTGCCATCGACACGATCGTCGATCCATTTCAGCTCCTGTTCCAGCGTCTGCGGCGAATGCGCGGTGGCGCCAAGCACGCCAAAGCCACCGGCGCGGCTGACGGCCGCGACGACATCGCGGCAGTGGCTGAAAGCGAGCAGGGGGAATTCTGCTCCCAGCATATCGCAGATTGGGGATTTCATCGGCGTCTCTCCCGGCACAGCCGCTTCATGTGGCGGCATTGGTGATGGAGGCTAGCGGAAGGACATGGGGAAGCAAGTGGCGCCATACTCTCTTTGTCATCACCCGCGAAAGCGGGTGATCCAGTATACGGCGGCGACAGTGATGAAGCTCGGCTTACAGTGTCTACTGGATCCCCGCATGCGCGGGGATGACACCAGAGTACATTCCGTCCCGCAAAATTCCGCACCTCTGCGTCTCGATTTCACCCTTGCGCTTTCGCGCCCCGCGGGAAATGCTGCGCACAACAAGCAAAACAAAATCCGGGAGTGAACGCATGGCCGCAGCGCAGCCGCAATCCGTCCAGACTCGCAGCAGCACCGCACAGACTGACGTCGTGGTCGTCGGCGCCGGCTTCTCCGGGCTCTATCTCCTGCACAAACTCCGTGGCCTCGGTCTGTCCGTCAAAGTTTTCGAGCAAGGTGGCGATGTCGGCGGCACCTGGTACTGGAACCGGTATCCCGGCGCGCGCTGCGATGTCGAAAGCATGCAGTATTCGTTTTCCTTCGACGACGAGTTGCAGCAGACCTGGGACTGGAGCGAGCGCTATGCGCCGCAGCCGGAAATCCTGCGCTATGCCGGCCATGTGGCCGAACGCTACGATCTTCGCCGTGACATCACCTTCAACACCCGCGTCGAATCCGCCGTGTTCGATGAGACCGGCAATCGCTGGACGGTGACCACGTCGGACGGCGCGAGCACGACCGCGCAACATGTCGTGCTCGCCACTGGCTGTCTCTCCAATGCACGCTCGCCCGATTTCAAGGGGCTGAAGGATTTTCAGGGCAAGGTCTATCACACCGGCAGCTGGCCGCATGAGGAGGTGGATTTCACCGGCCTGCGCGTCGGCGTCATCGGCACCGGCTCGTCAGCCATCCAGTCGATCCCGCTGATCGCCGATCAAGCCGAGCAGCTTTTCGTGTTCCAGCGCACCGCGAATTTCAGTGTGCCGGCGCGCAACGCAAAGCTCACCGACGCCGAGCGAAAAGGTTTTCGCGATAATTATGCGGAAATCCGCCGCGCCGCGCGCGAAGACTATCGCAACGGGATCTACCAGCCGATGCCGGATCGCGGTGCGCTGGATGATCCCGACGATATCAGGCGCGAGAAATACGAAGCACGCTGGACCTCCGGCGGCCTCACTTTCATGGGCGTCTACAACAATCTTGGTCTGGAGCTTTCCGCAAACGACACCGCAGCCGGCTTCATCCGTGAGAAGATCGCCGACATCGTCAAGGATCCCGAGACCGCGCGGCTGCTGCAACCGAACAGCCATCCCGTCGGCACCAAACGGATCTGCGTCGATACCGATTATTACACCACCTTCAACCGGCCCAATGTGAAGCTTGTCGATATCAAGACCCATCCCATCGAGGAGATCACGGCGAGCGCCGTGCGCACGGGTGGCAAGGACTATGAGGTCGACGCCCTCGTGCTCGCCACCGGTTTCGATGCGATGACCGGCTCCGTCGCCAAGATCGACATCCGCGGCCGCAACGGCCAGGCGCTGAACGACAAATGGGCGGAAGGCCCGCGCACCTATCTGGGCCTGATGAGCGCCGGCTTTCCGAACCTGTTCATCATCACCGGTCCGGGCTCACCGTCGGTACTATCCAACATGCTGGTGTCCATCGAGCAGCATGTGGACTGGATCACCGACTGCGTGTCGTCGATGCGCAAGCGTGGCGCCGAGACCATCGAGGCGACGCGCGCGGCCGAGGACAAATGGGTCGATCACGTCAACGAGGTGGCGTCAGCCACGCTCTATCCGCAGGCGAATAGCTGGTACATGGGCGCGAACATCCCGGGCAAGCCGCGCATCTTCATGCCCTATATCGGCGGCGTCGGCGTGTATCGAAAGATCTGCGACGAGGTGGCGGCGAAGGGATATGAGGGATTCGAGTTGGGAGTGACGCAGCGTGAGGCCGTCAGCGCCTGATTGTAGGGTGGGCAAAGCGAAGCGTGCCCACCACTCCGACGCACGTTGAGTAATGGTGGACACGCTACGCTTTGCCCACCCTACAGATCAGAACGCCGTATATCCGCCATCGATCACGAACGTATCCGCGGTGTGATAGCTCGACGCCTTGCTCATCAGATACACCGCGATGCCGCCGAAATCCGATGGTTCGCCGAAACGCCGCGTCGGAATGCGCGGCATCACATTGGCGACGAACTTGTCGTTGCCCATGATGCCTGCGGTCATGTCGCTCTTGATCCAGCCCGGCAGGATCGCATTCGCCGTCACGCCCTGGCGCGCCAACTCCACCGCGAGCGCACGCACCAGCGCATTGATGGCCGCCTTGGTCGCCGCATAATGCTCGTTGCGCGCGGTGCCGAAGATCGAGGCGAGGCTCGATGTCGCCACCAGCCGACCGAACTTGTCGCCGGCTTCGGCGCGCTCGGTCATGTGCCGCGCGGCCACTTGAAACGCGTGGAAGACGCCGTCCAGATTGGTCGCGAACATCGTGCGCCATTGCTCTTCGGTGCGATCGATAAAATTGTGCCGGCCGCCGCCGCCGATGCCGGCATTGGCGAAACAGCCATCGACGCGGCCGAAGGTTTTCAGCGTGGACTCCATCGCAGCCTTCACCGATGCGGGATCGGTGACGTCGCAGATCACAGTCTGCACCTTGCCGGCCAGACCATCCATGCTCGCGGCAGCCGCCTTGTTCTTCTCCGCATTGCGGCTCCAGATCGCCACATTGCAGCCGGCCGCAGCCAGCGCCTGGGCGATGCCAAGGCCGATACCGCCATTGCCGCCGGTGACGACGGCCACGCGGCCACTGAGATCGAAGATAGTGCTCATGGGTGTTTCCTCGCCTGGCGCAGGTTATGCCTGCGTCCTTGGTTGATCAGCTTTCCAATCGGGAGCATGGACAAGCACGTCCGAAAAATCAAATATGCTGACCGACATTCAATCGCGCCCACCGCGCGGAATAAACGCATATCAGCCTGCGAGGAAACCATGCAGTTCAAACACGTCACCCTCGATTTCGACGGCAATGTCGCCATCCTGAAACTCGATCATCAGGAAGTGATGAACGCCGTCTCCATCGACATGCTCGGCGGCCTCGCTGAAGCGCTGGCGGAAATCGACGAGCGCCGCGACGATGTGCGCTGCCTCGTCATCACCGGCGCCGGCCGTGCCTTCTGCACCGGCGCCAATCTGCAGGGCCGCAACAACGGCATCACCAAGCGCAACAGCGCCGGCGCGACGCTGGAGACCGCCTTCCATCCGTTCCTGCGCAAACTGCAGGGCCTGCATTGCCCGATCATCACCGCCGTCAACGGGCCCGCCGCCGGCGCCGGGATGAGCTTCGCGCTGATGGGCGATCTCATCCTGTGTGCGAAGTCGTCCTATTTCCTGCAGGCCTTCCGCCGCATCGGCCTCGTGCCGGATTGCGGTTCGACCTGGATCCTGCCGCGCCTGATCGGTAAGGCGCGCTCCGTCGAGCTATCCTTGCTCGGCGAAAAGCTTCCCGCCGAGAAAGCGCTGGAATGGGGCCTCATCAATCGCGTTTATGATGACGCGGTGCTGATGGAAGAAGCGATGAAGCTCGCGCATGATCTCGCCAATGGCCCGACGGTCGCGCTGTCGCTGATCCGCACGCTGTATTGGGAAAGCCAGGACAATACGTTCGAAGATCAGATCAATCTCGAAGTGAAGTCGCAGCGCATCGCCGGCAACTCGCCGGACTTCAAGGAAGGCGTCACGGCCTTCCTCGAAAAGCGCCCCGCAAAATTCACGGGCAAGTAATTGAGTTCGGCCTCGGTCGCCGAACTATTATCACGCAGCGTCACGTCGTGGTGCGAAGGCGCCACCGGCGTGACGGATGCAAAACGTTTGTCCGGTGGTGCGAGTCAAGAGACGTGGTCGTTCGACATCACGCATCCCGACGGCGCCATCGGCGCGATCCTGCGCCGGGCACCACCGGGCTACGGCGCTGCGCCCGGCCGGGCGGCGGGACTGGATGCCGAAGCCGTGCTGATGCAACTGGCTTATGACGCAGGCGTGCCCTCGCCGAAGGTGCTGCACGTTTTGCAGGCAGTCGATGAACTTGGCACTGGTTTCATCATGCAGCGAGTCGCTGGTGAAACGATTCCGCGAAAAATTTTGCGTGACAACGAATACGCGTCCGCGCGGCCGAAACTGGCGCGGCAATGCGGAGAAATTCTCGCCGGCATCCACGGATTGCCTGCCTCTGGTTTGCCGCAGCTCCGCCGCATGGATGCCGCAACAGAAATCGCGGAATTGCAGCAGGAGATCGACAATTTCGATTGGCCGAGGCCGGTTTTCGAACTCGCTTTGCGCTGGCTGCGCGATCATGATCCCGGCCCATCCGAACGATTCACGCTGGTGCATGGCGATTTCCGCCACGGCAATCTGATGATCGGAAGCGATGGCGTGCGCGCCGTGCTTGATTGGGAGCTCGCGCATCTCGGCGATCCCATGGAAGATCTCGGCTGGATCTGCGTGAACTCCTGGCGCTTTGGTGAGATCGACAAACCGGTCGGCGGCTTCGGCGCTTATGAAGATTTGTTCGCCGGTTATGAAGCCGCGAGCGGCATCAAGGTCGATCCTGCACGCGTCAAATTCTGGGAAGTGATGGGCACGCTGCGCTGGGGCGTGATGTGCGTCGGCATGATGCAGCGGTTTCGCCTTGGGCCGGATCACTCGATGGAGCGCGCAATGATCGGGCGACGATCATCGGAGACGGAGATCGATCTGCTCAGGCTGCTGGCGCCGAGGAGCTAGAACATGCAGGACGAACCGAGGCCGGATGAACTGGTGAAAGCCGTCGCGGATTTTCTCCGCAACGACATCGCCCCGCAGATGTCCGGTCATGCGGGTTTCAAGCTGCGCGTTGCGATCAATGCGCTGGATCTGGTGACGCGGCAGTTGACGCTCGCGGATGACAGCGATGCCGCGGAGCTGCATCGATTGACGATGCTGCTCGGCGTGAATGGCGATCTGTCCGCATTGAATCGCGATCTTGCCGAGGCCATCCGCAGCGGCAATCTCGACCTTTCGTCGCCCGGGCTGAAGGATCATCTGTGGCAGACGACGCTGGCGAAGCTGGAGGTCGATCAGCCCGGTTACGCGGCGTATAAGAGAGAGAAGGAGTAGGGTGGGCAAAGCAAAGCGTGCCCACCATCGAGTGTCGTGAAGGTGGTGGTGGGCACGCTACGCTTTGCCCACCCTAAGCCCTGCCTTACTTCCCTTTCCAGTTCGGCTTGCGCTTTTCCGAAAACGCCTTCGGGCCTTCCACATAGTCTTCCGATGCCGCCATCTCCTTCACCGCGGGATAGTCGCGCTGTTCGGTGATGGCCTGTTCGAGCGACACCGCCATGCCCTTCTGGATCGCCTGCTTCGACGCGCGGATCGACATCGGCGAGTTCTGGCAGATGGTCTCGGCCCAGCGCAGCGCAGCGTTCAGCGCTTCGCCTTGCGGCACCACTTCATTTACGAAGCCGAGCTCATAACCCTCCTGCGCCTTCACGTGGCGTGCAGTGAGGATCATGCCCATGGCGCGCTTCATGCCGATCTGGCGCGGCAGGCGCTGCAGGCCGCCGGCGAGTGCGGCAAGGCCGACGCGCGGCTCCGGCAGGGCGAAGGTTGCGTTCTCGGCAGCGATGATGAGATCGCAGGCCAGCGCGATTTCAAAACCGCCGCCCATGGCCACGCCGTTCACGGCAGCGATGATCGGCTTGTCGCAATCGAAGCGCGCGGTGAGGCCAGCGAAGCCCGATGTGTTCCAGCCGCGCTTGCCACCGGCCGCCTGCCATTTCAGGTCGTTGCCGGCGCAGAACGCCTTGTCACCGGCGCCGGTGACCACGGCCACCCATTGCTCGGGATCGTTGGCGAATTCGTTGAATACTTCATGCAACTCGTTATGCGCATCGGTGTGCAGCGCGTTGTAAACTTCCGGGCGCGACAGCGTGACGATGGTGATCGGGCCCTTGCGGGTGACGGTGGAGAATTGCAGAGCCATGGTGGCCTCCCGGTTTTGAGTGCGGTGTTTTTCGTTGCGCAGAATTTCGAGCGCGGCATGGCTGCGCTTGACTTGGCCACACGATGCCATCTTAATCGCCCGATTAACAAGAGCAACAAAGCTCGCATAAGACATCGGGAGCAGCGCCGTGGATTTTTCTTTACCGGCCGATCTGGTCGCCTATCTCGCCGAACTCGACAGTTTTATCTTGCGCGAGATCAAACCGCTCGAAGAGCAGGATGACAATATCCGCTTCTTCGATCATCGCCGCGAATGGGCGCGCACCGATTTCGACAATGGTGGCCTGCCACGCCATGAATGGGAAAAGCTGCTGCGCGAGGCCAAGAACCGCGCCGATGCTGCCGGCCATCTCCGCTTCGCGATTCCCAAGCGTTATGGCGGCAAGGATGGCAGCAATCTCTGGATGGCCGTCATCCGCGAGCATTTTGCGAGCAAGGGTCTCGGCCTGCACAACGATCTGCAGAACGAACACTCCATCGTCGGCAATCTGCCGCTGGTGACGATGCTGGATCGGTATGGGCGCGACGATCAGAAGGAGATGATCGAAGGCTCCATCACCGGAAAATATCGCATCACCTTTGGTCTCACGGAGCCCGAACACGGCTCCGATGCCACGCATATGGAGACCACGGCGGTCGAGACCACGCGCGATGGGGTTAAGGGGTGGCTCATCAATGGCGAGAAGATGTGGACCACGGGCATGCATGTCGCCACGCATTGCTCGGTGTTTGCGCGCACCTCGGGCAAGGACGGCGATGCGCGCGGCATCACCTGTTTCCTGGTGCCGGCGAAAACGGATGGCGTGAAGGTTGAAGAATATATGTGGACCTTCAATATGCCGACGGATCATCCGCGGGTGTCGTTCACCGACGTGTTCGTGCCGGAGGATGCGTTGTTCGGCGAGATCGGACGCGGCCTCTCATTGGCGCAGTGTTTCGTGCACGAGAATCGCATCCGCCAGGCGGCCAGCTCGCTCGGCGCGGCCGTCTATTGCATCAACGAGAGCGTCAAATATGCGCGTGAACGAAAGCCGTTCGGCGAGGAGCTGGCGCGCAATCAGGGTATCCAGTTTCCGCTAGTGGAGCTTGCCACGCAGGCCGAGATGCTGCGGCTGCTGATCCGCAAGACGGCGTGGGAGATGGACCAGCTGACCCAGGCACAGGTCGAGCACACGCTGTCGGACAAGGTGTCCATGTGTAACTACTGGGCCAACCGGTTGTGCTGTGAATCTGCCGATCGCGCGATGCAGGTGCATGGCGGCATGGGCTATTCGCGGCACAAGCCATTCGAGCATATCTACCGCCACCACCGTCGCTATCGCATCACCGAAGGCAGCGAAGAAATCCAGAAACGCAAGGTGGCGGGGTTTTTGTTCGGGTATATGGGCGTCAATAAGCACTGAGCTGCTAGGATGGGTAGAGCCAAGGCGCAACGCGCCGGAGCGAAACCCATCGGGCCATCGATGTGGCAACTACGGTGATGGGTTTCGCTTCGCTCTACCCATCCTACGGCTGCGGAATTAATCGATCAGCGCCGTAATCTCGCTCGGCGCCATCACCAAATGCTTCGCGCCAGCCTCGGTCAACTCCGTGCGTCCGCCATAACCATATACGGCGCCGATCGCGGATATGCCGTTATTCGCGGCGCCGATCACATCATGCTTGCGATCGCCGATCATGATCGCGCGTGCCGGATCGGTCTCGGTCTCATCCAGTGCGTAGCGTAGCAGGTCACTCTTATCGACCCGCGTGCCATCCAGCTCCGAGCCGAACACGCGCGTAAAGTATTTGCGCAGTTCGAAGTGATCGATGATGCGATCAGCGAACACATGCGGCTTGCTGGTAGCCACAAACAATTTGCGCCCGGAGCCATGCAGTGCCGCCAACACCGGGACAATGCCGTCATACAGCGTGTTCTCGAACAGGCCGATCGTACCGAAACGCTCGCGATAAAGTTCGACGCCGCGGTCGGCATGTTCTTCGCCACCGAGCAGCGCGACAAAACTCGCGCGCAGCGGCGGGCCGATGCACCAGGTCAGCTCGTCCTGCGTCGGCACCGGAATGTTCAGCTTTTCGAGCGCGTATTGGATCGAGCCGGTGATGCCGGGTTTGGGATCACTCAGCGTGCCGTCGAGATCGAAGAACACGGTGTCAATGTTGCGCATCAGTTGGCATACCTTGCGGTGAGATCGCGCGAGATCCGCGCACCCTCTTCGACATGGCGGCGGATCGCCGTATTCGCCGCCGGCGTGCAGGTGCGATAGGTCTGCTGGAAGCCGTTATAGCCGCGATTGAAGGCGGCGATCATGCGGGCGCGGCGCTCGCCGGAGGGCGTCTCGGCATCGACCAGCGCCTGCATTTCGCTGCGCCATTTGTTGCCTTCGTTGTTGCCGCAGATTCCGCGCAGGTAATGCAGCGAGCCGAGGATTTCGGACATACGCTGCAATTCGCCGTCGAACGGCGCGGCGCCGTCCTGTGCGAGTGCAGGCGTGGAGCCGAGGACGGTGGCGATCAAAATGATGAGCAGTGGCTTGCGCATGATGGGTCCGGGAACCCGGCTGATATGCCTGCAGGAGGCGGCCGAAGCAAGGCGAAGCGGTGGAAGTGGTAAAACGCTCAGCCGCCGGCCAGATCCTGCGCCATGGCGAGGATCGCAGCGAGCCCATCGGTGGTCTTGTATTGGCCGATATCGGCGGGATCGACCCAAGCGAAATCGTCCAGTTCGTCATTCAGTTCTGGTTCGCCCTCCACCCAGCGGGCGGCGAAGGACATGACCAGATAATGTCCGCCGACACCGTCCTTGGGTAGCACCTCCCGGAAGCCCGACAAGCCAACGAGGTCGATCACAAGGCCGGTCTCTTCCATCACTTCGCGGGCCAGAGCCTCGGCCAGCGACTCGCCGAATTCGACGCGTCCGCCGGGTAGCGAATAGAGGCCTTTACCGGGCGCGCGGGTACGGCGAACCAGCAATACTTTGCCGTCGCGAAAAATCGCGGCGCTGGTGGCGAGCTGCGGATGCGTGGGCTGGGACACGGAGAGAGCCTTACTGTGCCATGATGCTGTCGACGTCGGATTGCTCGTCGCGGCCGTTGATGATGCCGCCGGCGGTGCCGATCATGGGCTTGACCCAGGCGGCCGCCTGCTCGGCCAGCTTGGCGCGGGTGGCGTCCTGCTGGACGGTGCGCATGGCTTCGCCGACGGTCATCAGGATCTGCGTCATCTTGGAGACCATCGCGTCGAACTCGGTCCGCACAGCGGACGGCGCGGCTTCGTAGGCGGCGATGGCGAGGTCGCGGCCCTTGAAATTCGATTTGATGAAGTGCTCGGCATAGCTGAGCGGTTGCCACTCCAGAAACAGCTCGTAGCAATCCGGCATGTCCGGGATCAGCTCGAGCAGCATGATCGCTTCGTTGAAGTGATTCAGGTAATCGGTGGCAAGGCCCGTGCGCGGATTGATATTGGCGGCAGCCAGCACCTCCGCCGATGCCGGGAGGCCCGTGCTCGCGCGTTCCCAATCAGGGCGATTGTCTTGCGCTGGTTGCAGGGCCGTCATGCTCATATTCGCCACTGTTGGCGTTTCGGGTTAAAACGACCTGAAGACTCGAGGTTCGGCAAACGGAATGTGTGGACGGTTCGTCATTACATCGACGCCGGAGGCGTTGCGACAGGTATTTGACTACATTGAACAGCCGAATTTCCCGGCACGCTATAATATCGCCCCAACACAGCCTGTGCCTGTCGTTCTTGTCGAGAACGGCGCCCGTCATTTCCGCTTGATGCGCTGGGGCTTCGTCCCATCCTGGGTGAAAGACCCGCGCAAGTTTACGTTGCTGATTAATGCACGCGCCGAAACGGTGCAAGAAAAGCCCGCATTCAAAAACGCCATCCGGCGCCGTCGCTGCCTGATTCCTGCCGATGGTTACTATGAATGGCAAAGCAGCAGTGGACGCAAACAGCCGTATTTTATCTATCCGCACGCGGGTGGCCCGATCGGTTTTGCAGGAATTGCCGAAACCTGGATGGGACCGAATGGGGAGGAGATCGACAGCGTCGCGATCATCACGGCGGAAGCAACCACCGGCATGTCGGTTCTGCACCATCGCGTACCGGTGACGATTGCGGGTGACCGGTTCGGTGACTGGCTGGATTGTCGCAGCGACAGTGCGACAGAGGTGATGGAGCTATTGGCCGCGCCTGCGGATGGCGCTTTTGCGTGGCATCCGGTCTCGCCGGTGGTCGGCAGAGTGGCGGTGGATGAGCCGCAATTGATTTTGCCGATCTCGGAAGATGAGATGATGGCGGCGCCTCAGGCGAAGAAGGCGGCGCGCAGAGCAGCGCCAGTGGCAGAGGATGGCGGGCAGGGGTCTTTGTTTTGAGCTCTGATTGTAGAATGGGTTGAACAAAGCGATACCCATCACAACAAGCTGCGGAGCAGGTGGTAATGGGTATCGCTTTGCTCAACCCATCCCACGCGACGGAGTCATGGCGTCGCCGGCCGTCCATCCAGCCACTTTGCATAGATCACGCGGTCCTGCGGAGCATAATCGAGCTTTTCGTAGAATTTCTGCACGCTCGTATTATCCCCGCGCACCAGCAGCATCAGCTTTTCGATGCCGCGTGCGCGCAGCCAGTCTTCGGCGGCCGCCATGATGCTGCGGCCGAAATCCTTGCCCTGATGATCGGGATCGACAGCGACATAATAGACCCAGCCGCGATGGCCATCATGGCCGACCAGCACTGTGGCAACGATGCTGTCGCCATCGCGGCCAACCAGTACGTCGGAATTGCCGTCGCGACGGGCCAGTGCAATGTCCGCAGCCGAGTCGTTCCATGGCCGCGCGAGATTGCAGCGCTGCCAGAGATCGATCACGACAGGGATATCGGCATCGACGATGGGGCTGACGATCACGGTTGCACCGGGAGCAGCACCTTGCCGGGATTGAGGATGTTGAGGGGATCCAGCATCGCCTTGAAGCCGCGCATCAGCTCCATGGCGACGGGATCCTTCACGCCGGGTAGATCGGCAGCCTTGAGCTGGCCGATGCCGTGCTCGGCGGAAATTGAGCCGCCCATGCGCAGCACCACTTCGAATACGACGTCGCTGACATCGTGCCAGCGCGACAGGAAGGCTTCGCGGCCGTTGCTGTCGCCCAGCGTCTCGGAAGGCTGGCTGACATTGTAGTGGATATTGCCGTCACCGAGATGGCCGAACGGCACCGGGCGCGCGCCGGGCATCACTTTCGCCACGGCCGCATTGGCTTCGGCGATGAAGGCCGGCACGGCAGCGACGGGCACCGAAATGTCGTGCTTGATCGAGCCGCCTTCGGGCTTCTGCGCCGGCGAGATTTCCTCGCGCAGCTTCCAGAACGCCTGGCGCTGGGTCATATTCTCCGCGATGGCGGCGTCATCGACGATGCCGTCCTCGAATCCGCGTTCGAGGATGGACTCTAGCGTGGCGCGGGCGTCGTCGCGGCCGGATGACAGTTCCATCAGCACGTACCAGTCATGCTTGCTGGTCAGCGGATCGCGAATGCCGATGCCGTTGCGAACGCTGAAATCCACGGCGATATGCGCGATGAGTTCGAAACTGGTCAGATTGCTTCCCGCGGCGCTGCGCGAGATGTCGAGCAGTTTGAGTGCATCCTCCGGCGACTTCAGGCCAACGAACGCCGTCTCCACCGCGCGCGGCTTGGGGAATAGCTTCAGCGTTGCCGCGGTGATGATGCCGAGCGTTCCCTCGGCGCCGATAAAGATGTTGCGCAGGTCGTAGCCGGTATTGTCCTTCTTCAGCTTGGACAGGCCGTTGAGGATACGGCCGTCGGCCAGCACGACTTCAAGGCCGAGCGCCATTTCGCGGGCAACGCCATAGGCCAGTGCGGTGGTGCCGCCGGCATTGCTGGAGAGATTGCCGCCGATGGTGCAACTGCCTTCGGAGCCGAGCGACAGCGGAAACAGGCGATCGGCATCGGCCGCGCGCTGCTGGGCAATCTGCAGCACCAGACCGGCTTCGGCAGTCATGGTGTTCGACGAGGTGTCGAGGTCGCGGATCTTGTCCATGCGTTTCAGCGACAGCACGACCTCGCCGCCATAGGGCGTCTGGCCGCCGACGAGGCCGGTATTGCCGCCTTGCGGCACGATGGCCGTGCGCGTCTCGGTGGCGAGCTTGCAGATCGCGGCCACTTCGGCCGTCGAGCCGGGGCGCAGCACCAGCGGCGAGGTGCCGGTGAAAAGGTTGCGCTCCTCGGTGACATAAGAATGCACGTCGGCGGGATCGGTGAGCGCCTGCTTGTCGCCGACAATGGCGGCAAAGCGGGCGATGATGTCGGGCGAGAGCGGTGCCGGCTTCGGGGGTACGAAATTCATGAAAAGTCCCTAACGCGCTTCTTGATCTTGAATTCGGTTACACCGCCGCGCGGCGCAGCCGGTCGTTGATAGCTTCGCCAAGGCCGTGCGTTGGCACAGGCATCACGGCGATGCCGCTGGCGCCTTTCGTATCGAGCGCGCGAAGATAGCCGAAAAGATTGGCGGCGGCTTCCCCGAGATCGCCGCTTTCCGACAGGTTCATCACTGCCTTGGCGTCATCGATACCTGGCAGGCCTGTTGGGCCGAACGCAAGCACCGCCTCGCCTGGCTTCACATCCTCAGCCATCAGCCGCACGCGGGTGCGCGGTGCATAATGCGAGGCGAGCATGCCCGGTGCCAGCGGTTGATCGATGTCAGTTTTCGCGTCGTCAGGCGGCCGCGCCAAAGCCATGCCGAGTACATGTTCGATTGTTTCGCGCGGCAGTCCGCCGGGGCGCAGCAGCATCGGCGCATCGAAGCAGCCAATGATGGTGGATTCCACGCCGACCTCGACTGGGCCGCCATCGACGATCATGTCGATCCGGCCGTCCAGATCGGCCTTCACATGCGCGGCGGTGGTCGGCGACACATGACCGGAGATATTGGCCGATGGCGCCACCACGGCGGCTCCAAAAGCCTGGAGCAGCGCATGCGCCACCGGGTGGTCCGGTACGCGGATGGCCACCGTATCGAGCCCGGCGGTGGCCAGATCCGAGACCGGGCAGTTATCGGCCTTGTGCAACACCAGCGTGAGCGGACCCGGCCAAAACGCTTCGGCCAGCGCGAGCGCACGTGAATCAAACCGCGCTATCCGCTTGGCTGCTTGAAGGTCCGCCACATGGGCAATCAGCGGATTGAAGCTCGGCCGGCCCTTGGCTTCATAGATGCTCGCCACGGCCCGCGGATTGGCCGCATCGGCGCCGAGCCCGTAGACGGTCTCGGTCGGAAACGCCACCAGCCCGCCCGCGCGCAGGCGATCGGCTGCCTCCGAAATGGCGCTGGCATCGACGATTTTGGTGGAGAGGGCCGTTTGCATGGCAGCTTCATAATAAAAATGTCGTCTGCTTCATACAGGGGTTCTTGCGGTCTGCGAAACCCGTCGCTATACAGCCGGCTCTTGTCGGAGTGTGGCTCAGCCCGGTAGAGCACTGCGTTCGGGACGCAGGGGTCGCAGGTTCGAATCCTGCCACTCCGACCAAGATTTCAAGCACTTAGCATTTCTGAGTTGTCCGACCGGGTCGTGACCCGGTGGCGGAACTCGGCTATTGCTCTGTTGTCCGACGACCTTGTTTCAGCGGTACGGACCGGCCCCAATTGCGGATCCAAGGTTGGGATGTTTGGCTCGACCGCTCAGTGATGACGCAGCGGGATGACCTGACGCTGGATCGGCGAGCGGCAACAAACCCAAGCTCCATGTTCGGCCCGACCGCTTATGATGCTTGGGACATCACCCGGGCCCATAAGCCCTAGAAAAATATTCTATTTCTGGAATGTTTTTGAGTGGAATACGATTTCCGCCGTCTTACTCCTTGTGCAAAATATCTTCTTTACAAAGCTATATTGACAATGGTGTTGGATCGCGAGACGGGAACCGGTGTCTCGGGCGGATGCGTCCGAACAAGCCCTCGATTTTGCAGCGTAAGGATGGACAGCGCGCTGCGCCTTGCAGAAGCTTTCCGACTGTCCGCGACATGCCTGGAGATAACCGTGCTGACCATCTCTTTTCCACGCCGTTCCTTGTTGGCCGCTTCGTTGGCCATGGTTGCTGCGTTCGCGGGTCCGTCGATCGGTGTGACGCAAGAGGCGTCGGTGCGCATCGGCCTTCTGGCGCCGCTCACGGGCACCGGCGGCCCGTATGGACAAGAAGAAGAGCAGGCTGCCCGCGCCGCGGTGAAGATCATCAATGATGCCGGTGGTGTGCTTGGCCGCAAACTTGAGCTTGTGGTGGCCGATGACGAGTCTCAGCCAACCGCAGGCGTAGCCGCTGCGCGAAAACTCATCGACGTCGACAAGGTCGTGTCTATCGGCGGTGTGTGGAGTAGCGCCGTCGCATTGGCCATCAAGCCGATCGCATTGGAAAAGGGCGTGTTGCTCAGCACCGTCGGTTCTGCCGATGAGATCACCGACGGCGATACCAAGAATCTGATCTGGCGTTTCCAGACCAATGGCAAAAGCTGGGGCGAAGGCTTTGCCAAGGCCATGGCCAAGGATGGCGTGAAGTCGGCGTCCATCCTGGTGCTGCAGACGCCGTTTACCCTGAGCACGATCCAGCCGTTCCGCAAGGCGTTCACGGATGGCGGCGGCAAGGTGCTGGATGAAGTTTCCTTCAATGCCGGCCAGCCCTCCTATCGCACCGAAGTCGAACGTATTTTCGCGAAGAAGCCGGAAGCGGTGTTCGTCGCTGCCTATATCAACGAGCTCAGCGCCATCGCCAAGGAAGCGTTCCGCTCGGGTTATGAGAGCAAGATCTACGCATTCGGCAATGCAGCCGGCAGCAATGGTCAGTTCGTCAAGAATGTCGGCGCCAATGTCGCTGAAGGTGTGGTCTGGACCCAGCAGGTGCCGGTCGGCAAGTCGGTGTCCTATAGCCGTTATCTGAAGGAGATCGGCAAGCCGGAAGGCACCATCATGACCTTCGGCGCGCAGGTGTTCGACCAGATCGTGCTCACCGCGCTCGCGATCGAGAAGGCGAAGAGCACCGATGCCACTAAGTTCGGTCCTGAATTCGCCGCGCTGGTGAATGCCGATGCGCCGTCGCTGGGCGAGCCTGCCGAAGCGCTGAAGGCGCTGCGTGAAGGCAAGCCGTTCCGCTATGCCGGCGCGGCATCGGATTTCAAATTCGCCAAGAACGGCGACCAGACCAATCTGAGCTATGGCCATTTCGTCATCAAGTCCGGCGAGAGCAAGCTGATCGGCGAGATCCGCTGAGGCAATGCTCGAGGCCCACGACGTCAGTGTGATTTACGAAGGCGGTTTCACCGCGCTTGCTGGCGCGTCGGTGAAGCTCGCCTCGGGCGCTGTGACGGGGTTGATCGGCCCGAACGGCGCCGGCAAGTCCACACTGTTCGGCGTGCTGGCCGGCGCTGTGATGCCAGCCAAAGGCGATGTCCGCCTGGCCGGGGAGAGGGTCACGCATCGCGGCTCGGTCTGGCGTGCGCGCCGCGGCCTGGCGCGGACGTTTCAGCTATCACGCGAGTTGGCGAGCCTCTCTGTTCTGGAGAATGTCCTCGTTGCGCAGCCGCAAATGCAAGGCGAGCGGCTGCTGTCGTTGCTGTTTGCCCGCCGTGCTGTCCGCGCCGAAGAAGATGCAGCTTTTGAGAAGGCGCGCGCTTTGCTCCAGCGTGTCGATCTGTGGCGATTAGCCGATGTTTCGGCCGGATCACTCTCTGGCGGACAGAAGAAGCTGCTCGAAATCTGCCGTGCATTGATGCTCGACCCGCGCATCGTGCTGATGGACGAGCCAAGTGCCGGTGTAAATCCGACTCGCATCGGCGAGATTGTCGAATTCGTGCAGGCGCTCCGCAAGGAGGGGACGACCTTCGGTCTTGTCGAGCATAATATGGGTATGGTTCGCGCGCTGTGCGATCACGTCTATGTCCTCGCCGAAGGCCGCGTGCTCACCGAAGGTCGCTTCGACGAGGTGGTCGCGAATGAGCAGGTCGCGTCGGCGTATCTGGGCGCGCAAGCATGACCTCGCACCCGACTGGTCTGGAACTGCGCGACGTCGTCGCCGGCTATGGTGGTCAGCCGATTCTGCATGGCGTCAGCCTCACGGTGCAGCCTGGTGAAACGCTGGTCGTGGTTGGTCCCAACGGCTCCGGCAAATCGACATTGATGAAGACGGCGGTTGGGCTGTTGCGCCCGATGTCAGGCATCGTGCGGCTCGGCGATGCTGATGTCTCCTTGCTCGGCGCTCCCGCGCGTGCAGCCCGCGGCCTCGCTTATGTGCCGCAGGAGGCCAATGTTTTTCGCAACATGACCGTGTTGGAAAATTTGCAGGTCGGCCATGAATTCGTCGCCTCGAAGGGATCGGCATTCGCCGAACGGCTCGCGGCGGTGCTCGAACTGTTTCCTGAAATTCGCGCCAAGCTAGGCACTGCGGCCGGCCATTTGAGCGGTGGCCAGCGGCAGATGGTGGCGATGGCGGCGGCGCTGATGCCGAAGCCGTCGGTGCTGGCACTCGATGAGCCGTCCGCCGGATTGTCACCGCGCAATGCGGAATTGCTGTTCGAGATCATCGCCCGCGTTGCTGCCTCCGGCGTCACGATGCTCATCGTCGAACAGAATACGCGGCTCGGTCTCGGTGCGGCTGATCAAGGTGTCGTCTTGGTGAGCGGCAAGATCCGACTGGCCGCGCCTGCCGCGGCCGTGCTCGCCGATCCCGACATCCGTCGCCTCTATCTCGGGGGCACATGATGTTGCAGCTTCTCGTCAATGGCGTGGTCACAGGTCTGTTGCTTGCTCTGCCGGCGCTGGCGCTGTCGCTCACCTTCAGCGTGCTGCGCTTCGCCAATTATGCCATCGGGTCTTATCTCACCTGCGGCGCTTATCTCGTTTATGTCGGCAATGTCGTGCTCGGCATGCCGCTGTGGTTGGCAGCCGGAGCTGGAGCGATCCTGTTTGCCGCGTTGGCTGTCATCATCGACTGGCTGGCCTTTCGTCCGCTGCGCGATCGGTCCGGCGTCACGTTGCTGGTGGCGTCGATGGGCGTCGCCATCGCGTTGGAGAACGTCATCCGCTTCTTTGCGGGAAATTCGCCGCGCGCCTATGACGTCCCCGTCGCGCGGCCGATCCGCTTTGGTGATATTCGTCTCAATCACGAACAGCTCACCATTCTCATGACGGTGATCGCAGCGCTCGCCATTGTCTGGATCGTGTTTCGCTTTACGCGGCTCGGCCGCATGATGCGCGCTGTTGCGGATAACCCCGATCTCGCTGCCGTGCGCGGGATTGCGCGGTCTCGTGTCGTCGCTTGTGTGTGGTTGATCTCGGGAGCACTGGTTGCGCTCTCAGGTGTGCTTGTCGGGCTCGATGCCAATGTTGAGCCGCAGATGGGCTGGACTTATCTGCTGCCGGTCTTCACCGCTGCCATTCTCGGCGGCATCGCAAATCCTATGGCGGCGGTGGCCGGCGCGCTGACGCTGGGTATTGCCGAGGAACTGGCGACGCTGTTGATGCCGGTGCACTACCGGATGATCGTGACGTTCCTCGTCATGGTGGCGCTGTTGCTGCTGCGGCCGTGGGGGCTGTTCGGAACGCGGTGGGTGACGAAATGACGGTCTATCTCATCGCCACACTCACGGTCGTTGCCATCGCGGCGCTGGCTGGCCTCGCATTGAACCTGCAATGGGGCATGGGGGGCTTGGTGAATTTCGGTCTGTTCGGGTTCTATATGCTCGGCGCCTATATCGCCGGCCTGTTGACCGTTCAGGGTGTGCCGCCGCTGCTTGCATTGGTGGCTGCGATGATCGGTGTTGCTGCGCTCAGTGCGGTGAGTGCGTTGATCTCCGTGCGACTGTCCGAGGATTATCTTGCCATCGTTACGCTCGGTTTTGCCGAATGCCTGCGTTTGGTCATCAGCTATGAAGGCTGGTTGACCAAAGGTATGCTCGGCGTTGCCGGCATCGAGCGGCCGTTCCAGCTTTTATGGCCGCGTGGCTTTGGCGACATCGGGTTTCTCGGATTGGCGCTAGGCGCGGTTTTGATCACTTATGCCGTGCTGCAGATGCTGGCCCGCGCGCCGTTCGGCCGCCTCGTGCGCGCCACACGCGATGATCCCGGCGTAGTCGAGGCGCTCGGCAAATCTGTGTTGTCGGTGCGCGTTCGCGTGTTTGCGTTGGGCGGCGCCATTCTCGGGCTGGCGGGCAGCCTGCATGCTTTCTACTACACTTACATTGATCCGACCCAGTTCGGGCCGATCATCACCGCTTATGCCTTCATGGCCGTCGTCGTCGGCGGTCGCGGCAGCAATCGCGGCGTTCTCGTTGCCGCCTTCACGCTGATCTTCCTGCTAGAAGGCAGCCGTTTCCTGATTGACCTCGTGCCTGGCCTCGGCGCCTCGGAACTTGCCGCGATCCGGCTGTTCCTTGTCGGCGTGGGGCTTGTTGTTCTACTGATCTTCAAACCCGACGGCTTTGGCCGCGAGCCGCGTTCGGCGCTTGCGGACAAAGCCAGCTGATCTCAGGAGTTTCTCATGGCCCGCGTCGCGCTCAAGCATCGAGACGATCTGCCCGACCATCTCAAACCGCTTTGGGATCGCATGACCATCTACGGCCCGTTCGAGGGCCAGGCGGGGGCAATGGCTCAGCGTTTGCCGATCTTCGAGCATATGTGGAAGTTGCTGACGCAACTCGGCGACGAAGGTGTCCTGAAGAAGCGCTATCTCGAACTGGCCATTGTCGCGACGTCGCTGGTGAACCAGTGTGAGTTTTGCGTCGCCCAGCACTCACCCAAGCTGGCGGTGGAAGGCATCACGCCGGACGGTGCCGCCAATCTGCTCGATTGGGAGAAGCACCCCGAGCTCGACGATGTCGATCGCCTCGTCGTGGAATATTCGATCGCGGTGACCGCGAACTGGAGCCGCATCCGCGATGCCATGTTCGAACGCCTGCGCGCCCATTTCAGTGAGCCTCAGATCGTCGAACTGACCTGGCGCATCGCACTGTGCGGCGCCTTCAATCGCTTCAACGACGTGCTGCAGGTCGAAGTCGACGTATGAGCAATGCAGGCAGCCGGTTCAAGCCGGCTGCCGATATTGCGCCGCCGGATGGCTTGTCGGCAGCAACGGCCCGCTATCCGCGAATAATTTTTCGCGCAACGTACCTTCACGATAGGCGGTCTTGTAGCGTCCGCGCGATTGCAACTCGGGCACCACGAGATCGACGAAGGCTGCGAGCGATTCCGGCACCACCAGGCGCACGAGATTGAAGCCGTCGATATCGGTCTTGTCAGCCCAATCGGCGAGCTCGTCCGCAACATCCTGGGGCGAGCCCACCACGAACGGCGCCCTTGCGCCTGCAGGGCTGAGCGATGCCAGGTCGCCGACCTTCATCGGCACGTCGCTGCGTCTGGTGAGATTCTCCACCATGGATTGGATCGCGTTGCTCTCGACATATTGCAGCGCCTGATCCGGCTGGATTTTCGAGAAGTCGATCCCGGTCCAGCCAGACAGCAGCGCGAGTTGTCCGCTCTGGCTGACATATGACGCGTATTCGGCGTGGAGATCCTTTGCTTCGCCGCGTGTCGGCGCAACGATGATGTTCAGGCCGGCGAACAGCTTGATGTCATGGGGCGAACGGCCGAACTCCTTGGTCGCCGTGCGGATCGCCTTCACGGTCTCGGCCAGCATTGGTTTGGTCTGGCCGTTGAGAAAAATGGCCTCGGCGTGTTTGGCGGCGAAACTGCGCCCGCGCTTCGAGGCACCGGCCTGGTAGAGCAGCGGCGTTCGTTGCGGCGATGGCTCGGAGAGGTGGATGCCATCCACCCGATAGTGAGGTCCGTGGTGATGGATCGCATGCACCTTGGCGGGATCGGAGAAGATGCCTTTGGCGCGATCGCGGCGCACGGCGTCCTGCGCCCAACTACCCTCCCATAATTTGTAGGTCGCAGCCAGGAAATCATCGGCGACATCGTAGCGATCGTCATGAGCGCGGCCGGCGTCGAAGCCCATGCCACGCGCGCCGCTGTCGAGGTAACCGGTGACGATGTTCCAGCCGATGCGTCCTTGCGTCAGATGGTCGAGCGTCGAAAAACGGCGGGCGAAATGATAGGGATGATCGAGCGTCAGATTGGCGGTGATGCCGAAGCCGAGATGCTTGGTCACAAGCGCCATCGCCGAGACGAACAAGGTCGGATCGGCGTTGGGTATCTGCACGCCATGCTTGATTGCCGTATCCGCGCTGTCGCCGAACACGTCATAGACGCCGAAAACATCCGCGAGGAAGATGCCGTCGAGCAGGCCGCGTTCCGCCGTCTTGGCGAAGTCGGTCCAGTAGCCGAGCGTGTTGTAATCAATCGACGCATCGCGCGGATGCGACCACAGGCCTGCCCAATTGTGGCTCGGCGCGGTTATGTTGAAGGCGTTGAAGCGGAGTTTCTTGATGTCGGTCATGTATCCAAAGTCTTGTCGATTGGCGTGGTCGGCGGCCTGATTCCGATAGCTAGCGCCAATCCCGCTGCGCCGAGCAGCTTTGCAAGGCATTGCTGGTCGATCACTTGAACATCTGCTTACGCGAAACGAGGCGTGTCAGGAGTTATTACAGCCCCAGCCGGTGAATTTGGGGAATTCCAAAAGAATCGCAGTGTCGGTGCGATTGGACTGCACGACTGGGCGTTCTGGATAAAAAATTTCACATCAGGCGTGCAAGCTCGTCGATCTTCCGCAAGCAAGTTGGCAGTTCGTGGTCAATTGGACGTGGCCATGCGCAAGGGGGGACGAGGCTGCTGTCGATCCGTGGCCAGTTCCGTAAGAGCTCATTCCTTGGTCGACGCTCCGAGCACATCCGCTTGCCCGATTGGCGCTCGGTCTCAACGCCTATGAACCATTAACCTCCCGTTAACCACGTCGGCCCAGCCTCCAGGTCATGCGGTGGCACCGGAGCCTTCCTGGCCGGTATCCGATAGAGAGGTCGCTCGGCGGACACCGGGCGACCTCTTGCCAATTTTGACGCCTTGATCATGCAAAAGAAAAGCCCGCTGGATGATCCAGGCGGGCTTTCGAAAGTCGTGATCAGATCGCGCAGTGTGCTAGTGGCGAAATCCGAGATACAGGCCGATCATCGTGACTGCTGATACCAGCACGAAGCCAAACAGGCTCCAGCCGATGATGGTCGCCTCATCGATGCCCTTACGCGCGGTCTTTCCTTGAACGGTCAATCGTCTCTCCCAATCTTTGTTCTTGCGCGGACCTCCAAGGGCGGCGCTTAAGCAAATCGTAACGATGGGAGGTTGCGTGTCTAGATATTATCGATGTTGCGTTGCGGTGTTTTTATGCCGCTCTGCAGCGTATCGGCCGGCTCAATCATTAAGCCGCTTGCGATAGGCGATCGGATCCATGTCGCGGATATCGACACTGAGGCTCTTGGTCTGCGGCAACAGCGCCGCTAAGGCTTCACGCAGCGACTCGCTCACCATGATCTTCTGGGCATGGGTTCGGCCTTCCAGCAGATAGACCGACACATGGCAGAACCCATCCTTCTCCCGCGCGACCAGATAATCTGAAAACATTGTCGCGCGGACCTTGATGTCGGCGGCCTTCATCGCGCCGGTGTCGGCCGCAGCGTCGTGCACCGCTTCCATCAATTTATTCACGTCGAGCAGGCCGCCATGGCCGTCATTCGAATATTCGATCACGAGATGCGGCATGGACGTCCCCCCGATTGGTCAGAGCAGCAGCGGCTTCACGGTCGCGGCAGCATCGCGCAGCAGCGGCAAGAAGCGGTCGATCATTTCGCCGGTGGATACGCGATCTACATGGGCGCCCATATTGATGGCGGCGACGATGGCATCATCATAGCGCCGCACCGGCACAGAGATCGAGCGGAAACCAGGTTCGGCCTCGCGATCGACCAGCGAATATCCCTTTTCGCGATCGGTGATGATGGCGGCCTTGAGCAATTCCCGGTCGGTGACCGTGAACGGCGTCATCGCCGTCAGCGTCATTTGGTCGAGAACGCCCGTCAGTTCGTCGTTCGCATATTTGCCGAGCATCGCGCGGCCCACCGACGAGCAATATGCGGGCAGGCGATAGCCGAGATCGATGCCGGCGGAAAAGACGCGCGCCGGGCTCGCACGCGCGACGAAGATGACCTCGTTGTTGTGTAGGACGGCGAGTGATGAAATCTCCTGCGCGTCGCTGGAGATCCGATCGAGCACCGGCTGCAGGATTGTGACGATCTGGTTCGATGTCATATAGGAGCCAGCCAGCGCCAGCACGTGCGGTGTCAGCGCGAACAGCTTGCCGTCGCTGACCACGTAGCCGCGATGCTCTAGCGTGAACAGAATGCGTCGCGCGGTGGCGCGGGGCAGGTCTGCGGCCTTGGCGACATCGCTCAGCGTCATCGGTCGCGACTGCGCCCCGAACAATTCGAACACGCGCAGCCCGCGATCGAGGCTCTCGATGAAGTCGGTATTGCCGCGTTCTTCGTCCGGACGCTTGATTTTTGGCATGCGGCGTCCGCCTATTTGCCTGCTTCGAATTTCTTCAGGTCGAAAGCGAGATCGGCAGCCTGCTCCGGCGTCGGCGACAGCGATGCGGTGATCAGGCGACGTGCGATCATCTGGTCGCCCGGCTTGTTGATGCTGTCCACCGCGGTAAGCTTCCCATCGCGATAGTAGAATACCGAGAATTTGCCCTCGGTCATGTCGCCGCGCACCACCGCGATATCTGTAGGCGCAGAGAGGCCGACGATCTGCAGCTTGGCGTCATACTGATCGGACCAGAAACGCGGGACGGCGTCGTAGGGCTCTGTTTTGCCGGCGATCATCGCGCCCGCAGCCTTGCCCTGGTCGGTGGCGTTCTGCACGGCTTCGAGGCGCACGCGCCGGCCGGCAAAGCTGTTGTGATGATTGCTGACGTCACCCGCGGCATAGATGTTCGGTGCATCCGTGCGGCCGTTTTCATCGACATCGATACCATTGGCACAGGAAATACCGGCCTGCGCCGCGAGTTCGTCATTGGCGATGCCGCCGATGCCGGCGACGATGAGATCGGCGCGGACGCGAAGGCCGCTCGACGTCACGACCTCGTTGACGGCGCCGGTGCCCTCGATCGCGATGACGGATTCGTTGAAGCGAATATCGACGCCGTGCGAGCGGTGGATATCGAGCAGGAATTGCGAGATCAGCGGCGACACCGCGCGTTCCAGCAGGCGGGACTGCGCCTCGATCAGCGTGACCTTCTTGCCGGTCTTGGCCGCGGTGGAGGCAACTTCCAGTCCGATAAAGCCGCCGCCGACGATGACGACATCATGCGCAGCTTCAAGGCGTGGCTTTAGCGTCACTGCGTCGTCGAGCGTGCGCAGATAGACGATGCCGTCGCGCTCGGCGCCAGGGATGGTGAGTCGGCGGGCGCGCGATCCGGTCGCGATGACGAGGGAATCGAACGGCAGGCTGTCGCCGCCTTCAAGCGTGATGCGGCTTGCGGCACGATCGAGTCCGACGGCGCGATGGCCGAGCACCATCTCGATGCCCTGACCCTTGAAATAGTCGTCGCCGCGCAGGAAAAGGCTATTGTGGGCGAAGTCGCTGGACAAGAAAGCCTTGGACAGCGGCGGGCGCTGGTAGGGCAGGTGGATTTCGTCCGCAACGATGCGGATCGGCTCCTGATAGCCTTTTTCGCGCGCGCTGATGCCGGCCTGGACGCCTGCATAAGAGGCGCCGACAATGACGAGACCGTTGCTCATATGCGCGCTCCCGCAGTCAGATCAGGTCGCAATTTCAAAGCTTTCGACATTATCAGCTCCTCGTCTTTGTCCGCATATTGAACAACTGTTCGCCACTCGCAAGCCGATCTGTTGAGCGTTGATTGCTGCAGCTGCTCAGTAACAAAGCAGATAATGCTGCAAAATTCCGCTTGATTAGAATTAGTCCAACGCTAAAATTCGTACATAAGTTCAATAGACGAACAGAAGCTGTTCAAAGCTGACATTGCTCACGGGGCTGAACCGCTTCGGTCAGGTCGAGCAAATTGAGGAAAGGTCTAACGCCATGATGAGCCAAGAGCAGAACGACCTGATCACCCGCATCGGACCCAAGGCGCCTGCGGGCAAGCTGATGCGCCAATACTGGCAGCCGGTCGCGCTCACCGTCGAGCTCGAAGGCGAGCGCCCGATCCGCCCAGTGCGTCTCCTCGGCGAAGATTTCGTCATCTTTCGCGACGAGCAGGGCCGTTATGGTCTGCTTGATCGCGATTGCCCGCATCGCGGCGCCGATCTGGCTTTCGGGCGCCTCGAAGGCGGCGGCGTGCGTTGCGCCTTCCATGGCTGGCTGTTCGACGTCGAAGGCAAGTGCCTGGAGACCCCGGCTGAGCCGAAGAACTCGCGCCTGTGCCAGGGCATCAAGCAGCGCGCTTATCCTGTCGTCGAGAAGGGCGGCATTCTGTGGACCTATCTCGGTGAAGGCGAGCCGCCGGCCTTCCCGGAAATCGACTGCTTTGCCGCGCCGGAGCAATACACCTTCGCCTTCAAGGGTCTGTTCGAATGCAACTGGTTGCAGGCGCTGGAGGTCGGCATTGATCCTGCCCATGCCTCGTTCCTGCATCGCTTCTTCGAGGACGAGGACGTCAAGGCGTCCTATGGCAAGCAATTCCGCGGCGCCTCTGCCGGCACGGAAGTGCCGATGACAAAGATTTTGCGCGAATATGATCGCCCGATCATCAATGTGGAATCCACCGAATATGGCCTGCGGCTGATTGCGCTGCGCGAGCTGGATGAGGAGCGCACCCATGTGCGCGTCACCAACCAGCTCTTCCCGCACGGCTTCGTCATTCCCATGAGCGCGGAAATGACCATCACCCAGTGGCATGTGCCGGTGGATGATGAGAACTGCTACTGGTATGCGATCTTCACCAGCTACACCAAGCCAGTAGACAAGAAGAAGATGACCGACCAGCGGCTCGAGCTCTATGAGCTGCCGAACTACACGTCGCGCAAGAACAAACGCAATGATTACGGTTTCGATCCGCACGAGCAGAAGCACGAGACCTATACGGGCATGGGCGCCGACATCAATGTCCATGACCAGTGGGCAGTGGAATCCATGGGCGCGATCCAGGACCGCACCCGCGAACATCTCGGCCAGAGCGACAAGGCGATCATCGCCTATCGCAAGCTGCTCCGCGCCGAGATCGAGAAGGTCGCCGGCGGCCAGAAGCCGATGCTGTTTCTCGATGAAGCGAGCGCGCGCAGCATTCAGGGGCCCGGAACCATGGATGGCATCGGGCCGAGCAAGGGCTGGGAAACCTACTGGATGGAAGTCGATGTCGCCCGCCGCCGCGGCGCGCCCTGGATGGCGCCGGTGCCGGCCGATCAGACCGAGCCGGGCTCCAACGTCGTTCATCTGCCGGCGGCAGAGTAAGTTTCCAGGCCGTAGGGTGGGCAAAGCAAAGCGTGCCCACCTTGACCAGCCGTGCACGGGGTGGTGGGCACGCTGCGCTTTGCCCACCCTACAGACTGAGCTTTTGCGGGGAGAGTGCGTTGAGTTTCGTTGAACGTCACGGACTGTGGTCCGCGGAGCAGAAGGAAGCAGCGAAGCGGCTGCGCGCCACTGTCGAGGAACAGAAGCTGGAAGTGATCCGGCTGTCGTTTCCCGATCAGCATGGCATCCTGCGCGGCAAGACGCTGATTGCGAGCGAGGCATTGCGTTGCCTCGAAAGCGGCTGCTCCATCACCACGACGATGTTTGCCAAGGACACCTCGCACAAGACGGTGTTTCCAGTGTTCACCGCCGGTGGCGGCTTCGGCATCCCGGAGATGCAAGGCGCTGCTGACGTCCTGATGATTCCGGATCCTTCCACCTTCCGCGTGCTGCCATGGGCGCCGGAAACGGGCTGGATTCTGTGCGACGTGCATTTCGCCGATGGCCGTCCGGTGCCGTTCGCGACCCGCAACCTGTTCAAGAAGGTGCTCGGCGATCTCGAAACCCGCGGTTACGATTTCATCGCCGGACTCGAAGTCGAGTTTCACATCTTCCGCGTCGAGAACGAGCATATGAAGCCGGAGGATGCCGGCCAGCCCGGCAATCCGCCGCAGGTGAGCCTGCTCTCGCATGGCTACAATTATCTCACCGAGCAGCGCTACGATCAGATGGAGCCGGTGCTGGAGATCATCCGGCGCGATGTGCTGGCGCTGAACCTGCCGCTGCGTTCGGTCGAAGTCGAATACGGACCGAGCCAGTGTGAATTCACCTTCCAGCCGACGGTGGGTCTGACGCCGGCAGATAGCATGGTTCTGTTTCGCAGCGCTGTGAAACAGATTGCGCATCGCCACGGCTATCACGCCACGTTCATGTGCCGGCCAAAGATTCCGAATGTGGTGTCATCGGGCTGGCATTTGCATCAGTCCATCATGTCGCGCGCTACGGGCGCCAATGCATTCATGCCGACCGAAGGCACGCAGGCGCTATCGCCATTCGGGCAGGGCTATCTCGCAGGTCTGCTCGCGCATGCGCGCGCGGCGACGGTGTTCACCACGCCGACCATTAATGGCTACAAGCGCTATCGCTCCTATTCGCTGGCGCCGGATCGCGCGATCTGGGGACGCGACAATCGCGGCGCCATGCTGCGCGTGTTGGGCGGGTTGAACGATTCCGCCACGCGGATCGAAAATCGCGTCGGCGAGCCCGCGGCAAATCCGTATCTTTACATGTCGTCGCAGATCCTCTCGGGACTTGATGGTGTCGATCGCAAGCTCGATCCCGGCCCGTCCGCAGATACGCCATATGAAACAAATGCCGATCTGCTGCCAAAATCGCTGCGCGAGGCGACTTTTGCGCTGAAGGAGGATCCGTTCTTCCGCGAGAAGATGGGTGCGACCATGGTCGACTATTACACCCACATCAAGAATGCTGAGATCGACCGTTTCCAGGCGGAAGTCTCCGACTGGGAGCAGCGCGAATATTTCGAAATGTTCTGAAGCGCGACGATGGCGCGCACCTGTCGTCGTTGCAGTGATAACCGGCACGTTTATTGAATACGAAACCGTGACATCAAAGTTTCGGTCACAAGGGGGACAACCAGAATGACAAGAATGAAGCACTCGGTACTTGCAGTGGCCATCATGAGCCTGATGACCGGCACGGCGTCTGCCGATGTCATCAAGGTCGGCATCATCGGCACCATGTCGGGGCCGTATTCACTGTTCGGCAAGAATTTCAAGATGGGCATCGATGCCTGGGTGGCCGAACACGGCAACAAGGTCGGCAATCACACCGTCGAATTCATCTACAAGGACGAGGAGAGCCCGAACCCCGCGAAGTCCAAAGCGCTAGCCCAGGAGCTGCTCGTCAAGGACAAGGTGCAGTATCTCGCGGGTGTGTATTTCACGCCGAATGCGATGGCGATCGCGCCGCTGCTCGAGGAATCCAAGACGCCCCTGGTGGTGATGAATGCCGCGACCTCGGCGATCGTGGAGAAGAGCCCCTATATCGTCCGCACCTCGTTCACCATGTGGCAGAACACCGTGCCGGCGGCAAAGGTCGCGTTCAAGAACGGCGCCAAGAAAGTCGCGATCGCCGTGAGCGACTACGGTCCGGGCATCGATGCCGAAGCCGCGTTCAAGAAGACCTTTGAAGCCGAGGGCGGCGCTGTCGTCGAGGCAATCCGCATTCCGCTGGCGACCACCGATTTCAGCCCGCTGATGCAGCGCATCAAGGATTCCGGCGCCGACATGATCTTCACCTTCCTGCCTGCGGGTCCGCCGACTCTTGGTTTCGTGAAGGCCTATATCGACAATGGCCTGAAGGCCGGCGGCGTCAAGCTGATGTCCACGGGCGACGTGGTCACCGAGCCGGACCTGCCGAATATCGGCGATGCCGGCATCGGTATCCTGTCCACCTATCACTATGCAGTGTCGCATGACTCCAAGGAAAACGCGGCCTTCCTCGCCCAGCTGAAGAAGGGCGGCGCCAGCGTCGATGACGTCACCATGACGTCGGTGGCGGCCTATGACGGCGCGCGGCTGATCTACAAGATGATCGAGGCGACCGACGGCAAGCGCGATCCGGCCAAGGCCGTGGATGCTGTGAAAGACATGAAGTGGGTGTCGCCGCGCGGTCCGGTGTCGATCGATCCAGCCACCCGCCACATCCGCCAGAACGTCTATCTGCGTACGGTGGAGAAGGTGGATGGCAAGTTGATCAACAAGGAAAGCCAGACCTTTGCCGATCAACCCGATTGGGCGCTGAGCAAGCAGTAAGACTGTCTCTTCCGGGGCGTGCGCTGCGCGCCCCGGAATCTTCTACCATCCAACCCATGAATGACGGACACTGTGCCTTCCATCCTGCTCACCAATGGCCGCATCTATCGTTCCGCCTGGGACGAATCTCCAGCGGAGAGTATTGTCGTCAGCGAGGGCAAAGTGATCTGGACGGGCGCTGCCGATGCTGCGCCAGCTGCCGATGAAACCATCGATCTCCGGGGCGCGACAGTCATCCCCGGTCTCACCGACGCGCATATCCATCTCTTTGCCATTGCCCATGCCCGCCTGCAGGTGCCGGTAACACCGCGCGATGCCGCGAGCGTTGCTGCCGTCTTGGCGCTGCTGACAAAGCGTGCCGGCGTGATCGCGGCCGACAAATGGGTTCTCGGCGCAGGCCTCGACGAAAACGGGCTTACCGAACATCGTCTGCCTACGCGCGCCGAAATCGACGCCGTCATCCCGGATCATCCCGTTGTGATCCGACGCTTTTGCGGTCACGTCGCTGTCGTCAACAGCAAGGCGCTGGCATTGCTCGGCATCGATGATGCTATCGCCGATCCCGAGGGAGGCACCTTCGGCCGCATTGCAGACGGAACGCTCGATGGCTGCGCCAAGGAGAGCGCCGCCGAGATGATCTTCCGCGCGGCGCCGCCGATGAGCCGCGATGAACTGATTGCCGCCTTGCGCGCGACGATCGAAGACAGCACACGCATGGGTCTTGTCGCAGCGGTGGAAGCTGCGGTCGGTTTCACCGTCGGCTTCGATGACGAGTTTGCGATCTGGAACGGGCTGCGCAACGATGGCGCCGTATCGATGCGGCTTGGATTCATGAACCAACTCGATCCCGACCAGGCAGCCGAACGCGGCCTGGCGCCGGTGCCGGATCCAGATTGGCAGTCCATCAGCCTGAAATACTTTGCCGATGGCATCGTCGGCGCGCGCACCGCCGCCGTCAGCGAGGATTATGCAGACACGCCGAGCCGTGGCTTCTTCATGCGCGACGAGGCGGAGCTGCAGCGCGTGATCGGTGAAGCGCAAGCAGCCGGCTGGCAGGTGGCCGTGCATTGCTGCGGTGACCGCGCGACAGACTGCATCATCGAAGCCTATGAGAAGGCGCAGGCCGCGCATCCGCGCGAAAATATGCGCCACCGCATCGAGCACTATTTTGTCCCGCCCGAAGGTGGCCTTGCCCGGATGAAGGCGCTCGGCGCGCTGGTTGTGACCCAGCCGAGCTTTCTGACGCGCATGCGCCGCTCCATCGGCGGGGCCTTCGGCCCACGCGCTGATCGCTGCTATCCCGGCCGCTCGGTCATCGATGCCGGCGTGACCTATGTCGCCACGTCGGATGCGCCCACCGGCTCATGGTCGCCATGGGACGGGATCGGCGATGCCGTCGGCCGCGCATCCGACAGTGGCCCGGCGATTGGTCCGGATGAGGCCATCAGCATACGCGAGGCGATCCACAGCTACACGGTCGGTGGCGCCATCGCGATGAAGCAGGAGCATTGGCGGGGCACGCTGATGCCTGGTATGGCGGCCGATCTCATCGTTCTCGACCGCGACCCTTTCATCACGGACGCTGCGACGCTGAAATCGACCCAGGTGCACCTCACCATGGTGCGCGGCGCCGTCGTCCATGACGCCATGCCGCAGCAGGGCGAATGGCGCCCGGCCGGGCATTCGGCATAGGATCACTCATGCTCACCGTTTTCAGCATCCTGACCGACGCCGTCGCCTATGGCATGGTGCTGTTCATCATCTCCATCGGCCTGTCGATCATGATGGGCCTGATGCGCGTCGTGAATCTTGCCCACGGCGCCTTCGCGATGATCGGCGGCTATCTCGCCTCCTACGCGCTGCGCGATCTCGGCGTGCATTACAGCGTCGCCATCCTGCTCGCAGTGGTCGGCGCGATCATCGCCTCGATCCCGTTCGAACTGCTGCTGTATCGCCGCATCTATCGCAAGGCCGATCCCCTGATGCAGGTGCTGATGACCATCGGCATCACCTTCTTTATCATCGGCATCGTCAATTTCATCTTTGGCCCGTCGCTGAAGCCGATCCCGCTGCCGGCGACACTGAGCGGTCCGCTCGATATCGGCTTCCGCATGCTGCCGACACACCGCATCTTTGTCATCGCCTGCGGTGTCGTCGTGGCTTTGGCTTTGTGGCTGCTGATCGAGAAGACCGAATTCGGCATCAAGCTGCGCGCCTCGGTGGATCACAGCGGCATGGCCGACGCGCTCGGCATCCGCACCGAGATCATCTATGCCGCGACCTTTGCGCTGGCCATCGGCCTCGGTGCCTTTGGCGGCGTGGTCGGTGCGGAGATCCTGCCTATCGAGCCTTACTATGCGCTGCGCTACATGGTGACCTTCCTTGTGGTGGTTTCCGTAGGCGGCGCCGGGTCGATTCTCGGCGCGCTGTCGGCGTCATTGCTGCTCGGTCTGGCAGATACGACCGGAAAATATCTCGCTCCCGAATTCGGTGATTTCTTCTTCTATCTGTCGGTGATCGTCATCGTGTTTGTGTTCCCGCATGGCCTGTTCGGAAAGGCCCACGCATGACCAATATCGCCGTAGCCCACGTGCCGGCCAAACGCGGCATTCCCTTCGCCGAGGAGGCGGGTGGCGCACTCGCAATTCTGGCGCTCGGTGCCGTCGGCTATTTCCTTTATCCCGATGATCTCGCCTTCCTGACGCGCCTGATCGGCATCGCATTCCTCGTTTTGTCGCTCGATCTCGTCACCGGCTATTGCGGTGTCGCCACGCTCGGCCATGCCGCGCAATTCGGTGTCGGCGCCTATGCCGCCGGCATCGCCTGCATTCGCGGCATAAGCGATCCCGTCGCATTGCTCGCAGTCGGGCTCGTGGCCGGCACGGTGATGGGCCTGATCTCCGGTGCCTTGATCACGCGCTTCCGCGGCTTGCCGCAACTTGTTCTGTCGATCGCGGTCGGCCAGCTCATTGCCGGTCTCGCCAACAAGCTCTCCTGGCTCACCGGCGGCAGCGATGGTCTGTCTGGCATCGAACCGGGCAAGGTGTTCGGCATATTCGGCTTCGATATGTATAGCCGCACCGCCTTCCTGTTCTCGCTTGGCGTACTGGTCATCACCTTTATCGTGCTGAAGCGCTTCGTCAGCTCGCCTTTCGGCCTAATGTGCCGCGGCATCAAGGATGACGATCTGCGTGCAAAAATGATCGGCGTGTCGATCTATCCGCGCCTTGTCGTGATGTATGGCGTGGCTGGCGCCGTGGCCGGCATCGGCGGTGCGCTGACCGCGATCTCCACCGGCGTGGTTGGCCTCGACAGCGTCAGCTTCGAGCGGTCCGCCGAAGTGCTGGTCATGCTGGTGCTCGGCGGGGCCGGGCATTTGTGGGGGGCGCTGGCCGGCACCGTGATCTTCATGATCTTCGAGCATATCGTCGCCGCCGCAAACCCGTATCACTGGATGACGATGGTTGGTCTGCTGCTCATTCTGATCGTGGTGTTTGCGCCGCGCGGGTTGATCGAACCGGTGCTGTCACTCTGGACCAAGGTTCGCCGCAAGGGAGAAGCGGCATGACCGATCTCCTCGAAGCCCGCGGTGTCTCCCGCTCGTTCGGTGGCCTGCACGTCACACGCGACGTCAATTTCAAGCTCGCGGCCGGCGATCGCGTGGCGCTGATCGGCCCTAATGGTGCCGGTAAGACCACGCTGGTCAATCTGATCACCGGCGATATCGCGCCGAGCAAAGGCCAGTTCCTGATGGTCGGCGATGATATCACCGGGCTGAGCATTCCAGAGCGCGTCCGCCGCGGTCTCGTGCGCACGTTCCAGACGACGCGGTTGTTCGCCAATCTCACCGTCGCCGACAATGTCGCCTTGGCAATCATGCAGCGCAAGCGCATCAGTCGCCGCGTCTTCTCCAGTTCGACGGAGTTGCCTGACGTGAAGGCGGAGTGGAGCGAAATCCTCGCGCATCTCGGTCTCGATCGCCTCGCTTACCGCAAGGTAGTCGAGCTTGCTTACGGCCAGCAGCGCCTGATCGAGCTCGCGATCGGGCTCGCTCTGCATCCGAAGGTGCTGCTGCTCGATGAGCCGGCTGCAGGCGTCCCGCATGATGAAGCGCCAAAGATTCTCGATGCCATCAATCGTCTGCCAGCGGATATCGCTGTGCTGATGATCGAGCATGACATGGATCTGGTATTCAAATTTGCCAAGCGCGTGCTGGTGCTGGCAGCGGGGCAACTGATCTTCGAGGGATCGCCCCAGGACGTCACCGCCGATCATGAAGTGCGCCGTGCCTATCTCGGGAGCTATGCCGATGCCCACCACAGCGCTTGAGATCCGCAATCTGCGCGCCGGCTACGGGCCGACGCGGATCATCGAGGACATGTCGTTCGCTGTGCGCGCGGGCGATCGCCTGGCCGTGCTCGGCCGCAACGGCATGGGCAAGACGACATTGCTGGCGACCCTGATGGGTCTCACGACGCGTCATGGCGGCGAAATCAAACTCGGCGATCAAGACATCGCGGGTCGCCGGACATCGGCGCGTGCCGAATTGGGCATCGGCTATGTGCCGCAGACGCGCGATATTTTCGCCTCGCTCACAGTAGAGGAAAATCTGCGCGCCGGTCTCAAGGGGCGCCCGGTGTCGGCGCTGGACGAAGCCTATGCCATGTTTCCGCGATTGCGCGAGCGCCGCGGCAATTTTGGCAAACAGCTCTCCGGTGGTGAACAGCAGATGCTGTCCATGGCGCGCACGCTGCTTGGCAAGCCAAAGGTTTTGCTGCTTGATGAGCCGCTCGAAGGTCTCGCACCGGTGATCTGCGATGAACTCATGGCCATGCTGGTGCAACTCGCGGGCACCGGTGAGATGACCATCATCCTGGTGGAGCAGCAGATCGAACGCGCGCTCGATTTTGCAAACAGCGTCATGGTGATGGAGCGCGGCCGCACGAGCTGGACCGGCACACCCGAGACGTTGAAGAGCGATCACGGCCTGATCGATCGCCTTGTCGGCGTCGGCATCCACTAAGACAAAGCTTGATCCAAAAAATAACCCCGGGAACGGTGAGGTTCCGGGGCCAAGTTTCTTGATGTCTCAGCGATATAACTCGCTGATAAAGCTATCTGACCTAACTGCATGGAATGAGCCATCACCCAAATGGGTGACGCTCTCTGTCGCAGTTCGGGCGATGATCGCTACCAGCCCTTGCGACGCGAGGTCGACAAGGAGGTTGCGATGGCGGAACTACCGCCTGACCATGCAAGACAATTGCTCCTCAAGCGCTTGGTCGCAGCCAAGATTGAGGCGGAGCGGATCGGCGCAACACTGCCCACGAGCCTGATCGCCATGGCGATTCTGAGCATCCATCCGACCTGGACTGGCGACGAGCCGGTTGCGCAAAACGACAACGGATCATCTTCGGACAAGGTCTAGCGAGTTCGGTTTGATTGGCTCAGGCGGCCAGATCCCACAATTTGGGGCAGCCTCGGAGCACGACGGTACGGCCGGTCGCGGTCAGAGTAGGAACGTCGTCCACCAGCGCGACCAGGCCGAGTTCGACCATCTGGTCCAGTACGTAGCGGTTCAGCCGGGTTGTCGGGGCACCAGGGCGTAGGGCGCGCAATATCTCCCATTGATTGGCGTTGAGTTGAAATTCGGTCTCGGTCAACATTGTCTTCTGCTTCAAAATATCTGCGTGAGTGAAATGGCGTCAGCCGGATACGGCGTTCGCATGAATCCCTTGCGACAACCTTGCGGCTGAATTTGGAGTGCACCGGTATTTTTATCGGGCGACGCTCTCGCGCTCATTTTGCGCGGCTGTCATATCGACGTGTCACATAGGCGCGCTTACTGCGGGCGCGAATCACGTCGCGTTCACATCTACAGAGAAGTGGAGCGACGTGCCACCCGTATTACGAAATATCATTGCGGTGATGCGCCACCGCCTCACTTTGCGGCTGCTCGGCATCGCCGTCAGCCTCGCCATTGCCATCATCGCGTTCTTTGCCCTGAGCAAGGCGCTGAAAGGCGTCGATATCGACAAGGTTCTCGCCGCGATGCGCATGGTGGAACCGATGGCTATCGGGCTCTCGCTGCTCTTCGTCGCGATCTCCTATGGCAGCTTGACGCTCTACGACTGGCTGGCGCTGAAGATGATCGGGCGCGGTGACTTGCCGTATCGCATTGCCGCTCTGGCAAATTTCACGAGCTATCCGATTTCGCACGGAACCGGCGCCGTGCTGCTGGTGTCGTCGGCAGTGCGTTATCGGATCTATGCACCGCATGGCATCGGTCCTGGTGGCGTCGCACGGATTTGCTTTCTCACCGGCCTGACATTCTGGCTCGGCAATCTCACTGCGCTGGCGTTGAGCACGATCCATGCGCCGGATGCGATCAGCAAGATCGATCAACTGGCGCCCGAGGTGAACCGCGGCATCGCGGTTGCGATCCTGCTCGGCATCATCGGCTATGTGTTCTGGACGTGGAACGGCACCCGCTCCATCGGCGGCGGTCAGTGGTCCGTGCCGGTTCCGAGCGGTCGCAACGTGTTCTTGCAGATCGGCATTGGTCTTGTCGATCTCGGTGCTGCAGCACTGTCGATGTATGTGCTGATCCCGGAGACGATGAATGTCAGCATCGAGCAGGTCATTGTTGTTTTTATCGCGGCAACGCTGCTTGGCTTCGCCAGCCACGCGCCTGCAGGAATCGGCGTGTTCGACGCGACCATCCTGATCGGGCTTGGCGGCGAACATACAGAACAGTTGCTCGCAGTGCTGCTGCTGTTTCGCCTGTTCTATCACCTCATCCCGTTCATCCTCTCCCTCGCACTGTTCGGCGGGGTGGAGGCGTATCGGAATCTGGTGAAGCGGAAAGAGCTGGCCTAGCGAGGTCGCGTAGGATGGGTAGAGCGAAGGCGCGCAGCGCCGGAGCGAAACCCATCACGGCCGTGTGCTGGTGGTGATGGGTTTCGCTGCGCTCTACCAATCCTACGAATTAGGGTGTTTTCAGCGTCAACACCGCGGACTGCGCATAACCGCGGAATGGACGCTTGAAAACGAGCTGGGCCTGATGCCGCTCGGCGAGCGTGATCAGTTCATTTTGCAGCTCCTGCCGCGGAGTGACATCGAACAGCGAGAGCCAATGCTGCAGCACGCGGCGTGCGCTCGCAGGCAGACGCCCCTGATCGCCGAAATCGACGATATGCAGCTGGCCGCCGGGCTTCAGCCGCAGCACGGCTTCGTTGAGCACACCCTGCCAGTCGGGGATCATGGACAGCGCATAGGACACCACGATGTGGTCCGGCGCGATGCCAAAAATCTTCAGCGGATCGAAATCGGTGGCATCGCCATGGGCAACGCGGATGCGGCCATCGAGGCCGTGGCGCTTGATCGAGCCCAGCGCCGTGGTGAGCATTTCCGTCGAGACATCGATGCCTGTGAACTGTGCGTGGGGATAGCGCCGCGCGGCCTGCACGAGATTGCGGCCGGTACCGCAGCCGATCTCCAGCACCTGCGCACCGGCTTCAGGCTTCAGCTCCGCGATCAACTGATCGCGGCCGAGCAGATAATAGGCGCGGGTGGCGTCATAGATGAAGCGCTGCCAGCGATACATCCGGTTCATGCGATGAGTGGCGTCGTTCGGCCAGGTCGCCTGGGTGCCGGTTTCAGCTTCGGAGACAATCGTCACGATGCACCTCGTCACATATCGGATTGAATCGCACCCTTGTCATTCGATCACGACGGCGGTGTGACAGTGGATTTGTCACGCGGAGACGACGATACGGAGAAGGTCTGTCGCAAAACTGCAGTCTGCGGTTGATAAAAATTTCAGATTGCCGATTTGGGGCCGCCAAAAGGACGACTATGAACACCCAACTGATCGCCGATGCCGTTCGCAACAGCCGTTCCAGCGATGAAGCGACGGTGTGGGACTCTCTCTTCGCCTTCTGGTTCCGCCGGCTTGTCTACACGCAGATCTGGGAAGATCCCGAAGCCGACATGGCAGCGCTTCAGTTGAAGCCGGGATCGTCGATCGTCACCATCTCCAGCGGCGGCTGCAACGCGCTCTCCTATCTCGCAGCCAAGCCGGCTCATGTCTATGCGGTGGACCTCAACGAAGCGCATCTGTCGCTGTTGAAGCTCAAGATCGCCGGCCTGCGCGCGCTGCCGAACTACAATGATTTCTGGGCCTTCTTCGGTGAAGGCAATTCGAAGGCGAATGCGCAGATCTATCGCGAGCGCCTGCGTCCCTATCTCGACGAAGAGGCCCGCGGCTATTGGGATGAGCGCACATTCTTCGGTGTCGGTCGTCCGCGCTACAGCTACTTTACGGATGGCTTCTATCGCCATGGTGCGCTCGGCCGCTTCATCGGCTTTGGCCACATGATCGCGAAAGTCGCCGGCGTCGATCTCGATGCGCTGCTGAAGTGCGAAGCTGGATCGGCCAAGCGCAAGCAGGCGCTGGAAAAGCTGCACAGCGTCTATCACTCCTGGTTCGCCAAGCTGTTGACGCGGACGCCGGCGCTGGTTTTCAGCCTCGGCATCCCGCCGCAGCAGCGCACATTGCTGGCGGGCGACCAGCCACTCAATGAGGTGCTGTATCAGCGCACCATGGCGCTGATCGACGTGCATCCGAATGCCAACAACTACTTCGCATGGCAGGCCTTGAGCCGCAGCTATGTCGGTCCCGGTGATACCTGCTTGCCGCCCTATCTGCAGCAGAGCCGTTATGCCGACACGTCGAGCCGCGCTGCGCTGGTAACGCCGGTGCATGCCAATCTGCGGCTGTTCATCGAGAGCCTGCCGGCCCGCGAGATCGACGCCGTGGTGCTGCTCGATTCGCAGGATTGGATGGCGCCGGATGAAATCCGCGCATTGTGGGATGCGATTGACCGTGCCGGCAATGACGGCATCCGCGTCATCTTCCGCACCGCCGGTGCCGAATCGCCGCTGGAGGACGAAGTGCACGCCTCGCTGCGCCAGACCTGGCAGCGCGACGCCGAACGCAGTGCGCTCGGTCATGCCCAGGATCGCTCCGGCATCTATGGCGGATTCCATCTGTATACGCGGAAGCAGTGACGTCTAACCTCTCCCCGCTTGCGGGGAGATGTTAGAGACTTACTACACCCCCAGATAAATCTGCTGAATATATTTATCGCTCGCGATCTCCTGCGCGGTGCCTTCACGCACCGTGCGGCCGTGTTCCAGCACATAGACGCGATCCGCGATCCGTAATGTCGAGGTTGCATCCTGCTCGACGATCAGGATCGCTGTCCCGTCTTTCCTGATCTGTGTGATCGCATCGAAGATCAAACCCTTCAATCGTGGCGCGATGCCTACGGATGGCTCGTCGAGCAATAACAGCTCAGGCCGCCCCATCAGCGCGCGTCCAATGGCGACCATCTGCTGCTCGCCGCCTGACAACGTGCTGGATTGCTGCCATTGCCGTTCGCGTAGCACCGGAAACAGCGAGAACACGCGCTCCAGGTCGTTGTCGATATCGGCTTTGTTTTTGCGCAGGTACGCACCGAGCTGCAGGTTCTTCAGCACCGACAGTTCGGAAAACAGCTTACGTCCTTCCGGGCAGTGGCAGATGCCTTTGGCGACCACATTATAAGGCTCGATGGGGTGCAAGGACGCATCCTTGAAATTCAGCGTGCCCTGCGCTGCGATCGAGCGTGAGATCGCCTTGAGCAATGTGGTCTTGCCGGCGCCATTCGGGCCGAGCACGCCGATCAGCTCGCCTTTCTCGACGGTGATTGAGACCGATTCGATCGCCAGCGCCTTGCCGTAGCTGACCTTGAGGTCCTTCACTTCAAGCAGAGGCATGAGCTTCCTCCGTCTTGCCGATATAGGCTTCGATCACCTTCTCGTTTTTCACTATTTCCTCGGGCGGCCCGACGGCGATGATTTCGCCGAAATTCATGGCGATCACGCGCGAGACAAGCGCCATGAATTCGCGCAGCTTGTGTTCGATAAGGAGAATGGTGAGGTTCTCTTCCCGATGCAGACGGCGGATCAGTTGCGCCAGCTGCTCGATCTCGCTGCTGCCGAGGCCTGCAAAGGGTTCGTCGAGCAGCAACAGGTCCGGTCGCGTCGCCAGCGCGCGGGCGATTTCAAGGCGGCGGAGATCGCCATAGGGCAGCGTCTCCACCGGCTCCTTGTCGCGGCCGCCTAGACCGACCTGGGCGAGCAGGTGGCGAGCGCGTTCTTCCTTGTCCTTGTCCTGGCTCGCGCGTGGCGACATGCAGGCCACCAGCACATTCTCCAGGAGGTTCATGCCGATGAACGGACGTGTGAGCTGGAAAGTCCGCGCCATGCCGCGATTGACGACCTTGTAGGGCGCCAGCTCGCGCACCAGTTCACCATTGAAGTGGATGGTGCCCGATGTCGGCGGCATGAAGCCGGTGAGGATGTTGAACAGCGTCGTCTTGCCGGCGCCGTTGGGTCCGAGAATGCCGGTGAAATCACCTTTCTTCAGAGTAAAGCTGGCATTCTTTACGGCGGTCAGGCCGCCGAAGCGTTTGGTGACGCCGTTGACTTCGAGAAGATCAGTCATCGCAGGCGCTCCGTCATCCGACGCCAGAGCGGCGCGATCAAGCCATTGGGCAGGAAGAACAGGATGAGCATCAGCGTCAGCGTGTAGATCCACAACCGGTATTCGCCGAAGCCGCGCAACATCTCGGTCAGCAGCGTCAGCAGGATCGCGGCGACAGCGGCGCCGTAGATCGAGCCGATGCCGCCCACATAGACCATGATGATCACGGTGATGGACACAACCACCGAGAATAGCGGCGGCGACACCTGCAGCTGGTAATGCGCATAGAGCGCGCCACCAAGCCCGGCAAAGGCGGCGGAGATCATCAGCGATGCGATCTTGTAGAAGGTGACATTGATGCCGGCGGCCTGGCAGGTGGCTTCGTCGCCGCGAATGGCGCGCAGCAGCAATCCCCAATGCGACCGTGCCAGCAAAGTGAGCACGACCACGGTGACGGCGAGGATGCCGAGTGCGAACCAGTAATATTGCAGCGGGTTCTTCATCAGCGGATCGAGACCGTAGATGCCTTCCTCGCCGCCTGTCTGCTCCCAGAAGATCAGGCAGAGGCGCTGCATGATCGCTGATGTCGACAGCATCGCCAGCGCAAAATAAGGGCCGCGGAGCCGCAAGGTCGGGAAGCCGATCAGCACGCTGAATGTGACGGCAACGACCACCGCCAGCGGCAGGCTGTACCACGGATTGGCGGCCCAGAGGGATGAGAGGAAGCCGGCTGTGTAGGCGCCGGCGCCGATAAACAGCGAATGGCCAAAGTTTTCACGGCCGGTGAGGCCGGACATGAAATCCCAGCTCGCGGCCCAGATGCCGTAGATCACGCAGACCGTGAGCACGCCGGTGAGATAGTTGCTGCCGGTGATGGCCGGGATGGCCGCGAGAATGGCGACGACGATGAGGCCGCCGATGATGTCGATGGGGGCGATGCGTTTCATGTCAGAAGGCCGCCCGTCGTCCGAGGATGCCTGCCGGCCGGATCATCAGCGTGATCACGACGGCGACCAGCGACACCAGCTCCGTCCACGAGGTGGAGATGAGATAGGCGACGATGGTTTCGGAATAGCCGAGGATCAGCGACGCGATGATGCTGCCCGGGATCGAGCCGAGACCGCCCACGATGACGATCGCGAAGGCCTTCACCATCGGTAGCAGGCCCATGGTCGGCTGCACCGTGAGGAAGGGTGACACCAGGATGCCGGCCAGCGCCGCGGTGCCGGCAGAGATCGCCATCACGATGGAGAAAATGCGGTTGGTAGGAATGCCCATATATTGCGCGGCTTCCGGATCCTGGGACACGGCGAGGATCGCAGCACCGAGCCGGGTGCGCTGGATAAACAGCCAGAGAAACAGCAGCACGAGCACGCCCATCACCAGCGCGAGCAGGCGCTGGCCGCCGATATCGACGCCGCCGATGGTCAGCTTGTCTGCCACGAAGGAAGGGACGTTGCGATATTCGGAACCGAAGGTAATGAACAGTGCCTGCTCGACGGCGAGCGATACGGCCAGCGTGATCATCAGAACCGCAAGCTGTGAGGCGCGGAGCGGGCGCACCAGGAAGCGCTCCATCAACACGCCGAAGCCCGCGACAAGCAGCACTGCGAGCGGCGCTGCGATCAGCAGCGGGAAGCCGAGGAGTGACGTGAAGACATAGGCCGAATAGGCGCCGAGCGCATAGAACGAGCCGTGGGCGAGATTGAGGATGCGGGCGACGCCGAAGATCAGCGTGAAGCCGACAGCCAACATGGCATAGATGGCGCTCGACACGGCGCCGTAAATCAGGATCTGAAGCATGGGATTCCGCGGATAAGTGAAGACGCCTGACGAGAGCAGCCGTCATTGCGAGCGCAGCGAAGCAATCCAGACAACAGAGAGAAAGACTGGATTGCTTCGTCGCAAGGGCTCCTCGCAATGACGGCCTTTGGCAGCCGAGGTCAGTTCATCCACGGCGGCGGGATCATCGGACCCTTTGCGGAGTCCTTCGGCCAGACCACGACGCGGGCGCCGTCTTTCTGCCACTGCGCAAACAGCAGGTTCTGCAGGCCCGGCCCTTGCTTCACGTCATGCACTTCGTCGAACTGGATCTTGCCGGCAATACCGACATAGTCAGTCTTTTCCAGTTCCTTGATCACGGCGGCCGGTTCGACCGAATTGGCGCGCTTCACCGCTTCGGCATAGACATGAACCGCATCATATGTGCCGACGCCGGTGTAAACAGGCGCGGTGCCGAAGCGCTTCACGAATTCATCCCAGAACGGAATGGTCTTTGGCGTGAGTTCGGCGCGGGTGGCAAACAGGCCGACGGTCTCGGCGAGGGCCTTGCCGCTGACGCGAGTGAAGAAGTCGGCGTCCTGGCTCTTCACGTCGATGCCGCCGATCGGGATCGGCACCTGGGCGTCATGCCACTGCTTGACGAAGATGTCGCTGGAGGCATGCGACAGGATCACGATCAGATATTGTGCGCCGGAATTCTTCACCTTGGCGAACAGCGGCGAGAAGTCCGAGGTCGAGGTGTCGAAGAATTCCGACATTGGCACTTCGGTACCGCCGTCCACGGCGCCCTTCTTCAGGATCGGCACCAGGTCCTGCACCCATTTGGCGTTCTCACCGACGATGGCGACCTTCTTCAGGCCCATTTCGCCCTTGAGCTTGCCATTGATGAAGTCCACCAGCGCGCGGGCCTGATGGCCGGCATGGATCGGCGAGACGCGGAAGATATATTTGTAGTTCTCGTAATCCGTTCTCACCTTGGCGGTGATGGCCGGGGAGGCGGCACCGACGCCGAGATAGATCGTCTTGGCATTCGAGATATGCGGCAGCTGCGCCAGCGTCACGCCGGATGTATAGCCGCCGATCAGCACGTCCACCTTCTCGTCGGCGGTCAGCTTCTTGATGGCGGCGATGCCCTGTTCGGGATTTTCGGTCTCGTCGGCAACGACGATTTCCAGCCTGCGGCCGAGCAATCCGCCTTTGGCGTTGATTTCCTCGATCGCCATCTTGGCCGCGTTCTGCGTATCGCGGCCGACCTGCAATTGGATTGATGTGGGAAGGCCGATCTTGATCGGCTGCTGCGCTTGGACGGGCGCAGTGGAAGCAAGGGCGCCAGCAACGATCACACTGGCAGCCGCAAGCGGCCTCAGAAATGAGTTCATGGTATCTCTCCCTAGACTGCATCTCGGTCAGTGCCGGATGCTTTTTGTATGAGAGCAGACTGCCAATTGCTTTATACGCAAGTCAAGGATGATTGCGCGAACTACACATTGCTCAGCATTAAATCGCGCTGCGTTGTAATCGAGGCTTGTGTTGCAACGCGACGATTGCTCGATCGATGTGCAGTTCGATCAGGCGATCGATACGCAACGACTTGCGAGCATCTGCAACATGTCCGCACACTTGGCTCATGCGAACGCTGTTTGAATTTTTGTTTGAAAGCGCCCCGGATTTTTAAGAGTTCAGGGGTGGGACCGCCGACGCAGGTAAAAACGGCGGTCCCGTGCCGGGCATTGAAATTCGTGGATGGGAAAGCGACTTCCTTATCCGCGCTGCACGACACAGGATCGACGGTATAATTTACGCTGTGTTTGCTGCAACTTAGTTCAAATCTTAACCTAACTGTTTAAGCTTACTAGGCCGGCTTTTTGAACAATTCCGCCAAGGTCGGAGAATAATTTGCTCCGCGATCCTGCTTTGCACGCATCAACGTGATCTCGTTGGCATTGGCGCAGTAGTCCTCATAGTGCGCTGCGGCCGTCTTGGCTGCCAGATCGACGTGGCAAGCCTGCTTGTGCTGGCAGCCGGCGCAGGCGTGGCGCATTTCCCTCATCTGCGGCGGCGAGATCTTCTTGATGGCGTCCTCGGTGAAGCCGAGTGCGCGCAGCATCTGCGGCAGCTCCTGTGCGCCATCGACGCCCCGAAGCACGAGGTCTTTCAGGTCGCCCGGGGCGAGGCCGAGTTCGTGGGCCATGCGGGTGAATTCGCCATGGTCGAGCTCGGACAATTCGTTGAGTTGGCGGCGCTGCTGAACCCAGGCGCCAAACTGATCAATGAGGTAGCTGACCACAGGATATGGTTGAGCGGTTGTCATCGCGATCTCCTGCTGTGTGATGTCCGCAGGATCGGCTTGAGGGGCCTTTATCGCATTGCTCTGGATCAATCGGCGGTTGGGGGGAGTTAGGCTTACCGGCGAAAATGCCTGCGCTGCAGTGGTTTTCGGGGAACGGCCGGGGTGGATTCCCGGTTATTCGTCCATAAATTAGAGACATTGTCATTTCCAGAAGCCGAAACGTGGCCTCAGGAGGCGTAGATGACGTTCAGATATTTAGCTGCTGCGATGGCCGGCGCCGTATTGCTGGGCTGCGGAGCAGCGCAAGCCGACGCAGTCACTGCGAAGACTTATAAGCCCGGTGAATTCCTCACGCTCGATTTGCGGGCTGCACTCCTGTCGCCGAAGCCGCTCGGGCCAAGCGCGCAGTTCGAGGTCTATCCGGTGACGGCGCGTGCCGATGCCAAGAACGAGATCGATGCGGCGGCTGACAAGCCTGCCGTGCAAAAGGCCGTGGCCGTGGCGAAGCCGCCGCGCGCCGTTGCGACACGTCCGCAGCCCCCTGCGCGGGCCCGCGTCGCGCGTCCGCGCAATAATCCGCTGGATGCGAATGCCGCGGATACGCGGATCCAGACATGGCCGTGCCGCACTGGCGGGATCTGTAATTGGCAGCGGTGAGCTTGTTACACGCTCACAAATGAAAACGGCGGCGCAATGCGCCGCCGTTTTGCTTTGTCAGTCTCGGAGCGGAGATCAGCCCTTGATCTCTTCCACGCCGCACCATTCGGCAATGAACAGCGCCAGCGCCGTCGTCGTCTTCTTCAGCGAGGGCAGGTTGACGCCTTCGTCGAAGCCATGGACGCCGCGGGAGATGCAGCCGTAATTCAGCGTCGGCACATTGTCGAACAGCGCATAGACGCGGCTGTCGAGATAGGCCAGCGACGTTTCCGGCTTCGGCTTCTGCCCGAACACGATTTCATGCGCGGCAGCCAGCGTGTTCTCGGCATCCGAGCCGGGCTTCAGCTCGTAACCTTCGGCCTGGAAGCCGTTGAAGGTCACGGTCGGAGGGATGTTCGACAGGAACGGATCCTGACGCGAGAAGGCGGCGACGCGATCGACGATTTCCTTCTTCGCGGCTTCCGCGGTCTTGCCGGGCAGCAGCGAGATGCGGAAGTCGATCTTGCACCAGGCCGGGACCGACGAGGCCCAGTCGCCACCCGCGATCTTGCCGATGTTGAGGTTGACCGGCTTCTCGATGTGCTTGAAGTGCTCGTGCTCGCCCTTGGTGGCGTTCCACTCGGCTTCCAGCTTGCGCAACTCGCCGACCACGCGATAGGCGCCGTCGATGGCATTGGCGCCGGTGCCCATGCGCTGCACGTGAACCGGCACGCCGCGCACTTCCACCTGGAACCAGACCACGCCGATATTGGCGCGGGTGATGGTCTCGTGCGACGGCTCGGAGACGACGACGGCATCGGCCTTGTAGCCGCGCAGATGCGTCATCAGGGCGCCGTCACCGGTGGACTCTTCTTCCACCACCGACTGGAGATACACAGTCGCTGCCGGCTGCAGGCCAAGGCTCTTCAGTGCATCGAGGGCGAAGACGTTGGAGGCGCAGCCTGCCTTCATGTCGCCGGCGCCGCGGCCCTGCATCCAGTCGCCCTGGATCACGGGGTCGTAGGGCGGGGTCGACCACATGTCGAGCGGGCCTTCCGGCACGACGTCGACATGGCCCTGCATGATCAGCGAACGGCCGGTCTCATTGCGCGGACGATGCGTGCCGACCACGATCGGGGCCTGCGAATGCAGTTCGTCCCATGCGCCGGCGCCGGGATGACGCTTCAGCGCCTCCGGATCCATGTTGAAACGCTCCATGCTGTAGCCGCGCTCCTTCATGGCGCGGAACATGAAGTCCTGCATGGTGTGTTCATTGCCACGGGTTGAGGCGTGGCGAACCATGTCCTGGGTAAACTTGACCTGGGCATCAAAGCCCTTGTCGACGGCGGCGATGATCTTGTCGCGGAGGGCGGGATCGAGAGCCATGGGGAGATCCTTCTTGTTAATATGAAGTCGTCATTGCGAGGAGCGTAGCGACGAAGCAATCCAGTTCTTGGCTTTCTGGATTGCTTCGCCCAAACGAATTGGCCTTGCCAATTCGTCAGGGCTCGCAATGACGGCGGAGAGACTTAAGCCGTCAGCGCGCGTTCGAGCTTTTCCATGCCCTCGTCCAGGATTTCGTCCTGGGCGGTGAGCGGGACCAGCACGCGGATGGTGTTGAAGTTGACGCCGCAGGACAGCAGCACGAGGCCTTCCTGCACCGCCTTCTGCGTCACTTTCTTGGTCATCTCGGCGTCCGGCGTATCACCGCCGCGTTCCTTGACGATGTCGAAGGCGATCATGGCGCCGACATTGCGGATGCTGTCGATCGGCACGAGATCGTTGCGCTGCTGCATCTTCTTCAGGCGCGTCGTGATGCGCTCGCCGATATGGTTGGCGCGGTCCACCAGCTTCTCCTTCTCGAACACGTCGAGCACGGCCATGGCCGCAGCGATCGCCAGCGGGTTGCCGGCATAGGTGCCGCCGAGGCCGCCGGGATCGGCCGCGTCCATGATCTTGGCCTTGCCGATCACGCCCGAGAGAGGGAAGCCGCCGGCCAGGCTCTTGGCCACGGTGATGAGGTCCGGCTTCACATCGTAATGCTCCATCGCGAACATCTTGCCGGTGCGGCCGTAGCCGGTCTGCACTTCGTCGGCGATGAAGACGATACCGTTCTCGTCGCAGATCTTGCGCAGTGCGCGCATCAGCTCCGGCGGCGCCTGGTGGAAGCCGCCTTCGCCCTGCACTGGCTCGATGATGATGGCGGCGACGCGGGCCGGATCGATGTCGGCCTTGAACAGGAAGTTCAGGTACTTCAGCGATTCCTCGACGGTGACGTCGAGCTGCGCGGCCGGGAAGGGCACGTGCCAGACTTCCGGCATCGCGCCGCCAAAGCCCTTCTTGTAGGGGAAGACTTTGCCGGTCATGGTCATGGTCATGTGGGTGCGGCCATGGAAGCCGCCGGTGAAGGCGATCACGCCGGCACGGCCGGTGGCGGCACGCGCCATCTTGATGGCGTTTTCGGTGGCTTCGGCGCCGGTGGTGAAGAAGGCGGTCTTGGTGTCGCCGTCGACCGGGACGAGCTTGTTGAGGCGCTCGGCGAGGGTGACATAGGATTCATACAGCAGCACCTGGAAGCAGGTGTGCGTGAAGTTTTCCATCTGCGCCTTCACGGCCGCCATGACATGCGGATGGCAGTGGCCGGTGTTGAGCACGGCGATGCCGCCGGCGAAATCGACGTAGCGCTTGCCTTCGACGTCCCAGACTTCCGCGTTCAGCGCGCGCTGCGCCGAGATCGGGGTGGAGTGGCCGATGCCGCGGGGCACGGCGGCTTCGCGGCGCGCGAAGATTTCTGCATTGGTAGCCATTCGAGTTTGGTCCTTCGAGTTTTCTTGGTGTTGACGATGTTTTCTCCGTCATTGCGAGGAGCGAAGCGACGAAGCAATCCAGAAGCCAAGTGAAGAAAGACTGGATTGCTTCGCTGCGCTCGCAATGACGGAGGAGGGGTTAGCGCGCTTGCTCAAAGCCAGCGAGCGTGGAGGTGAGATTGGCGCCCAGGATGTCGGACAGATATCCGCCTTCCTGAACGATGACGGTGGGCAGGCCCATGCGTGCAACGGACGCACCGATACGATTGAAGCCCGGTGTAGTGACCGTCAGCGCGGCGAGCGGGTCGTGTTCGGAGGCATCGAGGCCGAGCGCGAGCACGAGCGCGGTGGGCGCGAACGACTTGATGGTCTTCTCGGCGACAGCGAGCGCATCGATAAAGCCATCATCGCCGGTGCCGATGGCGAGCGGAATATTGAGATTGGTGCCGAGGCCATTGCCTTCGCCCTTCTCATCCGCATAACCCCACACGAACGGGTAGTAGCCGGTCGGGTCGGCATGGATCGAAACGGTCAGCACATCCGGGCGCGCATAGAAGATGCCCTGGGTGCCATTGCCGTGGTGCACGTCCACATCGAGGATGGCGACGCGCTCATGCTTGGTGCGCAGATGCTCGGCGGCGATCGCCGAGTTGTTCATGAAGCAGAAGCCGCCGGCGAGATCGCGATAGGCGTGGTGGCCGGGCGGGCGGCACAGCGCATAGACGGCGTCCTCTCCATCCATCACCATCTGTGCGGCCGTCACGGCGATATCGGTCGCCACACAAGCACCGGCCCAGGTGCCGGGGCCGATCGGTGCCGACGTATCCACCGTGTGCCAGCCGAGCTTGCCGACGATATGGCTGGGATAGCTACCCGGCACGCGGTTTGGATGGATGTTCGGGATCATCTCGGTGCCGTAGTCCGGCAGCTTGATCCATTCTTCCCACGCAGTTTCGAGAAAGCGCAGATATTCAGGCGAATGCACGCGGGCACGCGGACCCTGGCCGAATTCAGTCGGCGCCACCAGCGTGTGCTTGCCGTCATTGAGGCCCTTCAGAAGGCGCACGGCGCGCTCGGGCTGTTCGGTGGTTTTACGGATCTGGCCGCGCACCAGATAGAATTGCGGATCGTGCGCGCTGTGCTTGTCGGAATAAACTGCCTTCACGGGGCGACTCCGTTGGTTGATGCGGGGATTTCGCGGACCAGCCTGCCGACTTCGCGCCAAGCGGCTGCGATGTGATAGTCGAACCGCGCGGCGATGACGTCGGCATGGCCTTGTTCGAGCACATCGAGCAGCGCTTCATGAGTCTGCGCGATGCGTGCAGGATCATCATAAAGGCGACCGATCAGGCCGATCACCATGCGCATCTCCGACGACAGATCATCGAAGACTTTCAGCAAGCGCTTGCTGCCCGCCATCTCGACGATCATGCGGTGGAATTTGTAATCCTCTTCGACCTGCCGCGCATGATCTTCCAGATCGGCGGTTTCGTGCAACACGTCGATCTGCTTTCGCAGTGCAGCGCGATTGGCAGGGGTGAGGTTCTTTGCCGCAAGGATGGCTGCGTGACACTCGACGCAGATACGCAGATCGTAAATCTCGTCGATATCGCTCGCTTCGAGTTTGCGGACAAAAAAGCCGCGACGCGGATGCGAGACGAGAAGGCCTTGCTGCTCCAGCAATCGCGCGGCCTCGCGCACCGGTGCGCGGCTGATGCCGAGTTCGCGGGCGATACCGGCTTCCACGACTTTCGCGCCCGGTGCGAGTTGTCCGTTAACCACAGCCTGCGTCAGAACGCGCGCCACCTGACCGACGAGGTCGGTATCGGTGAGGGCGGTCAGACCAACAGGAGGGGACATCAAACGCATGGGGAAAAGGCCCGTTTCATGCCGTGTACAAGAATTAAGCGTCGATTGTCGACAGTTTAATCTTGCCGCCTGCCATGCGTTTGTGTTTGCTTTCGTCAGCTTAAAAAGTTGGGAAGTACGCCTGTGAATATGCATGCCAATCTGACGCCGACCCTCGATGCCGCCAAGCAGGTCCGCGTCGATCTCGCTGCTGCCTATCGTTTGATCCATCGCCATGGCCTCGACGACAGCATCTACACGCATATTTCCGTCCGCGTCCCTGGCACCATGGACCGCTTCCTCATCAATCCCTATGGCATGCGCTTCGAAGAGGTCACGGCCTCGAACCTCGTCACCGTCGATACCGACGGCAAGGTCGTGGACGATCCGCTTGGCCTCGGCATCAACCCGGCTGGCTTCACCATCCACAGCGCCGTGCATGCGGTCCGTCACGACGCAAATTGCGTGTTGCATACGCATACGGTCGCCGGTGTTGCCGTGTCATGCCTGAAGGAAGGCCTGATGCCGCTGAATCAGTGGTCGATGCAGTTCACTGATCGCATCGCCTATCATGACTTCGAAGGCATCGCGCTGGACCTGTCAGAGCGCGAGCGTCTCGTTGCCGATCTCGGCGACAAGATGGTGCTGATCCTGCGCAATCACGGCCTGCTCACTTGCGGCCGCTCGGTCGGCGAAGCCTTCAAGCTGATGTTCAACATGGAGCGCTCCTGCCGCGCGCAACTGGCGATTCTTTCAACCGGCGCCGAAGTCATTCGTCCGTCGCATGCCATTGCATCGCATACCGCCGGCCAGTATGACCGCGGCTATACGAAGGTGCACGCAGAAGGCAAGCCGGACAGCGAATGGGATGCGTTCAAGCGCATGCTCGATCGCACCGATCCCGACTACAAGAATTGATCCGATCTGCATCACACATCGTCAACTGTTCTGGGTTACGTGCCGCAAGGCACTAAGGGGGAAGATATGTTGAAGAAACTGGTACTGGCGCTGGCTCTCAGCACCGTGAGCACGCTGGCATTCGCGCAGGCGCCGAAAGAAGGTGGCGTCGTCAATGCCGTGATCCAACCAGAGCCGCCCGGTCTCTTCCTGCCGATGGTGCAGAACGGCCCGACGCAGATGGTGTCCGGCAACATTTTCGAAGGCCTGCTCCGTTACAACAAGAAGCTGGAGCCGCAGCCCGGCCTGGCCGAAAGCTGGACCGTCAGCGAAGATGCCAAGACTTACACGTTCAAGCTGAAGCAGGGTGTCACCTGGCACGACGGGAAGCCGTTCACCTCGGCTGACGTTCTGTATTCCATCGACATGCTGAAGCAGACCCATGCGCGCGCCCGCAATAACCTCGTCCAGCTCGACAAGGTCGAGGCGCCGGACGACTACACCGTCGTCTTCAAGCTGAAGCAGCCGTTCGGCCCGTTCATCGGCATCTTCGAAGTCGGCTCGATGCCGATGATTCCGAAGCACCTCTATGACGGCACCGACTGGAAGACCAATGCGAACAACAACGCGCCCATCGGTACCGGCCCGTTCATGTTCAAGGAATGGAAGAAGGGCTCCTTCATCCGCATGGTGAAGAACCCGAACTATCACGTGAAGGGCCTGCCGCATCTCGACGAAGTCTATTGGCAGGTGATTCCGGACGCCGCGGCGCGCTCGGTCGCCTATGAGACCGGTAAGGTCGATGTGCTGCCGGGCGGTTCGATCGAAAACTTCGACGTGCCGCGCGTCAGCAAGCTGCCGAACACCTGCGTCACCGGCGAAGGCTGGGAATTCTTCTCGCCAATGGCCTGGCTGTGGCTGAACAACCGCAACCCGATCCTCGCGAACAAGAAGGTTCGTCAGGCCATCATGTATGCGGTGGACCGCGAATTCGCGAAGGACGTGATCTGGAACGGCCTCGGCAAGGTCGCCACCGGCCCGTCGTCCTCGGCGATCAAGTTCTACACCGACAACGTCACCAAATATCCGTACGACCCCGCCAAGGCCAAGGCCTTGCTGAAGGAAGCCGGTTACAAGGGCGAGAAGATCCGCATCATGCCGCTCGCTTACGGCGAGACCTGGACCCGCTGGGGCGAGGCTGTGAAGCAGAATCTCGTCGATGTCGGCATGAATATCGAAACCATCGCCACCGACGTGGCCGGCGTCAACCAGCGCATCAGCGAGTGGGACTTCGATATCGGCTTCACCTATCTGTATCAGTACGGCGATCCTGCACTCGGCGTCTCGCGCAACTATGTGTCGAGCCAGATCGTCAAGGGGCAGATGTTCAACAACGTCGAAGGCTATTCGAATCCCGAGGTCGACAAGCTGTTCGATGAAGGCGCCGTTGCGACGCCGGACTCGAAGCGCAAGGAGATCTACGACAAGGTTCAGAAGATCCTCGTCGAAGACGTTCCGGTGGCCTGGCAGCTCGAACTGCAGTTCCCGACCATCATGAACTGCAAGGTCAAGAACCTCATCACCACCGGCATCGGCGTCAACGACGGCTTCCGCGACGCCTGGCTGGACAAGTAATTCAGCCGATAGCCTGGACGTCGTCATTGCGAGCGTAGCGAAGCAATCCAGCCCTTCCTAGGAAGTTTCTGGATTGCTTCGTCGCTTCGCTCCTCGCAGTGACGGAGTTGCGTTTTCATTTTCACGACGAGCGAGCAAAATCCCAATGCTGTCTTTCGTTGCCCAGAGGATCGTGAAGGGCGTGTTCGTCCTGTTGGCGATCGTCGTCATGAACTTCTTCCTGATCCGCCTCGCGCCCGGCGATCCCGCCATGGTGATGGCCGGCGAAGCCGGTGCATCAGACCCGCAATTCGTGCAGCAGCTCCGCGAAAAGTTCTCGCTCGACAAGCCGCTGCCCGAGCAGCTCCTCACCTATGTGAAGGGCGTCGTGCAGCTCGATCTCGGCTTCTCGTTCCGCCAGCAGGCACCGGTCTCGCAACTTATCCTGGAGCGGCTTCCGGCCACGCTGCTCCTGACACTGACGGCCTTCGGCATATCGCTCTTATTAGGCATCACATTCGGCACCTTGGCGGCGCGGTTCGCGGGGACATGGGCCGATACCGCGATCACCGTCTCAGCGCTCCTGTTCTACGCGACACCGATCTTTTGGGTGGCGCTGATGGCGATCCTGTTGTTCTCGGTCTATCTCGGCTGGTTGCCGAGCTTCGGCTACGAGACCGTCGGTGCCAATTACACCGGGTGGCGCCATGCGCTCGATGTGCTCGCCCATCTCGTGATGCCGGCGATGACCATCGGCCTGTTCTTCATGGCGACCTATACGCGCATGACGCGCGCCTCGATGCTCGAAGTGAAGCGGCTTGATTTCGTCAAGACCGCGCGCGCCAAAGGTCTGCGTGACAATGTCATCCAGCGCCGCCATGTGCTGCGCAATGCTTTGCTGCCTGTGGTGACGCTGGCCGGCGTCCATTCCGGCACGCTCATCGGCGGCGCCGTGCTCACCGAAACAGTGTTTGCATGGCCCGGCATCGGGCGGCTGCTCTATGAGGCGCTGCTGCAACGCGACTACAACCTTCTGCTCGGCGTCTTTACGGTCTGCTCGGCCATGGTGCTGATCTTCAACCTCGTCACCGATCTCGTCTATCGCGTCGTCGACCCGCGCATCGAGTTTGCCAAATGAAGAAGTTCTGGAAATTGATGCTGCGCAATCCCGGCGGCGTGATCGGCCTGACCCTGCTGTTCATCGCCGTCTGTGTGGCTGTGTTCGGCCCGATGGTGTTTCCGAATTCGCCCTGGCGCATGGCGCAGCGGCCGTTCCTGCCGCCCTTCACCAATCCGATGGTGACACTCGGCACCGATGCGCTCGGCCGCGATATTTTTGCTGGCCTGATTTACGGGGCCCGCGTGTCGCTGCTGGTGGGTCTCGTCTCCACCACGGTGGCGCTGACCATCGGCGTGCCGGTCGGTGCGATCGCCGGCTATTTCGGCGGTCGGGTGGATGACCTGATGATGCGCCTCACCGAATTCTTCCAGACGATCCCAAGCTTCGCACTCGCCATCGTGCTGGTGGCGATCCTGCAGCCGTCGATCTATTCCATCGTCGGCGCCATCGCGATCGTGTCCTGGCCGCCCGTCGCGCGTCTGGTGCGCGGTGAGGTGCTGTCGCTGCGCACGCGCGAATATGTGCAGGCCGCAGTGGTCACCGGCCAGAGCAATAGCTGGATCATCTGGCGCGAGATTCTGCCCAACACCATCTCGCCCATCATCGTGCTGGCCTCGCTGATGGTGGCCAACGCGATCCTGCTCGAATCCTCGCTGTCCTTCCTTGGCCTCGGCGATCCCAATCTGATGTCGTGGGGCTATATGGTCGGCGCCGGCCGCACCGTCATTCGCCAGGCCTGGTGGATCACCGTGTTCCCCGGCATCGCGATCCTGCTCTCGGTGCTCGCCATGAACCTGATCGGCGAAGGCCTCAACGATGCGCTCAATCCGCGCCTGGCAAAGGATAGCCGCTGATGTCCAAAGCGCCCGCCATTGCCATCAAGAATCTCAGGATCGCACTGCCCAAGAGCGGTGAACGCGCCCACGCCGTCGATGGCGTGTCGATCGATCTGATCCCCGGAGAGATTGTCTGCGTCGTCGGCGAATCCGGCTCGGGCAAGTCCATGTGCGCGCATGCGCTGATGGGCCTGCTGCCCGATACGGTGAAAGTCGATGCCGGCGAGATCATTTATGAGGGCGAGAACCTCCTGAAGCTCGACGAAGACGGCTGGCGCAGCGTGCGCGGCCGCGACATCGCCATGGTGTTCCAGGAGCCCATGACGGCGCTCAATCCGCTGATGCGCATCGGCGACCAGATGATGGAGATGTTCGAGGCGCATGATCTCCTGACGCCGACGGAGCGTCGCGCGAAGGCGCTTAATCTGGCCAAGGAAGTTGGTCTGCCCGATCCGGAGCGGATCATCCGTGCGTATCCTCACCAGCTCTCCGGCGGCCAGCGCCAACGCGCGATGATCGCCATGGCGCTTGCACTCGAGCCCAAGGTTCTCGTCGCCGACGAGCCGACCACGGCCCTCGACGTCACCACCCAGGCGCAAATCCTCAAATTGATCCGCAATCTGCAGCGTGATCGCAACATGGCGGTGATGTTCATCACCCATGACTTCGGCGTCGTTGCCGACATCGCCGATCGTGTCGTTGTGCTCCGCCACGGCAGGATCGTCGAGGAAGGCTCGATCGATGCGGTTTTCAAGAATCCGCAGCATGATTACACTAAGGCGTTACTCGCCGCCGTTCCGTCGATGGATCCGCCGGTCCGCGCGCCGCTAGATGAGACCAACAAGGCAGTTGATGTCGTCGGCCTCAACAAGACCTATGTGACGCCCACCGGCTGGTTCAAGCCGGACCGCCGGGTGCAAGCGGCCAATGAAGTGACCTTCTCGATCCTGAAGGGCGAGACCATTGGTCTGGTCGGTGAATCCGGCTCGGGCAAATCCTCCGTCGCGCGTTTGGTGATGCGGCTGATCGAAGCCGATCGCGGCACGGTGCGCATCGGCGATGTCGATCTCACGGCGCTCAAAGGCAAGGCGCTGCGTGATCAGCGGCATCGCATCCAGATGATCTTCCAGGATCCGTTCGCCTCGCTCAATCCGCGCCGCAAGGTGGGCCAGATCATTACCGATGGTCCGATCTCCCACGGTGCCGACCCGAAAAAGGCGATGGAGCGCGCGCGCGAATTGCTCGGCATGGTCGGTCTCGATGCCGGCTCGCTCGATCGTTATCCGCATGAATTTTCCGGCGGCCAGCGCCAGCGCCTCGGCATCGCCCGCGCACTTGCGATGGACCCGGAGATCATTGTGGCCGACGAAGCCGTGTCCGCGCTCGATGTGTCCGTGCAGGCGCAGGTGCTGAAGCTGCTCGAAGACCTCAAGGCCCGGCTCGGCCTGTCCATGCTGTTCATCACCCACGATCTGCGCGTGGCCGCGCAGATCTGCGATCGCATCGCGGTGATGCAGCGTGGCCAGATCGTCGAACTGAAGCCAACCGCGCAGCTGTTCGCATCGCCCGAGCATCCTTACACCCGCGAGCTCCTCAGCGCCGTTCCCGGTCAGAGCTCACCATCACAGGCCGCCTGATCTTCGATGTCCAGCAAGACCACCCGCTGCGTCCTTCTCAGCACCACCCTCGATCTGAGGGACTATCTGGCGCCTGAGATCGCCAGGCTGGACGGTGTCGTGGATTTCGTCGATCACGTTGACGGTAGCCATGCCGCGGATGTCGAGATGGCGGTGGGCTGGTTTCCCCAGCCCGACGCCTTCACGCATTATCCGAATATCAGGGCGGCTTGCTCGATCGCAGCCGGTGCTGACAGCCTGTTGCATTGCCCGAGCATGCGCGACGACATCGACATCGTACGCGTGGTCGAGCCCGCCCAAGCCGAGATGATGTCGGGCTTCGTGATCTGGAACGCGATCTATCATCAGCGCCAGATGGGCGTGTATCGCCAACAGCAGCAGGACAAAATCTGGCAGCGCCTGCCGCAGCGCGCGGCGCGCGAGGTGCCGGTCGGCATTCTCGGTTATGGCGCCATTGGCGCACGCGTGGCCGCGGATCTCGCGATGCTTGGTTTTCCGGTGAAGGTGTGGAGTCGCACGCCGAAGCTGACATCGGCGGGCGTGTCCGGATTTCACGGCATCGATGGTCTCGAAACCATGCTCGACGACACCGAGATCTTGATCAATCTGCTGCCGTTGACGACGGAAACCCGCGGCATTCTCAATGCTGGATTGTTCGCGAAGCTGAGGCGCGGCGCCTATCTGATCCATACCGGCCGCGGCGCGCATATGGTCGAAGAGGACATCTTTGCAGCTTTTGACAGCGGCCAGTTGTCTGGCGCATCGATCGACGTTTTCCCGATCGAGCCGCTGTCCAAGGACAGCCCGTTCTGGACCCACCCCAAGGTCTTGTTGACGCCGCATGACGCCTGCGATGTCACCATGACGGCCATTGGCGGCACGATCCGTGCGACAGCGGAAGCGGTGGTGGCCGGCGTGACGCCCAAGGATACGGTCGATCGCGTGAGGGGATACTAGGCGCCGGATCGTAGGATGGGTAGAGCGCAGCGAAACCCATCGCCACCAGTGCCCGGCCGTGATGGGTTGCGCTGCGCTCTACCCATCCTACAAGTCACCGCGCGAGCCAGAAGCCCCCGACCACCAGCACGACCGCGATCGTGATGAGCACGCCGAGCACGGCGGCGGTGATAGCGAGCAGGCCGTGGGAATCCAGCCACGCACGAAGCGCTTTCTCCACCTTGAACATCTCCCTGTGATGTGAGTTCCTGTCTTGGTGCGGGCAGCGTATCAAACGGCGCGCGTCTCGTCTTGCCATGCGGTTTGCCACATTGAGGAATTGACATGAAAAATCTGACCACGCAGGGGATCAAGGTGCCGCAGCTCGGCCTCGGCACCTTCAAGCTGACGGGCGATGCCGCTGTCGCCGGCGTCGAGACTGCGCTGAAACTCGGCTATCGCCACATCGACACCGCCGAGATGTACGGCAACGAGGTCGAAGTCGGCGCCGGCATCAAGGCCGCCGGCCTGCCGCGCAGCGACCTGCATGTCACGACCAAGGTCTGGCATGAGAACCTCGCGCCGGACGCCATCAAGCGCGCCTTCGATGCCAGCCAGACAAAGCTGGGCCTCGATGTCATCGATCTCTATCTCGTGCACTGGCCCTCGAAGGGCATGAACCTGCCGGCGATCTTCGAGACGCTGATGAAATTCAAGGATGAAGGCCGCATCCGCGCAATGGGAGTCGCCAATTTCCCGGTCGCGCTGATGAAGCAGGCGGTGGAGGAGATTGGTGCGCCCGTTGCCTGCAATCAGGTCGAATATCACGCGCTGCTGGATCAGACGAAGCTGCTAACCTATCTGCGGTCGAAGTCGATCCCGCTGGTTGCTTATTGCCCGCTGGGGCAGGGGCGTCTGGCTGACAACGACGCGATGAAAAAGATCGCTGCGAAGCATGGCGTGTCGGCAGCACAGGTCGCTCTGAAATGGCTGCTCGATCAGGATGGCGTCGCGGCGATTCCGAAGGCGTCACGCAAGGAGAGCCAGCAGGCCAATCTGGATGCGCTGAAGGTCACGCTGGATGACGAGGACCGCAAGGCGATCGGCGGCTTGCCGAAGGGGCAGCGGCTGGTGAACCCGGCTTTTGCACCGGACTGGGACTGATCTTCTTATCCCTCCCCCAAGCGCGCCTATGCGCGCGCCGTGGGGAGGGTGGCCGCGCGTAGCGCGGACGGGTGGTGTGTTTCTCCAAACTCCGTCCTACCGTGAGGATAGACCCCACCCCCGCCTATCGGCGGACCCTCCCCACTGCGCCGCTGCGCGGCTTGGGGGAGGGACCATCAGCTTCGGCGCTTCACCCATGCGAATGCGGCTTGCGCTTCGCCGCTTTCTTCCCCGTCGGCATCATCACCAGCCGCCCATGTTTCACCCCGCGCTCGGCGATGATGTGATCGGCGAAATGCTGCACCTCGCTGCCTGATCCTTTCAGCGCCGTGACTTCCATGCAGTTGTCGTCGTCGAGATGCACATGCAGCGTCGCCAGCGAGAGATCGTGGTGGTGGTGATAGGTGTCCATCAGCCGGCGCGACAGGTCGCGCTGTGCGTGGTCATAGACATAGACCAGCGCCGCCACGCAGTCGCCGGTTTTGCCTTTCTCGTGTGCAGTCTGCTGCATTCCTGCGCGGGTGAGATCGCGAATGGCTTCGGAGCGGTTCTGATAGCCGCGCTCGGCGATCAGTGAGTCCAGTTCGTCCATCAGGTCATCGTCAAGCGTGATTGTTATGCGCTGCATCTTTCGCCTCCGGACAAGTATGATGTTTGATTGACATCGTCATACTCGCCTGTCAGTTGTTCGCTCCATGTTGGGTTGCAACATAACGTGCTCGTCGTCGTGGCGGGACTGTTGTTTTCGGATGAGTTGCGTATCCGCTTGGGGGCGGTCGGCGATGAAGCATCTATCTCGTGATCTGTCGCTGGCACTCGTCGCCGCACTGGCATTGTCCACCGAAGCTGCGGCGCAGGGCGCTCGCAGCACCACGCTGGCGCCGGTGGAAGTCGATGCGCCGAAGCCGCGCGTGACGATACCGGCCCGTCAAACCACCCCGATCACCACCAGCCGTCGCGTTGCGCCCCGCGCCGCGCCGCCGGTCGCGGCCTCCAGCGGCATCGGCAGCAGCAATCCCGGCGCCAATGTCGCGTTGCTACCCGTTGGTGCCGCCAGCGAAAAGAACATCAGCGGCGCCGAGGTCAACGCCCGCCCGCTGTCACGTCCAGCCGAGGCGCTCGAAGTCGCGCCCGGCCTGATCATCACCCAGCATTCCGGCGACGGCAAAGCCAACCAGTATTTTCTGCGTGGCGTGAATCTCGATCACGGCACCGATCTGGCGATCTCGGTGGACGGCATGCCGGTGAACATGCGCACCCATGGTCACGGCCAGGGCTATGCGGACATGAACTTCCTGATCCCGGAATTGATCAGCGTGGTCAATGTTCGAAAGGGTCCGTATTTCGCTGACGAAGGCGATTTCTCCTCGGTCGGCGCTATTCATGTCAGCCTGATCGACAGTGTCGCGAAGACCATGGCGTCGATCACCACGGGCAGCTTCGGCTACAACCGGGCATTCGGCGTCACATCCGGAAAGGCGGGTGACGGCAATCTGCTCGTTGCCGCCGAGGCGAACATCTATAACGGCCCGTGGGAGGATCCAGACAAACTGAAGAAGCTGAATGCCGTGGTGCGCTACAGCCAGGGCACGCCCGACAGCGGCTTCTCGCTGACCGGCATGGCCTATGCCAATCGCTGGAATTCCACCGACCAGGTGCCGCTGCGCGCCATCAGCTCCGGCCAGATTGGCCTCTATGGCGCGCTCGATCCCACCGATGGCGGCAATTCCGAGCGCTTCTCGATTTCCGGCCGCTATCGCGACAGCGACAGTGCGAGTGCCACCAAGGTCGATGTCTACGCCATCAAGAGTAAGCTCAATCTCTGGAACAACTTTACGTTCTTTCTGAGCGATCCCGAGAATGGCGATCAGTTTCATCAATATGATGATCGCTTGCTGGGCGGCATCAACGCATCACACACATTCAAGGGAAATCTCGGTGGCTTCCGCACTGAGACAGAGATCGGCGTACAGAGCCGCTACGACGACATCAAGGTCGCTCTCGGCAATACCGTGCGCCGCCAGTTCCTCTCCAACACGCGCAGCGATCTGGTGAAGGAAGGCAGTGTCGGCATCTTTGTCCAGAACACCACATGGTGGACCGATTGGCTGCGCAGCAATGTCGGTTGGCGCGGCGACTATTACAACGCGACCGTCAACTCGCTGTTCAATGCTGCCAATTCCGGCACGGCCAATGCGACCATCGGCAGCCCCAAGGCCGGTCTCGTCTTCGGTCCTTTTGCAAAGACCGAACTGTTTCTCAATGCCGGCGAAGGCTTCCATAGCAACGACGCACGCGGCACGACGATCACGGAATCGCCGAGTGACGGATCGCCTGTGGAGCGGTCGCCATTCCTCGTGAAGACGCGTGGCGCGGAAGTCGGCTTGCGCACGAAACTCATTCCTGGCCTCACCAGCTCCATCGCGCTGTTCACTCTGGAATCCGCGTCCGAAATCCTGTTTGTTGGCGATGCCGGCGACACCGAAGCCAGCCGTCCCAGCCGACGCATCGGTTGGGAATGGACCAATGACTATCGCCCGGTGTCATGGCTCAGCTTTGAGGCCGATCTTGCCATGACCCGCGCGCGCTTCCGCGGCAGCAATGCCGATCAGGCCGCTGCCTATGCCGAACTCGACGGCTATCCGGCTTCGCAGATCGGCAATGCTCCCGGCGATCATATTCCCGGCGCCCCCAACATGATCGCGTCCGCCGGCATCCGGCTCGGCGAGGCCAAAGGCTGGTTCGGCGCGTTGCGCTATCGTTATTTCGGGCCGCGCCCGCTGACCGAGGATACGGCTTTCATCTCCCCCGCCACCGGCTTGCTCAACGGCCAGATCGGCTATCGCTTCGACAATGGTTGGCGCATCCAGTTCGACGCGTTCAACATTCTCGATACCAAGTCCGATCAGATCACCTATGCCTATGGATCGCTATTAAAGACAGACTCGTTGTTTGCTGCCTGCTTCCCGGCCGGAGGCGGCGCGCCCACGGCGCCCGCGGCCGTGTGCCAGACCGGCATCATGGATCGCATCCTGCATCCGGTGGAGCCGCTGGCGCTGCGGTTGACGGTAGCTGGGGCGTTCTGATCTCGCGCTGCAGCTTGCCTATCTCAGGCTCTGGTATCATCATTCGCCCAACTCAAAACCAGAGCTTGGGGGAACGATGTCCAATGTTTCATCGCGCATATGCATGGCTATGGCAGCTGCTCTGGCGTGGGGAGCAATGATGTCGTCCGCCGACGCCGCCACCTTCGTCTATGTCGGCAATGCCGACAGCCAGGACATCAGCGTTCTCGAACTGAAGTCGAACGGCGATCTGTCTGCGGTCGAGACGGTGAAGGTGCCGGGGCCGACAAAGCCGGGCGGTTCGCTGCCGCTGGCGGTCAGTCCCGAAAAACATCGGCTTTATGCCGGCCTGCGTAACGAGCCCTATACAGCTGTCACGTTTGATATCGACGCGAAGAGCGGAAAGCTCAAACTGGTGAGGCCGGGGCCGCTCGCCGACTCCATGGCCTATATCGCCATCGATCGCACCGGCCGCTTCCTGCTCAGCGCCAGCTATGGCGGCAACAAGGTCACGGTGAATCCGATCGGCCCCAATGGCGTGATCGCAGCTGCGAGCCAGGTGGTCGATACCCAACCCAATGCGCATGCCGTCATTTTCGATCCCACCAACCGCTACGTGCTGCATACGAGCCTAGGGGGCGACGTCGTCTATCAGCAGAAATTCGATGCGAAAGCCGGCAGGCTGTCTCCGAACGATCCGCCGACGGTGAGCGTCAAGGCCAAGGGCGGCCCGCGTCATTTGGTGTTCTCGCCGGACAAGAGGTTCGTCTATCTGCTCAACGAGCTGGATGCCGCGATCTATGTGTTTCCGTGGGACGCAAAGACGGGGACGCTGATGAAGGAGACGCAGATCGCCAGCGCATTGCCGAAGGGCTTCGACGGCAAACCGTGGGCCGCTGATATCCATCTGACGCCGGATGGCAAATATCTCTATGCCTCCGAACGCACCAGCAGCACGCTCGCCGCATTTCGCGTCGATCCGAAGACCGGAGAGCTGAGTTCGATCGGTTCCTATGCAACGGAGAAACAACCGCGCGGTTTTGCGGTCGATCCGTCGGGACGTTATCTGCTCGCGGTCGGGCAGTTGTCCAACAGCATGACCAGCTACGCGATCGACAAGAAGACGGGTGTTCTGACCAAGCTGAACGAAATGCCGATGGGGAAGAACCCGAACTGGGTGGAGATTGTGAGCTTGCCGTAGCATTTTGGGCTTGCGTCACGGAACTCTGCCCTCATCCTGAGGAGCGCGCATCTTGCGCGCGTCTCGAAGGATGGCGGCAGGCTCCGAGCCAGGCTAATTCGTGGTTCGAGACGGCGCCGAGGAGGCGCCTTCTCACCATGAGTGCAGGCGTGTACTAGCTTTGCGTTACACCCTCTTCCCTACATTCGCGATCCGCTCCGGGACGCCAAATTCCTTGCGGCATACGTCGGCCAGCACCGCGATGCCCTCGCGGATCTCCTCATGTGTAGGGCTCGCGAAACAAATCCGGATGTGGCTGTGCGCATATTTCTTGTCCACCGACCATTCCGGCCCAGGATTGATCGATACGCCCGCCTTCAGCGCCGCTTGATAGAGCTGCATCGCGTCCACATTGTTCGGCAGTTTCACCCACAGGAAGATGCCGCCCTTGGGCTCCTCGAATTCGGCGGCGGTGCCGAACTGCTCGTTCAGCGCATCCATCAACGTGTCGAGTTTGGCGCGCAGCCCGCGCGTTGCTTTCGGCACATGGGTTGCGAAATGCGGCACGCAATATTCGGCCAGTACCATCTGCTCCAGCGCGCCGGAGCCGGCGTCGGTCTTCAGCGCCAGCATGCGCGACATAATTTCCCACGGCGCGACGATGAAACCGACGCGAAGGGCAGGGGCGACAGACTTCGAGAACGAACCGATATGGATCACGCATCCCGTCGTATCGAGCGCGTGGATCGCTGGCGGCCGCTCGCCGGTCCAGACCAGATCGGCATAGCAGTCGTCCTCGAACACCGGCACGCCATATTGCGCCGACAGCTTGAGCAGTTCACGCCGGTTGCTTTCGGGCATGATGGTCGCGGTTGGGTTCTGTATGGTCGGGATCGTGTAGATATATTTCGGCCGGATACCCTCGGCCTTGAGGTTCGCCAGCGCTGCGGCGAGCGCGTCCATTCGCATGCCCTCGCCGTCGAGCGGGATGCCCACGATGTTGACGCCCATCCGCGTCAGCCGGTTGATCGAGCCCTGATAGCAATCCTGCTCGATGATGACCGTGTCGCCACGAGCGAGCAGCGCCTGATTGACCAGATCGAGCGCCTGCAGCGAGCCTGACACCATCAGGATGTCATCGGTCGTGCAGGTCATTCCGGCATCGCGCTTGAGCTTTCCGGCGATGAAGTCGCGCAGCGGCAGATAGCCTTGCGGGCCGCTCGCCAAGCCATAGGTCGCCAGCGTGTGCCCCTCGCGGGTTAGCACGGACTCGGCTGCAGCCTTCAGGTCGGCCACGGGCACCTGTTCGGCGTCATTGTTGCCGCCGACAAAACTGTATTTGGCGAGGCCGGTCCATCTCGCGGCGGCGGCCGGCAGGCCGGCGGGCAGCAATGATGCGTATTCGAACCGTGCAGATGTCATGGTCGTCGTCTCCCTCGCTCAATCTTGTCATCTTCGTGCCGCCTCGTTGGACGGCCCGGTCACACAATTTCAGATAGCTGGATTTACCCCTTTGCCCCCACGCGCTGCACCATTACAGTGCCGCGCGAAAAGCTAGATCTGGCAGGGGCATGCACGACCTTATCCGCGATATCACCCTATGTATCCTGTTTGCATGGGCCATCGGGCTGGCTGCGCATTTCTTCCGGCAACCGCTGATTCTTGCTTATCTGGTCGCCGGTTTCATCATCGGACCCTACGGCAGCGGGTGGGTCAAGTCGGACGAGTCGGTCGCGACCATTTCCGAACTCGGTTTGATCTTCATGCTGTTCATGATTGGCCTCGAGATCGATCTGAAGAAGATCATCCGTGCCGGTAAGGTCATCCTGATCGCCGCGAGTGCGCAATTGCTGACAGGCTGTCTGATCGGCGCTGCCTTTTTTATGGCCCTCGGCCTCAAGCTCGGTGGCGGCGGCTTCGATGCGCTGTACCTTGCAGTCGCCTGCGCGCTGTCTTCGACGGTGGTCATCGTCAAGGTGCTGTATGAGAAGCGCGAGCTCGACACGCTGCCCGGCCGCATCACGCTCGGCGTGCTGGTGATCCAGGACATTTTTGCCATCCTGTTCCTGGCGGTGCAGCCGAGCCTCGACAATCTGCAGATCGGCGTCGTGCTGCTGTCCTTCCTGCGCGTGGGCGCGCTGGGAGCGATCGCTTTCGTGCTGAGCCGCTATGTCCTCCCGCCACTGTTCCATCTGATCGCGCGGCAGCCGGAACTCGTCATGCTCGGTGCGCTCGCTTGGTGCTTCCTGATCGGCGAGATCGCCGAGCGCCTGCATCTCTCGCGGGAGATGGGCTCGCTGGTCGCCGGCGTGGCGCTGTCGACCTTCCCCTATGCCCTCGACGTGACCGCCAAGGTCACGACACTGCGTGACTTCTTCATCACGCTGTTTTTTGTGGGCGTCGGCATGACCATCCCGGTGCCGGATCTCGCCACCGTCAAACTGGCGCTGGTCGTGGCCATCTTCACCGTTGGGAGCCGCCTCGTCACCACATTCGCACCGCTCTATCTGATGAAGCAGGGGCTGCGCGCCAGCCTGCTGCCGGCGCTCAATCTGGCGCAGATCTCGGAATTCTCGCTGGTGGTGCTGCAGACCGGCATCGCGGCCAACCACATCACCAAGGAGACGTCGAGCGCAGCGTCCTTCGCCTTCGTCATCCTCGCGGTACTCTCGACGTTTGCGATGGTGCAGAGCGACCAGATCACCCGCTGGGCGATCCCGCTGCTCAAGCGCCTCGGCTTGCGCGATCTCGATCACGGGCAGGGGGGCGAGGGCGAGCACGCGGAGGGGCATGGCGCGTGCCGCCGCATCGTCATCCTCGGCTTCTTCCGCACGGCGTCCGCACTGCTCAGCCAGATCGAGCGGGAGAACAAGGAGCTGCTCGACCATATCAGCGTGGTGGATTTCAATCCGAACGTCTATCGCACGCTCGCGGCGCGCGGCCAGCATGTGGTCTATGGCGATATCAGCAATGTGGACACGCTGGTCCATGCCGGCGTCGGCAATGCCGAGATCATCATTCTCAGCGTGCCGGATTCCCTGCTCAAGGGTGCCAATAACGAAAAACTGGTCCGCCACGTCCGCTCGATCAACCCGACCGCCAAGATCATCTCAACAGCCGACCTGCTCAGCGACGTCGCCGACATCTACGCGGCCGGGGCGGATTACGTCACCGTCACCCGCGTCAGCGACGCCCATGCGCTCTATGAGGTGATCGAGGCGGTGGATCAGGGGCTGCTGCAGGCCAAACGCGCGGAGATGGATACCCGGCTGGCGGAGCGGCGGGAAGTGCTGCCTTGACGGGGGCCCCCGTCGTCATTGCGAGGAGCGAAGCGACGAAACAATCCAGAGGGCTGCAGGCGACGGCCTGGATTGCTTCAGCGCCAACGGGCGCCTCGCTGACGGCGGAGGGACGCCCCCATTCCGCCCTGCGAACCCGCATACCGCCCCCCATTTCCGCGCCTTGCACCGCCCCCCGCTCTGCGTCATATCACTGGCCACAACGAATGAGAGCATCCCGATGGCCGATCCCATTTCTGACGTTTTGCAAGCCTTCGCCGCCGGCGAAATGGTTGTGGTCACCGATGACGATGATCGCGAAGGCGAGGGCGATCTGATCGTCGCGGCGCAGTTCTGTACCCCGGAGAAGATGGCCTTCATCATTCGCCACACGTCCGGCATCGTCTGCGCGCCCATCACCACGGAGGACGCCCGCCGCCTGCGGCTCGATCCGATGGTGATGAACAACGACAGCAACCACACCACCGCCTTTACGGTGTCGATCGACTACAAGCCGGACAACGGCACCGGCATCTCCGCCGAAGAGCGCGCCTCCTGCTGCCGCGCGCTGACCAATCCCAATGCCGGCGCCAATGACTTCGCACGCCCCGGCCACATCTTCCCGCTGATCGCCAAGGATGGCGGCGTGCTGATGCGCTCCGGCCATACCGAAGCCGCCGTCGATCTCTGCAAGCTGTCGAACCTGTCGCCCGTCGGCGTCATCAGCGAGCTGATGAATGACGATGGCTCGGTGATGAAGGGCCAGCAGGTCGTCGATTTCGCCGCCAAGCACAAGCTGAAGCATGTCACCATCGCCGACATGATCTCCTATCGTCAGGCACGCGAAAAACTGATCGAGCGTGTCTCGACCTTTACGACCGATAGCCCGATCGGCCCGCTGCAGGGCTACTCCTACCGCTCGCCCTTCGATCCGATCCACCACGTCGCCTTCGTCTATGGCAGCGTCGGCGACGGCAAGAATGTACTCACCCGCTTCCACAAGCCGAATATTGCGCGCGATACATTCAACGGTCCGGCGAAGATGAATGCCATTCTGGAGCGCTTCAAGAAGAACGGCAGCGGCGTGCTGGTCTATCTGCGCGATGGCGCGGCGGGCGTTCCCGTCGAGCCGCTTGCTACATCGTCGGAGGCCGACCGCAACCGGCAGTGGCGCGAAATCGGCGTCGGTGCGCAAATCTTGCGCGATCTCGGCGTCACCTCGATCCGCCATCTCACCTCGTCGGCCCATGACTATAAAGGCCTGTCGGGTTTCGGCATCGAGATCGCCTGCAACGAACAACTTGAAGGCTAACGGGCCAAGATTTAAAGTATTGGACCTAAAATACCGCATTCCACATCGGCCAAGCTCGTTCCGGCGAGATCGGCCGATGTGAGACGAAAGCGCGCCCGCAAGGAAACCAAAAAGCGCGCGCGCTGATCTTCCACCATAGAAAGGGACTTCGATGAGCGCTGCCGCCAAGGGTAAAGACAAGCCTGGTGCAAATTTTCAGTGGGACGATGCGTTCCTGCTCGATAGCCAGCTCACCGAAGACGAGCGCATGATCCGCGACACGGCGCGCGCTTATGCCCAGGACAAGCTGCTGCCGCGCGTCACCGACGCCTATCTCAACGAGCACACCGACCGCGAAATCTTTAACGAGATGGGCGAGCTCGGCCTGATCGGCGTGACGCTGCCCGAGGAATATGGCTGCGCCAATGCCAGCTACGTTGCCTACGGCCTCGTCAATCGCGAGATCGAGCGTATCGACTCGGGCTATCGCTCGATGAACTCGGTGCAGTCGTCGCTGGTGATGTATCCGATCTATGCCTATGGCAGCGAGGAGCAGCGCAAGAAGTATCTGCCGAAACTCGCCACCGGTGAGTGGGTCGGCTGTTTCGGCCTCACCGAGCCCGATGCCGGTTCCGATCCCGGCGGCATGAAGACCCGCGCCGAGAAGGTGTCGGACGGCTACAAGCTGACCGGCTCGAAGATGTGGATCTCGAACGCGCCGATCGCCGACGTGTTCGTGGTGTGGGCGAAGTCGGCCGCGCATGACAACCAGATCCGCGGCTTCGTGCTCGAAAAGGGCATGAAGGGCCTGTCGGCGCCGAAGATCGGCGGCAAGCTGTCGCTGCGCGCGTCGATCACCGGCGAGATCGTGATGGATAACGTGATCGTTCCGGAAGAGAACCTGCTGCCCAACGTGTCGGGCCTCAAGGGTCCGTTCGGCTGCCTCAACCGCGCCCGCTACGGCATTTCCTGGGGCGTGCTCGGCGCCGCCGAGGACTGCATGTCCCGCGCCCGCCAATACACGCTGGACCGCAAGCAGTTCAACCGTCCGCTCGCCGCCACCCAGCTGGTGCAGAAGAAGCTCGCCGACATGCTGACCGAAATCTCACTCGGCTTGCAGGGCTCGCTCCGCGTCGGCCGCCTGATGGACGAAGGCAATTTCCATCCGGATATGATCTCGGTGGTGAAGCGCAACAATTGCGGCAAGGCCCTTGATATCGCCCGCGTCGCCCGCGACATGCATGGCGGCAATGGCATCCAGATCGAATACCAGGTGATGCGCCACGCGCAGAACCTGGAGACCGTGAACACCTATGAGGGTACGCATGACGTCCACGCGCTGATCCTCGGCCGTGCGATCACGGGGATCCAGGCGTTCGGTTAAGCGCTGTTACGCTCAATGTTACGAAATGCCCGGCTCTTGCCGGGCATTTTTGCTATGTGCAGATGCTTATGGTCTCCCTCCCCCCAGCGTGGGGGCCGCCCCC
>JAEXYA010000043.1 GCA_023451825.1 Pseudomonadota bacterium
GGCCCCACGTCGCCCCGCGGGGCGGTGGGGGGGGGCCCGGGGGCGTTTCCCCCACCCTACAGGAAACTTCCCATGGTCGTTCTCAACAAGATCTACACCCGCACCGGCGATGACGGCACCACGGCGCTCGGCACCGGCGAGCGGCGGCCGAAATATGATCTGCGCGTCTCCGCTTATGGCACCGTGGACGAAACCAATGCCGCCATCGGCGTGGTCCGCCTGCATCTCGCGCAATCGCCCGCGCTCGATCGCATGCTGAGCCTGATCCAGAACGACCTGTTCGATCTCGGCGCCGATCTCGCGGTTCCCCAGCGCGAGGGCAAGGTAGAGCGGCTGCGGATGCTCGCCAGCCAGGTCGAGCGGCTGGAGCGCGATATCGACACGCTGAATGCGCCGTTGGCCGAATTGACCTCGTTCATCCTGCCCGGCGGGACTCCCGCCGCTGCGCACCTGCACGTCGCGCGGACGATCTGCCGCCGTGCGGAACGGATCATGGTGGAACTCGCGGCCAACCCCGACGAACCCGTCTCGGATGCTGGTATCCAGTATATGAACCGACTGTCGGATTTCCTCTTTGTTGCCAGTCGTTCGGAGAATGGCAACGGGGCAAATGACGTGCTTTGGGTGCCGGGCGCCAATCGGTAAAAATACCGCGCCTAGAGGCCTTCGATTTTCAGGTCTGGCGCGTTGACCCCGGTTGGCGGGCGCTCTAGGTTCCGCGCCAAGTCAGCTGCGAAGCTGCATAAGATCAAAATTCAACCGAAAGAGGATCGATGAAGGTTCTGGTACCGGTCAAACGGGTGGTCGATTACAACGTCAAGGTTCGCGTCAAGGGCGACGGATCGGGCGTCGAACTCGCCAACGTGAAGATGTCGATGAATCCGTTCGACGAAATCGCCGTCGAGGAAGCCCTGCGTCTGAAGGAAGCCGGCAAGGCGACGGAAGTCGTCGTCGTCTCCATCGGGCCGCAGCAGGCCACCGAGACGCTGCGCACCGGTCTCGCCATGGGCGCCGATCGCGGCATCCTGGTGAAGGTCGAAGGCACCGTCGAGCCGCTCGCAGTCGCCAAGATCCTCAAGAAGGTCGCCGAAGAAGAGAAGCCGGGCCTTGTCATTCTCGGCAAGCAGGCGATCGACGACGATTCCAACCAGACCGGCCAGATGCTGGCCGCGCTGCTCGGCTGGGCGCAAGCGACCTTCGCCAACAAGCTCGTGGTCGAAGGCGACGACATCACCGTGACCCGTGAAGTCGACGGCGGCCTGCAGACCGTGAAGGTCAAGGCGCCGGCGATCGTCACCACCGATCTTCGCTTGAACGAGCCGCGCTACGCGTCGCTGCCGAACATCATGAAGGCGAAGAAGAAGCCGATCGACGAGAAGACCGCCGATGTGCTCGGCGTTGACGTCGCGCCGCGTCTCGAAATCGTCAAGACCTCCGAACCGGCAGGCCGCAAGGCCGGCGTCAAAGTCAAGGACGTCGCTGAACTGGTGTCGAAGCTCAAGACCGAAGCCGGGGTGCTCTAATGGCTATTCTTCTTCTCGCTGATCACGACAACGCCTCGCTGAAGGACTCCACCAACAAGGTGCTCACCGCCGCCACCGAAATCGGTGGTGACGTGCATGTCCTCATTGCCGGCCAGAACGCCAAACCTGCTGCGGAAGCCGCAGCGAAGCTGAACGGCGTTGCAAAGGTCCTGCTGGCGGACAACGAAGCCTATGCCCATGATCTCGCCGAGCCGCTGGCCGCGCTGATCGTCAAGCTGGCTCCGGCCTATGACGTCATCATCGCTGCCGCCACCACGCGGTCGAAGAACACCATGCCGCGCGTCGCAGCTCTGCTCGACGTGATGCAGGTGTCGGAGATCACCAAGGTCGTCGCGCCCGACACGTTCGAGCGTCCGATCTATGCCGGCAACGCGATCCAGACCGTGAAGTCGAAGGACGCCAAGAAGGTCATCACCGTCCGCACCTCCACCTTCGCCGCAGCTGGCGAGGGCGGCAGCGCGTCGGTGGAAGACACCGCAGCGGCCGAGAATCCCGGCCTGTCGACCTTCGTGAGCGAGGACATGGCCAAGAGCGATCGTCCGGAACTGACCTCGGCGAAGATCATCGTCTCCGGTGGCCGTGCCATGCAGAGCCGCGAGAACTTCACGAAGTATATCGAGCCGCTCGCCGACAAGCTCGGCGCCGGCGTCGGTGCTTCGCGTGCGGCGGTGGATGCCGGCTATGCGCCGAACGACTGGCAGGTCGGCCAGACCGGCAAGGTGGTCGCGCCCGAGCTCTATGTCGCCATCGGCATTTCCGGCGCCATCCAGCATCTCGCCGGCATGAAGGACAGCAAGGTGATCGTCGCGATCAACAAGGACGAAGACGCGCCGATCTTCCAGGTCGCGGATTACGGCCTGGTCGCCGACCTCTACCAGGCGGTGCCGGAACTGACCGACGCGATCAAGTAAGGCCGTCTAGCTCCAACTGTCGTCACCCGGCTTGACCGGGTGACCCAGTACACGCCGTGATAACGGTGTTTACTGGATCGCCCGATCAAGTCGGGCGACGACAAACTGAGTTTTGGTGCCACACATTCACGCAAATTAACGACATCGGCCGGAGTACTGACTCCGGCCGGTTTTTTATGGCATGATGCGCGCTTCGGGCCGTGATATGCGCGGCCTCTCAGGTTCCACAGATACAGGCAAGATGGCGGTTATGATCAAGAAAGTCGGCGTGATCGGCTCGGGCCAGATGGGCAACGGCATCGCGCATGTGGCGGCATTGGGCGGCTTCGATGTGGTGCTGAACGACGTCTCGGCCGATCGCCTGAAGTCCGCGATGGCCACCATCACCGGCAACCTGACCCGTCAGGTCTCCAAGAAGCTGATCACCGAAGACGCCAAGAAAGGCGCGCTCGAGCGCATCGCGCTGGTCGATACGCTGGAAGAACTCGGCAGCTGCGATCTCGTGATCGAATCCGCGGTCGAAAAGGAAGAGACCAAGCGCAAGATTTTTGCGGATCTCTGCGCGGTGTTGAAGCCGGAGACGATCGTCGCCTCCAACACCTCGTCGATCTCGATCACGCGTCTCGCGGCCTCGACCGACCGCCCGGAAAAATTCATCGGCATTCACTTCATGAATCCGGTGCCGGTGATGGAGCTGGTCGAACTGATCCGCGGCATCGCCACCGATGATGCGACGTTCGATGCGTCGAAGGAATTCGTCAGCAAGCTCGGCAAGCAGATCGCCGTCTCGGAAGATTTCCCGGCCTTCATCGTCAACCGCATCCTTCTGCCGATGATCAATGAGGCGATCTACACGCTGTATGAAGGCGTCGGTAACGTCGAAGCCATCGACATGGCGATGAAGCTCGGTGCGCATCATCCGATGGGCCCGCTCGAACTCGCCGACTTCATCGGTCTGGATACATGTCTCTCCATCATGCAGGTGCTGCATGAGGGGCTCGCGGACTCGAAGTATCGTCCGTGCCCGCTGCTGGTGAAATATGTCGAAGCCGGCTGGCTCGGCCGCAAGACCCAGCGCGGCTTCTACGACTATCGCGGCGAGAAGCCGGTCCCGACGCGCTGATTATGTAGGGTGGGCAAAGGCGCGAAGCGCCGTGCCCACCATCATCAGCCGTGCACTTGACGGTGGGCACGCTTCGCTTTGCCCACCCTACATCTGAGCTAATTCGAACCCCTCATCCACCCATCCCGTGATCCCGCCGGCCATGATCTTGACCGGCAGACCCAGTTCCGCGAGGCGCAGCGCGCCGCGGGCGGCGCCGTTGCAATGCGGGCCGGCGCAATAGGTCACGAAGATCGTCCCCTCCGGCCACTCGCTCATCTTCGAGCGCGTGATCTTGCCATGGGGCAGGTTGATCGCCCCCGGCACATAACCGCGCGCGAACAGCGCGGGACCGCGAACATCGAGCAGCACGAAATCGGCGCCCTTGGCGAGGGCGTCGTGGACATCCCAGCAATCGGTCTCGAAGCTGAATTCGGCAGCGAAGTGTTCGGCGGCTAGCGCGCTCGGGGCAGGCGGGACTGCAGTCACGGCAGTTGTCATGGCAGGTCTCCTTTCGCCCTGAGCGTCCGCCATTCCGCGCTTCCCTTGCAATTGGCGCAAATGACAATGTACGTAAAGATCATGCCAAACCGCACCGGACCTCTGGTGGCCGCGCTGCTCTATGACGGCCTCTGCACCTTCGAATTCGGCGTCGTCGCCGAAATCTTCGGGCTGTCGCGTCCGGAGTTGGGCCCCGGCTGGTACCGGTTTACGAGCTGCGCCATCGAGGACGGGCCGTTGCGCGCCCATGGGGGCTTCTCCATCACCGCCGATTGCGGGCCGGAGATGATCGAGCAGGCGGATATCATCGTCGTGCCCGGCTGGCGCGGCGTTGATCAGCCCGTCCCCGACGAACTCTGCAAGCGTCTTCGCGCGGCCCATGCCCGTGGCGCACGGTTGGCCTCGCTCTGCTCCGGTGCCTTTGTCCTCGCCGCGACAGGCCTGCTGTCCGGCGGCACCGCCACCACCCATTGGCGCTATGCCGACACGCTCCGCCAGCGCCATCCCGATATCGCCGTGGACGACGCCTCGCTCTATCGCGAGCATGATCGCGTCTATACGGCAGCGGGCAGTGCGGCCGGGATCGATCTCCTGATCGAAATCGTACGGCAGGATTTTGGCCCGGCAGCAGCAAACTCCGTCGCGCGTCGTCTGGTGATGCCAGCGCATCGCACCGGCGGGCAGGCGCAGTTTCTCGAACGTCCGGTGGCCATCCGCGAAGGGCTGGAAATCGCGCCGCTGCTGGATCGCATGCGCGGCGATCTCGCGAGCAACTGGAGCGTCGCGCGCATGGCGAAGGACACGCGCATGAGCCCGCGCACATTCCTGCGCCGGTTCTCCGAAGCGACAGGGCAGACGCCCGGCGACTGGCTCGCCGCCGAACGTGTCGCTGAAGCGAAACGTCTGCTGTGCCAGGGGCAAGCTGACATGGAGACCATTGCGACGGCGGTGGGCTTCGGCAGCGCGCATACGCTGCGCCATCATTTCCGCAGCAAGGTCGGTCTCAGCCCCGGCGATTTTCGCGCGAGGTTTATGAGCGAGGCGGTGGCCGTAGGGCGGATGAGCGAAGCGTAATCCGCCGGCCGAGCTTGCATTGACGCTCCGCGGCGGATTACGGCTTCGCCTCATCCGCCCTACGGGCCGAACAGCCGCATCGCCTGCACCACACCCGGCACCATGGCGACGATCGTGGCGACGCCCATGCCGATGCCGCCGAGCTGCGCCATCACCATTTCGCGCAGCGTGATCATGTCACATACTGCGCGACGCCGTGGCCGAACGACCAGTTCTCCGGCAGCACCTCGACGAGATTGATGAACACGTCTTCCGGCCGCAGGCCCGGATCCTTCGTCAGCTTCTCCACGATCCGCTTGTAGAGTGCCTGCTTCTGTTCGCGCGAACGGGTGTTGCTGACGGTGGCCTGAATGATCGCCAGCGCGTCGCTGCGCTGAATGTTCATATAGGTCGGGTCATAGATGAAGTCGCCGTCGCCATGCTCGTGGATGGTGACGAAACGATCGTTTTCCGGGACGTTGAAGGTCTCGCGCAGCGCTTCATAGACGCCATCGGCGATGGCGGCGCGGTGGGCCTGCGACGTGCCCTTCTTCAGCGAAATACGGATCAGCGGCATGATAGTCTCCTGTCGATCAATTCCGACACAGGAGATGTAGCGCTGCATTGATCATTGGAAAACGATATGAAATAATATTTCAATGATGAGTGTTTGAAATGGATGGTCGATGAAAGCGCTCGATATCGAGGCCGTCCAGGCCTTCGTCCTGGTGGCCGACCTCACCAGCTTCACCCGCGCCGCCGAGGCGATGGGCAGTACGCAGTCGGCTATCAGCCTCAAGATCAAGCGGCTGGAGAGCGGACTCGGCAAGCGCCTGCTGGACCGCACGCCGCGGCTGGTTCGGCTGTCGGCAGAGGGCGCCGCCTTTCTCGGTTCGGCACGCAATCTCGTGGCCGCGCATCAATCGGCCATTGCCGCATTCGCGACGGAGCGGCGGCGGCTGGTGGTGGGGATCAGCCACCATCTCATCGGCGGCGACCTCGCCGACGTGCTGAAGCGCATGAACGCGACCGATCCGTCGCTGGTGATCGAATTGCGGATCGAAACATCGCGCGTGCTGCTGTCGGCCTATGACGCGGGCGATCTCGATGCGGCTATCGTGCTGCGCATCGATAAACGTCGCAGTGACGGCGAGGTTTTGATGGAGGAGCCGTTCGGCTGGATGGGCGCGCCGGATTTCCGGCACACGCCCGGCGAGCCGTTGCGGCTGGCGGCGCAGTCCGCGCCATGTTCGGTGCGTTCGGCAGCGATTGCCGCGCTCGACGGCGCCGGTATTCCCTGGACCGAAGCCTTTGTCGGTGGTGGCGTCGCCACCATCGGCGCGGCGATCTCCGCCGGTCTTGCGATCGGTGCTCTTGTCCGCCGCGTCGCGCCGGCCGGCAGTGTCGATCTCGGCCCGCGCCTCGGCCTGCCGAAACTACGCGATGCCGAGACGATGCTGCATTCCAACCTGACCGACACACGCGCCCGCACCGCGCTGCGCACGCTGGGCGCGGCGTTCAGGGCCGGCGCCAGCCCGTAGGGCGGATGAGGCGGAGCCGTAATCCGCGGCGGAGTTTCAATAGCGGAATCGGTCGGCGGATTACGCTGCGCTCATCCGCCCTGCGGCCTGCTCCGTTAGTTTTCGTTAACCCCGCATCGCTATACCGCCCGGACCACGTGTCGGAGTTGTGCAGATGGATATGGCCCTGGTCGCCAGCGCGATGGCGATGAAGCAGGCGGGAACGCAACAGCAGATCGCGACCTCGCTGATCAAGCAGAACGCCGATATGGAGCGCTCGACCGTGCTGACCCTGCTCGAAGGCACGCCATCGCAGGCCAATCTCGGCGCCGGTGTCGGCGGCAAGGTGGATGTGACGGCATAATCGCCTCACTCCATCCCTCATCCTGAGGAGCCGCGCAGCGGCGTCTCGAAGGATGGCGGCAAGGTACAGCCAAGCCATCTCATGGTTCGAGACGCGCGCAAATGGCGCGCTCCTCACCATGAGGGTTTGAGTTTATCCCTCACACATCCACGATCGTCTTGAACCCGCCAAAGATCATGCGCTTGCCGTCGAACGGCATCGCATCGGGCGTCATCATCTTGGCCAGACGCGGATCGGCCATCACCTTCTTGTTGATGCGGTCGCGGTCTTTGCGCGATTTGTAGAGGATGTAGGCAAAGATCACCGTCTCGTCGGGCTTCATCTTCACCGCGCGCGGAAACGACGTCACCTTGCCGACCTGCACGTCGTCGGCCACAGCCTCGCGATAATCCAGCGCGCCGAATTCACGCCAGATCTTGCCGGCCTTGCGCGAAATCTTGCGATAGGCGTCCACGTTCTTCTTCGGCACCGCGATCAGAAATCCGTCGATATAGGGCATCGGTCGTCCTCTCCCTGACATGAATGGTCGCGCATAAAAGACGAATGCGGGCGCATTCATCCGACACGATGCCGGGAGATTTCACGGCCGGGAACGGCGGCGAGGTGTCGCAGGCCCGTAGGGCGGATGAGCGAAGCGCAATCCGCCGGCCGAATTCATAGCTAAAACTCCGCGGCGGATTCGCCTCATCCGCCCTACGGTCAGAGTCCCGCCGCTTTCGGCGTCACCGTCGCCTTGATCAGCTTGATCGCATCCTCGCTGGCCCATTCGGCCGGGCCATTAATGGTGGCGATCTCGCAGCCCTTGCCGTCGATCAGCACTGAAGTCGGCATGCCCAGCGCGCGGCCGACGCCCTTCAGTTCCTGGAACACCTTTGCCGATGCGTCGGTGAAGTAATCCAGCCGGGTCAGGTTGCCGTCCTTGAGGAACGCCTTCGGCTTCTCGGCGTCGCGGGTGTCGATATTGATCGCCACCACCTGGAAGTCCGATCCGCCGAGCTTCTGCTCGAGCTCGTTCAGCGCCGGCATCTCCTTGCGGCAGGGCACGCACCAGGTGGCCCACAGGTTCAGCAGCACGGTCTTGCCGCGCCAGTTCGAGAGTTTGGTCGGCTGGCCCTCGGCATCCTTGAATTCGAGATCGGGCAATTTGAGCGGCGTCTTGGCGATCGTCAGCCCCGCCACTTCACCGCGCACCAGCGGCTCCAGCCGCTTGGCGGTCTCGACGGCGGGGAAGCAGGTCGGGTCGCCCGGTTTGCCGCGCCAGAGATCGTCGATCCGCGCCACCACGCTATAGCCGATGATGACACCCACCAGCACGGCGCCGAGCACGATCACGCGGCGTTTGCTGGGGCGGGGCGCTGAGGAGGCGGGCTTCTGGCCGGGGGTAGGGTCTGTCATTCGGTCTCGGTTATGGCTATGCAGGTGCGCAAATGACATGCGGCAGATCGCGCGCGATCATCCGGTCCAACTTGGCCGGCCCGCAACAGGATGAGTGATATTTCATGGCTTCACGCAAGGGCAGCAAGTCCAGCAAAACGTCCAACAGCAACAAGATGTGGGGCGGATTGTTCTCCGACAGCCCCGACGCGATCATGGAGGAAATCAACGTCTCCATCGACGTCGATCGCGCGCTTTATGCCCAGGATATTACCGCCTCCAAGGCCCATGCAGCGATGCTGGCCAAGCAGGGCATCATCACCGCGAAGGATGCGAAAGATATCGCCGCGGGTCTAGACACGATCCTGTCAGAGATCGAGAGCGGCAAATTCACTTTCAAGCGCGCGCTCGAAGACATCCATATGAATGTCGAGAGCCGTCTGGGCGAGCTGATCGGTCCGGCCTCGGGCCGCCTGCACACCGCCCGTTCGCGCAACGACCAGGTGGCGACCGATTTCCGCCTGTTCGTGCGTGATACCATCGACGAGCTGGATAGCGCCTTCGCGTCGCTGCAGCGAGCGCTGGTCGATCGTGCGCTGGAACACGCCGACACCGTGATGCCCGGCTTCACCCATCTGCAGACCGCGCAGCCGGTGACCTTCGGCCATCACCTCATGGCCTATGTGGAGATGATCGCGCGCGATCGCGGCCGTTTTGCCGATGCCCGCAAGCGCCTCAATGAAAGCCCGCTCGGTTCGGCCGCATTGGCCGGCACCTCGTTCCCGATCGATCGCCACGCCACCGCCAAAGCGCTCGGCTTCGACCGTCCGATGAACAATTCGCTCGATGCCGTGTCGGATCGCGATTTCGTGCTGGAAACGCTGTCCGCGGCTTCCATCGCCGCCGTGCATCTGTCGCGCTTTGCCGAGGAGATCGTGATCTGGACCTCGCCGCTGGTCGGTCTCGTCCGCCTGTCGGACAAGTTCACGACCGGTTCCTCGATCATGCCGCAGAAGCGCAATCCGGACGCTGCCGAACTGGTCCGCGCCAAGACCGGGCGCGTGATCGGCTCGCTCAATGGCCTGCTGATCGTCATGAAGGGTCTGCCACTGGCCTATCAGAAGGATATGCAGGAGGACAAAGCCGGCGCCATGGAGGCTTATACGGCGCTGTCGCTGTCGATCCGCGCCATGGCCGGCATGGTCCGCGACCTCGTGCCGAACGAGGCCAACATGAAGGCTGCGGCCGGCGAGGGCTATGCTACCGCCACCGATCTGGCGGACTGGCTGGTGCGGACGCTGAAAATGCCGTTCCGTGATGCCCACCACGTCACCGGGCGCATCGTCGGCATCGCCACCAAGAAGGGCGTGGCCCTGCATGAGCTCGATCTGAGCGAAATGCAGGCGGTGGAACCGAAGATCACGGGTGAAGTGATGAAGGTCCTGTCGGTGGAGAGCTCGGTGAAGAGCCGCGTCAGCTATGGCGGCACCGCGCCGAAGAATGTGACCGCGCAGGCCAAAGCCTGGCTCAAGCGTCTGGAAAAAGACAAGAAATCGCGCTGAACGTGGCCCTCAGGCCACACTTGGACGGGCTGTGGGGTCTCGCCACGGCCCGGTATCCTTTGTATGGTGCGTCAGCATTTGGGGATTCCGCTGTGACACGTTCGACCCGCCCGGCACGCGCGCCTTTGCGCTCTTCTTGGGCCATTCTCGTTCTGACCGCTTCCGCGCTGGCACTCGGCGCCTGCGGCCGTAAAGGCGGTCTCGACCTGCCGCCGCAGGCTTCCGCAGCGCCGATGGGCACCGCGGCGCCCGCCGGCGATCCCGATGCCAATTCAGCGGCCAACAAGGGCAGCGCCATGACCTCGTCCAGCGAGCCGGACGAAGTGCGGGCTGCGCGCGGTCGCAAGCGGTCGTTCTTCCTCGATCCGATCCTGGACTAAGCGCCATGCGCCATTTTGACTATCAGAACGGCGTGCTGCACGCCGAGGGCGTGAGCATTGCCGCAATGGCCGATGCCGTCGGCACCCCGTTCTATTGCTATTCCACCGCCACGCTGGAGCGGCACTACAAGGTGTTCGCGGATGCCTTCGCCGATACCAAGGCGCTGGTCTGCTACGCCATGAAGGCGAATTCCAACCAGTCGGTGCTGAAGACTCTGGCGAAGCTCGGTGCCGGTGCCGATGTCGTCTCCGGCGGTGAGTTGAAGCGCGCCCGCGCCGCGGGCATTCCCGCCAGCAAGATCGTATTTTCCGGTGTCGGAAAGACCGCAGACGAGCTGCGTCTCGCGCTGGACGAAGACATCCTCTGCCTCAACATCGAATCCGAGCCCGAACTCGAATTGCTGTCGCAGCTCGCGAGCGAGATGGGCCGTACCGCGCGCATTTCCATCCGTGTGAATCCCGATGTGGATTCTGGCACGCATGCAAAAATCTCGACGGGCAAGTCCGAAAACAAGTTCGGCATCCCCATCAGCAAGGCGCGCGAGGTTTATGCGCGCGCGGCAAAGCTGCCGGGCATCAAGGTCACCGGCGTCGATATGCATATCGGCAGCCAGATCACCGATCTGGCTCCCATGGAGCAGGCGTTTCGCATTCTCGCGGATTTCGTCACCGTGCTGCGTGGTGACGGCCACAGCATCGATCACGTCGATTTCGGCGGTGGTCTCGGCATTCCCTATTACGAGGACCGCGCGGTGCCGCCGGAGCCGTCGGCCTATGCGGCGATGGTCAAGCGCGTCACGCACAATCTCGGCGCCACGCTGATGTTCGAGCCCGGCCGCATGATCGTCGGCAATGCCGGCATCCTCGTCGCGCGCGTCATCCATGTGAAGCATGGTGACGGCAAGACGTTTGTCATCATCGACGCGGCGATGAACGACCTGATCCGGCCGACGCTGTATGAGGCGTATCACGAGATTTTGCCGGTGGCGGAAGCGGCGCCTGGCGCGAAGCTGACTGCGGTGGATGTGGTCGGCCCCGTCTGCGAGACCGGCGACTATCTCGCTTTGGACCGCAAGCTGCCCGATCTGAAATCCGGCGACCTCATCGCCATCATGACCGCCGGCGCCTATGGCGCCGTGCAGGCCTGCACCTACAACACCCGCGCGCTGGTGCCGGAAGTGCTGGTGAAGGACGATCAATATGCGGTGGTGCGGCCACGGATCGAGGTCGAGGAACTGATCGCGATGGATAAAGCCGCGCCCTGGCTGTGATCTTTCTTTTCCCTCCCCCAAGCCGCAAAGCGGCGCAGCGGGGAGGGTGGATCGAAGCGAGCGTTCAGCGAGCTTCGAGACGGGTGGGGTCTATCCCCA
>JAEXYA010000045.1 GCA_023451825.1 Pseudomonadota bacterium
ACGAGATGTACGGCTTCGAGAGCGCCCACTGCGGATCGAACTGCGAAACAGCCTTACCGAAGGTGAAGCCAGCGAACTGGATGAAGGCGTAGTCGACTTCGGTGAAGCCGCCAGCGATGTTTTCACGACCCTGCAGGAAGTCGAACTGGATGTTCGCGTAGGTACGAACGACACCGTATTCGGTGGCGGTGCGGGTATCCGTGGTCAGGTTGATGCGCTGACGGGTCGAGATATAATCGCCGGTCCAGGCGCCAGCTGCGCCGGGCTGGCCTTGCCAGAACGGATTGTCGTAGGTAGCGCCGTTGAACGCGGTATCGATACGGATCGCGCCGCCGATCTTGATGCAGGTATCGGTGCCCGGGATATAGTAGAAGCCAGCGCCGTAAAGCGAGCAGACCTTCACATATTCAACGGCCTTGGCCTTGACCGGAAGATCAGCTGCCTGAGCGCCGCCGATGGCCATCAGGCCAGCCGCCGAGCCAAGAATCAGGCTCTTCAGATTCGTCATGTTCAAACCTCCAAGTTTCAAAAAAAGGGAGGGCTCATTCCGTCGGGTTTCCCCGAGGCAGTCCCCCGTCTCCCCAATCCACCGCTGGAGTGCTTCGCGCTTTCGGAAACCCGCATAACGCGAGGCACTCAAGCGAACCACTTCAACGGAGCGAGTCAGGTTGCCCCACCGCCGAGTCGAAGAATGCATGACCAACTCACATTATCAAAACACTTTGCCGCCTTACTTGAGTGGAAGTTTAGAAGCGTGGCAAACTGGCAACACACAAACTTGTGAGCGAGCGCAGTAAATGCTTGAAATCGTTGGTACTGGCTCGATATTCCGTGAACGCATAACTCTGAGAGCGCCGGTGGAGCTGCCTTAATGTCCGAGATGGATACCGCCCAGAGCGTGGTGCGCTCGCTTGAAAACATCTCGAAAATATTGGCCGAAACCCAATCTTATTGGGCTGACCCGCTAGGCATCACTGTACCCCAATGGTCCATCTTAACTGCGATCGCTGAGTTGGACGACGGCAACGGTATACAGCTTGGGGATGTGGCGCGCCGCCTCCGGGTTGACCCCTCCTTTGTGACAGCGCAAACGAAACTCTTAGAAAAGAACGGGCAGGTTCTTCGTCGCCAGTCCAGCGAAGATGGTCGAGTGATCCTGCTGTCGCTGACTAAACAAGCCGTCAAAGGGCTGGCGGGCATCGAGACAAAGCGGTCGGCTCTGAACAGCTTCATTTTCGCCGACTTTAACAAAGCCGATCTCGACGCACTCTCGTCCGCTTTTAGCATTCTAGAGAAGCGGTTCCAAAAGGCGCCTCTTGTGCTGGCGTTGGACGCATAATTGCTCGGCTGTTGCTTTCCACGCCCGACACTTACCGTTAGTTCTGCTTAGACAGCTTTCTTAGCGCGAGCGAACATCCTTCCCCGCGACGGACTGAGTGGCAGGGTTCCATATGCGCTGATACTGTTCCTTCCGTTCGGCAGAACTGGCAGTACGCGAGACAACGCCACCTCCTCTGACAGAAACCAAGGCGTCTCCGGCGCTTTTGGCGGGAGGGCGACGAACCTTTCCAGCATTAGCGTTTCGCTGAGCACTACGAGTCCGCGGTGCCAGGCGGCATAGTCCGCACGGCTATGGACGATGGAGAGCGGCGAGGGTTCGTACCGTAACGGGCAATATGAACCCACGGTGTAGAGGTCTTTGCCGCGGCATTCGCCAACAATCTTGGCATTTACGCCGCGCTCGGCCCGCACCCGCTTCGGCTGGGGCTGCTTCTCAAACCAGTCCGGTCGAGTGCCCTTGATGGCATGCATAGCCACCAGCACGTCGGTGCGAATACCAGCCACCATGATGATATCGCGCGGCCGATCAATCGCTGGGCGCTCGGCACCAAGGCCATACATTTTTTTGAGCGCGCGATCGCCGGCAACGCCCCACCCCGTCCGCGGCACACGCTTCGGTGCGGTGCTTGGCGCCACATCGTTGATCGTGATGAGCCCGCCGAGATCGCCGGCAATAGCGTCCATGCTTGCCTTCCAGTCGATGATCTGCTCGTCCAGCGCGGTCACAGCCCGCTCAATGCGCTCAGCATCCGGGTCTGGCAGGCCGATAGCCGCATAGCGCTGCCCTGCCCCATGATGAGACTTGTCGATGCCGCCATGATGCTGATTGTCCTGGATGCGATCCCAAATGCCCTCAGCCGCCGAAACCGCGCGCTTCGATAGCTCATCCCGGAACGCCCACCGCAAGAGCATCTCGATATCCATCTCAACTTTGACCGCGCTCATGTTCTGCTTCCTATCTTCCAGTTCCAAAAGTTGAACGCCACGGCCACCGAATCAATTCGTTAATGGTCGGCTGGCAATTAGAGGCGATGACCAACGACACCAGCTTGTTGAAAGCCAGATACTGCCGATCTGTCCTTCGAACGGCCTCCATAAGCCCGCTCGATGAAGCCAGATTTCTGATCGATCGCCTAAGCACCGAGACCCTGACTATCGGGACGAGCCGACGATGCGAGATAGCGGAGCGAAACGCCCTCGCTGCGATCATGACTCTCAATGAGCGAATCCGCGAAAGAACCGCTCCAGCCGTAGCCGGCGAGTGGAAAGCCGCGTCTGACGCCATTGCGGTCTGGATGTCCGAAGCGGGATAGGCGCACGCCGTCCATTTTACCGCCAGGATTCCAGCAATAGGCCCGCCTTTCCGAAATCGGATCAGCGGTTCGTTTACAATTGAATGATGACCTCGCGCTGCCAAGTTTTCGCGAAAGGCAACTACATGACCCGAGAATTGCGTTCTGCGAGCCAGCTGATCGACCTCATCCGACACGGATTGGGGCAGCGAGATATCCTCGTCGAGATCCGACGAGACCACTGCGACGGCTGGCAGCCCGTCATCACCGCGGCGCCTATGGTAGTGTTGGGGCTTCAGCGTCGAGCCGACGAAATAGCTAAGGTGCTTCGGGCTAAATACGAGCTGCGCTGACACCGTCATGCTGCATCCTCTGCTGATGGGGGAAGCTTCTCGCCGGTGGCTTCGTCGTAGCCGGGCGGGATGCGCTTCATGAAAAACGCGCCGTTTCGCTTCGTGACGCCTTCCTTGGTGAAGTCGTAGACGCGAATCCTGAGATTGTGGTCGGCCGCGAAGCTGAGGTTTGCCCGCAGCTCCGGGGTATCCTCTTCGGCGAACCACCATGAATCGGTGATGCGCAGGCCAGTGTTCGGGCAGATGCCCTCTTCGGCCATGATGCCCGGAGGGCAACGGCAGGACCGCGAACCCGGCGCGCTTCCTGCCCAACGCGGCCAAGTGGATTCGTTCACGACGAAGCGCTGGACGTCCGCCAATAGCCTGTCCATCGTCGCCGTCGCGCACGTCTGGCCCGGCGCGCGGCGCACGCGGGTATCGACTGCTTCGATCTCGAGATCAGACAGGATTCTGGCGAGCTGCGGGGTCATAGCCGCGGCAGCCCGAGGACTATGGCGCATATGGCGATGCCCCATAGGATCATGATCACCGTGAATTCTGACGTCGTTGGGGGGCTTGTTCCAGCTCATCGCTTCCTTGCCTTCAGAACGCAGGCGCTGCATCGGGGTCACGCGCGACTCGCTGGATGCGATACGTGCCGGCATCGAACCGGATCGGACCAATCAGCGAGTCGTGCTGCAGGTCGATCTTCTGACCGGCGGCCTCGACTACTTCGAATCCGCCTTCTGCCAGCCAAGCGATGATGGCATCTGCGTCGTACGCGAAATCCTCTGCCGGCAGATCGTGGCCGTATGTGGCGAGCATATTGCTCTTCATCGCGCTGATTAGAGCTTCCCGCGGACATCGATTCTGATATCCTTTCGCCGGACGCGCCGGATCAGCCACTATATCGTTGCGAACCACTTCCCGTTGGCGCCGGCGCGTCGCTTTCATGATAGATTCCTGTCCGGCTTGTATGGCCGCCAATACCGAGGGCCGCAGTCGCGGTCCTCGCTCCAGGTGAAATGTCCGCCTGGGCATTCCCAAATCCCCTCAGTGAGCGACGCGAGTGGATTGAAGCCGTCGGCGTTCCAGCGCATCGGAAAGGCCCCGCAGTCGGGATCCATCACTTCGATCAGCGTGCCGTCGCGCGGCGCTGTTCGTATCTCCTGATAATCGTTATCGAGCTGGGACATCACCAAGCTCCTTTAAACGATCGCCGCGACTGAGCGGCTCATCCGCCATCTCCGTCCATTCCTGCATAGTGCGGATCATGGGGTAGCACCCCGGTCGGCGGCAGAGTACGTAGGCGACACCGTCGACGATGAGGTCCAGCTTTCCGTGCTCGTCATATTTGGTTCTGATGACTGCATTGCTCATGACGCCAACCCAAGCTCTGTTCGAACCTCGGCTATCACTTCCTGGTCAAACATCGAGATGTCATCCATCGGATCGAGCGGGCCGGTCGGCGCCGGGCGCGAAAGTATGCCTCGGACCATCTCCTTTTCGCGCAGGCGGCTCTGCCGACGACGCTCAGTTTCCGCATCGATTTTTGCGCGGCGCCGAGCGGTCAGCTGCGGAATCTCGTCCAGAAGTTCAGCGGCTCGCTCTCGCAAGAGCTGCTCGTCCTTCACCAGCTCGAGCACGTCCGCAATCTCGGTTTTGGGACGATACTGCGGACGCGGTTCGTTGATCACCCGCTTGAACGCGAAGCGAAGGGCCCCGACGCTTGGCTGCAGAGCGCAAACCCGCTCGGTCATTTGCAGCCAGAAGATATCCTTGTCGGCAACATCGCGGAATTCGCGCCGACACTCGATCAGCAGGGCCACCTGGCCGCGCACGTCGTCGATGGTTGCCAACTGCAGTTCTTGCTCGATGGCTTCCCGTAGGCCGGCGCCACCGGACGAAGACAACGGTTCTGCCCGGCGCTCGACCATTTCGAATTCGAGGTCGCCGTGAGCCTCACCGAGGGCGGCGCGAATGTTGCGCAGCTCGAGCATCTCCATCCGCAGCAGCTCGTCGGACGGCTTCTGCGGATACTGCGGTTCATTGCCGCCACCGCCGGCCGGCACGCGACCCGAGGGCTTGGCGAGAACGAGTTCAACGATCTTGGTCATTGCTGGTCCTTGAGATAGGCGCTGTTCTGCAGAAATCGCTGCGATGTAGACGAGAGCATTCCGAACCCGTTGGCATCGGGCGGCTTGTCGGGCTCATCCAGCCAGCAGCTGTTGTTCAGCCACGTGGTGGGGTACTTCGTGTATTTCGGATCTGTGCCGGCCTTCTCGGCCGCATAGCGCAGCGCGCCATCCAACAACTGCGCTTCGGTCGCCTGCCCGGCCTGCACGATCGCCGCGTAACGCTTCTTCGCGCCGCCCTTGGCCTTCTTCAGCGGATAGGCTGACCACCACGCCTCGAAGCCCGGGGTGGCGGCGTCGATTGCTCGATGTCGCGTATCATCGGCTGGCACCAGCGCCGTCCCTCGCGCGCGCGGCAACGCGGGTTGATCTTTGCCAAGATCTCCGAACAACGGCGTCTCGGCTGGTGGTGATGGTTGTGTCGCCGATAAAGGAGCGGCTCGCTCAACCTGACCAGCATCATCACTCGAGGAGTGAGTCTTATCTTCTCTACTCTCTTCTTGTCTTGTCTTTTCTAGTCTAGTCTTCTCTGTTCGATTTTGTTGAAGCGTCGCTTCGCTGTCGTCATTGTTTTCGTTGGAAGAATTCTCACTGCTGGAATGTTCTGCGGAATTCTTGCGGGCCTTTCCCGAATTCTTGCCGCCTTTTGCTGCGTTCTTGCGGTTTTCTGAGACGTTTTCGAGCTCCAAAACTGCGCGTGAGTTGGATAAACGGCCTTCAATTTCGACAAGCTTCCCAGCGTCCGTGAGCTCCTTGAGGTTGCCTCGGAATGCCTTCACCGATTGATTGCAGCTACCGGCAAGATATCGCTCGTTGAGCGCGATCGGCCCCTCGTTCACATAGATCTGCTGACAGATGACGTGATATGCGCGGTAGGCGCCATCGCTGAGGCTGGCTGTGCCATCCATCCAGGCGGGAATGTCGTGTTTGTACCAGGCGACCATCAGCTTGCCTTGGCGATCTCAACAAGTTTTTTGATGAGGACAGGCAGGCACTGGGACGCGATGAATACGACATTGTCATCATCGCCATGTGCTGATTTCTGCTGCAGGACGATCTGACCAAGCGTGTTGACGTACACAGCGGTCGCCGGCTGCTCTCGCAAGAAAACGGCGTCCTCGTCGTTCTTCCAATCGAATTTCTCACTCATCGTTGGCCTCCTGTATCCAGGGCGCGATCCATTCAGCTGCGTCGCCGAAGAGGTTGCCGAACGAGATTAAGGCGAGCGCGAGGTTGGTCCGCACCTTGCGCGGCAATCCGCGACTCCATCTTGAGGAGCCGGGTTCTGAGGTCGTGGAGTTCATTGCGCGCTTCCTCTTCCCGCTTAGCTTGCAGGGCTTGTTCGATCTGTCGGGCTTCGTGCGCGTCAATCCGGCGGGCCTTCCCATACCAGACGTCAAATGCGCGGGTGTAACTAAGACCAGCCTGCCGGGCGGCGCGCAGAATGGCGGTCTTGACCAAGTCGCCGACCGGGCGGGGTTCGGCGAGTTCGCGGAGAGCGTCGGCGTAGGTGCTCATCGCCGCCTCCCAAGGATTTTGGGAGATCTCCCAAGCCTAAAGGCAAATAAACGCTGCACGAATTCCACTCCCAGATACGAGGTCAGCGATGAAAATAGATCAGAACAGCAGCACCCTTCCCCTTCGACAGGGAGGGTCAGTTCGACTCGGTGGTCTCAGGAACGCGCGCGTCGACGCCAACAGCGTCAGACGGCGGGAGGCGATCAGGGCTTTCTACGCGGACGAGGTCGCCGCCCTGCGCGCCCTTGGAGAGGACTACGTCGCGCTCAGACGGGGCGGCGGGCTGGTACTGAATTGATCGCTCAACGGCAGCCTCTATTTTTGCCCATGTCACGAACGTAGGACTGCTTAGGCCCGCCTTCCAGCGCGCCCAATTGGACGGGGCGACACCCGCCGATTTGCAGATCTGTCGGATCGACACTCGTTCGGACCGAGCGCTCCGCTCAATTCGATTGATTTCAGCTTGCAAATTCACCATAGGCGCTTTTATGCGCCTATATTCACCCTGCATCAAGCGCAAAGATGCGCGTTTTGCTTAAACCCGATCAAAGGCATATTTGCGCATGACTCAGAATCAGCAGCGTTGGCGCGCGCTTATCGACGCCAATCTACCGCAGACGTCGGCAAAGGCGCGCCTAGGGGGATTTCTGGGCGAGCCCGCCGGCCCAGAAGGCCATTCGCCAGAAGCGATAAAGGCGTGGATCGTCAAAACGACGGCGGCGCTCAACATCTCACCGACTACATTGGCCAAAAAGGCTGGCCTCGCACCGTCGACGATCAACCGTTTTCTATTGGGAACAGGGTCTCAGAAGAACGTAAGCGCAAGCACAATCGATCGGCTGACCGCGACGGCGGTTGACCTGGTGGCCCAAGCCGCGGACACGAAGGTCCACACTGCTTCGGCAGCGCTTCCCGAAACCTCGGCGCTTTCAGTTTATGTGGCAGGCCAGGCATCTTTGACGCCTTCTTCATCCTTCATGGGCAAGACGGCCACCCATTTGATCGGCGCCATCGTGCCGACGTCATTCCGGAAAGCTCGACTGTTTGCGATCGCTATCGCCGATAGTCACGCGGAAGCAGCCTTTCCGAAAGGGACGATTGCAATCGCTTGCCCCGTAGATGACTTGGGGCGACTCCCAAACTCCGCCGAGCGCGTCTGCGTCCATATTCGTGAGGGCGAGCTATTCTCGACCACGGTGCGTGAGGTGAGAGTCAGCCCTAATAATGAGATCTGGCTCGTTGGGCTTTCGAAGGACCACGGGGTAAGGGATCAGTTTGTACCTGACCTGGCAGAGTTAACATCAGGCGATGCTCCGACCTTTATTTCAGGCATAATTATAAGTAGTTACCGGCCAGAGCCGACCTTTCCAATGGCCGATCTCTTCAAAAAGCGCGATTAAGCGCATATTTGCGCTTGCGCAGTAGGCGCATTTATGCGCTTAATGCCTCCATCTTGTTGGAGGCATCATGTCAGCGCCTGCCCTTCTCCCAATCCCGTCTCAACCGACCATGTCGAGCCGCCAGATCGCAGATCTGCTCGGCAGCCGGCATGACAAGGTCAAGCAGTCGATCGAGCGACTGGTCGATCGGGCTACGATCGTCCGTCCCCCAATGGGGGATGAACCCTCTGTCGACACTATGGGCCGCCCTCGGACAGAGCGCGTCTATCTCGTAGGCAAGCGCGACAGCTACGTCATCGTCGCGCAGCTCTCGCCGGAGTTTACGGCCCGCCTCGTCGATCGATGGCAAGAGCTCGAGGCTGCAGCGGCGCCCATGGTGCCGCAGAGCTTCGCAGACGCCCTTCAACTGGCCGCCGATCAGCAGCGCGCTCTTGTCGCGCAGCAGGCCCACATTGCCGTCCTTGAGCCAAAGGCGGCAGCTCTTGATCAGATCGCCGAGATTGGCGGATCGACCAGCGTCACCCAGGCAGCGAAGAATCTGGGCATCGGGCCGAAAGACTTGCTTCGCTTCCTGTCAGAGAACCGCTGGATCTATCGCATCGGCCTGACGGGTCCATGGACGGCATATCAAGACCGGATCGACGATGGCTACCTCGTTCAGAAGCTGCGCGTCGTCGCGGAAGAACACGCGTACCAGCAGGTGCGCGTGTCGCGGAAGGGCCTCGCGAAGCTGGGAGTTCTCCTGAACGCGAACGTGCAGCTCAATCTGCTCGACGGGGAAGACTGATGCCGAACGCGCATGTTTCTCCCGAAGACCGCCTGCCCACCTTCGCCGAAGTTGAGGCATTTGACGCGGCGGCGGCCTGGGACCGCCTATCGCCCACCGAGCAGCGCCGCATCGGCATTCTTGCCGTCCGGCTCGGCACCGTAGGCCAGCGGCTCAGCTATCCCCATGACGATTTCGTCTGCGTCGAGCGCCGCATCATCGAATGCCGCGAGGGCGACGCGCTGGGCGACTTCTTCGATGCCGTCGAACCGCTTTGGCAGGTCCTGTTCGGCTGGACCGCCTCACCGTGGTCGACTCCCGTCATCCGGCAGGTGGCGTGATGGCGCTGCCCCTCGCGTTCTCTGGAAAATCCATTCGACTTCGCCGCAAGGCATTTGGCCTGAGCCAAGTCGAGGTGGCCGGCCAGGCTGGGGTCTCGCAGGCCACCATCACTCGCATTGAGACTGAACCAAATAATGAGGCCGGCGCGGCGTTGAAGGTCATGGCGGTGCTGCGCATGTTCGATACAGCCCCCTGTCGATCGCCCCGCCCTCACCGATCTCCTCGCCCTCCTGCATCTAGTCCGCTCCGAGCATGGTGTGGATGTACCGGAGCGTCATTTCGAGACGTTGCGGAAGCTGACATCCACAAAAGCACCGGAGGCAGACCGATGAGCCAAACATCGAAAGCGATGGCGAACTTATTGGCCGCGTCAACAGCTGACCTCGGCGACGAGCGCGAAGTGATCCGCGCGCTGACCGCTGCCGGCATCGCTATGGCCGACATCATCGCCTATGGCGATGAAGCAACTGAGCACGCCCGTAGCATGCGCTACCTCCGTGCGGCTGATGAGGCGGGAGCATGAACATTCATCCGCATATCGAAATTGGGCACAAAGGGCAGCGACATCAGCCCGGGCTTCGCGAAAAGGTAGCCCTGGAACAGCGTAATGCCGGCCGCCCGGAGCACGGTCAGCTCGGCCTCGTTCTCGACGCCCTCTGCCAAGACGACAATGTCGAGCGCGTTCGCGATCTGCACGAGGCCGGCCACAATGACTTGCTTGGCGTGGCTCAGATGGATGTCGCGCAAGAGCTCCATGTCGATTTTGATCAGATCGGGCTGCAGCTGAGCCAGCAAGCCCAGTCCGGCATAGCCCGCGCCGAAGTCATCGAGGGCGGTGATGAAACCGAGTTTGCGATACGCGGCGATGATCTTTTTGACGTGCGCGACGTCGGTCATCCGCTCGTTCTCGGTGAACTCGAACATCAGGTTCTTGTGCGGGAAGTTCGCGCGCTTTGCAGCTGCGAGCGACTTCTGGATACAGGCGCTCGGCTCATAGACGGCGTTTGGCATGAAGTTGATCGAGAGCCTGACGTCGTCGGCTGCAAACAGCCGGCCGGCGGTCTCGATCGCCATCACGCGCGCTGCCTGGTCAAAGCGATACCGGGTTTCTTCGGTGACCTGGCTCAAGATCGAATATGCGGACTCGCCGTTGGCGCCGCGTACCAACGCTTCGTAACCCCACACCCTGCGAGCGTTCACATCGACGATGGGCTGGAAAGCCATCTTGAATTCGAAAGGAAGCGAGATGTCTTCGCGACATCCCTCGCACTTGACGCCAGCCATACCGCTCATTCCTTGCGTTGCAATCGGAAAAGCTTACCGATGCCAGATTGCATTGCGGTTAATGGGAAACGTTCGCTGGCCGACACATGGCTTGGTCGCACGTCCGGGCTTCAGGAGGACTCATGGAACTCAGCAAGCAGCGCGGAGACGCTTCTCACGTCCGAGGTTATCGCACTCGACTTTGATAGCGGCAACAATCGCGATCACCGCCGATCGATACACTTGCAGAGATGGATCCGACACCGGCCCGAAGCTCACTTTGAAGCTGGTGCTGCTGGCCTGAACCTGCATGAAGAGACCGCTCGGCCAAGGCCCATGAAGAACGAGCGCGCGATTACGGATGACCTTTTCCAGGTCCTCGGAAAATTTGTTCGGCAAAAGCACCACCTGCAAAACATTGATTGTCTGAAACGACTGACAGGTAGCACGCCGCTGCTCGATTTGCAGCGCGGTCATCGCGGGAACTCACAATGTGAATCCGACGCGCGGACCGCTGCACCTGCAGCAACCACGCCACATCTTTCCACGATCTCTTGTCCCGCTGCACTCCCATGATCGAGGTACCCGCCATGAGCCGCCTTGCCCACAACGACCAGACGCTCTCGAGGGCAGCGAACGAGCTGATGCTGACCATCGCCGCTATCGAAGTCGCTGACGACCATGCACCGGAGATCGCCGGGCTGATTGATCGCCAGGACACGCTGGTGTCGCTGCTGGAGATCACACAGCCGGACACCGAGGCCGGCCTGGTGGCGAAGGCCGCTGCCCTGCTTGCCGAAGGGCCGGAATGCACCTTGCCGTCGCGTCAAGAGCGACTGGCTATCAGCTTGGCCACCGACATCCTGCGGACGTTCGGCGGAAAGGTGCTGCCGCGCATCCCCACAACGAAGACAGCAGAAGCGGTGGCGACACCATGACGATTTTGCGCACGGCCGTAGAGGACCTGGCCGCCCTCGCTTCTCTCGCTCTGTTCATGTCGATGATCATGGTGTGGGCCGTCGCTCTGGGCGGCTCCTGAGATCCAAATTCGGCATGCGTCTGTAATAGGTAGGGCCGCAGCAGGCGCTCGGCCCGGTACACACCGCAAAGGCGGGCGAGATCGGCGCAACCGATCGGGAGTGACTGCGATGATCCCTGTGTTCGAAGCAAACGTTAAACTGAATTTTCCTAGGCCGCCGGGACTCGACCACAAGCTGAGCCTGTTGCAGCCAATCGAAGCTATCGGCCCTGATGCCCCGGTGATCGCTGTCTACAATCGCTTCGCCAAGGCATACGCTGACTATCTGATCGATGCCGTGTCGAATCCGGATGCGGACGTCACCATTGCTGACCGCGTGGTTTGGGAGGTGATCGCTACCCCCGCAAACACGCCAGAAGGCATGCTGTTGAAGCTTAAGGCGATCGGCAGCCAGATCGGCTCAGCGTGCGGCTATGGCAGTGAGGACGACTGGCTGACTGGCGACTGGGGCGCAAGCGAGGCTGATCTCAGCGGCAACAAGCTGGAGGTCGAGGCGCTGCTGCAGCTTCGCGCGGATCTGCGTCGCATCTCGGCGCCAGCGCCTTCGCCATCGCTCGGTGCGGTATCGCCCGATCTCGCGATGATGCTGACGATGTGGAAGGGTCTCGATAAGGCGGCGAACAAGGCAATGCTGGCCGCTGATACCGGACCGTCAGAGATCGACTGCAACCTCAAATTCGAAAGCGAGCGCGCTTGTTCTGCCGAGCTTTCGCTGCGGCTTGCCATCCTCAACACGCCAGCGAAGTCCTTAGCCGACATGATCGCGAAGTTCGACGTCGTCCGATTTTACGCGGAATCTGACGACTGGGTGGCGTGCATGAACGGCGGCAACAACGGCACCGAGTCGGCGCTGTGGGCGATTTGCGGTGATCTGCTCGCGCTCGGTCCTGTGGCCTACGGCGCGTCGACGAAGGAGCCCTGCTATGCCGAGGGCGTCGCCCGGCTTTTCCGGCGCACGGTTGATGATTTCGACGCCGCGGATGAGGCCGGAGCGTCGCGGCTCCTTCGCGAGGGCGTTTTTGAGCGGATCGCCACGCTTAAGAGCGCGGCCTCGCTGGATGTTGCGCGATCCATCACCGGCGCGCTCTTCCAACTGGCCATCGTGCCATCACTGATGGATCAGGCGATCCACAGCGGCGGCTGGCGCAGTTCGTTGGGGTCGAATCCAGATGCGGCGCTTGATCCTCCGGAAGAATCCATCCGTCTGGAGCGTGAAGTCTATCGGCTTATTTGGTCCGCGGTGTCCGCGATCGCCAGTGCGCACGGGATCAAGAAGCGTGATTATGCCGGCGACTTCTTCATCGAGCCCAACCCGTTTGAAACAACGGTAGCGTGATGGGCAATCTCAACTGGGACAAGGCAAAGCCGCGCAAGCCGATCGAGACGGGCTATCAAGACTCGCTGAGCAAACGGGCGGCGCATGCCGACCGCAACTGGCGACGGTCGGCGCCGTCCGAGAAAGACCGGCAGCTGGCGCTTGCCCCGCTGGGATCCGACCACCGCGTCGCTCGCGCCAAGATGGCTTTGGCCACCGCGACCGCAGCGGTGATCCATACCGACGGTGGCTGCGAGCCGAACCCTGGCCGCGGCGGATGGGGCACCACGATTGAGGTGGCGGGGCTGGAGACGGTCAGCCTGTGGGGCGGCATCGACGACACTACGAATAATCGGATGGAGATGACGGCCGCGATCGTGGCCTTGTCGGTCCTGCCGACCGGCTGCGGTGCAACGATTTACAGCGACAGCCAATACCTGGTGAAAGGGATGACCCAGTGGCTTGCGGGATGGAAGCGGAAGGGGTTTCGACGCGGTGGCACCTTGATCCCCAACACTGACCTATGGCGCACCCTCGACGCGCTCAGCCGCGGCAAGGCGATCAATTGGCGCTGGGTCCGAGGCCACAATGGGCACGCCGGGAACGAGCGCGTGGACCGGCTGGCTTCCCGCGGCAGGCGGGAGCAATCGCCATGACACGCGCGTCGACCATCGAAAAGCTGCCCCTGTTTGCCAGCGAAGAAGCGCTTGCCGCCGCACTGATGGGAGCTGGAAATACCGTCCGGTGGCGGCAGATTGCCCCTTTACTGGAGCGCCGGGGATTTCCTACCGTGAACCCCGAAATGGGCGGCCGATACGTCCCCGCCGTAAAGGCATTCTTCGACAAAGAGCACGGCCTTAGCTCGGTGAAACCGGCGGCCGTCTTGGATGGTGCTGAAAGGTTCGGCGACGGATGGAAGAAGAGCGCGCAAAGGCGCCAGGGCTAAGGTGGAACGGGCCTGACCGTCCGCTGTGGCGCGCCCCAAAGTCGGCGATCAAAGCGGGCTTCCTGCCGAAGACCGTCAACCTCGCGCACCTTGTCGATGATCCAGAGAAACTGACGAAGGCCTGCGAGAAGATGCAGGCCGAGATGACGCTATGGCTTGCGGGCGTCAAGAAAGGTGGCCAGCGCCAATTCAATGGCACGTTCGGCACCTTGCTGGATCTCTACACCGACGACCCCGAGAGCAAATTTCAAAGCCTCAAGCCAGCTTCGCGCAAGCCGTATCTCGTCTATACCCGCATGCTGAAGTTTACGATCGGCGACCGGCTGATCGACCATTGCAGTGGTCGCGACGCGCAGCGCTGGTTCAACGAATGGAAGAAGCCTGCAAAGGCTGGCCAGGAGCCGCAGGTCGCCAAGGCGCGCATGGCGATCGCCGTGCTGAAGGCCGCCCTCAGCTATGGTCTGATGTGCCGGCTGCCGGGCTGCGAGGGCTTCCGGGCTGCTCTGCATGCCGTGCGCTTCGAATCGCTCGATGCCCGCACCGCAGTGATCACCGCCGAGCAGGTTGTCGCTGTCCGGGCGGCAGCACGGGTCATGGGACACGCACCGGCGGCGCTGGCCTACGCCATCCAGTACGAGGGCGCGATCCGGCAATGGGATGTGCGTGGCCAGTGGATTCCGCTTGCGGACAAGATCCCCTCCGCGATCCACTGGCGTAAAAAGAAATGGATCGGCCCGACGGCTGCCAATGTTAGTCCTGAGCTCGTGCTGAGCATCATGCCGACCAAAACGGACCGCACCACAGCGGCGACGTCCGTGATCGATCTAACGGCCTGCCCCATGGTGATGGATGAGCTGCGTCTCGGGCCCGGCCTGCCCGAGACGGGCCCCCTGATCGTCAACCCGGACACGGGCCGTCCTTACACAGAAGACGCCTGGCTCGACGTGTGGGATGAGGCGGCAAAGCAGGCCGGACTGCCGGCCGATCTCTGGAATCGCGATCTACGCGCATCCGGCGTTACGGAGGGGCGCGAAGCGGACGTGCCGACTGACGACATCAAGAAAGTTGTCGGGCACAGCGCGCGCTCGGAAACGACGTCCAAGGTTTATGATCGCGCCGCCCTCGAGGCACAGCGGCGCTTCTCAAAAGCACGCACAGAACGAAGGAAGAAGACCGGCGCATAGGCCCGGCGCACACGGCGCATCGGCACCAGAAATTTCAACGCGCTACGGGTCGCTCCGGTTATTTTCCCGTTAACCGGGAGGCGGCGGTAAATCTGTCAAATTGGAATGGAACACCGATACCAACCGAGGCCTGTGCGTGGCTTGACTGGGTGCCGCCCCCGCGCCACGGTCCGCGCAGATCGAAAACCATCAACGAATCCAATTATGACGCCTGATTTTACCGTAATCCGCGACACCACCCCTTTGAGCGACATCCCGAGGGGATGCGTGGTGGCGATGGGTAATTTCGATGGCGTGCATCTCGGCCACCGCGCCGTCATCGGTGCTGCACTCCGCATGGCCGAACTGCACAAGACGCGCGCGCTCGCTGTCACATTCGAACCGCATCCGCGGCTGTTTTTCAGCCCGAACACCCCGCAATTCCGCCTGTCAGACGAAACAGCGAAGCTGCGGCTGCTGGCGGGAACCGGTTTGGCCGGAGCCGTGGTGATGACATTCGACAGAGGCCGCGCCGGCACCACCGCGCATGATTTCATTCACCACGATCTCATCGAGCGGCTCGGCATCAGCGGCATTGCGGTCGGCTACGACTTCCATTTCGGCAAGGGCCGCACCGGCTCTCCTAGCCTGCTTGCCACCGAGATGCCCCGGCTTGGCATCGAGGTCGATATCCAGCCGCATGTGGATATCGACGAGCGGCCGGTGTCCTCCACGGCCATTCGCATGGCGCTGGCGGAGGGACAGATCACTGAAGCCACCGAGATGCTGCAGGGGCCGTGGTTCATCACCGGCGAGGTGATCCATGGCAAAAAGCTCGGCCGCGATCTCGGTTTCCCTACGGCCAACATCCGCCTGCCGACGAGTTGCGGGCTGCGCCATGGCATTTACGCAGTGCGCGTCGGCCGCGGCAGCGAACGCTTCGACGGCGTCGCGTCCTTCGGGCGCCGGCCGACATTCGATAATGGCGCGCCACTGCTGGAAGTATATCTGTTCGACTTCAAGGGTGATTTGTACGGGCAGCAGCTAGATGTCGCGTTCATCGCCTATATTCGCGATGAGATGAAGTTCGAGGGCATCGAGCCGTTGATTGTTCAGATGAACGATGACAGCGCGAAGGCGCGTGCGGCTTTGGCAGCGGCGCCGGATGCGTTTCCGAGGCTGGGGAAGGTCGAGTAATATCTGCCCTATTTCCACAAACGCGGGTCATCATGCGCGATCGTCGTTTCGACGATCCTCACGGCAGATGGCACGGCGTGGACTGGATTGAACAGATAGTTCGATGCGTGAGCCGCGACGGCCGACGGGACGCGCAGCAGCGATCTTGTGCCGTTGGACAGCCACTTGTCGCCTATTCTGCGCGTGAAATCGATGTCATCGCGCCAGTCGATGGGTAACGTCCGAACATCGATCTCATCAGCTGCGATGATGTCCGGGATGTGAATCCGGAGCAACTGATAGGTTGACGGCAGTTCGTCGCGATCGATATGGACAAGTCGCTCCAAAAGAGCGGTCGATGGGTGGTCGGCGAGATAGACGACGGGACGGCCACGCGTATGCCAGCGACCATTCGCCAATAAACCTCCCGTTCCGGCGAGATCGGGAAAGATGGACACTCGCCAAAGCTCCATGAGCAATACTCAGGCGACGATACCGTGAGCGATCTGTTCCAGAGTTTCGCGAACGACAGCGAGGCCGAGTTCGTCTTTCATGAGATCAAGCGGGGCCTGCCCCGCCAGCGACTTGTTAGGACGCCCGAGCCATCGCTCGGCCTTGGCCTCGTCGCCGAAAACGCTGTTTGCCAGTGCGCGGATCTCGATGACGCTCGGCCGCTCTCCGGCCAAAGCCGCCTGCGCCTCTTCCGCGACGGGGCCTTTGCGCCTTAGATCCTTCAGGCTTTCATACTGCTCGATGCGGGTGCGCGGGTTCATTTGCCTCACTCCACGATCTCAACAAAATAAACCGCTAGGTGCAAAATACAACCATCGCCAACCCCTCCAGCGCCTGGGAGACCTCCCCTGACCAAGACCGAAAAACAGAAGATGATCGCCGGCGAGCTCTACAATCCCGCCGGCAATGCCGAGCTTGCTGCGGACGAAGCCGCTGCCAAGGCGTGGATGGCGCGCTACAATGCGACCATGAACGGGACCAATGCCGAGCGCCATGCGCTGCTGGTCGAGCAGTTCAAGCAGGTCGGCAAGGACGTGGTGATCCGGCCGCCTTTCTTCATCGACTACGGCTACAACATCACCGTCGGTGACGGCGTATTCATGAATTTCAACTGCGTCATCCTCGACATCACGAGCGTGACCATCGGAGACCGCACCCAGATCGGGCCGGGCGTGCAGATCCTGGCGGCGGACCATCCGCGCGATGCGGCCACACGGCGCAAGATGCTGGAATTCGGCCGGCCGGTGAGCATCGGCGCCGATGTCTGGATCGGCGGCGGGGCGATCATCCTGCCGGGGGTGACGATTGGCGACGGCGCCCTGATCGGGGCCGGGGCGGTGGTGACGCGGAACGTGCCGGATGGCGTCACGGTGGTCGGGAATCCCGCCCGGCCGGTGATTCCGCGGGTCTGACCCGCCGGCTTCCGGGCAATCCAGCGCTTTGCGATCCCTGTTCCCCCTGCTATGGAATGCCCGATGTCTGCACGGCGCCCCATCATAAGCATTATCGGCCCGGCTTCCGCCTGAGCTTCGCTCGGCGCAAGACCGGGACCGACCTGTTTCATCGCGTTTTCGACGCGTTTCAGCGCCATTCGAGCTAGCCAGAGCCCCCATGTCCGATAAGCCCGCGACCCAAAAAGACGTTAACGACTATTCGAAAACCCTCTATCTGCCGCAGACCGAGTTCCCGATGCGCGCCGGCCTGCCCACCAGCGAGCCGAAGATGCTGGAGCGCTGGAAGGAAATCGACCTCTACGGCCAGCTGCGCGAGAGCGCGAAGGGCAAGCCGAAATTCGTGCTGCATGACGGCCCGCCCTATGCGAACGGCAACATCCATATCGGCCACGCGCTCAACAAGATCCTCAAGGACGTGGTGACCAAGAGCCAGCAGATGCTGGGCTTCGACTCCAACTACGTGCCGGGCTGGGACTGCCACGGCCTGCCCATCGAGTGGAAGATCGAGGAAGAGAACTACCGCTCCAAGGGCAAGACCAAGCCGAACTTCAAGGACGGCGCGGCGATGATCGCGTTCCGCCAGGAATGCCGCGCCTATGCGGGCAAGTGGCTCGACATCCAGCGCGAGGAATTCAAGCGCCTCGGCATCATCGGCGACTGGGCCGGCCGCTATGCCACCATGGACTTCTTCGCCGAAGCGCAGATCGCGCGCGAACTGATGAAATTCGCCGCCAACGGCACGCTGTATCGCGGCTCCAAGCCTGTGATGTGGAGCGTGGTCGAGAAGACCGCGCTGGCCGAAGCGGAAGTGGAATATGAGGACTACACATCGGATGCGGTGTGGGTGAAATTCCCGGTCGCCGCCGAATACGGCCGTTTGGCAAAAGCGTCAGTGGTGATCTGGACCACCACGCCATGGACCCTGCCCGCCAACCGCGCCATCTCGTTCTCGTCGAAGATCGCCTATGGCCTCTATGAGGTCACCGAGGCGCCGGAGGACAACTGGCTGAAAACCGGTGATCTCCTGATCCTCGCCGATGCACTCGCAGAGAGCGTTTTCAAGCAGGCGCGCGTCACCTCGTTCAAGAAGAGCAGCGAGCTGTCGTCCGACATCCTCGAGGATCTCGAATGCCGCCATCCGCTCAAAGGTTTTGCCGGCGGCTATGACTTCATCGTGCCGCTGCTGAATGGCGATCACGTCACCGACGATGCCGGCACCGGTTTTGTGCATACAGCGCCGAGCCACGGCCGCGACGACTTCGATATCTGGATGTCGAATGGCCGTCAGCTCACCGAGCGCGGCATCGCGACGACGATCCCCTACACCGTCGACGAAAACGGCGCGCTCACCGAGCAGGCGCCGGGCTTCACCGGCACGCGCGTGCTCAACGACAAGGGCGAGAAGGGCGACGCCAACGAGGCCGTGATCAAGGAGCTGGTCGCGCGTGGCATGCTGGTGGCGCGGTCGCGCCTGAAGCACCAGTATCCGCATTCCTGGCGCTCCAAGAAGCCGGTGATCTATCGCAACACGCCGCAATGGTTCATCGCGATGGACAAGGATATTCAAGACGACGGCCAGGCGAAGAGCGGCGATACGCTGCGCGCCCGCTCCCTCGATGCCATCAAGGTGACGCAATGGGTGCCGGCCGCCGGCCAGAACCGCATCACCGGCATGATCTCCGGCCGCCCCGACTGGGTGATCTCGCGCCAGCGCGCCTGGGGCGTGCCGATCGCCGTGTTCGTGCGCGAGACCGGCGATGGCTCGGCCGAGATCCTGCAGAATGCCGATGTGAACAAGCGCATCGCCGATGCTTTTGAGGCGGAAGGCGCCGACGCCTGGTATGCCGAAGGCGCGCGCGAGCGTTTCCTTGGCTCGCTGGCGAATGAGGACTGGAAGAAGGTCGACGACATCTGCGACGTCTGGTTCGACTCGGGCTCGACGCACGCCTTCGTGCTGGAAGACCCCGTGCATTTCCCAGGCCTCGCCGGCATCAAGCGCAAGGTCGATGGCGGCAACGACACCGTCATGTATCTCGAAGGCTCCGACCAGCATCGCGGCTGGTTCCACTCGTCGCTGCTGGAGAGCTGCGGCACGCGCGGCCGCGCGCCCTACGATGTCGTGCTCACCCATGGTTTCACGCTGGACGAGAACGGGCGAAAGATGTCGAAGTCGCTCGGCAACACGATCGAGCCGCAGAAGGTGATCAAGGATTCCGGCGCCGACATCCTGCGCCTGTGGGTCTGCGCCACCGACTATGCCGACGACCAGCGCATCGGCCCGGAGATCATCAAGAACACCATCGAGACCTATCGCAAGCTGCGCAACAGCGTGCGCTGGATGCTCGGCACGCTGCATCATTACGACAAGAAAGATGCGGTCGCGTTCAAGGACATGCCGGAACTTGAGCGCCTGATGCTGCATCAGCTCGCCGAGATCGATGCGAGGGTGCAGCAGGCCTACAAGGATTTCGACTACAAGACCGTGGTGGCCTCGCTCGCGACCTTCATGAACACCGAGCTCTCGGCGTTCTATTTCGATATCCGCAAGGACACGCTGTATTGCGACGCGCCCTCTTCGGTCGCGCGCAAGGCGGCACTGACGGCGATCGACACGATCTGCGACGCGATCCTGAAATGGCTGGCGCCGATCCTGTCCTTCACCATGGACGAAGCCTGGCGGATGTATCGCCCGGATGCGGAGCCCTCGGTGCATCTGACCGTGTTTCCGGAAGGACTTGCGCAGTTCAAGGATGAAGCGCTCGCGAAGAAGTGGGAAGATATCCGCAAGATCCGACGTGTCGTAACAGGTGCCTTAGAATTGGAACGCGCAGCTAAGAAAATTGGCTCGTCTCTCGAAGCCTCGCCAGTTGTTTATATCTCGGACTGGAACGCACCGTTCGTTGACCTTAAGGCGACACTTATCGGTGTAGATCTTGCTGAGGTCTGTATTACCTCGAGCCTCACGGTCGAAGAAGGCGTGCCGCCAGCGGGCTCATTCATTCTCAAAGAGGTCGAGGGCGTCGCCGTCGTCGTGGAAAAGGCCGTCGGCACGAAGTGTGCGCGGTCCTGGAAGATCCTGCCAACGGTCGGCGAGGACAAAGACTATCCGGACGTGACGCCGCGCGACGCGCAGGCACTGCGTGAATGGAAGGCGCTGGGAGTCGCCGTGTGACCTCCCCCGCCCGCTCCGGCCTGATCGTTGCCATCGCCACCCTGATCCTCGATCAGGCGTCGAAGCTGTGGCTGCTGCACGGCTTCGATCTCGGCCATCGCGGGCTGGTGAAGGTGCTGCCCTTCTTCGACCTGATCCTCGCCTGGAATACCGGCATCAGCTATGGCTGGTTCTCGGATTCGGGGCCGACCGGCCAGGTGCTGCTGCTCGGCTTCAAGATCGTGGCGGTGATTGCCCTCACCGTCTGGATGGTCCGTGCCAACACCCGGCTTGCGACAATTGCACTCGGGCTGATCATCGGCGGCGCCATCGGCAATGCCATCGACCGGTTCGCTTACGGCGCCGTGGTCGATTTTGCCCTGCTGCACGCCGAAATCGGCGGCAAGACCTACAACTGGTACGTGTTTAACGTTGCCGATGTCGCCATCGTTGCCGGTGTGGCGGCCTTGCTGTATGACTCCTTCTTCGGCGCACCCGCCGTAAAAGCGCCCTGATCCCAGCCGATATGCGAGGCCACGGGCGATAGCTGCGGAACTGCGACATTTTCGCCAATCCGCCAGAGATTTGAACAGGATGAACACGATGCGCGAGACCGGGACCGGTTGGGCTCTGCACCTTTCATCGGGCGCTCTGAAGCGCTCCTTGCGACTGGCGACGATTGCGCTCAGCCTCGGCCTTGCGATGTCTGCAACCGCATCTCATGCCGCCGACGACGACGATGACGGCCTGACCTTCGAGGAACGCGCCATCAAGTCGCTGATGACCGGCCTCGGCGGCACCAATATGGAAAATTCCGGCATCGATTATCGCGAGCGCTCGCCGCTGGTGGTTCCGCCGCGTCTCGATCTGCCGCAGCCGGCCGCCAGCAGCAATCCTGCCGCCGTCGCCAACTGGCCGAAGGACCCGGACGTCAAGGCGCGCCGCGAAGCTGCCGCAGCAGCGCGAACCGGCGGCCGCCCGGAAGCCGTGCTCGAAGCGTCGCGCCCGCTCACCCCGTCCGAAATGGCGCCGAAGCGCGCCAAGGTGTCGTCCTCGGGTGTCGATAACTCGCATCCCGGCGATCCCAGCAAGAATATCGTGCTGAGCCCGAGCCAGCTCGGCGTCTCCAGCGGCATGTTCAAGAACATGTTCGGCGGCAATAAGGGCGAGGTCGCCGAGTTCAAGGGCGAACCGACCCGCGACGCGCTGACCCAGCCGCCGGCCGGCTACCAGACGCCGGCACAGGGTTATGCCTACGGCACCGGCCCGAAGGAAGTCATGCGCAACGAGTACAATATCAACCCGATGACGGGTAAATATTGATCGCGGCGCAGCCGTTGCCACGATCTACGTTACCGCGACTTAACTTGCAGCGCCCATCGCGCTTCGCCATTTTTTCAGGACCGTTCAAGCGCATCGACCGGCTGCATCCGCAGCCGGCGCGATCGCTCGCCTGCGCCGAGGAGCAGCCAGCCCAGCCATGAGAACATCATTCGCCCGCGCAGCGCGCTCCGCCCTCGCCACGCTGCTGCTCACCAGCAGCTTCGCATTCTCGGCACAAGCGCAGACCGATGCGCCGAAGCCGCCGACCACCTTCAAGCTCAACAACGGCATGCAGGTCGTGATCATCGAGGATCACCGCACGCCGGTTGTGACCCAGATGATCTGGTACAAGGTCGGCTCCGCCGACGAGACCCCCGGCAAATCGGGCCTCGCGCATTTCCTCGAGCACCTGATGTTCAAGGGCACGGCCAAACATCCGGTCGGTGAATTCTCGCAGACCGTGCAGCGCGTCGGCGGCGAGGAGAACGCGTTCACCTCCACCGACTACACGGGCTACTATCAACGCGTCACCAAGGATCAGCTCGGCCGAATGATGGACTTCGAGGCCGATCGCATGACCGGCCTCGTGCTCAAGGACGAGAACGTGCTGCCCGAGCGCGACGTCGTGCTCGAAGAATACAATATGCGCGTCGCCAACAGCCCGGAAGCGCGGCTGACCGAGCAGATCATGGCGGCGCTGTATCTCAACCATCCCTATGGCCGCCCGATCATCGGCTGGCATCAGGAAATCGAGAAACTCGACCGCGAGGACGCGCTCGCTTTCTACAAGCGCTTCTATGCTCCGAATAACGCCACGCTGATTATCGCCGGCGATGTCGACCCGACGGAAATCCGCCCGATGGTGGAACGCGCCTATGGATCGATCCCGGCGCAGCCGGCGATCCCTGAGCGCCGCGTTCGTCCGCAGGAGCCAACACCAGCCGCGCCGCGCACCGTGACCCTCGCCGATCCGCGTGTCGAGCAAAGCAATCTGCGCCGTTACTACTTCGTGCCCTCGGCCACCACGGCGGCGGCGGGCGAAAGCCAGGCGCTCGATGTGCTGGCACAGCTGATCGGCGGCGGCCCGAATTCGTATCTCTATCGCGCGCTTGTCATCGACAAGCAGCTCGCGGTGAATGCCGGCGCGGGCTACCAGGGCACGGCGCTCGATAGTGCACAATTCATGATTTCGGCCTCGCCCAAGCCGGGCGTCGAATTTGCGGATGTCGAAAAGACCATCGACGCCGTCATCGCCGATGTGGCTGCCAATCCGGTATCGGCCGCCGACCTCGAACGCGTGAAGACCCAGCTCGTCGCCGAAGCCACCTATGCGCAGGACAGCCAGGCCTCGCTGGCGCGCTGGTATGGCGCCGCGCTGACGACCGGCTTGAGCGTGGAGGATATCCGCAGCTGGCCGGATCGCATCAAGGCGGTGACCGCCGAGCAGGTGCGCGCGGCCGCACAGACCTGGCTCGACAAGAAGCGCTCGGTGACCGGCTATCTCATCAAGGACACATCAGCGAAGCGCGAGGAGAAGCGGTCGTGAACATCATCTTCAATCCCCGCCGTCTCGGCTTCGCCGTTGCCACCGCCTTCTCGCTGACGGCATTGGCGGCCACACCATCTCTCGCAGCAACCAAGGTCCAGCGCCTAGTCACGCCCGGCGGCATCGAAGCCCAGTTCGTGCAGGACGCCACCGTGCCCATCATTGCGATGGAATATGCCTTTGGGGGCGGTGCCGCGCAGGACCCGAAGGATAAATCGGGCACAGCGAACATGGTCGCCAGCCTGATGGATGAAGGCGCCGGCGATTTGGATTCCGCAGCATTTCGCGAGCGGATGGAGCGCCGCGCCATCGAGCTGAGCTTCACTGCCCAGCGCGATTACCTGCGCGGCTCGCTGCGCATGCTGAAGGAACATCGCGAAGAAGCCTTCGAACTCGCCCGTCTCGCCGTGACCTCGCCGCGCTTCGATGCGCCCGATATCGAGCGCATCCGTGCGCAGATCCTGTCCGGCCTGCGCCGTGAAAGCACGAATCCGAATTCGCTGGCGACAAGGAAATTTTTGGAAGTGGCCTTCGGCGATCATCCCTATAGCCGGCCGTCCAATGGCAGCCTGGTGGATGTGCCGAAGATCACCGCCGATGACATCAAGGCCTACAAGCAGCGCATCGTCGCCAAGGACACGCTGAAGATCGCCGTGGTCGGCGATATCGATCCGGACGCGCTTGCGAAATTGCTCGACAAGACCTTTGGCGCATTGCCCGCCAAGGCCGATCTCGTGCCGGTGCCGGAAGTCGCCGTGACCAAGCCGCCGCAAAAAGCCCTGGTGACCCTGGATGTGCCGCAGACGGTCATCACCTTCGGCACGCCGGGCCTCAAGCGCGACGATCCCGGTTTCATGGCGGCCTATATCGTCAACCACATCCTTGGCGGCGGCACGCTGTCGTCGCGGCTGTATCATGAAGTGCGCGAGAAGCGCGGCCTCGCTTATGGCGTGTCGAGCCAGCTGATCTGGATGCAGAATTCCGGTCTGTGGATCGGCAATACGGCGACCCGCGCCGACCGCGCCACCGAGACCATCGATACGATCACCCGCGAAGTGAAGCGGCTTGCCGACGAAGGCCCGACCCAGAAGGAACTGGACGAAGCCAAGTCCTATCTCAACGGCTCGCAGATGCTGGCGCTCGACACCTCGTCGAAACTGGCCAGCGCCTTGCTGCAATATCAGCTCGACAAACTGCCGATCGATTACATCGAGAAGCGCAGTGCCGTGGTCAATGCCGTCACGCTCGATCAGGCCAAGGCGGCAGCAAAGCGGCTCTGGGCCGATGGTTTGCTCAGTGTCGTGGTCGGCCGTGCACCACAGGCGGCGGCAACGCCGGTGGCTCCGGCGCCGAAGGCCAACTGATGCAGATCGCCGTCATCGGGGCCGGCGCAGTCGGCTGCTATTACGGCGCCATGTTGCTGCGCGCGGGCCACGACGTCACGCTGGTCGGACGTCCCGCGCATGTGGAGGCCATCAATGCGCATGGCCTCCATTTCGAAAGCGCTGCTTTCAACGGCTTCATTCCGGCGAAGGCGGTGACGGATGTTTCGGAGCTGAGCCCACCTGATCTCGTTCTGTTTGCCGTGAAGTCGGGCGACACTGACGCGACCGCGAAGGCCCTCAAGCCGATGCTGAAGCCCGGTTCGATCGTGCTCAGCTTGCAGAACGGCGTGGATAATCCTGAACGCCTGCGCAAGATTCTCAGCCAGCCGGTGATCGCAGCTGCAGTCTATGTGGCCACGGAGATGCCTGGTCCCGGCCATGTCAAACATAACGGCCGCGGCGAACTCATCATTGGGGCCGGGCCACACAGCGCGCCCCTCGCGAAGGTGTTGTCCGATGCGGCCGTCCCGACCACCGTGGCCGACGATATCGATGCCGTGCAGTGGTCCAAGCTCATCAACAACTGCGCCTATAACGCATTGTCGGCCGTGGCCGGCATCGCCTATGGCGAGATGGTGAAGGTTGAGGGCGCCACCGCCATCGTGACCAATGCGGTCACAGAATGCCTCGCAGTAGCAAAAGCCTGCGGCGTCTCGCTGCCGGGCGATCTGCTCGACAAGACCCTTGCCCTCCCCGCCAGCATGCCGCTGCAGCAATCCTCGACCTCGCAGGATCTCGGCCGCGGCAAGCCGTCGGAGATCGACTTTCTCAACGGCTTCATCGTCCGCAAGGGCATCGAACACGGCATTCCGACGCCGACCAATCATGCGCTGCAGGTGATGGTGAAGCTGGTGGAGCGCTCGGGATCGCGGCGCGGCTGACGCCATCTCTGCCGTCATTGCGAGGAGCCCTTGCGACGAAGCAATCCAATCTTCGCTTGTGGCTTTCTGGATTGCTTCGTCGCTTCGCTCCTCGCAATGACGATAGACGCTATTTCTTCGGCTGATCCCATAGCCGGAAGCCGCCGATGAAGGCGTTCTCATTATCCCCGCGGCGCGTGTTGTCTGGCAGCTTGTCGAGCTTGTCGACATTGCCGCCGCCGAGCACCAGGTAGTCCGGCTGCAGCGCCGCGGTCAGGCGGGCGATCACCTCATCGACGTGACTACGCCATTTCTTGCGGCCGAGCCGCTTCAGCCCGGCAGCACCCACATAGGTCTCGAACGTCTTCTTGCGATAGGGCAGATGGCCGAGCTCCATCGGCGCCAGCGCGCCATCGAGAATCATGGCCGATCCCAGCCCGGTGCCGAGCCCGAGAAACAGCATCCGGCCGCCATCATAGCTGCCGAGCGCTTGCATCAGGGCATCATTGACCACCCTGGCCGGGCAACCAAAGGCGCGCTCGAAGTCATAATCTTTCCAGCCGGTGCCGAGATTGACCGGCTCCTTGAGCACGCGATTGCCGGCCACCGGACCGGGATAGCCGGCCGAAACGACATCGAAGCGCCAGTCCTTGGTCAGTGCCTTGACCTGGCGCACCATGTCCTTGGCGGTCAGATCCGGGCCGGAATCGAATTCGCGCTTGATGCGTTCGCGGGAGGTCATCACCTTCACATGGCTGCCGCCGATGTCGATGGTGAGAATGTTGCGGGGGGTCTTGGGCATTGGGATTCCGGATTGGAGGTCGTCTTACGATAAGCGTCAGCCGGGCGTCGGTTCCAGCGTGGGACACCATGTCCCGGTAAATCTCCGCAACCGTTGCCCGCATGCACGCCGCGCTAAGCAAACCCGGTATCCTGTGCTACGGAGACGCCATGCTCCGGATCACCCGCTCCATCGCCATCGAGGAAGACGACATCGAGATCGTCTATGTGCGCGCGTCCGGGCCGGGCGGGCAGAATGTCAACAAGGTCTCCACCGCCGCGCAATTGCGCTTTGACAGCAAGAAGCTGGTGATTCCCGAAGACATGGAAATCCGCCTGCGCACGCTGGCCGGTCAGCGCATGACCAAGGAGGGCGTGATCGTCATGCACGCCCAGCGCTTCCGCACCCAGGAGCGCAACAAGGCCGACGCCATCGAGCGGCTGGTCGAGCTGATCAAGGAAGCCGCCTATCGCGAGCCGCCGCGGCGGCCGACCAAGCCGACCCTCGGCTCCAAGAAGCGCCGTCTCGAAGGCAAGAAGCGCCGCAGCGACGTGAAGGCGGGACGGAGCGGACGATTCAGCGACTAAACGCCGTCATTGCGAGGAGCCCTCGCGACGAAGCAATCCAGCCTTCGCTTTGTGCCTTCTGGATTGCTTCGCTCCGCTCGCAATGACGGCTGAAAACCTAACGAAAGGACCACCATGGCCAAACCCGTTCACTCCATGATCCGCGTGCTCGACGAAGCGCGCTCGCTCGATTTCTACAAGCGCGCTTTCGGGCTCGAGATTGCCGAACGGCTGGCCTTCGACGATTTCACGCTGATCTATCTGCGCCATCCGTCCTCGCCGTTCGAGCTGGAGCTGACCGTCAACAAGGGCCGCACCGAGCCTTATGCGTTCGGCGACGGCTATGGCCATCTCGCCGTGGTGGTGGATGATCTCGCGGCGGAGCATGCGCGTTTCGAGCAGGAGAAGCTCGCGCCCGGTCCGCTGCGCGAGCTCAAGCACGACGGCAGGCCGCTGGCGCGATTCTTCTTCGCCACCGACCCCGATGGCTACAAGATCGAGGTGATCGCGAAGGGTGGCCGATTCGCTTAAAATGCGCTGTGCCGTAGGGTCGGTTAGCGTAGCGTAACCCACCGCGGAGTTTCAGCTATGAACTCGGCCGGCGGATGACGCTCCGCTCATCCGCCTGACGGACGGCGCATCCATCCGGGGACAGTTTGCTCCCGACCGGGACAGGCCGGTCCGATCGGCCTAAAATGACGCTCCCAGTTCCCTATCTGATCTGACACCCATGCCCGTTCGCCAATTGCCAGAAACCATCGTCAACCGCATCGCCGCCGGCGAGGTGGTGGAGCGGCCGGCCAGCGTGGTGAAAGAGCTGGTGGAGAACGCCATCGATGCCGGCGCGAGCCGGATCGAGATCTTCACCGATGGCGGCGGACGGCGGAAGATCGCCATCACTGACGATGGCCACGGCATGACCCATGCCGATCTCGGCCTAGCCGTGGAGCGCCACGCGACCTCGAAGCTCGATGACGAGGATCTGCTGGCGATCCGCACCCTCGGCTTTCGCGGCGAGGCGCTGCCATCGATCGGCTCGGTGGCGCGACTAGGCATCACCACGCGCCATGCCAGCGAGCCACACGCCTGGTCGCTGACCGTGGATGCCGGCGCGAAAGAGCCGATCATGCCGGCGGCGCTCGGCCATGGCACCCGCATCGAGGTTGCCGATCTGTTTTATGCGACACCGGCGCGGCTGAAATTTCTCAAGACCGACCGCACCGAGGCTGAGGCCATTCGCGAAGTGGTGCGCCGCCTTGCGATGGCACGGCCGGATGTCGCTTTCACACTCTCCGGCGAAGAACGCGCGCCGATCACCTGGGCTGCCGCACTGCCCGGCGCCCCCGGCCAGCTGACGCGGCTTGGCGATATTCTCGGCGCGGATTTCCGCGCCAGCGCGATTGCCGTGCGCAGCGAGCGCGAAGGCGTGGTGGTCGAGGGCTTTGCGGCCTCGCCGTCGCTCACCAAGGCAAATGCGCTCGGACAGTACCTGTTCGTCAATGGCCGGCCGGTGCGCGACAAGCTGATCGTCGGCGCGGTGCGCGCGGCCTATTCCGATTATCTCCCGCGCGACCGCCATCCGGTGCTGGCGCTGTTCGTCACGCTCGATCCGCAGGAGGTCGATGCCAACGTCCATCCCGCCAAAACGGAAGTGCGCTTCCGCAATGCCGGGCTCGTGCGTGCGTTGATCGTGCATGCGCTGAAGGAAGGCCTCGCCCGCGAGGGCAAGCGCACAGCGGCGAACAATGATGCGGGCGCGGTGCTGTCCTCGTTCCGGCCGAACAGCGCGCCCGGCTTCACGCCGCGCAATGCCAATTGGGACTGGCAGCGTTCGCCGTCTTATCCGGTGTCGCCGCAACAACCAGCCTTTGGTGGTGCAACGGCCTTCGCCGAGCCGCCGCAAGCCGCCTTCGATGTCGGTACACCCACCGCCGATGTCCGGTTCGAGGAAGCGCCGCAGGTCGATCTGATTGATCGCCCGCTCGGTGCTGCGCGCGCACAGGTGCATGAGAACTACATCATCGCGCAGACCCGCGACGGCATGATCGTGGTCGATCAGCACGCCGCCCATGAGCGCATCGTCTATGAAAAGCTGAAGGCTTCGCTCGCCAAGAACGGCGTGCAGCGGCAGATCCTGCTGATCCCCGATATCGTCGAGATGGACGAAGCCACCGTCGAGAAACTGGTGGAGCGCGCCGAGGAGCTGGCGAGCTATGGCCTTGCCATCGACAGTTTCGGCCCCGGCGCCATCGCCGTGCGCGAAACGCCGTCGCTGCTCGGCAAGACCAATGCGGCATCGCTCTTGCGCGATCTCGCCGAACACATGGCCGAATGGGATGAAGCACTGCCGCTGGAGCGGCGGCTGATGCATGTGGCGGCGACCATGGCCTGTCACGGCTCGATCCGCTCCGGCCGCCGGCTGCGGCCGGAAGAGATGAACGCCCTGCTGCGCGAGATGGAGGAGACGCCGAATTCCGGCCAGTGCAATCACGGCCGCCCGACTTATGTGGAGCTGAAGCTCAACGATATCGAGAAGCTGTTCGGGCGGCGGTGATCTTTTCCCTCCCCGGAGCGAAGCGAATGGGGAGGGTGGATCAAAGCGAGCGTTCAGCGAGCTTTGAGACGGGTGGGGTCTATCCACACGGAAGGACGTCACGTGGGGATAGACCCCACCCGTCCTTCGCCCCAACGAAGCTTCGCTTCGTCAGGCTCAGGCCACCCTCCCCGCGTCGCACGGCTTCGCCGTGCTAGGGGGAGGGAAAGACGACCTCACGTATATTTCGGATCGCGCTCGAGCAGTTCGATCGACACGCCCTGCGGCGCGCGGATGAAGCAGATGCGCAGGCCGGGCTTCAGCGTATGCGGCTCCTTGGTGAACTCGACGCCCCGTGCCTTGAGATCGGCCGCGACGGCATCGATGTCCTTCACCTTCAGGCCGAAGTGATCGAGCCCGAGATAGGGCGTCACCGGCGATGGATTGACGCCCATCTCTGGCGTGACCGGCGCGAGGAAAATCATGGCGCCGCCGAGCCTGATATCAACACGCCCAGGCGCACGCACGATCTCGGCATCGAGTTTGTCGGCGAACCATTGCGCGGTCGCTTCGACATCAGGCGTGCGGATATGGACGTGATCCCAGGTGCAGGCGAGCGTCATCGGTGTTTCCTCTTTTTGTAGGGTGGGCAAAGCGTAGCGTGCCCACCTTCCCGTTCACAGCACTTGATGGTGGGCACGCTACGCTTTGCCCACCCTACAGATCACTTGAATCGCAAGAACGTAAATTCGGTCTCGTCGTAAGCACGACGTTCGAGTTCTTCATAGCCCTCAGGCGCGATGAACTCGGCATCCTTCGCCTCTTCCACCACGATCAGCGCCTGCGGCACCAGCCAGCCGCCATCGCGCAAGGCTTTGAGCGACTTTTCCGCGAGCTTCTGGCGATAGGGCGGATCGATGAACACCAGCGCAAACGGCTCCACAGGATGCGCCGGGCCGGGATCGCTGGCATCGCGGCGATACACTTTTGTCACGCCACCGAGGCCGAGGCTTTCCACATTGTCGCGCAGCAGCGCACGCGCTTCCGAGCCGTTATCGACGAACAGCGTGAACTTGGCGCCGCGCGACACCGCCTCGATGCCGAGGGCGCCGGTGCCGGCATAGAGATCGAGCACCCGCGCATCCAGCATCGGGTTCTCATAGGCATGCATCAGGATGTTGAACAACGACTCGCGCAGGCGATCCTGCGTCGGACGGATCGCTTGCGTCGAGGGGCCAGCAATGTTGCGGCCCCTCAGCCGGCCACCAATCACGCGCATGGGAAGCTCCAGACACCGACAGCAGTGTCCCCTCTCCCGCACTTGCGGGGGAGGGTCAGGGTGGGGGGGCCCCACGCTCTGACGTCACGTGGGGCGCCCCCACCCCGGCCCTCCCCCGCAAGCGGGAGAGGGAGCATGACGGCCATCGCTTCAATCATCACTCGTCCCGTGGCTTGATATCGCGTTTGCCCTTGTAGCCACGCTTCGGCGGCTTCTTCGGGCCGCCGAACATCGCGTCGGCTTCCTTGCGCGCACGCGTTTCCTCGGAGCCCGAGCGCTGCACGACGACGCGACGGCCCTTGCGGTCCTCCACCGTGGATCGCTTCATCACCGGCTTCTTGACGATGACAGGATCGAGCGAGGTGTCGCCCTTGCTTGGCAGCTGGCGGCCGAAATCGGCACCGGCCGCTTCGGCGATCTTCTCACCGAGCTGCTCGCGCAGCACGCGCGTCTTCACCTCGTCGACCTCGCCTTCTTCCAACTCACCGAGCTGGAACGGACCATAGGAGATGCGGATCAGACGATTCACTTCGAGGCCGAGATGGGCGCAGACATTGCGCACTTCGCGGTTTTTGCCTTCGCGGATCGCGAACACCAGCCAGACATTGGCGCCCTGGTCGCGCTCCAGCGTCGCATCGATGGCACCATATTTCACGCCATCGACCTCGACGCCGTTCTTGAGCTCATCAAGCTGCGCCTGGGTGACATTGCCATGGGCACGGACGCGGTAGCGACGCAGCCAGCCGGTGTCGGGCAGTTCCAGCGTGCGCGCGAGACCGCCGTCATTGGTGAGCAGCAACAAGCCTTCGGTGTTGAAGTCGAGACGGCCGATGGAGATCAGGCGCGGCAGATCCTCGGGCAGATGATCGAACACCGTCGGCCGGCCTTCCGGATCGGCATGGGTCGTCATCAACCCGCGCGGCTTGTGATACATGAACAGCCGCGTGCGCTCGCGCTCCGGCAACGGCTTGCCGTCCACGGTGATCACGTCATTGGCGGTGACATCGAGCGCCGGCGAATTGATCTTGCGGCCATTCACCGAAACGCGGCCCTGCGTCACCCATTCCTCGGCGTCGCGGCGCGAGCACAGGCCGGCGCGGGCAACCACCTTGGCGATGCGCTCTGCGCTCTTCTTCTCGGCCGGCTTGCGCGGCGCCTTCTTGGCATCGGGATCGCGCGGGCGATATTCGCCGCGGCCACCGAAGGCCGGGCGCTGGCGGAAAATCTGGCTGTCGTCTTCATTGTCGCGGCGCGGACGCTCCTCGCCTTCGCTGCCACGGCGTGGACGCTCCTGCCAATCCGCACGGCCGCGCGGTTCGCGCGACCGCTCGAATTGCGGACGGTCCTCGCGTGAGCGTTCAAAGCGCGGACGCTCGCCATCACCACGCTCGGGGCGATCGTCGCGCGAGCGCTCGAAACGCGGCTTGTCGAATTTCGGTCGATCGAATTTGCGCTCGCCATCGCGCGGCGCGCGCGCCGGACGGCTGCCGCGATCATCGCCGCGTTCGCGGTTCTGCCAGGGCTTCTCGTCGCTGCGATCGGGACCGCGTTCGAAATCGCGATCACGGCCGCCGAAGCTTTTGCGCGGACCACCCCGATCCGGCGCGCCGCGGGAAAACGTCTTGTCGCCGAACGGCCGGTCGCCACGCGGGCGATCCCCCTGCGGACGATCACCGCGCGGCGCGTAGCTACGCTTCTCGCCGTCATCACGCGGCTTGCGGTCACCGAACGGACGGTCACTCCGTGCACGATCGCCATCGCGCGGCGGTCGCGAACTATACGGACGGTCGCCCTGCGGACGATCACCACGCGGCGCATAGGGCTTCTTGTCACCGAACTTCTTGTCGGAGAAACGCCCGGCCGGACGCGCATCTCCGCGGTCACCACGCGGGGCGCGATCATCGCGGTTGAAATTCGGGCGGTCGCCGCGCGGCGCAGAGCTGCGTTGCGGACGATCGCCAAACTCCTTGCGCGGGCCCCGCGACGGACGGTCGCCGTCACCGCGCGCAGGGCGCTCATCGCGGTTGAAGCGCGGACGCGGCGCATCACCGTAATCGCGGCGCGGTGCGCGGTCGCCACCGTCGCGCTTGCCGGCATAAGGACGCTTCTCGCCATCGCCGTCACGCGGGGGGCGCGGCGTGTAGCTGCCATCACGTTTGGCGAATTTCTTTTCGGGGCCGCGGGCGGCGCCGGAACGGCCGCCTTTGCTCGGCCCCCGGGCCGGGCCTTTGCCGCCGGGCGGCCGGCCGCGCGAGGGGCCGTTGTTTTTATCGTTATCGCGGGGCATGAAAGGTCTCGCTGCAGCGGAAGCTGAATTGGGTTGAGCGGTGCGGATGGGGCTGGCGGATCGACAATGCGCGCTCATCGGGCGCAAACGTCACGCGAAACCGGTATCCTCTTTGCTGAATGCCACTCCGTAGCAGAGTTTTGCGCAGGAAACGAACTTTTTGACCGCCCCCTCTTTCATGGACCTGGCCCTGAAAGCCGCCCAAACCGCCGGAGACGCGGGGGAAGTGCCGATTGGCTGCGTGATCGTGCGAAATGGCGAGGTCATCGCCACCGCCGGCAACCGGACTTTGAGCGACAAAGATCCGACAGCCCATGCCGAAATCCTGGCCATCCGCCAGGCGGCCGACCGGATCGGCAGCGAACGGCTGGTGGATTGCGATCTCTATGTCACGCTGGAGCCCTGCACCATGTGCGCCGGAGCGATCTCATTCGCCCGTATCCGCCGGCTGTATTATGGCGCGGCCGACCCCAAAGGCGGCGGCGTCGATTCCGGTGTCAGGTTCTTTACCTCGCCGACCTGTCATCACGCCCCGGACATCTATTCGGCTGTCGGCGAAACGGAATCGGCGGCACTTTTAAGAGAATTTTTCCGCGCTCGCCGCTGAGCTACGCTGCATCCGGGTGATCACGGGCACGCGGATGACCTCGTGGCCGTTCTCATGAACGACGCAAACATGGCGCGCATGCTCGCGATTGGCCGGCGGCCGCGCCGAAATTTCATCAGCAATTGCATAGGCTTCTGCAATCGCCTGGGCGTCGCTCTCGAGATCACGCCCTGCATGATCTCGCTCGGTCATGCCGTTCTTCAGGTCAAAATAGTAATGCGCCATGAGGAACCTCTCGGACCCCCAACGCCGCACACAACCTTTGGTTCCAACTTCAATGGAACCTCCGGCTACCTTTATTTGCCCGCCCGCTCGCGGGCGACCGCCTGCCAGCCGATATCCCGGCGGCAGAAGCCTTCCGGCCAGTTGATCAACCCGATGGCTTCATAGGCCCGGCGCTGGGCCTCCCCGACCGTTTTGGCGGATGCCGTGACGTTCAGCACCCGTCCACCATTGGCCAATATCCAATCGCCCGAGGCCTTGGTTCCAGCATGGAACACCTCGACGCCCTCGATCTGTTCGGCGCGGTCGATACCGGCAATGCGGGTGCCCTTGTCGTAGTCACCGGGATAACCCTTGGCGGCCATCACCACGGTGAGCGCCGGATCGGGGAACCAGCGGAGGTCGAAATTCTTGAGCTGGCCATCAGCCGAGGCGATCAGGGCCGGCAGCAGGTCCGACATCAGCCGCACCATCAGCACCTGGGTTTCCGGATCGCCGAAACGGGCATTGTATTCGATCAGCTTCGGGCCTTCGTCGGTGATCATCATGCCCGCGAACAGCACGCCCTTATAGGGGCAGCCCATGTCCTTCATGGCCTTCAATGTCGGCAGGATGATCTCGTCCATGGTGCGCTTCTGGATCGCATCGGTGAACACCGGCGCGGGGGAGTAAGCACCCATGCCGCCCGTATTCGGCCCTTTGTCGCCATCGAAGACGCGCTTGTGATCCTGCGCGGCAACCAGCGGCAGTGCATGTTCGCCGTCGCACAGCACAAAGAACGAGGCTTCCTCGCCGGTCATGAATTCCTCGACCACGGCCTCCGCGCCAGCCGCGCCAAAACCGCCGCCGAGCATCATGTCGATGGCGTCCTCGGCTTCCTGCAACGTCATGGCGACGACGACGCCCTTGCCGGCAGCAAGCCCATCGGCCTTGATCACGATCGGCGCGCCCTGGGCGCGGATATAGGCTTTTGCCTTGTCCGCGTCGTTGAAGCGCTCATAGGCCGCAGTCGGGATGTTGTTGGCCTTGCAGATGTCCTTGGTGAACCCCTTGGAGCCTTCGAGACGGGCGGCTGCCTTGCTCGGGCCAAAGGCCTTGATGCCGGCGGCCGCGAGGTCATCGACGATGCCAGCAGCCAGCGGCGCCTCCGGCCCGACCACGACGAAATCGACCTTGTTGGTGCGGCAAAATTCGATCACCGCCGTATGGTCGGCGACATCCAACGCGACGCATTCCGCCTCCTTTGCGATGCCGGCATTGCCGGGCGCGCACCAGAGCTTCGTCAGCAGCGGCGACGACGCGAGCTTCCAGGCCAGCGCGTGCTCGCGGCCACCGGAACCGATGAGGAGAATGTTCATGAATAGCCAGACCAATCGTAATCAAACACGCCCACCGTTTACCACGGCGCGCCAGCGCGGCAATCAGCGGTCTGGGCTATCAACCGACGATCAGACGACAGCGAGGGCCATTTCCGCGCGATAGCGGCGGATGAGGCCGATGGACCAGCCGAGAAAATAGCCGGCGCATGCGCCCGACACTGCTTGGCCGATCAGCGGGATGTTTCCGCCTGAATCCAGCTTCATCGCCGCAATCACTGCCACGGCGTATTGAAGCACGAAAACCGAGAGGTTGCGGATCAGCGGCAGCCAGCTTGCCGGGCGTAAAATCGTGCCATCCTGCCGATCGACGCTCATCGCACCGGGCCCGACATAGAGCGCGATACCCGCCATCACGATCGCCGCGGCGAGCCATGCCCCGATCAGATGCAATTGGCCACCGGCAAAGACCAGCCGCGACAGGCCCATCACGAGAAACACGATGGGCACGATCAGCAAACGGAAGAGCGGAGTTCGGCGTGGCCGCAGTGAAAGCGTACCGAGCCAGATCAGGAGCGCCAGGAGTGCGAATACCCAGATCGGGGTGTTGGTCAGAATGCGCAATGCGATATCCATGACAGTCCTCCAGCCCGTGGTTACTTGCCTTCCGCAGCGGCGATGATTTCACGCAGGGTCGCGACGTGACGCGCGAAGGCGGCGCGGCCAGTGGCCGTAGCAGTCACCGTCGTCTGCGGTTTCTTGCCGACAAATGCTTTTTCGACGCTGACATAACCGGCCTTCGCCAATGTCTCGATATGCGCACCGAGATTGCCGTCGGTGGCGCCGGTGTGTTTCTTCAGGCGCGGAAAATCCAGGCCCTGCGCCGGATTGAGTGCATTCAGCGCGGCCATGATCTTGAGTCGCAGCGGCTGATGGATGATGTCGTCCAGATCCGCCATGTCAGTTGCGCCGCATCCAAAGACCACCGAGCAGCAGCCCGCCGCCATTCACCACAGCCATCCACAGCGCAAACCAGGGTCCAGCGAAGAAGTATCCCAGCAGGGCCAGCGCGATAACGCTTATGCCGATGACAACGAAGACGCGACCGAACCAGAAGCCGGTCATCACATAAGGCAGCATGAAATAAGTCGTCCAGAATGCTGCGATCTGCCGGGGCGCCATGTTGCCGAACACGATGCTCCACAGGCATCCAAAGGCCACGAAGGCGACAAAGGCAGCAGTGGCGCGGGCATCGAAGGTGCTGACGCCGACCCGCGCCTTGTTGAGCGCCCCGATGACGATGGCGCAGACGACGCCGGCGACGATGACGACAGACCAGATGACGGGCGCCGCAGTCGGCATGAAGAATGACAGCGTGTAACCGATGAAGGTCGCGATCCCCCATAGAATGAGCATTGCGCTGGCATGGCGATAGAACACCGATTGCCGGACGGCGCGTGACAGGCCCTCGATCTCTAATAGTGTTGCGCTGGCTTCCCGGCTGTTGATCATGGTCTCACCTCGTTGCGAGATCGTCGACGACGACGGCGATGAAACGCGCGGTGCTGACGATGTCCATGTGATTGGCGTCATCGAGTACGCGCACATCGATGGTCGGCTTCGTCTGCAGCGCCTCGCGATATTTGTCCGCGAACATCAACTCGTCGTCACGCCCGGCGATGACGGAGATGGGACCATTCGCCGGGGCGAGATCAAGGCGATAGTCGCGATGCGTGCCGAAATTCTGCAGCAGCCGAAACGAGTATTCGGATGTCAGGATCCGCGCCGAATTCGGCGGCGTCGCGAAGGCGACGACCGGCAAGTGTCCGCAACATGTCACCCCGAATGATTGCAGGATACTCAGTGCAATGATGCGCGGCACGCTTGGGCTGGCCCAGCCGCCCGCATTTTCCCGCGTCGATGGCGCCTTGATGCCCAGATAGGGCGACAGCAGCACCGTGCGCGCAAACAGCGCCTGATTGACCGAGCCCGCCACCCGCAGCGCAAAGCCGCCGCCGGATGAATGCCCAGCCAGCGTCAATGGCGCCGCCAGCCCCTGATTGCGCAAATGGCCGACCAAATCCGCCAGATCGTCATCGAGCTGCCCGAGATAGCCGATATCGCCTCGGGTGCCGGAAGCGCCATGTCCGCGAATATCCGGCGCCACGCTCTCCACGCCCCGCGCCGACAGCGCTTTGGCCAATGCGTGCATCGCCATGCTGGAGCCGGATGAGCCGTGAACCAGAATCGCCGCACGATTTGCCGAGGGAGCGGTCGGAACGTAACGCCGATAAGCCAGGCTCGAGCCGTCGCGCGCCTGGAAATATTGCAGTGGCGGTACGTTATCGCGGTCAGCACTGCGGACGGTGTCGGAGATGGAGGCCAGCGCCTTGGGCCTGGATACGGGCACTGCGATCATGCCGGCCAACGTCACAGCCAGCAGCCCTGCTATTGCGAGCAGCCACACGACACCGCGGAACACCCAAGCCAATATCGACGACATCATCCACGCTCCGGAAGAAGGCAGATAACTCTGTATTACAGAGTAATCTGCATTACAACATCTGATTGGCGTTCCCGGTTCAAAATCCTTACGTTGCCCCTGCCCCAAGCCCATTGAGATTCGATGCCCAAAGCCGCCGCTGCACCCCTTACCAACTCCTCCGAATTCACCGTTTCCGAGCTGTCACAGGCGCTGAAGCGGACGGTGGAGGACGCCTATGGGAATGTGCGGGTGCGCGGCGAGATCACCGGCTTTCGCGGGCCGCATTCCTCCGGGCATTGCTATTTCTCGCTCAAGGACGAGAGCGCCAAGATCGAAGCGGTGATCTGGAAGGGCGTCCATGGCCGGATGCGATTTCGGCCACAGGAAGGGCTCGAGGTCATCGCCACCGGCAAGCTGACCACCTATCCCGGCTCGTCAAAGTACCAGATCGTCATCGAGGCATTGGAGCCCGCCGGCGTCGGCGCGCTGATGGCCTTGATGGAAGAGCGCAAGCGCAAGCTCGGCGCCGAAGGCCTGTTCGACGAAGCGCGCAAGCAATTGCTGCCTTACCTGCCCGAAGTCATCGGCGTGGTTACCTCGCCGACCGGCGCCGTGATCCGCGACATCCTGCATCGTCTGGAAGACCGTTTCCCGCGCCATGTGCTGGTATGGCCGGTGCGCGTACAGGGCGAAGGCTCGGCCGAACAGGTCGCCGCGGCGATCCATGGCTTCAATGCGCTGGAAACCGGCGGCAAGATCCCGCGACCGGATCTGCTCATCGTCGCGCGCGGCGGCGGTTCGCTCGAAGACCTGTGGTCGTTCAACGAAGAGATCGTGGTGCGCGCCGCAGCGGAGAGCATGATCCCGCTGATCTCGGCCGTGGGCCACGAGACCGACATCACGCTGATCGATTTTGCCTCCGACAAACGTGCTCCGACGCCGACAGCCGCGGCCGAAATGGCCGTCCCTGTGCGCGCGGAGCTGCTGGTCGAGATCGGCACCTTCGAACGCCGCATGATGCTGTGCTGGCAGCGCGCGCAGGAATCGCGTCGCAACGAGTTGCGCGCTGCTGCGCGCGCCTTGCCGAATGCCGGCGATTTGCTGGCGATCCCGCGCCAGCGCCTCGATAATGCCGGCGCATCACTGCCGCGCGCGCTCAGGGCGAATACCCATGCGCATCATCGCCGCTTTGCCCAGGCGAGCTCCGGCCTGACGCTGCGCGTGTTGCGCGCGCAGATCGCGCATGCGACGCAGCGCCAGACGGTTTGTGGCGAGCGGCTGAAACTCTCGGCGCGCGCATTGCTGCGCCAGCGGCGCGATCGTTTTGCCAATCTCGAGCTCCGGCTCAAGGCGTCGAAATCCGCCAATGCCCAGGCACAGCGCAATGCCCTCACCCGGGACCGCGAACGCACACTCCGCCTCGCCGAGCGCGCCCGCCGCGCGCTGACGACGCTGTTGCAGCGCCAGCAAGCCCGCGTCGAGGCATCGAACAAGCTGCTTGCCGCCCTCTCCTATCGCAGCGTCCTCGCCCGAGGCTTTGCCTTGGTGCGGGATGAGCAAGGCGCCGCGCTGCATGCGGCGGCCAACATCAATGCCGGCGCGCGGCTCAGCATCGAATTTGCCGATGGACGCGTGGGCGTCACCGCCGATGGCGATGCAACCGCGCCACTGGCGACGAAACCGGCCGCACCGAAATCAGCGTCGCCCAAGCGCAAGGTTAAAGTCGACCAGGGCGACCTGTTCTAGGGCGTATCCGCCGCGGCTTTCATTCGGCGCCGCAAAGCCCTATTTATGCTACGAAACAGTGACACCACGCCCGGAACCATCCGGACGATCCAGGAGACCCAGCCGTGCTCAACAAATTCGGCCCATCCGGCAACGGCGAAGCCAAGCTGCAATATCTCGACGGCGATTTTCGCGTCGTCGCCCCCGGCACCTATGTGACCTGCGCGATCTCGGGCGAACGCATTCCGCTCGATGAGTTGAAATACTGGAGCGTTGACCGGCAGGAAGCCTACGCCACGCATACGGCCGTGCTGAAGCGGATGTATCCGGAGCAGGTGAAGTAACTTGTAGGGTGGGCAAAGCGCAGCGTGCCCACCTTTGTTAGCCGTGCACTTGATGGTGGGCACGCTCCGCTTTGCCCACCCTACGACTCAGCGCTTCGTCCCGGCCTTCGCGCGATTGAGACTCTCTCGCACCAGACTGCGCAGCCCGTCTTTATCTTCGACATCCAGCGCCACAGCGAAGCCAATGATGTCGGCTGCAGCCGGCATGTCACGCAGCTTCACCAGATCTTTCTCGGTCGTCACCAGCGTCAGGCCTTCGCCACGCGCCTGTGCGACGAGAGCGTCGATCTCCGACACCGCATACGGGTGATGATCGCCGAACGCCTTCTCCACGGCCACATCCACACCTGCGTTCCGCAACGTGCGGAAGAAGCGGCCGGGATCGCCGATGCCTGCAAAGGCCAGCACACGCTTGCCCTGCAGCGCCTGCAATGATGCAACATCCGGCTTCAGCCGCGCCGTGAACACCTTGCCGCCGCGGCCATGCACCAATGCGGAAACGCCGGTGGCGGCCGTGCCATCGCCGATCACCATCAGCGCATCCGTGCGTGCGAGTTGACGATCCAGCGGCGCGCGGAGCGGACCAGCAGGAAAGATGCGACCATTGCCGAGGCCGCGATTGCCGTCGATGACGATCAGCGACAGATCCTTGGCGACGGCCGGGTTCTGGAAACCGTCATCCATCACGATGACGCTGGCCCCGGTGGACCGCGCCAGTGCAGCGCCACCCACACGATCGCGCGCAATCACGACCGGCACGTTTCGCGCCATCATCAGCGGCTCATCGCCGACATCGGCCGCACGATGCCGTCCCGGCTCGACTCTCACCGGCCCGCGCAATTTGCCGCCATGGCCACGGCTGAGCACCACCGGCGTCTCGCCGAGTTCGCGCAGCAATTTCACCATCGCCAGCGTTGTCGGCGTCTTGCCGGCGCCGCCGGTGTGATAGTTGCCGACGCAGATCACCGGAATGCCGACCACTGTTCCCTGCCGCATCATGCGCGCAGCGGTGATCTCGCCATAGACGGCGCCGAGCGGCATCAGCAGGCGCGACAGCAGGCTATTCCGCTGCTGCCAGAACGCCGGCTCACGCATGATGACCACCCATCTCGAACCGAAGCTGCATGAGATAGGGCTCAAGTGCATAGAGCGTGCGGTCGAGCGCACCGCCCAGACGTGTCACGACCTGGGTCGCGGCATCGACGGCTGCATTGCGCGCGGCAACGTCACCCAACATCTGCCCGAGTTGCTTGGCGAGCTGTTCGGACGAGTTCGCCTGATGCGCGCCGCCGGCACGATCGAGCGCCTCATAGACATCGGTGAAGTTGAACACATGCGGCCCATGCACGATGGCCGCGCCGAGCTTTGCAGGCTCGATCGGATTCTGACCGCCATGGGGGATCAACGAGCCGCCCATGAAGACCACCGGGGTAAGGCGATAGAACAGCCCGAGCTCACCCATGGTGTCGGCGACATAGATGTCCGTGGTCGCGAGCGGCAATACACCACGCGAACGCTGCGCGACGCTGACGCCGCCTTCTTGCAGCATCGCAGCGATGGCGTCACCGCGATGGGCGTGACGCGGCACGATCACCGTGAGCAATGATGGGAAGAAATGAGCCAGCGCCCGATGCGTCTCGAGGATGATTTCTTCTTCACCGGGATGCGTCGATGACGCGACGACGATCGGACGCCGATATGTCGCGGTCTTCAAGGCTTCCAGCTTGGCGATATCGCCCGGCGGGGCCTGTACGTCGAATTTCAGATTGCCCGTAACCAACACGCTACGCGATCCCAGCGCGCTGAAACGCTCGGCGTCGGTATCGGACTGAGCGAGGCAGATCTCAAAACTTCCCAACAGGGCAGCGATCGTCTTCGAGAATCTCTGCCAGCGCGGAAATGAGCGTTGCGACATCCGGGCGTTGATCAGCGCCATCGGCAAACGCCGCTTCGCTGCCGACAGGATCAGGTTCGGCCACAGGTCGCTCTCGATGAACAGCGCCAGCGATGGATGCCAGTGATCGAGAAAGCGCGCGACATAGCGCGGCGAGTCATAGGGAATGTATTGATGGATGATATCGGGCGGAAAGCGTTTTGCGATGATCGCCGCCGATGTCACCGTGCCCGAGGTGAGCAGTACCCGCATATTCGACGCGCGCAGGCGCTCGATCAATGTGGCCGCGGCCAGAACTTCGCCGACACTTGCGCCATGTACCCAGACCAGCGGCCCGGCCGGGCGCTCGCGGGTAGCGACACCGCGCCGTTCATCGATGCGTTCGGGGTCTTCCTTGCCGTTGCGCAGGCGCCGGTTGATCAGCAACGGCACCATCGGCGTCAGCGAAGACGACAGGCGGCGATAGGCACGCAGTGTGATCGGCAGGGTCTCAGGCATGGCGATTGCCATCCGGGCGGCCCACAGCATCGTAAGCCCGACGCGTCGCATCGTTCAGCGTCGCTTCCAGTTGCTGGCGCAGCTGTTCCATCATGGCACTGTCGGCATCGGCCGGCACGCTGATCGGCTCGCCGCCGACAAGGACGCCGCGGCCGAATGGCATATTGATGGTGGTGTGGTCCCAATTGTTGAGCTGGACGAAGCGGCTGGTCGCCATGGCAAACGGCATGATCGGCCGCCCGCTTTCGCGCGCCAGCATGATGATGCCGAGGCCTGCGATGCGCGAGCGCTTCGGCACGTCAGCGGTGAGCGCCATGTTGACGCCGCTCTCCAGCACCCGCACCATTTCCTTGAACGCGCCGACACCGCCCTTGCGATGGAAGGCGCCGCCGTGATCGCCGGAGCCGCGCACCGTTGCGATGCCAAGCCGCTCGGCGGCCAGCGCATTGAACTCGCCGTCGCGATGTTTCGAGATCAGCACCGCGCCGCGATAATCCTTCTGCTTGATGAACGGCGTCATCAGATGCTGCCCATGCCAGAAGGCCAGGATGACCGGCATCTCCGGCTCGACGATGTCATAGACATCGACGGGATCGAAGGTGAATTTGTTCGTCTTCCAGACCAGGCGCAAAAATTCGGCCGCGAGAAATCCCGCGGCTCGTTGCACCCCGCTGCTGCGCAGCGTGTTTCTCAGCAGGCGTTTCAAGTGGCCGGCTTCGCGTCCTGGCCGGGATCGAGCAGCCGATGCAGATGGACGATGAAGTAGCGCATATGCGCGTTATCGACGGTCATCTGCGCCTTCGCCTTCCAGGCCACCAGGGCCGAGGCATAGTTCGGATAGACGCCGACAATATCGACCTGATCGAGATCCTTGAAGGTAAAGCCCTTCAGGTCGGTGAGTTCGCCGCCGATGACCAGATGAAGAAGTTGCTGTGTGTCAGACATCATTTTTTCCTGCAGCGGCCGGCTGCGATCAGATTTTCGAACTGTGGTGGTGCGGCTGGTTACGCCCGGTTGGTCCGGAACTGCTCAACGATATGGGCATGACGATCGGCCCCCGCTGCTACCAGCAACCCGTGCGTGACTTCCCGGCGATTGTATAAAATGGGATCGCCCGAAAGTTCGCTCATTCTACCATTCGCTTCATGCACGATCAAATCTGCCGCCGCCAGATCCCAATCCTTGCTCTGCCCACCGGCAAAGCCGGCATCCAGCCTTCCATTGGCGATCCAGCACAACCGCAGCGCTAGCGACCCGATTCGCGGATGCAACACCAGTTCCTCGGGATGCGGCAAGCGCTCCACCAGCGGCTTGGGGCCGGCAATCCGCGTGAAATCGAGATCGGTGCCGGCCGTCGCCCGCACCGGACGACCATTACAGGTGGTGCCTTTCCCGAGCATGGCGAGGAAAAATTCATCTGTGGACGGCGCATAGACCGCCGCCATGATCGGCCGATGCGCTTCGACCAGTGCGACACAAACGCACCAGTCCTCGCGACCGGCGAGATAGGAGCGGGTGCCGTCGATCGGATCGATGATCCAGGTCAGTTGCTTGCCGAGGCGGGCGTCACCATCCAGGCTTTCCTCCGACAGCCAACCATAATCGGGCGTCGCGCTGCGCAGGCGCTTTTCGATCAAGTCGTTGACCGCGATGTCGGCCTCCGAGACCGGCGATGATTCGCCCTTGATCCATTTGCGCAGTTCGGTGCGGAACATCGACAGACCGAGCGCGCCGGCCTCGCGCACGGTCTGCTCCATCAGCGCGAAATCGCGCGCCAGCGTTCGGGATTTGTCAGCGTCCGGCAATCGTCAGCCCCTCGACGCGCACAGTCGGTGCGTTGACGCCGTATTTGAAGGTGAGGTCATTGGCGGGCACCAGCGACTTGAACATCTCGAACAAATGGCCGGCGATGGTGATCTCGCTCACTGCATAAGTAAGCTTGCCGTTCTCGATCCAGAACCCGCCGGCGCCGCGGCTGTAGTCGCCGGTAACGCCATTGACGCCGGAACCGATCAGATCGGTGACGTAGAAGCCTTCCTTGATGTCGGCGATCAGATCTTCCGGCGAAACATCGCCGGCTTCCATGTGGAGATTATAGGCGCCCGGCGATGGCGAAGACGACACGCCGCGATGCGCGTGGCCGGTCGTCTGCAGGCCAAGCTCGCGCGCCGTTGCGCAATCCAGCAGCCATGTGGTCAGCACGCCCTCGTCGATCAGCGCACGCTTCACCGTCGCGACACCTTCTGCGTCAAAGCTCTGCGAGCGCAGGCCACGCACGCGCAGGGGATCGTCGATGATGCGGATATTGCTGTTGAACAGCTGCTTGCCGAGACTGTCTTTCAGGAAGGTGGTCTTGCGCGCGACCGACGCGCCGTTCGCCGCACCGATCACATGGCCGACCAGCGAGTTCGACACGCGGGGATCATAAACCACCGGCACCTTGCAGGTCGCCACCTTGCGCGGATTGGCGCGCGCGACGGTGCGTTCACCGGCGAGCTTGCCGATCGCCGCGGGCGCCTCCAGATCGGACGCATGCAGCGCGGATGTGAATGCGTAGTCGCGCTCCATCTTGGTGCCGTCGCCGACGATCGCCGTCATCGACACGCCGTGGCTGGAACGCAGATAGGAGCCGTGAAAGCCGGTGGACGTCACCAGCACCATGCCGCCGATGCCGGTCGAGGCCGATGCACCGCCGGACTTGGTGACGCCCGCCACCGCAAGCGCCGCTGCTTCCGCTTCGATCGCACGACGTTCGAGTTCGCCGACCTCCGGCACGACGGGATCGAGCACATCGAGATCGGGGAAGGTCTTCGCCAACAATTCGGGATCGGCTAGGCCGACATATTTATCGTCCGGCGCCACGCGCGCCATCGCCACGGCGCGCTCGGCAAGCTGCGCGGCATTGTCGCCCGACATGTCATTGGTGGAGATCACCGCCTGACGCCGCCCCACGAACACGCGGAGGCCGACATCGTCACCTTCAGAGCGTTCGGAGGCTTCCACCTTGCCGTCACGCACCTCGACGCCATGGGAGACGCCGCGCACCGCCACCGCATCGGCGGCATCGGCGCCCGCGCGTTTGGCGGCCTCGACGAGACGCTGCGCCAGATTGGACAATGCGGATTGGTCGAGCAGGTCGGAATTGTCGGATCGTGCGGACGTCGCGTTTGGTGAAGAGATCACAAACAAAATCCCTGAATTTGGAGCGGTCGGGGCGGCTGGGGCGAAGCTCTACAGATGTGCCCGTTTTGCAGGGATTTCAAGCATTTGCCGCACCGGATGGGTAAGATTCTCGGCCTCGCGGCAAGAACTCGTCAAGCATGCCGGTTTGGCTTTCATCAAGCATGCGATTCAGGTCGGATTCTCTTAACCAGCCTTTTTAAGCGAATTCCGCCCCCGCTCTGGCAAGGTCCTCCCATCGACCGGACGCATAAGTCCGGCGGGGAGATAAAAAGCCGTGGGGCATCAAACAGAACTTGGGGCACGCGCCTCACAAATGGGATCGAGCAGCGCAGTGCGCCTCGATCCCAATTCACTACCGCTTCGTTTCGAAGCACATGACAACCGCGCCGACGGCAGCGTCCGGCGTGTCGAACTGCATCGCGAGCGTGTCGTCCTGCATCGTGCCATCCGTGGCATGCGCATGGCGATCAATGTCCGCGTCAGCGATTTCATGGGCGTAGCACTTCGCGGGCTCGATGACGGCAAGATGCTCGTTCTGAAGCATCGCGATCCGTCGCTGTCGATCCCGCTGCTGGTGAGCTCGGATGTCGAGGAGATCGAGATGGCCTGGCCGATGTGGAGCGAGATCTTCGCCCTTCCGCAATTGCCAGAAGAGAAGGCGATCGAGCCGGCACAGCGCCGCCGTCGTCGCAACGCCATTCGCGAACGTCGCCCGCGATTCTTGATGCGTCGCCGTGTGGGCGCGCTGCTGAACGAAGCGGGGAACTACAAAGGCGAGCGCGAGATTATTGCGCGGGATTAATCTGTAGGGTGGGCAAAGCGAAGCGTGCCCACCTTCAAAT
>JAEXYA010000026.1 GCA_023451825.1 Pseudomonadota bacterium
AGCGTAGCGTGCCCACCTTGATCAGCCGCACACTTGAAGGTGGGCACGCTGCGCTTTGCCCACCCTACAGACAACGATCGCGCTAAGCCGCGATCGCCTCGTACGCGTCCTCATCCGCATACAGCCCCCGCTCCGCCAGTTCGTCGCAGAACAGGCGCGCTTCCTCGCGGGCGGATTCCGTCGCGAAACGGCGCAGCAGGATCAGCAATGGCTCCGAGGCCGCCTCGTCGGTCTCGCAGGTGGTGAGCACGCGCTCGACCATGCGGCGACGCAGACGCACCGCACCGCCGACCGAGCCGACAAAACCGATCTCGCCCCGTGCAGCAAGCGCGGCGCGGAAAGCCGGGAATGTGGAGCTGGGCAACCCCGCACGCGTCAGCAACGCGTTGACGCTGTGATCCGCGCCGTCCTCGACCAGCGCCGCCACGCGGCTTTCCGGCAGGCCGGACAGCACCACCAGCGACTGATCGAACAGATCATGATTACCTGACAGCAGCGCGCGTAGGATCAGGCCGGCGGTGAGTTCTCCGGCTTCGCGCAAATGATGGACGAGATCGCGCATTTCCTCGCCGCGCGAGCGCGAGGCGATATTCACCGTGGAGCGCGCCATCGCTTCATCGGCCACGCGCTCGGCGCGATCCGGCGACAGCCAGTTACGGGCGACGACGAAGCGCGTCAGCGTGTCCGACAGTTTTGCGACGAGCGCATGCCGCGTCTTGGCCGGCAGGCCATCAAGCGCAAACATCGCTTCGCGGATCGCGGCGAGATGGCCGTGACGCTCGACGATGCGATCCCATGAGAATGGCGCAAGCTCGGCGTAAGGATTTTCGATCAGCTCGAGCGCAGCGGCAGCGGAGCCGACTTCGGCGATGGCGGCGCAGACCGAGGATGGCAGAGTGATGCGGCGGGCGACCGCGCATTGTAACTCGCTGTCGCCGGTGGCGACGATATCGACGAGATCGGCATCGACCAGCAGCGGCGAATGTTCAAGCACCGGCAATGCGACGCTGGCCTGATCGACTGCGAGCGCCTGGACGATCGCCGGTGGCGCCGATGGCGCGCGGGCGAACACCTGCGCCATGGCCTGCCGCACCAGCGGCGACGCGTCATCGAGCAACATCAGCAGCGCGCCTTCGGCGGCGGCGCGATCGTCCTCGGACAAATCGGAAAAAATGAAGGCCCGCGCGAGAGAGCGCGTCGCTTCTGCACGTTCGCTCGGAGGAGCGGTACGAACCCAACTAATAAACTGCCGAACGATCATGTTCTGCCGGCCTACGCAACACGACACCGGAACGCGATGCCACAGTCAGGGAAAATAAACCATGGCACTTAACAAAGGGTTCACCATAACTGGCTGGTGTTGTTGAGGTTTTGTTAAGGGAGCGCGGATGGGCGACAAGTAGCCCGGATGAAGCGCAGCGTGATCCGGGGACCGGCGAATTGCGGAGGCTCCGAATCCCGGATTGCGCTTCGCTCCATCCAGGCTACGGGCAGCGCCTAACTACTAAACGTCCCGAACCGATCGCTGAACAGATCGAGCGGTTTTGGCGTGCCAACTTCCGGCGCTTTCGACAACGCATTCGACGTCAGCGACGCGCTGTTGCCCCACAGCTCCTGCACCGCCGGCGAAATCGGCTGGCTGCGCTCGCCGCCCTGGAAGAGCGAGCGGAACATCGGTGGCTCCGGCATCGATGATGCCGGCGTCGTCGAAGAGGTACCGTTGGCGAAGCTCGCCACCTGCACATTGTTGAGGTCGGGGAAGCGCGACAGGAAGGTGGCGTTCGACGATGACGACGCTCCGACCGGCGAGACCGCCTGCGCCGTGGTGACCCCGGACACCGCCAGCGCACCGCCAGCAGCAGCCATGGCGCTCGCCGTTACGCTGGAATTGGCGGCAGCCGTATAGCGCGACGACAGCACGCCATAGACCTGCGAGACGCTGCGCGCGCTGCCGCTTTGATCATAGAAGATCGAGCGGTTCGCAGCAGCGGCATTCGGAAAAAGTGCGGCGCCAGACGCGTTCGGATTCTGCGCCGCATTGTTGATCAGCTTCGAGGCGCCGGCGACACCCATGAAATGCGCCATATAGAGTTCGGCATCATTGGGACGACGACCGATCTCGCCGGTGAGCTTGAAGCTGTTGGACTGCGTCAGCACGCCGGCCATGGCCGAGCTTGCGACGGGATCGTCGCGCAGCTTCAGGATCTCGGCCTTGGCAGCGGGATCGCTGACCGAATATGAGCCGGACGGCGACTTGGTGATGGCGTCGGCATATTGACCGTAGCCAAGCTGGCCGCCGGCTTCTTTCACGGTGCCGAGCCAGGTCTGCTCGATGAACTGGAACAGTCCCTTGGCCGAGGATGTCGATGCGGTCGCCTTGGGATCGAAATTCGATTCCATCTTGGCGGTCGCGAGCAGGTATTCGAAGCTGGTCCCGGTGACGCCCGCAGCATTCTTGATCGCGCCGGCCACCTGGCTGCGCGTTGAATTCACTGCGAAAAGATTGGTCAGATCGACCGCCATACCCTACCCCGCTTCCGCGGCGCGCCGGATTCCAGGCGCCGTCAGCCACGCCGAAGCTACGGACACAGTGCAGCAGTCATGGTTAATTGAATCTTAAATACCGAGGACGGCCATTGCGTGAAGCTGATTTTGTAATACAATGTATTACAAATGGAGACTGCCTATGAGCAAGCCGCCGCTATCAGCGCCTTTGACGCTCCGGCTCCCTGCCGATGTCCTGGCTGACGTCGAGACGATCGCAACCGCATCCGAGCGCACGCGAAGCTGGGTGATCGTCCGTGCGTTGAAGGCCTATCTCGCGAGCGAGGGCAGCGACATTCTTGCGGTCGTCAAGGGACGCGAAGACATCACTGTAGGCGATGCCCACGATATGGACGATGTGATCAAGGAAATCGAAGCGATTGTGAACCCGAAGGCCGCCTGATGAGGGTCCGGCTGTCCGGAGCGGCGCGCGCGTATCTTTTGCGCGAAGCCAAGTATCTCACGGAGAGAAGCCCTTCAGCAGGCCGTGCCTTCATCAAAGCGATACAATCCGCAAGAGAGCGATTGGGCAATTTTCCCGAGATCGGCGTCCCACATCCTCCGATCAAGGGCAACCGACGGCTCATCGTCGGTGACTATGTGATCGACTACGAAGTGGGATGCGATGGGATCGACATCACCACCATCCGTCACGGGCGTCAGTCGGATCAACTGCCGCCCCTCGATGATGATTTCGACTACGAGTGACCGCTATTTATAAACCGCGGCTGGATCGAACACCTTTTCCGCATCGACGAACGACACCTTCGCCGCACCGTCCTCACCCTTGGTGATCGCGCGATAGAAGCATGAGCGCCGTCCGGTGTGGCAAGCGGCGCCGCCGATCTGTTCGACGCGGATCCAGATCGCGTCCTGGTCGCAGTCCATGCGCATCTCGGCGACGCGCTGCGTCTTGCCCGAGCTCTCGCCCTTGCGCCACAGCGCCTTTCGCGAGCGGCTGTAATACCAGGCATCGCCAGTCTCGACGGTCTTGCGCAACGCCTCGTCATTCATATGCGCGACCATCAGCACGTCGCCATTGGCGACATCGGTCACCACGGCTGTAACAAGGCCGTTGGCATCGAATTTCGGGGTCAGCGCGAGGTCTTCTTCAAGGGCGTGATCGTGGGCCACGGTCGTCTCTCAATAAAAATCGGGCGCATGATGCGCCCGATAGTTTAACACCAAATCGAAGACAGGCCGTGCTTAGCGCGACAAGGCCTGGATCATCGACATGAACCGGGCCTGCTCCGCGGGATTGTCGCGGAAATTGCCGGTGAAGCGCGTGGTGAAGGTGCGCGAGCCTTCCTTGCGGATGCCGCGGGCGGACATGCAGGTGTGCTCGGCTTCCACCATCACGGCGACGCCGCGTGGCTTCAGCACCTCGTCCACCGCAGCGGCGAGCTGCGCGGTGAGATGTTCCTGGGTCTGCAGGCGATGGCCGAAGATATCGACCAAGCGCGCGAGCTTGGACAGACCGACGACGCGCTCGACGGGCGTATAGGCGATGTGGGCCTTGCCGTAGAACGGCATCATGTGATGCTCGCAATGGGAGACAAAGCCCATGTCGCGGATCAGCACGAAATCGTCGTAGCCGGCGGTCTCGCCAAAGGTCTTGTTCAGCACCTCGGCGGGGCATTGGTGATAGCCCTGGAACAGCTCGTCATAGGCCTCGACCACACGGCGCGGCGTATCCACGAGGCCCTCGCGTTCCGGATTCTCGCCGATGTAAGAGAGCAGCGTCTGGACCGCCTTCTCGGCTTCGGCGCGCGAGGGGCGGTTCTGCTCGGGGTCGATCGCAGCAGCCAGAAACTCCGAGGGATCGAGCTGCGCGGGGCGAAATTCTTTCTTGCCGTCGCCGGCCGCTGCACCTGACTTGGCGGCGTCCGCAGCGTTGCGAATAGGTTTGATGATCGCGTCCATCTTCTCTCCGTTCGACCGGCCCAATATGCAAGCCGGAGGTGTCACCGGGCAGACGGGGCGGAGCAACCGCCGGACGCCTGAGTCCGTCCAAAAGGGATACATTGGGATAACATCGCCAGCGCCGAATGGAATTCTCAAATTCCGGCGATCTGGAGAACGGCAGGCGTTCTTTCGCCGGGCCGCATCTCTATATAAGGTTCCTCGCCATCCCCGCCAAGGGCAAGGCCCGACTGGGAAATTTGGAATCGGTGGCAGAGTTAAGGTCCTGATCAGATGCTGAACGAAATCTATAACAAGCGCATCATCGAACTTGCCGGTAATATTCCGCGCCTTGGCCGCCTGCCCTCGCCCGATGCCAGCGCGACCGCGCATTCGAAATTGTGCGGCTCCACGGTGAAGATCGACCTCGCCATGGATGGCGACGTGGTCACTGATTTTGCCCATGACGTGAAGGCCTGTGCGCTAGGCCAGGCTTCGTCATCCATCATGGCCGCGCATGTGGTCGGCTCCACGGCCGAGGAACTCCGCGCGCTGCGTGAAACCGTGCGCAAAATGCTGAAGGAAGACGGTGCCCCGCCGTCGGACGCGAAATGGGCGGATATTGCGGCCCTTGAGCCGGTGCGCGACTACAAGGCCCGGCACGCCTCGACGCTGCTGACCTTCGACGCGGTCGTCGATGCGATCGGGCAGATCGAGGCGAAATCAGGCAAAGCGGAAAGCGCCGAAGCGTAGGATGGGTAGAGCGAAGCGAAACCCACCACAACAAGCGCCGAGCGCGCGGTGATGGGTTTCGCTCCGGCGCTATGCGCCTGCGCTCTACCCATCCTACAGCCGCGCGTTACTTGGCAGGCGCTGCGCCGCCCGTGGGTGCCTGAACTTCCGCCGTCTTGGTGGTCGAGACGGTGGATGCCACCGGCTTCTCGTGCTCTGCACCGCTGACGAAGCGATCCAGGATCGTTTTCGGCACCAATGATGCCACCGGCGCCGCCTCCGGCGCTTGCTCCTGTGGCAGTACGTCAGCGACGTGATAGGTCGTCACCAAATTGGACAGTTTCAGTTCGTCCGCGGTGAGGCGATGCAGGTCTTCCCAGGGAGGCACGCTGAGCGATAGCGACAACAGATCGCCGGAGCCGCCCATCTCTACCGTGTATTTCGCGAGGCGACCGACATCGCGCTGCACGATCATGAGATCCTGCGCACTGTAACTCGCTGCCTTCGGATCGTCGGCACGATCGCCCATCCAGATCTGGTGCACGCGGACATGCGCCTCGTCAGGCACATAACGCGTCTTGCCGCCCAGCAACAGGAACACGCACATGGATTCGCAATAGGCCTGCGGGAGCACCGCAGGCTTCATCACGCCGGAGGATGTCTGCAATTCGATGGTGGAACCGACCGTGGTGCGCAGGCCGAGATTGCGCCAGCGGCGACCGAGGGTGATGGCATCGTTCACCGAGCCACCCGATGAATCCAGCACGACGGTGGCGCCGGTCAGGTCATGGGTTTTGGCGAAATCCTCGAAATCCCGCGGCGTATCGCCGGTGACGATTCCGACGGCACTGAACCACCCCCGGCAATTGGGTTCGCACGCGATCCAGGTGAAGCGCATCGGCAGTTTGCGCTCCTCAAGCACGGCGGCAGAGGCGCTGGACGCGGCAAACGAGGCTACGAGGCCCGGCAGTGCGATGCAAACGGCAATTGCGCGCAACAGCGCCGACCCACTCGAACGAAACGACCGCATCAAGCTCAACCCGGTTCCTTTCCGCTCATCATGAGCAGGCAACAGAGTAGTTGTCCCATCGAACGCTCATGATTCTGTCACACGGGCGTTGTCAAAACCTAGCGTGCAGCAGCCCAGCGTCCAGTTACTTTTGCTGCGCTGCATGTGATAATTGGCAGGTGTGACCGCACTGCATAAGCTCCGCGGTTCCCTGCCATGAAACCCGGCAAATTCTGATAAATCCAATAGCAAGCCGACCATGAACCACTCAGCATGCCCGCACTGCGTCGGTATTATCCGACGCACCCCACGGAACCTTGGCCGCGGTGCGATCTGGCTCTATCGCCACAGCTTCTCGCCGCTGGTCGGCTTCAATTGCCGTCACATCCCGTCATGTTCGATTTATGGCGACGAGGCCATCGAACGCTACGGTCTTTGGGCAGGCGGCTGGATGACGCTGGCGCGGCTGCTGCGCTGCCAGCCGTGGGGAACATCCGGCATCGACAACGTGCCTGCCACACGCCCTCCCCGCGCACGCTGGTATCTGCCCTGGCGTTACGCGCGCTGGCGTGGGGTGAATGATCGAGACATCTAGGTGGGCAAAAGCGGAGCGTGCCCACCCTATATCGCCGCGCGTCCGATCCTGCGGCTCCAGACAATCGCTGACAGCGCCGTCGCGAGAAACACCATCGCAACATAACCTGACGCATGGAAATGCCCGCTGGCGAAGAGCACGCCGCCGATGCCGGATCCGATCGCCTGCCCCACATAGAGCATCGACGTGTTGAGCGAGACGGCTGCAGCGCCCGCGGCAGGCGCGGCCATGATCAGGCGGACCTGCTGCATCGACGTGATGGCGCCGAAGCCCAGGCCCCAGATGGCAACACCGCAGGCCATCGCGACCAGATGGCCTGCGCCGATGGTCCAGACGGTCATGCCCGCCAGCACAAGCGATGTGGAGAGGATGGACGTTCTGAACGCTCCCCAATGATCGACGATGCGCGTGGCCGTCATGATGCCGAGGAAACCGCAGACGCCATAGATCGCGAAAACAATGGCAGCTGCGTTATGCCCTGCGCCTGCGAGACGCTCGAGCAGCGGCACGATGAAGGTGAAGATGGAGAACTGTCCTGCGATCTGCAGCGTGGTGATCGATAGCAAAAGCAGCACGAGCCGGTTACGCCCGAGCGACGACCACGTGCTGAGATCCACCGGCGCGCCGAACAGGCCACGCGGAATTCGCCAAACGAGCAGCACGAGACTGATGCAGTTCATCACGCCGACGACGCCATAGACCTCGCGCCAGCCGAAGTGACTGGCAATGAAGGTCACCATCGGCAGTCCGACGGCGGCCGCCAGCGTCCAGCCGAGAAACACATAGGCCACATTGCTCGCGCGTTTCTCCGGCGGCACCAGCATGCCGACGACACCGGCGGCCTGCGGCGTATAGGGCGCCGCAGCGATACACATCACAAGACGGATCGCGAGCAACACACCATAATTGGGCGCAAAAGCCGAGGCGAGATTGCAGACGGCCACAACCGCGATCACCGAGATCAACATAGTCCGCCGCTCGATCCGGCTGGTCAGCCACGACATCAAGGGCGAGCAGATACACAGCATCACCGCGCCGAACGTGATCAGCAACCCTGCCTCGCGGATGGTGACGCCAAGATCCGCAGACAATTCGCCCAGCATCGCCGTCGGCCCAAGCAGGCCAACGCCGGTGACGAAATTGCCGATCATGAGTGCTGTAGGCGCAAACGGGCGGGACACGCTGTGTGATAGCACGCGTATGAAGCGTGTACAGCGGCGATCACATGCATCCGCGCGCGAGGCACGACGAATGTGTGAAAACATCAGCACATTGGCCATATGCAAAAATGTGGGTCCTGAAGTCCAAACCCATTCCGCAGTTTTGGCGACTACCAGGGACAGGCGCGCACAAGGCTGCGCCTCATCCGGTTTGTTCGAGCGCACTGAATCCCGTGACACGGACTGAGCGACAGCTGAAGCGAGGATCACATGATCATCTGGGGCACCTACGTCACCAAAAAAATCATTCAAAAGGGCGAGTTCTTCTGCCCCGGTTGCGCGGAGCATCGCGGTTACAACCTGCGTCGCCCGAAGAAATGGGGACACCTCTACTGGATTCCGCTGATCCCGATGCAGGAGCTCGATCGCTATGTGGAATGCACCGCTTGCGACAAGGCCTGGAACGAAGCTGTGCTGCAGCACGATCCCATCCGCGAGCAGCATCAGCGCGACGAGAACCTCGCGACCATGCTTGCGCAATTGATGCTGCTGATGTCTGGCGAAGGTGGATTGACGCCGGCGCTGACCGACAAGATCATCGCAGCGACGGACAAATTACTCGGCGTAGACACGATACCGGAGTCGATTGCTGCAGCTGTCATGTCTGGCTCCGATCGCACCACCGTGCTCTCCAATACGGCAAAGCAAGCCGACAGCCTCAACGATCGCGGCAAAGAAGCGACACTGCGGGCGGTGGTTGAAGTGGCTCCCGGCCGTCCCCTCGGCGAACGGGAATGGATGCTCGCATCCGATATCGGCAAACATCTCGGCATGTCGCCGGCCCATGTGAGCGGTGTGTTGACAGAGATGGCGGCGGCTTGAACAGGTTCCGCTTTCATAGACGGTATCGCTGCGGAGCAGAGGCATGTTCGCAACGCGCGCAGCGTTCGGTACGATCCTGCCGCTATCGCACATGAAGTCTTGATCGTCTGCAACTTGAGCCTGAATCTCGGCGTGATCGGTTGGACTCTCGATCACGCGGCGGCTAAGGCGGCCCGATGATTCAAGGTCAAATCAAGCCACGCGTCTTTTTCGGCGCGTCCGCCGTGATCGCCACTTTGCTCGCGATCACGATTCTCATGCCCGGCACTGCTGATAGCATTTTCAAACTCGCGCAGAGCTGGGTGATCGACACCTTCGGCTGGTTCTACGTGGCGTCGGTCGCAATCTTTCTCGTTGTGGTGCTGGTGCTGGGCTTTGGCCCGACAGGAAAACTGCGTCTCGGGCCGGACGATGCCGAGCCGGAATTTCCATATGTCTCCTGGCTCGCGATGCTGTTCGCCGCCGGCATGGGGATCGGCCTGATGTATTTCGCTGTCGCGGAGCCAGTGCAGCATTACATCGCGCCGCCGGAAGCCCAGAGCGGCACCATCCGCGCCGCGCGCGAGGCGATGGCGATTACCTTTCACCACTACGGCGTGCATGGCTGGGCGATCTATGCCGTGGTCGGCCTCAGCCTCGGCTATTTCACCTATCGCAAAGGCCTGCCGCTGACGCTGCGCTCGGGCCTTTCCCCCATTCTCGGCAAACGTATCAATGGCCCGCTGGGCGACGCCATCGACGTCTTCGCCGTCTGCGGCACGGTGTTCGGCGTCGCCACCTCGCTCGGCTTCGGCGTCTCGCAGATGACGGCGGGCCTGTCCTACAATTACGGCATCGCCGATGGCGCGTTGACCAAGGTGACCGTGATCGTCCTGGTGATGGGCGCCGCCACATTGTCCGTGCTCAGCGGCGCCGATCGCGGCATTCGACGCCTGTCGGAACTCAACCTCTTGCTGGCCGTCCTGCTGATGGTGTTCGTGCTGTGCAGTGGACCGACGCTTTTCCTGTTGCGCGCGCTGGTGCAGAATTTCGGCCTCTATCTCGATCATTTCGTCGAGCGCACGTTCAAACTCTATGCCTATGAGCCTCGTGCCTGGATGGCGGACTGGACGCTGTTTTACTGGGCGTGGTGGATCGCATGGTCGCCATTTGTCGGCATGTTCATCGCGCGCATCTCGCGCGGACGCACCATTCGCGAATTCGTGGTCGGCGTCTTGTTCGTGCCGACCGCCTTCACCTTCATCTGGATGACGGTGTTCGGCAACACGGCGATCTCGCTCGATCTCGGCACCGCCCATGGCGCCATCGCTGCCGCCGTGCAGGCCGATCTGTCGACGGCGCTGTTCAAGTTTCTCGAATATCTGCCCGCCGCGAGCTTCACATCCGGCCTGTCGATCCTGCTGGTGGGCGTGTTCTTCGTGACTTCGGCCGATTCCGGCGCGCTGGTGATCGACACGCTCGCGTCAGGCGGTGAGGAAGATACGCCACGCTGGCAGCGCATCTATTGGTGCATCGTCCTTGCCATCACCGCTACGCTGCTGCTGCTTGCCGGAGGCCTCGGCGCGCTGCAGGCCGCGACATTGCTCGCCGCCTTGCCGTTCTGCTTCATCATGCTGATGCTGGCTTACGGATTGGTGCGGCAGACCAATGCCGATCTCGATGGCGAGACCATTGCCTCGGAAGGCCCGGCGATCAGCGAACGCCTCAAGCGGCTGTTCGTGCCGGCGAGCCGCGCCGAAATCGAGCGCCAGATCACGACCTATGGCGTGCCGGCGTTGCAATCGGTCTGCCAGACCATGCTCGACGAAGGCTGGGCGGACAGTGCGGTGAAGATCGAGAGCGAAGGCGCATCGCTGTCGGTCAATTTCGGCATCGACCGGGTGTTCGTCTATCGCCTGCTGCCGCGCTCGCGTCCCCTGGCGGCCTATACCGCGTGGGAAACGCCGACCGCCCATCGCAGCCGGACCTGGATGCTGGCCGCCCGCACCAATAGCGAAACCCGTCATCGCGATTTGACGGGGTTCTCCGAACAGCAGATCGCAGGCGACGTCCTGACCCAATTGGAGCGCTCGCGCCCCGTATAGGGCGCGGCGAGCCCCGGGCAAGATACCGTATTGTAAGAATGCCGCTCCAGCGGCGTCAAAACCTTGCCGGACTGCTGTTGCATCGTCCGAATCGGCTGCTATACCGCTGTTCCCGCTTACCTGCGCCCGTGTGCAGGAGTGAGCCACAGGAGAAAAGACATGACTGAGAATGAAGGCTCCGGATTCAAGTTCGGCCTCGCCAACCTCACCCCCGCCGACCAGAACAACGCCAATGTGAACCTGACCTTTCCGGACGGCGCCGTGCGCCAGTATCCGAACGGGACGACCGGTTTCGACATTGCCAAGGGCATCTCGCCCTCCCTTGCCAAGCGCACCGTCGCGATGGCGCTGGATGGCGTGGTCACCGATCTCAACGACCCGATCGAGCAGGATGCCAAGCTCGAACTGATCAATCGCGACGATCCGCGCGCACTGGAGCTGATCCGGCACGACGCGGCGCATGTGCTCGCCGAAGCCGTGCAGACGCTGTGGCCGCAGACCCAGGTCACCATCGGCCCCGTGATCGAGAACGGCTTCTACTACGACTTCTATCGCGAAGAGCCGTTCACGCCGGAGGATTTTGCCGCCATCGAGAAGAAGATGCGCGAACTGATCCAGCGCGACACGCCCTTCACCAAGCAGGTGTGGGATCGCGAGAAAACAAAACAGGTATTCCGCGACAAGGGTGAGGCCTTCAAGGTCGAGCTGGTCGATGCCATTCCCGGCAACGAGCCGATCAAGATCTATTACCAGGGCGACTGGTTCGATCTCTGCCGCGGCCCGCATATGACCTCGACGGGCAAGATCGGCAACGCCTTCAAACTGATGAAGGTGGCCGGCGCCTATTGGCGCGGCGACAGCAACAATCCGATGCTGACGCGCATCTACGGCACCGCCTTCGCCAAGCAGGAAGACCTCGACGCCTATCTCAAGCAGATCGAGGAAGCCGAGAAGCGCGACCATCGCAAGCTCGGTCGCGAGCTCGACCTGTTCCACTTCCAGGAAGAAGGCCCGGGCGTCGTCTTCTGGCATCCAAAGGGCTGGACCATCTTCCAGGCCCTGATCGCCTATATGCGCCGCCGTCTCGCCGGCGACTACCAGGAGGTCAACGCGCCGCAAATTCTCGACAAGGGCCTGTGGGAGACCTCGGGTCACTGGGGCTGGTATCGCGAAAACATGTTCGCGGCGCAGTCGGCCGGCGAGGAAGCCGAAGACAAGCGCTGGTTCGCGCTGAAGCCGATGAATTGCCCCGGTCACGTGCAAATCTTCAAACACGGGCTGAAGAGCTATCGCGACCTGCCGCTGCGTCTTGCCGAATTCGGCGTGGTGCATCGCTACGAGGCCTCAGGCGCCATGCATGGCCTGATGCGCGTGCGCGGCTTCACCCAGGATGACGCGCATGTCTTCTGCACCGAAGACCAGCTCGCGGATGAATGCCTCAAGATCAACGACCTGATCCTGTCGACCTATACCGACTTCGACTTCGGCGACATCGTGGTGAAGCTCTCCACGCGTCCGGAGAAGCGCGTCGGCACCGACGAGATGTGGGATCACGCCGAACGCGTAATGGCCACTGTACTGTCGGCTATCGAGGCTCAGTCGGGCGGTCGCATCAAGACCGAGATCTCGCCGGGCGAAGGCGCGTTCTATGGGCCGAAGTTCGAATATGTGCTGCGCGACGCCATCGGCCGTGACTGGCAGTGCGGCACCACGCAGGTAGACTTCAACCTGCCGGAACGCTTCGGCGCGTTCTACATCGATGCCGACGGATCGAAGAAGGCGCCGGTGATGGTCCATCGCGCGATCTGCGGCTCGATGGAGCGCTTCATCGGCATTTTGATCGAGCACTATGCCGGCAGCTTCCCGCTTTGGCTGTCGCCGGTGCAGGTGGTGGTGACCACCATCACCTCGGAAGGCGACGAATATGCCAAGGTGGTCGCTGCGGCTGCGCGCAAGGCCGGCCTCCGCGTCGAGATCGACCTGCGCAACGAGAAGATCAACTACAAGGTCCGCGAGCACTCGCTGGCCAAGATCCCTGCTCTTCTGGTCGTCGGCAAGAAGGAAGCCGAAAGCCATTCGGTTTCGGTTCGCCGTCTCGGCAGCGAAGGCCAGAAAGTGATGTCCACCGAGGAAGCCATTGCTGCGCTTGTGGACGAAGCGACCCCGCCGGACGTCAAGCGCGCAAGGTAATCGATCGCCCGGCCCCTTGGCGCCATGCTCCTGACTGATGAACGCCCGGCCGCGAGGCCGGGTGTTCGTGTTTCCGGGTTTCAACCGTCGGCAGCTTGATCGATCATTTCGCGGGCAAACCGGTCGATGTCCTCGATCCGATTGCTGTCCGCCGCAACCCCAGCCTTGGTCAGGCGCAGCCGTTCGCGACGCAGGTCCGACAATCGTGTGACGATGGCACGCGGTGTCATCAGTCCGACGGCACCAAGCGTCACGGGTCCGACCGCGCCGTCGTCGCTCACGCCGAGAACCTTTTGCAGCATCTTGGCGGCCTCGATCACATCGATCTCGGCTGCCGTGTCGAACACGACGAGATCGACGCCGACCGGCAATTCGTCGCATCTGAGCACATTCCAGTAGCGTACCCGATAAATCTCGCAGCCCTGGTCGCGGCTGAGCTTCTGGAAATCGTCCGCCGTGAGATCCTTCTTCCGCAGGGTATCGGCGACTTCGTCGCGGGTGAGCCCGTATCGCGTCTGCGCCCCCTGATCGGCCGCGCTCTCTTTCGACAGCACGATATCGAGGCAGCGACTGAGCTGATCTTTCGGCTTCGGCCTGGTAACAGACTTCGGCGTGGCGGTCGTCGGCAAGTGCTCGGCGCGAACCGCCTGATCAACACGAGCTGCCTGCGTTTCCTCGCGCGTGATCGCGGCGACGTCTTTGAGACGCGAGCCCTGAGACGAGCCGAGCCAAAAATTGATGACGGTGGCAAAGGCAGCCGTCAGCGCCCCGATGACGATATTGACGACCTGCAGCGTGCTATCGTCCGCGACCTTCGCGCCGGAAAGCAAAGTAACCAGCACGATGAAGAAACCGATCGTAACAAAACCGGACAGAGCAGGCGCCGTCCATGCGATCCGCCGGTCTTGGCCTGCCATCGCCCGCAACGCAGCACGCGCATCGCTGGTATTGGCTTGATCTATCTGCATGGCCGCAATCTCCGCCTTGCGCCGGTCTGCATCGGCTGCAAGCTGGGCCTGCAGCACTGCGAACTGCGCCTTCTGCCGCGCGTCCTCCTGCGCCGCTGCGATCTTGGCGAGCTCGATCTGCAATGCCACAACGGCGGCGGGTGTCGCCTTCAGCTTGTCCGCCGCGGCATCCGGCGTCTCGGTCTGCGTGATGTCCTTGACGGTCCTGGCGACGGTCTCGGCCACCGTTCCTGCCTTGTCGCCGACCACCGCCTGGATGATACCAGGCAACACTTGCGCGGCGAGCATCACGAACGGATTCATGGACGCAACTCCTAGACCAAGAGAAGCAAAGAATTTCGGATCGAAGGATTTGAAAAGATCGCCCGCCTTCAAGGGATCGAACAGCGTACCGACACCGCCAGCGCCACCCACAACCGGTTGCGCCCCTGCCTCGGCCGTAGCGCCCCCACTCGCGGACACTAGCGATGTGCCGAGCGCGGCCGCGGTATTCGGGCCGACCTCGCCATCGACCACCAGTCCCTCGCGCCGCTGAAAGGCGATAACCCCTGCTTCTGTTTCCGTCTCGAACCTGCCATCGGCCGTTCCGGCGAAGAAGCCTCGATCCGCCAGCGCGCGCTGGATGGCAGCGATAACAGCGGGATCCATGTTGGGCGCATTGCGCCGATAGATCAGCGCCGGTTCTCGGACCGCGATATCGTCATCGTCGTCATAGCTAATGCCAGGAATGAGCACCCCCGTGTCCCAGCGACGGCCATGCACGCTATCGGCGACAACACCAAACTGCTTGCCTTTGGCCTCGATCGTACCGCCATTCCCGTCGCAAAGTGCTATGTGCCCCATCGCACCTGGCGAAGGCGGATATCGCAACAGGATTCCGCCGACGGTGGCGGCCGCCTTGTCGACTGACACGCGGATGCCGAGCCGCTCGACATCGTCCCGCCAGGCGCCCGTATAGGCTTCCACCTGCGCGGGTTTGCCATTGTTATCAACGCAGCCATAAAGCTTGCCGGCTTCCTGGTAGACCAGCCAGGACATGAATTCGGCACAGTCCCACGGGCCTTTCCAGTTGGGATCGTCCTTCGGCACCAAAACGTTGCGATATTCCTCGCCGATGTGGACCTGAGCGCGCCGTACCAGACCAACACCGGACGGCCCAGCAGGACCAGGCTTCGCAGTCACGACTCCGCCGCCTTGCTGCTGGTCGAGATATGCATCGGCGCTGCCTGCCTTGAACATCGCATGGGCCTGCTGCCACTCGTCGTCGTTGAGATTGTTTTTGCGTCCAGACTCCCGCCCGGCAATCGCTTTCATGATGGCGATGGCCAACTTGTCGTCGTCGAGCATCTCGCGGGTCAGGACCATCTCGTCGGAATAGCCGGGAATCCCGAAGCCATATGATCCGGTCCACTGCTTGCCGGCGGCCCCCATGGTCATGCCGACATATTTGCGGTTCAACAGGTCGAAATTGGCGGCGGCGCCATTGATCAGCGTCGGGAATGTCGCGATCTTGTGTCCACCGCCAATGATCCCATAACCGAGCTGGCCGAACAGCGCCGCACGCGCGCTCGGATACTGAGCGCCCGGATTGCAATAGCGCAGCGATGCGGGCTCACTGCCTGCGACCGTAACGACGCGGGTCACCGTCGATGGATCGGTCGACCGTCCAATTTCAGCCATGCGCGCTCCTGCACAATATGAAATCGTACCGAGACGAATATGCTCTGCGATGCGTGTCTGCTTCGTCGTGCGTTGTCGTGCCGTGATGCCGGTCTATTGCGTGGATTGAGAAACGACGGAATATCGCGAACGCTCGTTAGTCGTTGCGCACCGATAGAAATCCAAGCTCCACAGCCAATCGCGCATCCGCAAAGCCGCGACGTTGGAAAAACCAAACCATCAACCGAGGATTGCATCATCACTTTAGGTTGTCAATCTGTGCAGTACGCCATTTGGAAGAACGGACCCCGTCTTGTTTGCCATAGCTCTCGCCGCCAATGAGATGCTAAACGGCGGATAACTTTCCAATGATGGACGATACCCCATGAGCGACGACTGCGAAGAGCAGATCGAGGCCTATCCGATCCGCGCCTATCAGCTGATCTCGGATCCGAACCAGCCGCACCTGGTCGCGATCGCGTTCGAGACGGCACGGGGGCATAGTCTCTATCTCGCCTCGCGCGCGGTGCTCGAAGACCTCGGGCGCGACCTTCTTGAACGCGCAACGAAGTTGCCGGAGCCCAAGAACGGCTAAGTCGACACGATCGGACCTGACGAAGTGCGGGATCACGGGATTGCGCGCTCACAATCGGTCTAAAGGCCAGCCCCTTGCCTCGTGATGCTGGCGTCCCCGTGTTAAGCAGGCGGCCGTAGCTTCATGCGAGATCAAGCCGTGACCGATACCATCGAATTCCTGAAGACCCGCCGCTCCGTCAAACCGCGCGAGATGCAGGGCAAGGGTCCCTCTTCCGCCGAACTTGACACCATTTTGACCATCGGCGCGCGGGTGCCTGATCATGGCAAGCTGGCGCCGTGGCGTTTCATCGTGTTCGAGGGTGACGCCCGCAAGCGCGCCGGCACCGTGATCGCCACCGTGTTCGCCCGCAAAAACCCCGATGCGCCGCACGAGACCGTCGAGGCTGAGAAGCAGCGTCTTACCGAAGCCCCGCTGGTGATCGCAGTGGTGTCCTCGCTCAAGCAGCATCCGAAGGTGCCAGCCTGGGAGCAGGAATTGTCGGCAGGCGCGAGCTGCATGAATATCGTTGCAGCCACGACGGCGCTCGGTTATGGCGCCAACTGGCTCACGGGTTGGTACGCCTTCGATCGCGATGTGCTGACGGGGCTTGGATTGATGGCCGAAGAGAAGCTTGCCGGCTTCATCCATATCGGCGGCAAGCCGGACCGTGTCATCGAGGACCGGCCGCGGCCGGAACTGAAGGAGCTGGTGACGCGGTTCTGAGATTGCTTCATGTAGGGTGGGCAAAGCGCAGCGTGCCCACCTTACCAGCCGAGCACTTGAAGGTGGGCACGCTTCGCTTTGCCCACCCTACATCAGAGTTTCACGCCGCCTGCGTCGCGCAGCAGCCAAACTTCTCCAGCAGCGCGTCGAGGTCGCCCACCGGCTTTGCCGCGCTGAACAGATAGCCCTGCACTTCGTTGCAGCCCTCGGCGCGCAATCGTTCGAGTTGCTCCATCGTTTCGACGCCTTCGGCCGTGGTGGTGATGTTCAGGCTGCGGCCGAGGCCGGAGATGGCCCGTACGATCGCCATGCAGTCCGGGCGCTCGACCAGGTCCTTTACGAAAGAGCGGTCGATCTTGATCTTGTCGAACGGGAAGCTGCGCAAGTAGCTCAGCGACGAATAACCGGTGCCGAAATCATCCATTGAGATGCGCACGCCGAGCGCGCGAAGCTGATGCAACGTCGCGATATTTGCTTCGGTCTCCGCCAGGAACACGGACTCCGTAATCTCCAATTCCAGTCGATGCGGCGACAGGCCCGAATAGGCCAGCGCGGCCACGACGACCTGCACGAGATTGCGGCTGCGGAATTGCACCGGCGAGAGGTTGACCGCAACCTTCACATCATCCGGCCATTTCGCGGCTTCTGCGCAGGCACTGCGCAACACCCATTCGCCCAACGCCACGATGAGGCCGATATCCTCGGCGACCGGGATGAAGTCCGCCGGCGAAATCATGCCCTTGTCGGGATGCTTCCAGCGTAGCAGCGCTTCGAAGCCGACGATGCGATCGGCCGCGATGTCGACCAGCGGCTGATAATGCAGTTCGAATTCACCGTCAGTATAGGCGCTGCGCAGATCGAGCTCCATGTCGCGGCGCTTCTGCGCCTGGCGATCCATCTCGCGCTCGAAGAAATGATGCACGCCACCGCCTTCTGCCTTGGCACGATACAGCGCCATGTCGGCATTCCGCATCAGCTCTTCGCTGGTGGCGCCGTCGCCCGGCGACAGCGCAATGCCGACGCTGGCGCCGATGACCACTTCGAGTTCATCGCCCATGTCATAGGGAGCACTGACGATCTGGATCAGACGCGCGGCAAATTCATTGACGTCGTTGAGGGTCACGTCAGACGTCAGCACGATGGCGAATTCGTCACCGCCGAGACGGGCAACGAGATTGTTGCCGCGGACTTCGCCGCGCATACGCTCAGCCACCTGCTTCAGCAGACGATCGCCCGTGGGGTGGCCGAAGCTGTCATTGACGTTCTTGAACAGGTCGAGATCGATACAAAGCACCGCGACGTGACGTTCGGGGTCGTTATGCGCCAGCGCCTGGGCGAGGCGCTCCTGATAGAAGACGCGGTTCGGCAAATCGGTGAGCGCATCATGATGCGCCATATGGGCGACCCGCGCCTCCGCCTTGCGACGCTCCGTGATATCGACAATGGCAACGAGGAAACCATCGCAGCCATCGAAGGCCACGCGGCGGCCGTAGGTCAACACCTGGATCTCGGCGCCATCGGCTTTGATGTGGCGCCAGTTGCGGTCGGACTGATAGCTGTCGCCAAGCTGGGTCAGCGCACGCGTATGCGCTTCCCACTCGTCGCGCGGCCAGATATCCCGCAACTCCATGCGCTCAAAGGCCTCGCGCTGATAGCCGTAATGCGCGACTGCCGCGTCATTGACGCTGAGGAAGCGCATCGTCTCTGCCTCGAACACCCACATCGGCATGGGATTGCCGTCGAAGAGCAGGCGGAACGAGGCATCGCGCCGCTTGATCTCGGTGACGTCGGACACGGTCAGCGAGACCAGATCGCCGAAGGCCGTTGCTGTGAGACGCAGATTGCGGTCGTCGCTGTCGATTTCCAGCCGGCCGCTGGCTGCGGAGCCTTTCGCTTTGTCGTCGATCATCGACAGCAGCCAACGCGTCACATCCGGTAAACACAGCGCGTGGCCGCCTTCACTGAGACGTCGCCACTGCAGATCAGGCACGGCGACCTTCAGGAGACGGGCTGCCCCCTGATTGTGATGCACGATCTGGAAATCGAAAGCGCGGTTTGCCGCGTCGCGGATCGCGGCGAGCGACACGATGCCCTCATCGGTGGACGAAAAAATCGCATCCACCAGATTGTAGCGCGGTCCCTGCTCATTGATGTCGGCGCCTACCAGCTTGACGCCCCAGCGCGATGCCGTCGGCAGAGCAAGAATGTCATAGGTCTGCACGAGGCCGTCGCGTACGCAATGCGCCGCGGCAAGATGCGGCCTCCCCGTCTGCAGCGCACAGTTCGCAGCCTCGGTCAGCGCCCGCGCGCAATCCGGCGGCACGACGTCGAGCGGAATGTCCCAGCGCTCGTCATTGAGCCACTGCTGCACATAGCGGCCGCTGCGCGAGACCTCGTAGCTATCGCCGTGCGATTTCAGCAGCACGATGTGATCAGCCATGCGACCGAGGCTGCCGAGCATCACCTCTTCGTAGCCGGGAAGGATCTGCCCTGGACGGACTGCTGCCTGCCATTTGCGTTGGAGTGCAGGGATGTCGTCGAACACTTTGACATCCGCACCGGCGGAGAGCTTCTTGGCCGCGATCACGACACGCATCCTTGCGAAAACTTGTACCGATATCCGCTATTCAGCGTGGGCGCTTAATGTCGTGTAAATGTTGGGCGGTTGGAAGCCATGACGTCGTCATGCCACAGCGCAAAGTCACGCGATGGTTAGTTCGCGATTCACAACAATGACAGAGGGGTGACAACTCGCCTGTATTTTAGACGAATGCCGCGCTCAGCGCGCGATCACTTCGATTTCGCCATCGACGCCGTTGACGACGTTGAAGGGCTTCTCGAACACCTTGCCTTCGTTCTTGGCGATGGCGCGATACTCGCCTTCGGCCAGGGTCACCTTGGGAAAAGCGCCGATGGATTCCTTGATGACGTCGCCAGCCGGCGTAATCACCGACCAAGCAGTGTTGGCAAGCGCTTCGCCGCCTTTGTCGCCCACCAATTTCATGGTGATCACAGCGGCGCGGTGCGTGATCGTTACGTCGGTGAGCTTGCTCGCCTGCACGCGGATATCGGAGCGGACCACCGAATTGGCATCGCCGTAGTTCGAGATGATGTAATAGGTGCCTTCCGGCATCATCAACACATCGCCGGCAGCGACACTCGGCAACAGCGGCGTGCGCTCGCCACCATCGAACTGACTGCCCTTGTAGATGGCGAAGGAAATCTGATTTGGCGCAATCTTACTGGCGCCCACGCGGCCCTCGATGCGCAGGCCGCCGGCTGGCAGCAGGAAAGCTTCGCGATCGACATCGGATTTGACGGTGACAGGTCGTACCGCGCTGACGAGGCCAAGCGCCACATGCACCACATAGGTGCCGGGCGGCAGCGGGATGTTGGGCGTCGCCGTGCGATCCTCGCGCAGCAGCTTGAACGCGCCGGTCTCATCGGGCCGGTCGGAATAGACCCGCCACACCAGTCCGCCATTGATCGCCGGCAGATCCTTGCCGTAGCGCGCGCTGAGCGCCAATGCGCCCTGGGCGGGCGCCGGGCTCGCCTGAACGGGCGCTGGTGCCTGTAGCGGCACATTGGCAACGGGTGGCTGCAGCAACGGTGCAGGCAGCGCTGGCGACGCAGCCGGCCCGGATGGCGGCGCCAGGCTGATCGCAGGGCCTGACGGAATGTCGGGAATATTCGCGGGTGGAACCGGCGCCGGACGATCGCCGAAAAACTGCGCCGAGGCCGTTCCCGGCCACGCGACGGCCTGCGTCAGCACGAGCGCCAGCACCAAAGCCAGCCGCCCGCCCCGGCCGGATGTTTGCAAATCAGGACCCCGCACAGTCATTTGCATGCTTTTCAACGAAAACACGGCAAATTCAAGCCTTGACGGAGATACCGCGACCTTCAGCGCCAGCTCGCCCACAGCCTCGTGACAGCCTTGGCGTGGATAGTCGTTTAGGCGTCGACATGCAGTCATATTCGGCGCCTAAGTCTCGGATACACCGCGTAAATGATGAATAATCGATCGTCTGGCATGATGGCGTTGCTGCGCCTAAGGTGGCCGGCAGCGTTGGGAGTTTTCGTTTGCTGGAGTTATTGATGGGGCGCAGCCAGAACGGCGCAAATGGCCGCGACAAACCGGGTCTTGGCAGCGTTCGTCGTCCGGTGATCGGCCTGGCGCTAGGTGGCGGTGCGGCCCGGGGATTCGCCCATATCGGCGTCCTGCGTACCCTGATTGCCAACGGAATCATCCCAAATGTCGTGGTTGGCACCTCGATCGGTGCCGTGGTCGGCGGCTGCTATGCCACCGGACATCTCGATACCTTCGAGGAATGGGCGCGCGGGCTGCAGCCTCGCAATATTTTCGGTTATCTCGACATCCGCCTCAACGGTTCCGGTCTGATCGGCGGTAACAAGCTCGCCGCACAACTCGAGGCGTCGATCGGCACGCAGTTGATCGAAGACCTGCCGGTGAAATTTGCGACCGTGGCCACTGAAGTCCGCACCGGTCACGAAATCTGGCTCACCCATGGCCGCGTGGTCGATGCCATGCGCGCCTCCTACGCCTTGCCCGGCATCTTCTCGCCCATCCTCGTGGGCGACCGGTGGCTGGTGGATGGCGCACTGGTCAACCCCGTCCCGGTCTCCGCCGCGCGCGCGCTGGGGGCCGAAATCGTCATCGCCGTGAATCTCAGCAATGACGTGTTCGGCCATTCGATCACCATTTTCGATCATGGCAGCGGCCCGGAGGCGGCCGAGCCCGTGGTCGAACCCGAGACGGTCGTGAAGCCGAAGCGCAGCTTCACCAGTTTCTTCTCAGCCGAGCGCACCGTGAAACGTGAGTTCTTTGGCAGCAGCGAGCGGCCTGGCATCTCCACCGTGATGATCGATGCCTTCAATATCATGCAGGATCGCATCACGCGCGCGCGCCTCGCCGGCGATCCGCCGGACATGCATATCGCGCCGCGCGTCGGCCAGTTTGGCTTGTTCGATTTCCATCGCGCCGATGACATGATCAAGCACGGCTCGCGCGCCACCGAGCGCGCCATCGAAGGCATCCAGGAAGCCATCGAAATGCTGGTGCCGGAAGCGGCCCGCTCGCCTGCGCCTGCCGTGGAGCAGAAGAAGCCGGCCGCCTCTCAGGACCAATGATATCTTGCGGCGGCGGCTAAGCCGTCGCGATGTATTCCCGCAATGCCTCCTGCTCGTGCTCGTATTCGCTGACGCGCGATTTCACGACGTCACCGATCGAGATCAGGCCGACCACGCGGCCATCGTCGAGCACCGGCAGATGCCTGAACTTGCCATTGGTCATGCGTTCCATGATCCAGCCTACCGTATCAGACGGCGAGCAAGTCACGACCTTGCGCGTCATCACCGCGCCGACCTCCTCGTCCAGCGCACCGGCACCGCGTTCGGCAATCACACGTACAATATCGCGCTCGGAGATGATGCCGTCGATCTGCTGCTGGCTCATCACCAGCACGACGCCAATCTTTCGCTCGGCCAGGAGTTTGACCACCGCCGACACCTTGTCGCTCTGCGCGACACTGACGATGTGATGGCCCTTACCGTCGAGAATTGCACTAACCAGCATTTGTCGCCTCCTCACTGACCTTGCCCTCGAGATGGACGCGGTCTTTCCTTCTTGTTGCGAACAAGCGGATGCGGAGGCCAACTCGATGGTCGTGAGATGGGTGATCGAGCCAAACCACCGCTCACACAGAACGGATCCGGCCTCGAGAGCCGAACCTGCCGGCGTGAGTCACCTGTCTAATTTGTAATGATGGGGAAAGTGCAGCGCACCCGCAAGGTGCAAGCAGGTATCTAGTGCAAGTCCGGCATGTCCGCAGCGGATGGCTCGGGATCGGCACGTTGCCCGCGCGGGATGGGATCAAACAGCGAAAACAGCAGCAATCCGGCCAGAAATCCGCCGATATGGGCCTGCCATGCGACTGTTGCGCCTTCACTTCCAACGCCAATCGAGCCGACGCCGAAGATGATGTTCATACCGAACCAAACGGCCAGAAAGCCGATGACGCGGGTGTCGCGCAGGGCGCGAAACAGCGGCTGTGCCGGAACCCGCGCTGCCGCGTCGGCGTCGCCGCGGCTGAAGGACAGGAAACTACCGCGCACGAAAGCAAAGCGGATGGCGGCGGCCATGGCGCCGGACACCGAGGCCGAAGCGCCGATCATCGGCGCCAATTCATGCTGATGCGTGACCAGATGCGCAGCCGCACCGGCAACCGCTGTCACGGCCATAAAGAGGAAAAAGCGCATGGCCCCGAACCGCCGCGCCAGCGCGCTGCCGAATGGCAACAACCACAATATATTGAAGCCGATATGGCTCAAATTGGCGTGCAGCAATGAATAGGTGACGAACGTCCAGACCTCGGCGCCATCCCCGCCAGGGAACGGCATCGACAACAGCGTCTGGTCGTAGCGCTTGGGGATGAAACCGAATAGCTCGATGGTCCAGTAATCCAGATCCAGCGGCAATATGGCGCGGATGCCATGGATCGCCGCGAGCAGCCCGACATAAGCCGTCAGCGCGCCCGGCAGGGTCAGGATCGGTTCGCGCGGGGGATTTTCCGATGGGTCCAAGGCGGCACGGTCTGTAACGGCTCTGGCGAGCGATGCTCCAGATAGGCGGGTTTGGTACCGCGATGCAAGATGGGAGCATCGACATCCGCCGTCGAGATGAGCAGGACACGCATTCCATGCGCCGCCAGCCCATCCGCGCAACGGTGGCCGCTCACCGAATGGCTTGGTGCCTACCACTTGGCCGGCTTGACCACCTCTCCCGAGGCAGGATCGATACGGATCTCGATCTCGGCACCGTTACGATCAAAGCCCTCGATCTCCCAGCACCCCTTGCTGCGCTTGGCCTTCTTGACCTTGTAACCGAGTGTCTCCACCTTCTCGATGGCCTTTTCTATCGAAAGGCCCTGACCGGTCACAGCAGATCTGCAGGCGACGTCATCGGCGCGCGCGACGACAGCACAGAGGCCGACCGACACAGCGATCAAGACGATTGGGGCATATTTCATGGCAATTCCTGTGCGTTGTGATGGGCGGCCCTGATGCCACATGGGGCCCGCCTGTTTCCTGACAGGCTCTGTCAGGAAGCCGTCAGCGAGGTGTCGATAGGTTCGGGACATGTTCAATCGACCGGAGATGCTCATGTTGCCCGCGATTTTCCTGCTTGCCGTCACCCTGCCCTTGATGGCCGCGGTGGAATTACCTTTCGACACATTCGTGATGGTGATGATTCTGGTCTGTACCGTGGCCGGCTTGACGGCACCGGCGGGCGGAGGTCACGTTGCGACGAAGGCGCGCCGGCGAACGGACACGCTGATCAATCCTGTCAGCGAGATCGATGACACACCACTCGAGAAAACGGCAACGCGCATGCGCGAATCCGCGCTTGTCGGATAAGCCGATAAACGCCGTGAACCGGAGCCAGCGATGATCGTGCGCACCAACATCGTTACACGCCATGCCATGTTGATCGGCACCGTGCTTACCGCATTGGTCATCGGCAGCGCGAGTATGCACGTAGCGACTGCAAAGGACGACAAATCCAACTGCAAGCGCGAGCAGGACTGCGCCCTGCAAGCGCTCAAGAGCGGCGAAATCCGCCCCTTGACCGAAGTGCTCGCGGTGGCCCGCGACAAGCTGCCCGGCGAAGTCATCAAGGTCGAGCTCGATCGCGACGATGGCGTCTGGGTCTATGAGATCAAGGTGCTCACCGATTCCGGCAAACGCCGCGAGATTGAAATCAATGCGCAGACCCTCGCGGTCATCAAGATTGACTGAGTCATGCGCATTCTGGTGGTAGAGGACGAACCGCGCATTGCTGCTGATATCCGCCGTGGACTGGAAGCTGCAAACTATGCGGTAGAGACGGTCGCAGATGGCAACGAAGCCTGGTTCAAAGGCGAGACCGAGGATTACGACGCCATCGTGCTCGATCTCGGCCTCCCGCGCCTTGACGGACTCTCAGTGCTCCGCCGGCTACGCGAGGCAAGGATCGTGACGCCGGTGCTGGTGCTCACCGCACGCGACGGCTGGCGCGACAAAGTGGAAGGCATCGATGCCGGCGCTGACGATTATCTGGCGAAGCCCTTTCAGATGGAAGAGTTGCTGGCCCGGCTGCGCGCGATTACGCGCCGGGCCGCGGGCCAAGCTTCGGCGCTGATCAAGGCTGGTCCGCTCGAACTGGATACACGCTCGCAGACCGCGACCATCGATGGCCGCTCGCTCGCACTCACTGCGATGGAGTATCGCCTGCTCGCTTATCTGCTTATGCATCGTGGACGCACAATGTCACAAGGTGAGTTGCTCGAGCACATCCATGCTGGCGACACCGACCGCGACATCAATGCCATCGAGGCGATTGTTGCACGTTTGCGAAAGAAACTCGGTACTCCCCTGATCGAGACGCATCGCGGCCGCGGCTATTGCATTCCGGCGGAACCATCGTGAACACGCGCTCGCTGTCATTTCGGTTGAGCTGCGCGGCTGCGCTGGCGATCGCGATCGCACTCAGCCTTGCGGCGTTCGGGCTCCGAAGCATCTTTAACCAGGAGATCGAGCGCCGCGCCGCAGCCGAGCTTGGCCAGATCGTGGTGGCACTCGCCGGCCAGGTGAAGATCGACGCCAGCGGCACGCCGTCGCTGGAAGCGCCGATGTCCGATCCACGCTTCGAAAAGCCCTATAGCGGGCTCTATTGGCAGATCGGCCATGGCGAGAACCGCGCGCGCTCACGCTCGCTGTGGGATTTTTCGCTGGACGTCCCGGACGCACAGCATGGCGATGCGCGCTGGACCACCGATCTTGCGGGACCGGACCAGGCAAAGCTGCTGGCTGTTGTGCAGACGATTGCCGTAGCGTCACCGTCAGAGCCGGACGCACGCTTGCAACTCGTCGCGGCACTGGACAGAACCGACCTCGCCAAATCGCAGCAATATCTTTTCAGGCTGCTGGCGCTTTCGCTCGGCGCACTCGGCATCATCCTCATCATTGCGATGTCGCTTTTCATCCGCCTCGCTCTGCGGCCCTTCAATGAACTGGGACGCGGGCTGCGACGTATTCATCTCGGCAGCAGCCGCGCACTTGGCGGCCGTTTTCCAGATGAGGTTCAGCCCGTGGTGGACGATCTCAACCGGCTCATCGCCTTTCAGGACGCAGCACTCGAGCGCGCGAAAACACATGCAGCCGACCTGGCCCATGGATTGAAGACCCCACTCGCTGTTCTGGGCGCCGTCGCCCGGCAGGCGCGCTACGACGATCGGAGCGAACTCGCCGATCCCATCGACGAGCAGATCCTGCTCATGGGTAAACAGGTCGATCGTGTGCTTGCGCGCGCGCGCGCTGGCGTGTCAGCCGCTTTGAGCCGTGGCGCCATTCCCGTTGCGCCCGTGGCTGAGAAGATCGTCCGCGCGCTGCGTCGCCTGCCCGACGATCGGGGCTTGCGATGGGATTGCGACATCGATGGCCATGTCAGTTTCCCGGGTGACGAAGGCGACCTCACCGAAATGCTCGCCAACCTGCTGGACAATGCCCGCAAATGGGCGGCAACGCGTGTACGGCTCACCGTAACGCAGACCACCGATCAGACAGCGCTACGTGTGGAGGACGATGGTCCCGGCCTGCAAACCGAACAGATGCAGACGATCGGCCGCGGACAGCGCTGGGATGAAACGCTGCCCGGTACCGGCTTTGGCCTCGCCATCACCCGCGACCTCGCGGAAGCCTATCGGGGCCGGATCGAACTGGAGCGTTCGTCGCTTGGCGGCCTCAGCGTCGCTGTCATCGTGCCAAAGCCGGCCTGACGGCGATCGCACAAAGAAAAAGGGAGAGCCTCTGAGAAAGGCTCTCCCTGGTCTGATCGATCTTCTCGCGCCGGGCGACATGTTATCGACTGCAAGGCCGACATCCCCACCCCTCCCGCGCGGTGACCGTCTTGTTTGACGACAACCCTGTGTATCGAAGCGCGCGAAACGAACCACTGGAGACAGCCCGTTCCGCTCTGGAGTGAGGGCACAGTATCCGCTGTCCCCGGATCCGCAAGAACATGGTGAAGATAACGTTAACGCGGAAAACCCAAAGCGACTCAGTGGAAAACGCGGTTTCGGCATGGACGCTGCAATGACCTCTCTGCACAACATGTAGCGGTCGGTATTGGATGGATTCGGGACAGATTTGTCCCTGTTCGTCAGCTGGCCGGGTCAGGATCAGCGCGCATGAAACATCCTTCGAACCGGAAGTTTTTCGCCTATTGGGACGAAAAGCGCGGTTTTGCGCGTGCCCCCGATCGCAGCGAGATCGAGCCCGGCCCGATGCGTGAGCTGCTCGGCGATATTTTCGTCCTGGGCTACGACAAGGCTGCGAACTTCCCATTCCGCGTCGCCGGCACCAGAGTTTGTGCCCTGCTCGGCCGTGACCTGAAGAACAGGCCGTTTCCGGAACTGTTCAGCCTTACTGCGCGCAGCGAGATCGAGGAGATGGTGGCAGCCGTTTCAGAAGAACAGCTGGTTGCCGTCGCCGGCGTGACGGCCCACACCGAATTCGGCGACAAGGCGCATCTGGAGCTGCTGCTGCTCCCCTTCGCCGCACGCGCGCATACGCCGATCAGCCTGACCGGCCTCCTGGCCCCCATGACGCCGTTCAATGGCCGGCTGGGCCCGTTGCAGATCACGTCGTATCGCTATCTCGCACATCAACCGCAGCGCTTTGCACCGCGCGTGATGCGCAAGCTGCAGGCTGCGCGCGGCCTGATGGTATATGAAGGCGTGCGCTGACGACCTCTACGCGATCGTTGCTGAGCGCCACCCCAATTGGTTGCGGAAAAGCGGTATTTGTAACGCCGCATTAACCTTGCGGGCTTTACGGTCAGTTTGAAATTCCCCGCAGGACCGGCCTGACACCGATGGCGCTCGCCCAGACAAGATCGATTCTTCCTTCTCCCGAAGAACGGCGACGCTTCCAGCGCGTGAAAGTCCATCTTCTCGGCCGCTACATGCTGCCGGATCGCCGCGAATTCCCGTGCCAGGTCATCAATATGTCTCCCGGCGGCCTCGCACTGCTCGGCCCCGGCATCGGCCAGGTCGGTGACCGGGTCATCGCATATCTCGATCATATCGGCCGCGTCGAAGGCAAGATTGCCCGCATCATCGACAATGGCTTTGCGATGACCGTGGGCGCCACCCCGCGCAAACGCGACAAGCTGGCGGCGCAGCTGACCTGGCTCGCCAATCGCGACATCCTCAATCTGCCGGAAGACCGCCGCCACGACCGTATCGTGCCGCGCAACCCGATCGTGGTCCTCACCCTCGAGGACGGCATCCAGATGAATGTCCGCATCATCGACCTGTCGCTGTCGGGCGCCGCCATCGCGGCGGAGAAGCGTCCGCCGCTGAATGCCCAGGTCATGCTCGGCCGCGTTCCGTCGCGCGTCGTCCGTCACCTCGAAGAAGGCTTCGCGCTCGAGTTCGCGCATGAGCAGTCTCCGGAGACGTTGGAAGACAGCGTCAACGCGCGGTAAACGCGCAAGCGCACCCAATCCTGTTTTTGTAGTGTTGTGAGTGCGCTATCCGCGTCCGGGGATACCGCGCGCGTGCGTACAGGTTAATCGCCGAAGTTAACGCGTGAGCGAAAGCTGACACGCAGTTCCTGATTTTCCAGCCATTCAGCAATTAACGCACGCCATTTTACGCAAACTCGATTGCGTAAAATTTGAATCAATCTTGCCGCTTGTTTGAATTGTAGTCGTCTCAATTGCACTTCGCCGACTTAGCGGGGACGAAAATCCTTCCTGCCAATGATGGTCCCAACAAAAACGGGGGCCAACAATGGCTGGTAACACGGGGCGTATCACTGGATTTGTCGTTGCGGCGATCCTGTGCGGACTTTCTGCGACAGCACATGCGGCTGGCGAAAAACTTTATGCAAGTCTCGGCGACACCACACGTGCGCCGATCGGTTGGGTCGAATTCTGCTCGGAGAATCCGGGCGAGTGCCGCGGCGGTGCCACGCAGCCACGCGACATCGTGATTACGCAGACGGCGTGGAAGGACCTGGTGCGCGTCAATCGTTGGGTCAACGAGACGATCAAGCCGCTCACCGACATGGATCATTGGGGCGTGATCGAGAAGTGGTCGCTGCCCGACGACGGCTACGGCGATTGCGAAGACTACGTCTTGCTGAAGCGCAAGATGCTGATCGAGGCCGGCTGGCCACGTGAGGCGCTGCTCATCACCGTGGTGCGCGACAAGAAGGGCGACGGCCATGCCGTGCTCACCGTGAAGACCGACAAGGGTGAATACATTCTCGATAATCAGAACGAGAACGTGCTCGCCTGGACCGAGACCGGCTACCGCTTCGTCAAGCGTCAGTCGCAGAGCGATCCGAACCAATGGGTCTCGCTCGGCGACAACCGCCCAGCCGTCGCGACCGCCAGTTCACGCTAACAGCAAGATTTGGAGACACGCGACCCGGTCACATCCCCACCCCTCCCCGTCCCAGACCGGATCGCGCGCGCCCGAGCTTCCCCCAAAGCTCGGGCGCAACTTTTTTGGCGGCGCAATTCGCTGATGAAGCGCGTCGGCACGGCATGCAGATGACGGTGAGTTAGTTGCGGCGCGTTCTGTTGGGATCAAGCGTGCCGTCAGCGCGATAACCAAAACGCGCGAGCGCGGTAGCCGCGATACGCTGGCCGAAGCGCCGCTCGAATTCGCAAAACATCCAAACGAAAGCCATTGCGAGCGCGCACACAGTCGCCACAAAAAACAGCGTGAGATGGGAAATATCAAGGATCATGATCATCTGCCCGGGTTTGCAAATCGAAACTCGCAATTGACGAAACAGCCGACCTGACGTCCCCTCGCGCTTATCGGGCTGCGCTAATCTGACGATGCGCGGCACAAAGTACCGCCGCATCGCCGATTGCGACTTTAGTAGCATATTGCAAATCTGCGCGTGAGTGTCGCGCGTGACGCGCTCCTCTACGCAAAACGCATGGATATCGCCGCGCTCGCGCAGCTAGACCCTATTCGCAGACTTCAACGCGACGAACGCGCCAGCCCTTCGATGTCCGCACACGCTGATTGGCGAGACGACACCCACCGAGATCCTCGTAACGATAGATCGACGGATAACCATAGCCGTACCCGTAATACGGGCCGTAGCCGTAATAGCCGGGATATCCGAAGCCAAATCCGAAGCCAGCACCGCGGTAAAATCCGCCGCGATGGAAGCCGCCATGAAACCCTCCACCGCGGAAACCGCCGCCATGAAATCCGCCACCACCGTGGCCGCCACGGGCCTCAGCGACCGTTGGCACTGCCAGTGCGAGGGTGGCGACTGCCATCACTCCAAACATCACCTTGCGTAACATTGCTACTCTCCGCTCGGCGCAGACTGCGCCTTCACTGGTAGCTATTTAACCCGCCACGCAGGCCTTGCGAAATTCAAACGCCGTCACTTGTTCGCGACTGGCGCTGATGGTTTTTCATTCCTGAAACTGGCGACCTTGGTCAGCAGCCTTTGCAGATATTCTTCACCTTGCGATCGACTTCGCGATCCTGCTTATCGACGAGGTCGTTGCCGGTGGAGGGTTTCCCGTCATAGGACTGCCCAGTGCCACTAGCCCCGGTGGTGATGCCCGCCGGCGCGCGCCCGCCACTTGAATTGGCGGTGCCTGCACTGTTGGTGCCCGCCGCACCACCGCCTGCTCCACCACCCGCACCGCCACTTTGAGCGAAGACTGCGTTGGATGACAGCAACAAGATGGCCGCGGCCCCGGCGATGAATTTCGATGTATGAGCCATGCGTGATCTCCCTTTCGGGGGCAACGACAGTTAGACGCACCAGTTCCCGCTTCCGGAACGAATCCACGATGCGAGGCTTGACCTCGCATCAATGGGTTCATGCCATGCGGAAACTGATCGACTTCGATGACGACACATTGGACAAGCTGAAGCAGCTCGGTCGTGATCGGATGGCGACCATTCAGGAGCTGGCGGACGAGGCTTTTGCTGATCTCATGAAGAAGCATGGCGTGCCGATTGATCTTAAGGACGCGCTACGCAAAAGCGTAAAGAGCGCAGGCCAACCAACATCAACGCGCCGTACTTCGGTGCACTCCAACTCTTCAACCGAAACAAGGAAGCGCCCGCATGCCAAACGAGCCGCAAAAAGATCCGTTCGTCGAGGGTGAGAGCGCTGCTCAGAAGAACATCCCGGCCGAAGGCAATCCATATCAGGACGGCACGGAGGACTTTGCGTTGTGGAGCGCGGGGCACGAACGCGTCGCCAGCGCCATGGAAGCGCAGGAGTCAGAAGGCACCTGAAACTGGCGGGTGGGCCAAAGTCGCGTAGCGACGTGCCCACCTTCAGGTGCGGCGGTGAGGTCGGCGTGTTGCGCTTTGACCATCACACAAGCAAGCATCAGCCGATCTTTTTCATGCCCTGCTTGAAGCGCGGTCCGTTAGCAGCATAGAATCGCGCAGCGCTGCCCATGGCTGCCACCTGCTCCGGCGACAGCGTGCGGATCACGCGCGCTGGTGAGCCGATGATGAGCGAATTTTCCGGAAATTCCTTGCCCTCGGTGATCACCGATCCGGCACCAACGATGCTGTTCTTGCCGATGCGCGCGCCGTTCATCACGATCGAGCCCATCCCGACCAACGCGCCATCCTCGATGGTGCAGCCGTGCAGGATCACATTGTGCCCGACAGTGCAGTTCTTGCCGATCGTAAGTGGAAAGCCCTTGTCGGTGTGGCAGGTGCAGTTGTCCTGCACATTCGAACCCTCACCTATCTCGATCCATTCATTGTCGCCGCGCAGGACCGCGCCAAACCAGATGCTGGCTTGCGATTTCAAACGAATCTTGCCGATCACATCGGCCGTATCGGCGATGAAGTAATTTCCGTCGGCCGGAAGGTCCGGGCCTTGCCCGTCGAGTTCGTAAATTGCCATGAGTGCTTGGTCTCCCTATGCGGTTCACACTGCCATGAAGCGGTGTGGGGAGACCAGTGCGTGCTCAGCGTGAGCCCATGCTCAAGCCAGAATGCCGATCGCCTGCAGCGTCAGCACGATGAAAGTGCCTGACATCAGGCTCCAGAAACCGGCAAGCACCGTCGCGATCATCACGAACTGAAAACGATGCGACTCCGGCGCGCCGGAACGCAGCGTGTTGCGCATGATGATGAACGGCGCGGTGAAGACCAGCAGCGGCACCGCTGCAAACCCTTCCGGGGTCGGTCCCTGCTGAAGCAGCGCGAAGCTCGGTGGTCGGCTAACGAAAGCCTGATACGCACTGGCAATAGCCCCGGCGATGGCAAAGCCGATGGCGAGCTGAATGAAGCAATTGAGGGCGATTGGGGTCATCATAAAATTTTCTAGGGCAATTGATTGTTCTCTCTTGCAATGCACCATATTGCGACCGAACGCCACAGTTACGTTAAAAAATCGTTAACGCCGCTTCTTCAATTTTATGTGGGCGTACCAGTACACCGGTTCCGCTGAGCGAACAGCGAGGTGTTAACCATTCAAGTGCATGTTCGACCGGTTGATTCGCCCGTGGAGACGCCGCGGAGCTTGTTGAGTGGTAGTTGCTTACGCGCGCATGTCCCTGCTGTTTCCAACACACCCGACGACGCGGCCACGCCATCGCCAGCGCCGTCACAGCAATCTTGTACCGATTTTGTTTGGCCTGGGTCTCGCCGCCCCCGCCATTGCCGTGGTCGCCTATTTGCTTTGGCCGACATGGCAGAGCCAAAAGCCTGGCGACCCCGATCGCATTCCGGTGAGTGTCGGCTCCACGCTGTTCAACGTCCCGACACACGCCTTCCGTCGCAAGGTGCAAAAGCATTCCGGCCCGCAGGAGCGCGTGGATCTCAGCTACATCTATCCCTCGCTCGAAGCGAGCGAGGCGCCGCGCCATGTGACCGTGGAAAATTTCGACGAGCACGTGCAGCCGATCGATCGGATCTTTTTGTCGATCTCGGCGCATCATAATGCGACGTCGCCGGATGCGCGGCTGCGCACGATCTATCCCCTCTATGCCGATCAGGCGTCACGCAGCGCAGACGGGCTGACTGTTCAGCCTTTCTACGACAACACGCCCTACGCCAAAGAAGACCTGTTTCTCGGCAACGCACCGACAATGGTCGCCCGCTGCACGCGAGACGGTGCCACACCCGGCATGTGCATGAGCGAACGCCGCATCGGCGGCGCCGATCTCACCTTCCGCTTCCCGCGCGCCTGGCTCGATGACTGGCGCACGGTCGGCGATGCGATGAACCATCTGTCGACCCAGTTGGGCGGGCAGTGAACCAAGCTGGCGCGCTATCCGACCATCTGCAGGAATTCGCTTTCGCCAACGATGCGCACGGACGAGCCGGCGGCGATCATCTCTTCGACCTTGCGGTGCTTCCTGCTCTTCACATTCCCACGCGTGAGCCGAAGATCCTGATCGCCGACAACGAGCACAGTGACCTTCTTGCTGACGGCATCGACGACATTGCAGCCCGCCTTGACGGCGAGATGAGCCGCATCGCTGCGATGCATCTTCAGAAAACCGGTGAACACGACCGTTTCGCCGACGAGCCGTCCATTGCTCTCGCCTGACTGCGCATAGCGTGCGAAGGCCTCGTTTCGCCGTGGCACGACCACCTTCGGCGCGCTGCGCGTCATGGGCTTCGGAGCTTGCGCGACGAGATCCAGCCAATCCTCCAGATCGAGCCCGGAGTCTTCCAGGGCCCTGAGCATGATCAGGCCGCAGGCCCGGGCATCCTCTTCCGCTTGATGATGACGAAATTCGATCGCAAAAGATCGGCTAAGATTTGCAAGGCCGAAACCACCAGCATCCGCGAATTCGCGCCACGTACGCCGTGCAACCGCCAGCGTGTCGAGCCAGAAACATGCGAGTTCTGCGACGCCATAGCGCGCAGCAGCGCTCGCAAAAGCGCGACGGTCGAACGAGCTGTGATGGGTGACGATTGTCCCGTTCAGCGATTGCGCCAGAACCGGAAAGACCTGCGCCATCGTCGGCTTGCCGGCCACGTCGCTCGCGCGAATACCGTGAATGGCGACATTGGCGGGATCAAACGGCCCTTGCGGATCGACAAGGATCGATAGTGATTTGAAGATTATGCCGGCACGAAAATGCACCAATCCGATGGAGCAAATACTGCCCACATCTGCATTGGCGGTTTCGACATCCAAGGCAATGAAATCGGTAACGCGCGACATCCCCAACCCCTCGCCGAGAATTACTCAACTTCGGGGTGACTGCAAGTATACGCACACGCGAATCCGTGAGCGCTTCTGCAACTGCCGGCCGGCGACAAGCCGGCCAACAGGTCCTCACTGCCCGCATTGCAAGGGCAGCCTGTCGTCTTACTCGCTGTCGGCGAGATCCTCTTCCAGGATCGCCATCTGGAATTGGAAAGAGCGATCATCATCTTCGTCATCGACGAACAGAACGCCGACGAATTCCTCACCGATATAAACTTCGGCCGAGTCGTCCTTCTTCGGGCGAGGCACGACACGGATCTTCTGATTGCCGAATACGCGCTTGAGATAGGCGTCGAGTTTTCTGACTTCCTGAACGTCCACAGGCGTCTCCAATGCAGGTCATGTGGGATGGGCTGATGGGACACGTTTAATCCCAGATGACGCGCGCGGCTAGGCTGTTTATCGAAAATTCACGTCATCCACACCGCGCCGGAAACTCATCTGTCATCACCCGCGAAAGCGGGTGATCCAGTAGACACGAACGGTGAGAATTGAACCGAACAGGCACTGTGTACTGAATCGCCGCTCCGCGCACGCCTTCGGCGTGCTAGGCGGGGATGACAGGCCGAGTTTTCGTTTCTTACAAACCGAGCGCGTTGAGCATCTGGTTCATGGTACGCGACGGCTCCGAACAGCCCGCCTCACCCACGATCTTCGCCGGCACACCGGCAACCGTAACGTTATGCGGCACAGGCTTCACAACGACAGAGCCCGCTGCAATGCGCGCGCAGTGACCGACTTCGATATTGCCGAGAATCTTAGCGCCTGCGCCGATAAGGACGCCGCGACGAATTTTCGGATGACGGTCCTCGTTCTCCTTGCCGGTGCCGCCGAGCGTCACACCATGCAGGATCGACACATCGTCTTCGACCACCGCCGTTTCACCAACGACAAAACCGGTGGCGTGATCGAGAAAAATGCCGCGGCCGATTTTTGCCGCCGGATTGATGTCGGTCTGGAAAGCACCGGACGCGCGGCTCTGCATATACCACGCAAAATCCTTGCGGCCCTTGTTGTAGAGCCAATGTGCGAGGCGATGCGCCTGGATGGCGTGAAAGCCCTTGAAGTACAGCAGCGGATCGATAAAGCGCGTGGTCGCGGGATCGCGGTCGTAAACTGCAACAAGGTCAGCGCGGAATGCGTTGCCGATGTCGGGATCATCACGCAGCGCTTCGTTATAGGTCTGGCGGATCAAATCACCGGACAGCGCAGCGTGATCGAGACGTTCCGCAACGCGGTGCACCACCGAGTCTTCGAGACGATTGTGATGCAACACCGTCGAATAGATGAAAGAGGCCAGTTCAGGCTCGCGGTGGACGATGTCCTCGGCCTCGCTGCGGATGCGGTCCCAGATCGGATCCAGGGTTGCGAGTTTTGCAGTGGTGGGATTGGTGCTCTGCACGGCCATGGCGGACTCGCAAAATTCATCAATTGGGCAACGACTATAGCACAGCGCCCGATGCTGTCGCAGCGGGCCTTATGCCATCATGAATGCCAGCTTACCCGGTAACTGCATGCTAACATCTTGAATTAGCAAGCGTTCCCCAGAGGAGCTCGGCACGCCCAATAACCGGGCGTGCGGAAGAAGTGGGCGGTCATGCGGTGAAAACAAGGCCCGCACATCACCGCCCGCGATCACGTGATCAGCTTTGGCGCGACAGGAAATCCAGCACGCCTTCCTTATAGACGCGGTCGCCCACCGCCCGCATGTGGTCGCGATTGGGGATATCCAGCACTTCAGAACCCGGAATGACCTTTTCGAGATCGTGCGCGGAACCAGCTACGTCATCGGTCGTGCCGACAGCAATCAGCACGGGCACCTTGATGGATGCAGCCTCCTCATTCGTCATCAAACGGCGAGATCCACGCAGGCATGCCGCGAGCGCACGGCGATCCGAGCGCGTCTGATCGGCAAACGCGCGAAACGTGCGGCCCATGGGATCGGTGACGTCGTCGAGCGATGCGGCTTCGAGCGCGGTGGCAACATTCTCGCCGGGACCGCCGCCCTTGATCAGGCCGATGCCGATGCCGCCGAGGATCGCGCAGCGCAGCACTTCCGGATTGCTATAGGCGATATAGGCGGTGATGCGCCCCCCCATGGAGTAGCCCATCATATCGGTGCGCTCGATCTTCAGATGCTTGAGCAGCGCGCGCACGTCGGCGGCCATGGTACCGATGCCGTATTGTTCGGAATCGTAAAGCTTTGTGGAGTCGCCGTGGCCGCGATTGTCGAGCGCGATGACGCGGCGATTGTGCTTCTTCAGCTCGGACACCCAGGTTGGATAGACCCAGTTGACGTTCTTGCTCGATGCGAAGCCGTGCACGAGCACGATCGGTTCGCCCTCGCCTTCATCGAGATAAGAAATTTCGACTGCGCCGTTGTGAAAGCTCGGCATCCAGGATTCCGTTGTAATTGAGACATGCGATGGGGTGGGAAGCGGCGAATTTAGCCTTGCTAGGCAGCCTGCGCCAGTGCGGGAGTTGGCGGAGTCTGCTTTGCCGCCATGTTCTGAAGTAATACGTCCTGACGTGTCGCCAGCTCGCGCTTGATGCGGCGCGCCTTGGAGCGCTGCAGGTAGGACCAGGTGATGCGCTCGGTGGTTGCCTTGATGGAGATGACGGCGCCAAGCAGCATCCACAGCGCCCAGAACAGCCATAGGCCAAGCTGGAAAGCGCCGGCAGCGAGGACCACGGCGCCGCGGCCGAACATTTTGATGATCGCGCGTGTCTGCCCGCCTTTCGCGGCTGCCAGCTTCGATGCACGCGCCACGTCTTTCGGCCCCTGCGCGATGCGCAGCGTATCGAGCGCGCCGCGCGTGCCGGCCTTTTCGCCGACACGGCCAACATCCTTGGCGAAGCGCACGATATCGCCGGCCTTCTCGGCGCGGAATGCGGTCTTCATCGCTGCGACGGTCTGGCCTGGTCGAAACACCGAAGCATTGGCCATCGCTTCCTTCAACACCGGCCCATCCACCATGCCGCGCGCCGAGCGCGCCGCCCATGTGGTAAGCCCCTCGCCGATGCGCCCGACCTTGCGCGCGTCCTTCACCAGCGTCAGCCCGGCGCGCACCGGCGCAACGCCGCCAGCGCTGGCATAGGTCGCCGCGGTGACGGCAAGCCCCGCCGCAGCGAGGCCAAGGATCAGGTGATCGGTCTCCTCGCCCATCACCATATGCTTGCCTTCACGGATGGCATCGCGGATATCGCCGAACACGAACAGATCGCCGGCCACGGTGCCGGACAACGTGGCGAGATCATCGGCATTGCCGGTGACGAAACCGGTGGCAAAACGCTTGGCGAATTGCGCTGTGGATTTGTCCGCCGCCACCGCCTCATTCACCCGCTGCGTGAGGTCATCCGGCAGCTTGACGTTGCGGGCTTCCGCCAGATCGACAAAGCTTTTGGCCAGATCGGCATCCTTGGCCGCCAGCGCCTCTTCGGCTTGCTTCCCCAGCATATCAGGGTCGCGGCGGAGCGCTGCGCTCAGCTGGGCGTCGGCCAGCGCCACCGGATCGTCCTGCGCCCACAGCACCGCCCCCGCGTCCCGCGCATGCGGCCACAGCAACAGGCCTAAGGTCGCGCAGACCGCAATCCCTGTCAGAGCCGTATCGAGCCGAAACCGCATTCAAAATCCCTATTGTTGCACCTCTCTTCAAGTGGTGCGTCACGGTTCGGACACAACCGCCCCGACGAAAGAAGGGCTATCGTGAAGCGCCCAAACTGTGTCGAATTTGCAGGACTGAATGCCAGTTCCGCAGTCTAGGAATCAGCATCCGGGGCCGGTATGGTGCGCCGCACTGAACGGTCGTGGACGCTGGAAGCGCGCGACTGTTGCAAGCAAAGGTAGATACGATGTCCGACCACGTGGTTCCGCACTTTCACAATGATGCCGGCGTTCCGATCATCGAGATCGGTTCGAAGGAGTTCATGTGCGTGGGCGCCAACCCGCCGTTCGACCATCCGCATGTGTTTCTCGACCTCGGTGACGACAACGAGATCATCTGCCCCTATTGCTCGACCCTGTATCGCTACGCCGCCGATCTGCACGCAGGCGAAGCCCGCCCGCCGGAATGCGTGGTGAAGGACAAGGCCGCCTGATTTTCCCATTGTGACGCCGTCACGGACGATCGCGATCGCCGGTGCCGGGATCGGCGGGCTGACGGCTGCTCTAGCGCTCGCCGCCAAGGGATTTCGCGTCACCGTCTTCGAGAAGGCCGAGCGGCTGGAAGAAGTCGGCGCCGGGCTGCAGCTATCGCCCAATGCCAGCCGCATCCTGATCGCCCACGGCATCGCCGAGCATCTTGGCGCCCGCGCGATCAGTCCGCGCAGCGTAACCATCATGACGGCCCGCAGCGGCGGCGAAGTCACGCGCCTCTCTCTCACCGCCAACGCCCGGCCCGATGCGCCCTACTGGCTCGTCCACCGCGCCGATCTGCAGGCGGCGCTGCTGGCCGAGGTCCGCCGCCGCTCCGAAATCGAACTCCGCCTCGACACGCCCGTCGATAGCTTCGAGACCACCCCTCACGACATTCGCATCGGCGATCTCACGGCCAGTGCGCTGATCGGGGCCGATGGCGCCTGGTCAGCGGTGCGCAGCAACTGTTTCCCGGGCATGACACCGCAATTTTCAGGCCTGATTGCGTGGCGCGGCAGCTGTGACGCGGCCGCTTTGCCAAACGACGTCCGGCCCTCTGGCGTACAGCTCTGGATGGGCCCACGCGCCCATCTGGTCGTCTATCCGATGTCGGCAGGTCAGCGCATCAACGCTGTGGCCATTATTCCTGGCGCGTCCATCGCCCCCGGGTGGAACGCCCCCGGGCTGAGCGACGATATCAACCTGCAATTCAGCCAGGCCGGTTGGCCAGCGAATGCCCGCGCCATGATTGCCGCCATCGAGAATTGGGGCCGCTGGCCGCTCTATACGATGCCGGATGGCGGGGCATGGCATAGCGGCCGTATCGCGCTGCTGGGGGATGCTGCTCATGCCATGGTGCCGTTTGCCGCCCAAGGCGCCGGAATGGCGATCGAGGATGCTGCCGTGCTCGCGCAATGCCTTGGCGGCACGAAGATTGATGATGACATTCCCGCAGCACTGGCACGCTACGCCGCACTGAGACAGCCACGCGTCACCCGCGTGCAACGGACCGCGCGGCAGCAAGGGCAGATCTATCACCTGCAGGGCCCGATGGCTTTCGCGCGCGATATGGCCATGCGCCTGCTCGGCCCGCAACGACTGCAGGCGCGGCAGGACTGGATTTATAACTGGCGGGTGTGACGCGGGATCACTGCCCGCGCGAACGCTTAGCCGGCGCGACGGGCGGAGGTGCGGGTGGCGGCGCAGAAGCGACGCATTTGTTTTTCTGCCACTGCTCGTCGGCCAGCTTGGCTTGGGCACGCGTCGAGATGTAGTCGTTGCGATAGGCGACCTCGCCCACAACGCTGCCAGCCGTCCCAGTCTGTGCCTTATCGATGAGACCCTGCAACTCGGCTGTCCGCGTCTGCAGCCTTTTGCGTTCAGCCTCGAGCTGTGGGCAATCGGTCAGATCATAAATCGATGGATCGACAAATGCGCCGGACAGCATGCCATCTCCCATGCTGGCACAGCCACCAAGCTGGACCGCAAGCAGCAGCGCAGCCGCTCCGGCGATGCGGGTTGTCGAGCGGAAGCCGGAGGGGCGCGTGATCATCGGGACTTTCTAGGCGGGCAATCTTGAGGTTGCGTAAAGCAATTCCGGATGGCCGGATTGAGGCCGCAACGCTTGGCAAATATCGTATTTGGCGCAGGACGCATTTGCGGCTATGCAGACGCGGCCTGCCCCCTTGATGGAATTGGTAGACATACAAGACTTAAAATCTTGAGTCCTCTGGGCGTGCCGGTTCGAGTCCGGCAGGGGGCACCAGCCATTCACCCGAGCTTGCTCGGCAGGCAAAATCGGCAAGCCAGCAACCAATTGATTTCATGAGAGTTTGCCCCGAGCGGACTGACTCGTTCGGACGTCTGTGTCTGGCGACACTAACTTTTGCGGGGCCGTTTGTTGGTGCGGTCCGTCAAAGTGGTTGGTACGAACTCGATTCACTAAGACGCGGCCGTCATGCTCGGCAGCGAGCTTTGTCAGATCGTAGACGGCGACAGTTAATAACCAAAAGATCTTCAGTACTGACCCGGACGACGCACTTCCCCCTAGAAAGCCGCATCACCTCGAACAGGTTGGATCCGGCGCAACGCGCAACATCTACGGCAGTTTGGGGACCGGCGGCGTTCCGTGGGTATGGAAAGATTCGATCGTCTTGAGGCCCCACGCCTGCCCTTTTCGACGCTCGGCCTCACTCCAGACAATCGGCTTCCAGTCTGGCGCCAGGATCAGACGCGCTCCCGCGTTGGCGACTTCCACGCGATTTCCGCCGGGCTCATAGACATAGAGAAAGAACGTCTGCTGGATCGCATGCTTGTGCGGGCCGGTCTCGATATGGACGCCGTTCTCCAGAAAGATATCTGCGGCACGCAAGATATCTTCGCGGCTATCGAGGGCATAGGTCACGTGGTGGAAGCGGCCCTTGACGCCGTGATGATCGCGCGAATAGGCGAAATCGTAGCTCTTGTTGGACATGGTCATCCACATCGCCGCTTCCGTGCCGTCATCGAGCACGATCTGCTCGGTGAGGCGCAGACCGAGATAGCGCTCGAAGAATTCGCGATTGGCCTTGATATCCACCGCCAGGCAATTGAGATGGTCGAGTCGGCGCACATTGACGCCGCGCGCGGGATAACGCTGGGCCTGGTTCTTCAATGCCGGTCTTAGCTCGGGCGGCGGCTCGTACCATTCCGTCTCGTAATACAGCTCGACGATGTGGCCGTCGGGATCGTAGCAGCGATAGGCCGGGCCGTGGCCGAGGTCGCCGTCGGTCCAGCCGATCTCGTAGCCCGAGCCTTTCAGCGCTTCGACTCGGCGCTGCAGCGCCTGTGGACTGCGGGCGCGCAACGCCATGTGCTCCATGCCCGACGTGTTCGACGCCGTGAGCTTGAGCGAATAGCGCTCGTAATCGTCCCAGCCGCGCAGATAGACGGACTCGCCCTTCTGGCCGGACACTGTCATGCCCATCACATCGACGAAGAACGCGAGGCTCTCGTCGGGCTTCGGCGTCAGCAGTTCGAGATGGCCGAGATGGGCGAGATCGTAAATCGGTTCGGGTCTCATGGCAGGGTCTTTCGATCTGTTCGTCGCCCGGGAGGCTATCTCAACGCGGCGGTCACGCCGTCGAATAGTTCATCGACGCCGAAGCGGCGCGGTATCAGCCCTTGCTGCGCCGTATACTCCGTGATGAGTGCCAGCGAGCGGTCCATCTCGTCTTTGCTGTAATTCGGCGCTTTCACTCCAGCCAGTGCGCGGCTTTCGGCCAACATGCGATGGACCTCACGCACAATATCCGGCTGTGTTTCGGACAACTGCTGGCTCACCACCACCATATGGTTGATCGGCACCACGCCCTGGCGCGCCATCCAGTCGCGTTCGCGTGCAGCCTGATCCCGGAACAGCGGTTCGACGCGCGGGTCATCGGATTTCTCGCCGAGCACCGCGTCAAGTTCGCCGTCGAACAGCATTTGTAGGATCAACTTGCCGGCCGGTGCCTTCACCGTCTGATCGACATATTCCGCCACATGCGGCTCTTCGAAAGTGATCCATTTCACCGCATCGAGATCGACGCCGTGATCGTTGGCGAGGATACCGCGCAGCCAAGCGCCGGTGGTTGTGGTGAACGAGCGGATGCCGACGCGTTTGCCTTCCAGATCCTTCGGCGCGGCGATCCCGGCCGACGGGTGCACCAGCGCGAAGCCGAACTGATGCCTGGCCATCATCACATCGGGCAAAAGCACCATCGGCTTGTCGAACGCCTTCGCCATCAGATAAGTGACGATGGCCATCTCGGCGACGTCGAAAGCCCCCTCGCGCACCATCGGCTTGAAGCCTTTATTGGTGGGCGAATAGGCCGCGAAATCCAGTTGTACCAGATCCGACGAAATCGCCCCGGATTTCAACGCCGCCGTGTGCGGATGATCGCCGAGCAACACACGCAGCCGCATCATCGCCTCCGTCACGCCTGATCGGGACGATCGACATAGACGAGTCCGGCTTTCGCCAACGGCTCGCGCATATTGTACATGTCGAGGCCGAGAATGCCGGAAGCGAGTTTCTGACGCTTGGCGTCTTCCTCGGCAAAGCGCTTCTCGCCCTTGGCGGCGACATCGGGGGCGTCCTTGCGCGGGATCACCACCACACCGTCTTCATCGGCGATGACGACGTCGCCGGGCGTGACCAGCGCACCGGCGCAGACCACCGGCACATTCACCGCGCCAAGCGTCGCCTTGACGGTCCCCTTGGCGGAGATCGCCTTCGACCACACGGGAAACCCCATCTCGCGCAGCGTCTTCACGTCGCGACAACCGGCATCGATGACCAGGCCGACGCCGCCCCTTGCCTTCAACGAGGTGGCAAGCAAGTCGCCAAACATGCCGTCGGTATTATCCGTGGTGCAGGCCACCACCAGCATGTCACCGGGCTTGCACTGCTCGATGGCGACATGAAGCATCCAGTTGTCGCCCGGCTGCGCCAGCACGGTGACCGCCGTGCCCGCGGCCTCAGCCCCGGTCCAGATCGGCCGCATATAGGTCTTCATCAGGCCGAAGCGGCCATAGGCTTCATGCGTGGTGGAGACGCCGAGCTTGCCGAGGCGGCGCACCACATCGGCATCGGCGCGTTCGATATTCCTGACAACAACGGGCTTCATGCGAGCGTCTCCACGGTCATGGGGAATAGGCGCTGATAGGCTTCGCCATAGGTCATGGCGGCGCCGGTGTTGCGGCCGCCCTGCATGCCCCGCTGCAGAGCGACGCGCTCGTAATACGCCCACAGGTGCTTTTGCGCGGCGAGGATTTCAAAGGTCTTTCGCTTCACCTCCCAGACCTCGTCAATATTGACGATCACCTGCGGCTTGAAATTACACATTTCAGGTTGGTGCGGCTCGAACAGGAAGACCGGCGGCGCGCTGTAATTATAGTCCGCGCCCGGCTTGTGGCCCATCGCCTGCGCGATGATGCGCGCCTCCTGCGCATAGGCCGTGGCCGCGGGATGATCGACATTGTACGGATCCTCCAGCGAATGCGTCAGCACAAAAGACGGATTGAGCTCGCGATAGATGTCGATCAAGCGTTCCTTGTGCGCCTCGGTGAGATGCAGCGGATAGTCACCGGCATCGAAGAACTCGATCTCCGCGCCCAGCGCCGCCGCCGCCCGCTCCGCTTCGTCCTTGCGCCCGGCCTTCACCTGCTCCAGCGTCATGCCCGCCTGCTTCCAGGCAAACTGCGACTCGCCGCGCTCGCCGAAGGCGAGGCAGACGATCTTCATGCGATAGCCCTTCTTCGCATGCAGCGCGATGGCGCCGCCTGCGCGCCAGACGAAATCGCCGGGATGGGCCGAGACCACCAGACCTGATTTGGGTTTGGACATCGTGTGCTTCCTGTCTAGCTGTCGAATTCGAAAAGGCGCGCGGGATTGTCGACAAGGATCTTCTGCTGCACCAGGGGATCCGGTGCGAAGAGCGGGATCAAATCGACAAGATCGCCGTCATTGGGCATTGCCTTCACATTGGGATGCGGCCAGTCGGTCCCCCAGATCACGCGGTCCGGTGCCGTCTCGCAGATCACCTTGGCGAATGGGACGGCGTCGGTGAAAGGCGGCACCGCGGACGACACGCGTTCGCAGCCGGACACTTTCACCCAGCACTTCTCGTCCCGCTGCATCAGTTCGATCAGCGTGCGGAACGGCGACTGCTCCAGCCCGTCGGCCGCCTTGACGCGCCCCATGTGATCGATCGTGTAGCGCACCGGCAGGCGCATGAGCAGATCGGCATAGTCGGGCAGATCGACGGCATCGAAATGCAGGTCCACATGCCAGTTCATCGGCGCGATCATGTCGATGATGCGATGGAACACGCTCATGTCCGGCGTGCCGCCGAGATGGCGCACGAAGTTGAAACGGCAGCCGCGGAATCCGCCGTCATGCAGTTCCTGTAGGCCGCGTTCGGTAATCGTCCCGTCGATGTTGGCGACGGCGCGATAGCGGCCGCCACTGACTGCGATGGCATCCAGTGCAACGCGATTGTCCGTGCCATGCACGCTGGCATTGACGATCACCGCGCGGCCGATGCCGAGTTTCTCATGCAGCACCTGGAAATCCGCCAGCGGCGCATCGGGCGGAACATAGGAGCCGACATACGGATATTTGTCGCCGGGGCCGAAGATATGGGTATGCGCATCGCAAGCGAGCGGCGGCAGCTTGAATGTCGGGGTCTTCGTATTGCGGTCCGGTCCGGGAACGGTCGGGGTCTTCGCCTGTACGGTCATTGCTTCGGAATCCCTGCCTTGTCGATCACGGCTGTCCATTTGGCGATGTCGCTCACCAGACGATCCTTCAACTCTTCCGGCGAGCCGGCGCGCGCCTCGATGCCGAGATCGAGCAGTTTCTGCTTCACATCCGGCATTGCCAGCACCGCTCGCAATCCCGCATTGAGCCGCGCAATCAGCTCCGGTGGCGTACCGGCTGGCGCGAACAGGGCATTCCACGACACGACGTCATAATCCTTCACGCCGCTCGCGCTGACCGTTGCAACATCCGTGAGAATGATCGAGCGCCGATCGCCGGTCGTGCCGACAGCTGCGATCGTGCGTTCCTGCAATCCGGATTTCATGCCAACATAATTGTCGATCATCACATCGACATCCTTGCGCAGCAGGCCCACGATGACTTCCGGCGTGCCGCGATAGGGCACGATCTGGAAATCGACGCCGGCGCTCGATTTCAGCAGTTCGGCTGACAGGTTCTGCGTGCTGCCGACGCTGATGGTGCCGACATTCAGCTTGCCCGGATTAGCACGCGCATATGCGATGAGATCGGCGAGCGATTTATACGGCGAGTCCGCGTTCACCCCGACGATGAAGTCAAAAAAGCCAATGCTGGAGATCGGCGCAAAGTCCTTGATGGGATCGAACGGCAGCTTCTTGAACAGCGGCACGCTCACGGCATTGCCGTTGCTCATGAGCGCGAGCGCATATCCATCCGCGCCGGCCGATAGCACCGCGCGCGCGGCAGCGACGCCGCCTGCACCCGGCATGTTCTCGATGACAAGACGCTGGCCTAGATTCTCGCCGAGCCGCTCCGCCACGATGCGCATCGTGATATCCGCGACACCACCGGCGGCGAACGGCACGATGATGCGGATCGGCTTTACCGGATAGCCCGATTGTGCGCGAGCCGGGCCAGATGCAATGACACCGCAAATCGTCAATACGAGGATTACAGCTCGCATCACTGACAAGCGTCTCACCGAGATTTCAGACACGCGGCGCGCCCTTCCCTGGCTGCGACCGCAAGCTGCGGCCGCTTATGTCTCGGCACTGCGCAAAATGGCGATCGGGAGATTTATGCTCCCGCAATAGCCAATCCCGATATATGAAACAAATGAGAAATATGGCCCAATGACGCAACATCATGCATCAATGCCCGGCCGCTCCCTCCTATCCGATCTTCTGGAAATAATCGCGCGTCAGTTCGATCAAAGCCTGTGCCCGCTGCGTAACCGACTGACCACGGCGCGCGACAATGCCTAAGGTACGGCTGACGCTGGGATTGCGCAGCGGGATAACGACGAGATTAGAGAGGACCTGCGGCGAGACCGCCATGTTCGGCACGACCGCAATTCCGATATCTGCGCAGACCATCCCGACAGCCGTTTGCAGATGCTGAACCTCGTAGCGCCAATTGAGCGCTTCTCGCCTGTGTCCGAGCGCGTCGTCGATCAATGCGCGGTTGCCGGCCTGCGGGCTAATCCGGATCAAAGGTATATCATCCAGCTGCGACCAAGCGATGAACTTTCGCTGCGCCAGCATGTGATCGCGTTTGCACAACAGCACGAAGCGCTCTTTGACCAGCGGGATCACCGTGAGATCGAGCACGCCATTGGCCGCAATTGTGATCCCGAATTCAGCCTGGCCCGACTGGACCATGGTCGCGATCTCGCCTGCCGAATTGTCGTAGATCTTGATGGATGTGCCCGGATACGTCGCATCGAATTTCTGAAGGATCAACGGCAGGTGATAGGCCGCGATCGTCGGCAGGCAGCCGATCGCGATATGAGACTGTTGCTTGCGCCCGCGGGTCCGCAACACGTCAATTGCATCGGACAATTCGCCGATCATCCGGCGGGCCGTCGGCAGCAGTTCAAGACCGGCCGGCGTGAGCGCGACCTGACGCGTGGTGCGCGTCAGAAGTTGAAACCCCAAATCGTCCTCTAGCTTGCGGATGCGATGGCTCAAAGCCGTTTGGGACAGGTTGAGTTGCGCCGCCGCGCGCGAAAAACTGCCCCGCTCCGCGATGCTCAGAAATGCCTGCAAGCCTGGAAAATCGATGCGCATGTGTGGCCTTAGGGGCTGGCGATAACGGTCCACGGCGATGAACTACGGGACGGCGTTGACCACCTCATTAATGAGACAACTCGCTCAATTGAGCAAAAGGTCTCATTTGTTGCATGAATGGTCAATCGATAGGGTGCCCGGCAACGACAATCAAAACGTTTTTGAGGAAGCCCGTTTCTATGGCCCGACCGTCCGATTTCGGTGTCGCGATGACATCGGCGCTTCGAATGTTCACCGCGCTTGCCGCCGTCACGTTATCCTCCGGGTGCTATAACGCCCAAGCTCAGAGCTTTCCGACCAAGCCCGTCCATATCCTCGTGCCCTATGCAGCGGGCGGCGCCGTCGACGTGCTGGCGCGCACCATCGCCCAATCACTCTCCAAACGCTGGGGCCAGCAGCCCGTGATCGAGAACAGGCCCGGCGCCGGCGGCATCGTCGCGTCGCAAGCCCTGACCCAGGCAGCGCCTGACGGATACACCTTGATCCTTGTCGCCAGCGGGCATCCCCTCAACCAGTATTTCTACGCCAAGCTGCCCTACGACACGTTCAAGGATTTTACCGCGATCAGCCAAGTCGCCTATTCACCACTGGTTCTCGTCGCATCCAAAGATGCGACGTTCCAAAACCTACAAGGCGTGATAGACGCCGCGCGGGCTAAATCGAACACGCTTTCCTACGGAATGTCGGGCATCGGCACATCCGCTCATCTGGCCGGAGAGCTGTTGAACTACACGGCCAAAGTGAACATCCTTGCGATCCCCTACAAAGGCGGCGCGCCTGCCCTCACTGCCGTGGTTGCCGGTGAGATCCCGCTGAGCATCAATCCGCTGCCGGAAGTCATCGGCCAGCTCGACAGTGGCACCGTGCGCGCGATCGCGGTGACGACAACCACCAGGGCGAAGGCATTACCGAACGTGCCGACAGTTGCGGAATCCGGACTACCCGGTTTCGACGCATCGGTCTGGTGGGGCTTTCTCGGCCCGGCCAAGATGCCGGACGATCTGGTCACGCGCATCCATGCAGACATCGCTGCAGCGATGCGAGAGCCTGAAGTGATCGCGACGCTGACCAAGATGGGCGCCACCCCGGTTGAGAGCACACCTCGGGAATTTGACGCCTTCATGCGCGCGGAAGCTCTCAAATGGGAGCCTGTGCTCAAGCAGGCGAATATCAAACCCCAGTAAATCACGACCTGAGAGACTTATCATGCATCGACGTCATCTTCTGGCCGGCATGGCCTCGCTGAGCATCACCGGCGCCCTCGGCACGCTGTCATCGCACGCCGCCGATGAAGCGCAGATACCAACCATCGCCGGGCCCGATCCCAACACGATCACGCCGACTTTCAAGGCCCCGCCGGGCAGCATTGATACGCATACGCATATCTTCGGGCCAGCGGCCGTCTATCCCTTCGCGGCGAAACGTCCCTATTCGCCGCCCGATGCGCCGCTCGACATGTTTCGCAAGCTGCATGCGGCCATCGGCGTCGAACGCGCCGTCATCGTGAATGCCACGGTGCATGGCACCGACAACCGCGTCGTCACCGATGCCATCGCGCAGAGCGGCGGCAAATATCGCGGCGTCGCCAGTGTGAGCGCGGATATCTCGGATGCCGATCTCATGGCCCTCGACAAAGGCGGCATCCGCGCCTGCCGCTTTGCTTTCGTCAAGCGCCTCGGCGGGGTCGGCGACATGAACGTATTTCGTAAGCTGGTCGATCGCGTCGCCGCGATCGGCTGGCATGTGGACGTCTATCTCGAAGCCGGTACGATCCGTGAGTTCACGCCGATCCTCAAGGCATTGCCGGTCACCTATGTGATCGACCACATGGGCACGATCAGCGCCGCCAAGGGACTTGAGGATGCAGAGTTCAGGGCTTTGCTGGACTTGCAGGCGAGTGATGAGAAGTGCTGGATCAAGATCACAGGCCTGGAACGTGCGTCCTCACATGGCGCGCCATTCCACGACTCGGTGCCGTTCGCAAAGCGCCTGATCGACAACGCACCCGACCGCGTTCTGTGGGGCACCGACTGGCCGCACCCGAATGTGAAGATCATGCCGAATGACGGCACGCTGGTGGACTTGATCCCGCTTTATGCTCCTGATCCGGCCGCACAAAAGAAGCTGCTGGTGAGCAACGCTGAAAGATTATTCCGATTTGACCAGGTCACTTAGAGCGTCGATGCCCGCTTGACGCGAAAGCGGGCATCGAAAACTTTCGGGCAAAGGACGACCATTGGCGAGACGTGCCAGAACATCGCAAAAGCGATTTCAAACCACGCATGCGCGTCAGGACCAAGGCGCAGCTGAGCGCTGAACGGTCATCTCCGCTTGCGCTAGACGATGCCGTTCGTCCTAAGTGCGCTGATCTTCTCGCCGTCATAGCCGATGGTGGACAGGATTTCGTCCGTGTTGGCGCCGAGTGTCGGCGGCGCGCGATAGTCGGTGATCGGCGTGCCCGAAAACATCACCGGATTTCGCACGAGCGACAATGCGGACTCGAAGGGATGATCCGAGGTGACGCGCATACCGCGGGCCTGAACATGAGGATCGGAGAAAACCTGATCGAAATCGTTGATCGGGCCAGACGGCACACCGACCGCCTCCAGACGTTCCAGCCAGTAAGCGACGGGCTGCTTCAGGAACAGACCGGCATAGATGGCCATGATCTCCTTGCCGTGTTGGACACGATCGTTGTTCTTCAGGAAGCGAGGATCCTTGCCCAGTTCCGGCGCGCCGAGCACTTCACAGGTTCGCTGGAACTGGCCGTCATTGCCGTTGACGATCATGATCTCGCCGTCGGTGCAGCGGAAAACACCGGCCGGCATGCCGCCATTGCCCCATGTGCCGCGGCGCGGTGGGACTTTGCCGTGCATGAGATAGGGCTGAAGCCAATGTGAAAGGGAGGCGATCACCGAATCGAACAGACAGGCATCAATATGCTGTCCCTCGCCGCCGCCGGCGTCGCGATGATACAGTGCCGACATCACGCCGATCGTGGCGTTGAGGCCGGTCATGTAGTCCACGATCGAGGGACCGACCTTCATGGGGCCTTCGCCCGGCTCGCCGTCGAGATGGCCCGTGACACTCATGAGACCGCCCATCGCCTGCAGGATCGCATCGTAGCCGGCACGGGTGGCATAAGGGCCTGTTTGTCCGAAGCCCGTGACAGAGCAGTAGACGATGCGCGGATTGATCGCCTTGATCGCATCGTAGTCCAGGCCGTAACGCTTGAGGTCGCCGACCTTGTAGTTTTCCAACATCACGTCGGCGGTCTTGACGAGTTCGCGAATGATCTCCTGGCCTTCGGGCTTCGCCACGTTGACCGTGACCGACTTCTTGTTGCGATTGGCGCAAAGATAGAAACCATTGTCGCGCCTGCTGCCTTGCGGGTCGTTGAGGTAAGGAGGGCCGAACGCGCGGGAATCGTCGCCCGTTCCGGGACGCTCGATCTTGATGACTTCCGCACCGAGATCGCCAAGCATCTGGCCGCATATCGGGCCGGCGAGCACCCGCGTCATATCGATAACCTTGATGCCCGAGAGCGGCAGAGCCGGCATGCATTCCTCCTGTTATGTTAATTCATCGCGTCGACCATGACGGACGTGTGAAGCCAGCGCATACAGTAAAATCCTCCCGAATGCACCGCTCCGTGCAGCATGAGGGTTCGCGCGCGTGACATGGCGGACCGATGGCGGAGATGCGTCGGTCAAGCCGTCGCAACCTGCACGATCCAAGACGCGATCATCAAATCGAGATGTGCGCCACCACCGTTCTTGTACAGCGTGACCTCATCGCCCGACACGCGCTTGCGGGTGCCCGGCTTCACCAGATCGTACAGATCCCCCAATACGCTCTCTGCCGTAATGGCGCCCGAGGCGATCGGCCGGATCAGTTCTCCAATATGACCGAGCGTCGTCTCCCGGCTGTCCACAAACAATGCCGCCCTGGCCATCAGCGCATCGTCAGCCTCACGCATATCGGCCTTGAAAGCGCCGATCAGATCGACATGTGTACCAGGCCGAACCCAATCGCCGAGGATCACAGGCGTCCGCGCCATCGTCGCGGAACTCACGATATCGGCGGTCTCGAGCGCAGCCTGCAGATCTGGGACCGCCACGACATCGACGCGGCTGCGGTCAAGCCCCGCGACCATTTTCTGCGCCTGTTCCGGCCTGCGTGACCATACCGAGATCCGCTCGATCCCCGGGAGCACCGCCGGATAGGCTTTCACAAGGCTGGTCGCGACCGTTCCGGCGCCGACGATCAGCAGGTGTTTGCTGTCGGGGCGCGCCAGGAGACTGGCACCTAGCACGGAATCCGCGGCGGTCTTGATCTCCGTGACCAAAGCGCTGTCCACGATGGCTCGAAGCCTGCCGCCGGCCTCGTCAAAGACGAGCATGGCGCCCTGTACCGTCGGCAAGCCCCGCGCCGCGTTATCATCGAGAACCGTGAAGGTCTTGGCCCCATATCCCAGCCCCTGGATGTAAGCCGAGCGGCTCACCATGGTGCCCGTTGGTGGCCCAAGAAACACGTCTTTTATCTGGGCGACGGGCAGAGCATGTCCTCCCCGCAGCGCTTCGACCGCGCCGAGCCAGTTCAATTGCCCGATCGTCGCCGCATAACCGAAGAAAGGAGGTGCGGGGAAGTGTCTAGTCATCGAATGTAAAACCTTTCAGAGCCCGGGCGTTGTGGCAACAAACGCCGACTTGAGACACACCTCGACAGGTCGTCAAAACGCTTCCGAAAAAGTGCGAGCAAGGTGCACCGCTAGAAAGATCGCGCGATGGTTGACGCGAGGCCGCGGACTTTGCGCACGACACGGCTGCGTCCAGATCATGGAAAGAGTGGATGATCTGTGCTTTAAATCCTCAGGGATCATGCGCATGAAGCGGCCTTGACGCGTGAATTTCTCCTAACGAGATATTGCGAGGATAAGCATGCGTTTCTTCCGGCATATCCTGCCGCTCCTTATCGGCTGGTTCGCGATCGTGTGTCCACCGCCTGCGCATGCAATCAGCGCAGATGCTGCCTGCACCCAGAGTAGCGACGCCGACGTCAAGATGAAAGCATGCACGGACATCCTGCAGAGCGGCCGTCGGCTTTCGACGTCCGACAAGGCCAAGTATCTCGCTTATCGCGGCTGGGCGCACACGCAGAAACAGGACTATCAGGCGGCGTTGGCCGATCTCGACATGTCGATTGCCCTGGATGGTCGCCAGTTCGGCTCGCGCGGGTCACGCGCTGGCGTCCATCGGGTGCTCGGATCACTCGACGCTGCCATCAGCGACGCGGATGCCTGCATCAAGCTTGCACCGCGTTTCGCGCCGGCCCGCACCTTGCGCGGTGATATCCTGCGCGACAAAGGCGACACGGACGGCGCGTTGAAGGAATACGACGCTGCCTTGAAACTCGACCCAACCGAATTCAGCGCATTGACCGGCCGCTCGATCACCTATCGCATTTTGGGGCGCCCGCAAGAAGCGCAGGCCGAGTTGATGCGTGCGCTGGCACTCGACAATCGCATCGCTGAAATCTACGTCGCACAGGGGCAACTCGCCGAGAGCAACCATGACCTTGCCAAAGCGCGCGAGGCCTATACGCGGGCGCTCGAACAACCCAAGTCCATTCGTTTCACCAACAAAGCCGGTAGCCCTATCATCGACGCGGCAAGGCAGCAGAAGATCGCGGCTGCCCGTCTTGCGGTCTTGAACGGCGTGCAGCAAGACGCTGCAACGCCAGCCGCTGCCACTGCGCCGCTGCAAAAGCTGGCATTGGTGATCGGCAACGGGAGCTATAGCGTCGCCAACGCGCTCCCCAATCCACCAAAAGATGCACGGCGGATCGCGCAGGAATTACGCAGCATCGGCTTCGACACCACCGAAGGAATCGACATGAGCAGCGACGCGATGCGTCGCGCGGTGAAGGATTTTCTGACGAGAGCGCCACAGGCGAAGATCACATTGATCTACTTTGCCGGGCACGGCATGCAAATCGATGGCAAGAATTATCTCGTGCCGATCGACGCCCAACTGACAAACGACAAGACGATCACCGACGAGCTGATCGATCTGGATTTCATCATGGCAGGCCTGGACGACAAGCTGCGAGCCAATGTGATCGTGCTCGACGCCTGCCGCGACAATCCGTTTGCATCCAAGACACCCGTTGCTTCCAGCGTCAGCCGGTCGGTTGTGATCCGCTCCGGGCTCGCACCGCAGGCCGGGCTGAGCAGCGGCGGGACTTTGGGCGCGGGAACGTTGATTGCATTTGCCACTGCGCCAGGACAGGTCGCCCTTGATGGCGAAGGCGCCGGCAGCCCCTTCACCATCGCGCTCGCACGCCATATCAACACGCCGGGGCTTGAGCTGCAGCAGATGCTGACACGGGTGCGCTCCGAAGTCGTTGCCACGACAAAAGGGAAGCAGGTGCCGTGGTCGAATTCGTCGCTCCTGGGCGAGGTCTATCTGGCGGCCGCCCCCTGAAACGGGAGGCCGCGACCACACCGCCACGTTTTTACGCCCGACGATGCTCTGGGTGCCGGCATATGTTAGTTCTTATCGAACGTCTGTCTCACTCATAACTGCGATCCGACACTAGTTTCGCCTTACCGGGAGCGTGTCCGACAAGCTTTGACAGATGTCGTCAGCCAATAGCGAGGCCGAACGCGACATGTTCATTGCGCGATGGAGTCTGATATCCGCAGCCGGTAGCTTCGGCATCCCGTCGCGCTCGGTAAGGGCACGCAGCCTGGATGGAAATGTACCGGCTTTGACGACAGTCACAGCAAGCCCTTCCCGCACGATCGCTTCGACGGTAGCAAGGCTATGGCTCACAAACGCCATCCGCCAGGGACGTTCCGCAGCATCGAGTGCTTCCACCGCCCATTTGCGAAACAGACAGCCGTGGGGATAGAGCGCGACAGGCAGCGGATTTGACGCTTCGGCGGCATAGGACACCCCCGCAGCCCAGACCGCCTGCTCGCGTCGGAGAAACTCGCCGTCACCGGAGCCTTCCGGATGCATTGCGATAACAAGGTCGAATGATTTGCCGAGTCTGCCAATCATGGTACCGGTGAGACCAGTCTCCATTTCCACGTGAATGCGCGAATAACGGGCAACAAAGCGAGACAGCAATGGTGGCATGACGATGCTGCCATAGTCATCCATCACACCGATCCGCACGACGCCTTCCATGGCACCTTCGCGGAGCTGGCTGAAGACCTCGTCGTTCAGGTGCAGAATGCGCCGTGCGTAAACGAGCAGTCCCTCCCCTGCCGAGCTCAGAACGACGCTCACCTTGTTGCGAATGAAGAGCTCAACGCCGATCGCCTGCTCGAGGCGTTTGATCTGCATACTGACGGCCGACTGCGTTCGGTTCAGCCCTGCGGCCGCACGCGTGAACGAGCGATGGTCGGCAACCGCAACAAACGCCTTCAGAAGGTCAGGATCGAGAACGGGAACGCTCATTTCGATTCCTAATAAGACGCATCATAAAAATTCGTTTTCGTGATGCTGATCTCATCGCTAGCGTTTCGCAAGTCTAAACAGCGAGGACACATGCATGGGTGAGGTCTCGGGTGTTCTTGCCGCCGCGCTGTCGAGCGCTTTGGGCGGCGCGTCGATCGGAGCCACCCGTTTTGTCCGAAATGCGATCGATCCGCTGGCCATAGGCGCGTTCCGATTTGGTCTCGGTTTCGCGTTTCTGCTACCGGTCGCGCTGCTGTCCCGTGGAAAATGGCCGGGCCGATCCGACTGGGTTGCAGTCGGGGGCCTTGGCCTGCTGTTCTTCGCGCTATTTCCGGTCTTGTTCAACGCGGCGCTGATCTTCACGACAGCTGCTCGCGGTTCGCTCGCCCTATCCACACTGCCGCTGCTGACGATGCTCGTAGCGGCCCTTCTCGGCGTCGAACACCTCACCATACGCAAGACCGTAGGCGTCCTCACTGCCATGGCAGGCGTTGCGCTGGCATTGGTCTCCAGCCTGAACTCGACAGTTGTCGATGCCTGGCGTGGCGATGCCCTAATGCTCTGCGCGGCAGTCTGCATGGCCTTCTACAGCGTGTGGTGCAGACCATTCATCGGTCGCTCAGGACCGATCCAATTTACGACGATGGGCATGGGCGTTGGCGCCCTTTGTCTCGCGATCGTTTCATGGATCCGAGGAGGTTTCGAACCTGTCACTCTGTTTGGAGCACCGCAATGGCTGGCCGTCATTTTTCTCGGCCTGTTTGGCAGTGCTCTCACATTCTATCTTTGGTCATTTGCCTTAAGTCGAACCAGCCCCACACGTGTCGCCATTTCCATCACGGTCAATCCGGTAACAGCTGGTCTGGTCGGCGCGATCCTTCTGGACGAACCGATCGGATGGAACTTTCTCATCGGATTGGTGGCGGTGACCGTCGGGATATGGATCGCAACCACGGCAGGCCGAACGGCTCCCGTCGCGGACTAACTCGTTCGCACGCTCATCTCGCTAACGGGCGGCGCGGCCGTTGGCGGTTGTCGGGATTTTCAGGCGTGGCAAAGCGCGCAGCGTGTCTTCCCAGTAGCGGGCGAGATGCGCGTTGTCCCGGCTGAATTCGGAGAACTGCGCGACGCAGTGATAGCGCCAGTCATAGACTTCGAGCATATGGCCGATCCGCCCGCCCGCATCGAAACAGGTGACCCAGACCTCCTCGATCTCACTGAGATCGAGCGACACTGCGCATTTGTCGGCGGTGAGACGGAAGGCATCGCCGCTGCGCTTGGTACCGTCGATGGCGCCTTGGTGCAGTTGCACGAAGCCGGCATTGCCGACACCGATGGACAGCGGCATGCGGATCTCGGCCAGCAGTGTCATCAGGTCGAACAGCATGTTCGGGTCGGTGCGCCAGGCATGGTCATCGCCCCAGCATGGCAGCGTGGCGCGGCGCGCCAGGCCGGCATCATGCAGCACGCCGTCGAGCTGAGAGGCGCCGTCGCGCTTGCACCACTGCGCGGCGTCGCGCTGCGCCGGCATCCAATCGACACCGCCGGCGGCGATCCGCGCCGGCGGCACGGCGGCCGGCCCGATCCAGCCGCGGGTAAGATCGGCAAAGCAGGCATCATTGGTCATGCTCGTGAGGAAGCATTTGTGCATGGCGGTGCCGCAGCCGTCGAAGAACTGCAGCGACCAGGGCAGTTGCCCGTGATCGGGCCTGTCGATGGCCAGCGCCATAGCGACAGAACCGGAATCAATCCGCAGGCCGGTCTGTCCGCGAGCGAGGTACAGCCCGTCACCGGCGAAGCAAGGCGGCGCATAGTCGCCGATGGTGGTCATCACCGCACAGGAATTGGTCGTCACCGCGACCACCGAGGACAATGCCGGAAACTGCGCTGCGATCGCTGCCACCGGCGCCACCAAAGGCGCCGCGGAGAAGCCGGGCTCTGCCATCATCGCACCGAGTTCGCTGGTCATCGCGACCCTGAAGCAGCCACCGGGGCGTGGGCAGTGAAGAGGCATCGAGAGCGGTCCTTCGGTCCGTTCGCGCGTCAGTAGACGTCGCGCAGGTAGCGTTTCGATTTTCGGAGATCATCCACGTAATCAGCCGCCGCTTCCGGCGTGCGGCCGCCATGGGTCACGATCACATCATGCAGGGCGTCATCGACGTCCTTCGCCATGCGGCTGGCATCACCGCAGACGTAGAAAGTGCCGCCCTCCTCCAGCCACGCATAGAGGTCGCGGCCGTTTTCGCGCATACGGCTCTGCACATAGATCTTCTCGGCCTGGTCGCGCGAGAAGGCGAGATCGAGCCGCGTCAAGAGGCCGGAACGGCTCATGGCGCCAAGTTCGTCCTCATAGATGAAATCGGCATCGCGATGCTGGTCGCCGAAGAAGAGCCAGTTGCGGCCCTTGGCGCCGGTTACCTGCCGATGCTCGAGAAAGGCCCGGAACGGGGCGATGCCGGTGCCAGGCCCGACCATGATCATCGGCGCATCAGGATCGACCGGCGGACGAAACAGCTTGTTGGCGGAGATGAAGATGCCGGCCGGCATGCCTTCGGCCACGCGGTCAGCAAGATAGGTCGAACAGACGCCGCCATGAGTGCGATGCTCGGCGCGCCAGCGTACCGCGGCGACCGTAAGATGCACCTCATGCGCATGCGTTTGCGGGCATGACGAAATCGAGTAAGCGCGATGCTGCAGCGGCTTTAGCAGCGCCACAAAGGCATCGGCGTCGAAGGCAATCTTTGGATTGAGATTGAGAAGATCGAGCGTGTCCTTACCCCAGAGAAACGCATCAAGCGCCTCCTTGTCGCCGTTGCGCAGCACATGGCTGAGCGCCTCGTCGCCGGCGCGCGCCTCGACGGCCGCAATCAGCTCACGCGACGGCGTGCGAATTTCCATGGCACCGAGCAAGAGGTCGCCGAGCGCGCCGTCATGGCCGTCCACCGCCGCATCGGCCTTGAGCCCGAGCCGCGCCAGCAGCGCATCGACGAGATCAAGATCATTGGCCGGGATGACGCCGAGCGCATCGCCGGCTTCATAGACGAGATCGCTGTCGCCCAGCGAGAATTCGATATGGCGGATGTCCTTCGCCGAATCCGGCGCGGACAGCCGGCGATTGACCAGCAGTGTCGACGGATACGGATTCTTGCGGCTCCATTTCGACTTGACCGGCGCAGCGATAGGTGTGGCATCCGGCACAGGCGCGGCTGCGCCTTCGGGCTTCGGCAGCAGCGGCAGCGTGGCCTCGATCCAGTCCGCGGCCGGCGTGTCGTAGTCCACGTCGCAATCGACGCGCGGCGCGATCCGGCGCGCGCCGAGTTGTTCGAGCCGGACGTCCAGGATCTTTCCGGCCTGGCAGAAACCGTCATAGGCAGTGTCACCAAGGGCGAGCACGGCGAAGGACAGGTTGTCGAGGCGCGGCGCATCGGATGCCGCCAGGGCTTTCCAGAACAGCGCCGCATTGTCCGGCATCTCGCCTTCGCCATAGGTGGAGATGGCGATGATCACCCGCTCCATCGCCGCGAGCGCATCCATCTCCACATCGTCGAGGCCGAGCATCACCGGCTCGAAGCCGAGCGCCGATGCTTTTGCCATCATGTCGGAGGCGAGATCCTGCGCGTTGCCGGTCTGGGTGCCGTAGAGGATATGCACGGGCGCACGGACCGCGGCTTCGGCAGATGACTGCGTCTCGATCAAACGGGATTGCATGCCGGCGAGATAGCCGGACAGCCAGGCCCGCTGTTCGCTGCTGAACGGCGCGTCATCGGGGAAATGAGGAGAGGTCATTGTCGGGACTGTGTCGGGATCAAGATTGGCGGCGCGCAACGCGTTCTGTAGGGACGATGTCATCGATGGCTCACCCACGCGCCGCAAAAGCGATCAGATCGGGCGCGGCGGCCCGTGCGAACAATTCCTCGTAACTCGGCAGGTGCTGCAGGACGGCGATGTTCTTGCTGCCCTGATGCAGGATCCAGCCATAGGAGCCGGGACTGTCCACGGAGAGAACATTGCGCAGCGCAAGTGCCGATTTGTAGTCGCGCAGCCGCTTGTCGGCGACCAGCGCAGCAAGCTCCGGGTCGCCATAGGTCTGCAACGCCGCGCGCGCATGGCGCAGGATCTTCTGCATCAGCGCGAAATCCTCGGTGAGCAGCAGCTTGCGCACCGCCGATGCGACGGCCGGATGCCCGGTCTCGGTGATCCCCGGCAGACGCGACAGCGCCAGTTGCTGCGCCATTGCCAGCACGGTGTATTCATTGAGCAGGCGGAACGTGGCCTCGCTGTCGGCGGCATCGTGGTCGGGAATGGCACCGCCCATGATCGGCTTGCCGTCGCGATAGGCCAGCTTGAACTTGCGCACCTGCCAGCCGGCGACTGCAGTCGCCACCTCCTCCAGCAGGTCCTTGCGCGGCTTGGCCTTCAGGATGGCGTCGCTGTCCTGATATTGCAGCAGCGCGGTCGGCAGGCCGTAGACGAAATTGGCCTTCTCGACGTCCCAGTTCTCCAGCAACCAGGTCGCCTTCGCCGAGCCGGTCGCATCGACATGCCATTGCAGCAGCTGTCGCACGGTCTCCGCATGCATCCGGGAATAGTCGTCGTCGCCAGCGATGGGCAGCAACAGGATCGAGTCGTGGCTCGCTTTGGCCGGCAGGTCGCCATAGGGATCGTATTGATAGGCGAAACCGCCGCTCATGCCATTGCCAAAACCTTTGCCGAAGGCGCCGAGGTTGAGCACGGCGCCGTTGGTCATGTATTCGCAGCAGAAATCGCCGACGCCTTCCACCACAGCGGTAGCGCCGGAATTGCGGACTGCGAAACGGTCGCCCGCCTGCCCTTCCACGAAAGTGCGGCCACCGGTGGCGCCGAACAGTGCGAAATTGCCGATCAGCACGTTACCGCCTGCTTCATGCGAGCCCCCGCCGGGGCTGCAGATGGCGATCTCGCCGCCGCAGGCGCTCTTGCCGACACCGTCGTTGCAGACGCCCACATGGCGCATCACCATGCCGTCATTGCAGAACGCACCAAAGGACTGCCCGGCTGAGCCATGGGTCTCGATGGTCACCGCACCGGATTTGAGGAAGCGCCGGCCGCGATCATCCTGCGCGATCGCAGGACATCCGCATGTTTGCGCGTCGGTCATCTCGTGATTGAGCAGGCGCTCGATATCGATGGCGAGCCGACCAGCCACGCTCTTGTCGCGATTGCCGAGCTTGCGGGTATCGCGGATGACGAATTCGGATGCGCAGGCATCGATCAGCGCGGACTTCGCCGCGACAATCCACGCTTCATCGAGCGCGAAATCGGCCTCCATGTAAACGGGGCTGTCGATTTTCACCTCGTCCACAACCGCGAGCATGTTGCGAAGATCGAGCTGGCCGACGCTGGCGGGATGGTCGAGCAGATGCAGCAGATCGGCGCGACCCCGCGCCTCGCGGAGCGAACTGAAGCCGAGCGCGGCCAGGATCTCGCGTGTCTCATGCGCGATGTTCATCAGATACTGCGCGAGCGCGCGCGGATCGCCGTCGAACAGTTCGGAATTGGTGGTCAGGCCTGCCGGACATTTGATGTTGCAGTTCTTCGCCATGACGCATTTCAGCATCATCAGCGCAGTGGTGCCGAATTCAAATGAATCGCCGCCGAGCAGCGCCGACTTGATGACGTCGCTCGCGGTCTGGTGCGCGCCCGAGCAGCGCAGTGTCACTTTCTGGCGCAAGCCATTGGCGCACAGCGCCTGATGTACTTCCGCGATGCCGATCTCGGCAGCGCGGCCGGTATATTTGAGGCTGGTCACCGCCGCAGCACCGGTGCCGCCGGTGTTGCCGGCAATGTTGATGACATCGGCACCGGCCTTGGCGACACCGACCGCGATGGTGCCGACGCCTTCCGACGACACTAGCTTGACGATGACACGCACCCGCGCGGCCTTGCAGTCATGGATCAGTTGGGCGAGGTCCTCGATGGAATAAGTGTCGTGATGCGGCGGCGGCGACACCAGCTCGACGCCGGGCGTGCCACCGCGCGCGGCTGCGATCTCCACGGTCACCTTCTGCGCCGGCAGCTGGCCTCCCTCGCCCGGCTTGGCGCCCTGGCCGATCTTGATCTCCAGCTCTTCCAGCATGGGATCGGCGAGATAGCCGGCCCAGACACCGAACCGGCCGGAGGCGAGCTGCTTGATGCGCGAGGCGCGGATGGTGCCGTAGCGCGAGATGTTCTCGCCGCCTTCGCCGGAATTGGAGAGGCCGCCGACCATGTTGGTGCCATGCGCCACGGCTTCATGCGCTGGCGCATCGAGCGCGCCATGGCTCATGGCGCCGGAGGTGAGCAGCTGCGTGATCTCGTGAGCAGGCTGGACGTCCTGCAGCGCGATCGCGCCCGGGGCCGTCCGCAGCCGGGCAAGATAGGCCAGTGCCTCGCCCTTGACCGTGAGCGCCAGCCGACCGCCTTCCAACCAGTGACCAACGATGTCGGTCTTGAAGCGCGTGACCATGGACTGGCCGAGCGCGACAAGACGGCCGGGATCGCAGCCCAGGGGACCGGTGAGCTCCAGATGGAAGCGATCATCGGCCATGCGCGTGCAATCGAGCCCGCGGACGAGGAAGCTGTTATTGCCATGGCGCGAGAAGCGCCCCATCTCGCGCTTGAAGTCGCTGGCATGGCTGATGAACGTAACGTCGGCGGGCAGCGCCAGCACATCGCGCAAGGCCGCCGGGCGGCGGTGCCGCTCTTCGCTCATCAGCCGGCTGAAGGCGCGATAGGCCGGCGTGATGCGGAATGCATCGATTTCCTGCGGCGTGCGGCGCGCGAAACTGGTGCGCTTATAGGCGTCCTCGTCGAGCCCGAAGGAATCGGCAAGGCGCTTGAGCGTCAACAGGCGCAGCGGATCGGTGTCTTCCAGCGCCCCCGCATCGAAGGCTATCGGCTCTTCCGTCATGTCGACAAAGCCACGCACCGCCGTGGTGCCAAAGGAATGGCCGGCGCCTTCGGCGCGTTCCTTGAACAGGCCGAGCAGTGGAATATCGTTTTCGGTCTCCACACGCAGCGCCTTGGCGTGCCAATCGGCCGCGGCCTGGGCGATGACCGCGAAAGTAACGCCGCCGACCGGCGTCTTCACGTTCGGGAACCAGCGCCGCAGCAGCGGATCGTTGGTGTCGAGGAAATTCGGCTCGAAGAACTCGCCGCCGATATAGCTTTCGGCTGTGCACAGCCCAACCTTGCCCATGGTTTTCATGAGCGACTTCTCGGACGCCTTGGCGAAGCGCTTGAATGCCTTATCGGCATCAGCGCCGAACTTCTCCTCGGCGCGAAACTGGACTCCCAGCGGATAAACCGCGGACGCGCCGAAACCGAGCGCGGTGGCGACGTGATGCGACGAGGCGATCTGACCGCTCTCCGCGATCAACGATACGCGCAGGCGCTGCCCTTCCGCGATCAGACGCTGATTGACGGCGGAGATGACGATGATGAGCGGTAGCGCACCGCGATCGCGCGCCACATGGCGATCGGTCAGGATGGCAATGCCGCCGAGCTCGCGGGCGAAGCGTTCGACCTCGTCGCACAGCGCCTCGATGGCCGCTTCGATGGCCTGCGCATTGGCCGCGCCATCATCCAGCACCGGGCGGTACAGCGTCTCGAAGCGGCGCACCGGCGTGGCGCGCTGCTCGCGGATCTTCAGCATTTCGAGATGGGTGAGGATCGGCGAACGAATGACGATCTGCGGGGCCGATGGCGCGCCGACATTGGGCTTGGCGCCCAGCGCCACCCGCAGCGTCATGCTGTCTGCCTCGCGCAGACTATCCAACGGCGGATTGGTGACCTGAGCGAAGCGCTGCGAGAAATACTTGGCGACGCCGCCTTCCTGATCCGACAGCGCGTTGATGGCGAGGCCATAGCCCATCGCCGAGATTTTCTCGGCGCCACTCTGCAGCATCGGATCCATCAGGAACTTGAAGCTCTCCTGATTGTGCGAATAGGCGACATAGCGTTGAAAGCGTTCGAGATCGCCATTGTAACGCAGTGGCGAGCCCTGCGCCTCGGCCGGAATATCGGGCAACGCCTCAAGCGTCACGCGCGCCTCGCTCAGCAACGAGGTGTAATCGCGGCGTGCGGCGAGCTTCTCCAGCGCTTCATGGGTGCCATAGGCGCGCTGCTCGGTGTGATCCCAATACAGCATGCCACCGGCCTCGATGCGGCCACGGCGTATAACGGTGTCGGCAGCAAAGCCGATCTGGCCGGCCTCCGACATCACACACAGATATTCATCGGTCTCGACCGATCGCAGCGGGCGCAGGCCGAGGCGATCGAGCCGCGCGCCGACGATCTCGCCATTACCGAAGATCAACGCGGCGGGGCCGTCGTTCTTCTCCTCATAGAGCGAGAAATATTCCAGCATCGCCCGCACCGGCGGCGACAGCGTCTCATCATTCTCCCAGGCCGGCGGCATCATCGACACGATGGCGGTGACGAGGTCGAGGCCGTCTTCCATCAGCCGGCTTTGCAGCGTCTGGTCGAGACGGCAGGAATCCGATTGGCCTTCCGGCGCAATGATGCTGCCATTGCGCGAGCGCGCCAGCGCGGCTTCCGACAGGCGGTTCTTCTTGTCGGTATTGAGCTCGCCATTATGCGCCATCAGGCGGAATGGCTGCGCCATCGAGTTGCGCGGATCCGTGTTGGTGGAGAACCGCGTGTGGAAATACATCGTATGGATCGACTGATCGGAATCGGTCAGATCGCGGAAATAGGGAATGACCTCGTTGGAGTTGAGACGCCCTTTCAGAACCTGGGTTCGCGCTGAGAACGACAACGGATAGAAGCCCGCGAGGCTTGTGTCCGTATAGGCCTCCGCCTCGATCACCAGCAATGCGCGATGGATGGCGCGGTCGAACGCGGCGAGATCGCCAGCGCTGTCCGGCGCTGCGACCACCCATTGCCGGATCACGGACTGCAGCCGGATTGCGGCAGGACGCAGCACCGACGGATCGACCGGCACATCACGTATCAGCAGGACCGCCATGCCTTCATCGGCTGCAGCGGCAGCGATGATCCGTCCGGCGCGCTCATGCTGTGCCGGATCGTGCGGAAGAAAGACGTTGCAGACGCCGAAGCGCCCCTGCGCGAGATCCGAATGTCCAGTCAGCTTGCGGAAAAATCCGAGCGAAAGATCGATGGAGACACCGGCGCCATCGCCGACGCCTTCGGCCGACATCCCGCCACGATGCGGTACCGCGCACAGCGCTTCATGTCCCTTGAGCAGGACATCATGCGACTGCCGGCCATCCTTGCGGGTGATGAAGCCGACACCACAGCTGCTCTTCTCCAAAGCGCTGTCGTAGAGACCTGTTGGCGCGGATTCGGCGATCAAGCCTGTCGTCCTCATGATGTATCAGGATCGCAGCGTCCCGGTAGCACTGCCATTCGCTGGCATGGACCTGTTGAAGGTCGCCTTAGCTCGCACGGCACATCGCAGCAAGCTGCGTGGGTCAGTATGGAATTATAAAAGCTTTAGTTTGCATCGACTGCCGGGATCACGGGGAACAAGATCGATGTCGGCAGTCGCACACGACGCCGCGCTCGCGGCAGCCTGGAATCGCTATAAACGGGCGGCGCCGTGCCAGACGCGCGGCCTGTGCCGCGATCCATCGTCGATCCCCAAGTACACGAGCCCGGCGGTTCGATCTGCGGTCGTTTGCGCGAGACAGCGCATCGCACGATGATGCACCTTCATCGGCCATCGCATCGCCGGGCCACCACCGCTTTCCGCGATAGACGAAACGCCCGCTACGGCATAAATCTGGCTGATGAAGAATCAGGCACCATGGACGGGAAAGGTCTTTGACGAGCCGCGCGTCGGCTTCGTCGCCGAACACGGTTCGCAAATGCATCCGCTGGTGAAACCGCCGGAGCCGCCCCCGCTGCCGCCGCCACCTCCCCCGCCGGAGCGCTCGCCGCTCGACAAGATCATCGACGAGGATCGCATCGGCTACGCGGGCGCGCAGCGTCGGATTCACAAGCCGCAAGACTCGTAGGACGGGTTGAGCGACCTGCTGTTCGTAGCTCAAGAAGCGGAAGCGATATCCATCACCACGCACGCCGGAACATGAGGACGGGAGGCCTAATCGCTACCTGAGCTGCCGGACGAACTGTCGCTCGTTCCGCTGTCATGCGATGCCTGCCCATCGCCAGCGTGGTCTTGCGCAACCTTTGTGCTATGAGAACGGATGACCATGTCCGTATAGAGCGCCCTCACCTGATTGTAGCCGGGATCACTGGGCTGCATCTCGGCATATCTCTCCCGGAGCCGAGCAATCCGCCGTTCACGCCACTTCCTGTTCAGGGCCCAGCACACTGCAATGCTGAAAAGACCCAACGCGGCGATTGCGAGCAGGCCGGCATGAATATGCGCCAAAAGGTTGAACGACGTCCCCATACGCCGAAACTACATGAAAAACGATGTGGGCGCGACCGTGACCGCGCCCACATCAGGTCAACCGGCAAGCGGCCTCACTTCTTCGCCGCGGTCACCATCGGGCACGCGCTGGCCGAAAGCGGCGCAAAAGCTTCGTCGGCCTTCACGGTGGAGAGGATCTTCAACACGTCATAGGGATCCTTGACTTCGCTCTGCTTCTTCACTTCGGCCAGATACATGTCATGGACCATCAGATTGTCCGGGCGCAGTTTTCCGTTGCGCAGGAAGGCGTCGTCGAAGGTGCGGCCATGCAGGTCCTTCAGCACCGCGGCCGGATCCTTGCTGTTTGCCGCTTCCACCGACTTGATGTAGTTCAGCGTCGATGAATAGACGCCGGCCTGCATCATGCTCGGCGGCTTGCCCATCTTGGCGGCGTAGCGCTTGGAGAATTCGCGGGTGCGGTCGTCCATGTTCCAGTAGAAGCCGGAGGTCACCAGCAGGCCCGCCGCGCTCTTGAGGCCGACGCTGCGGATGTCGTTCACATCGAGCAGCAGCGCGATCATCTTCTGGTCGCCGCCCATCAGGCCGAATTCCTCCGCCTGCTTGATGACGTTCTGCGTATCGCTGCCGGCATTGGCCACGGCGATCACTTTTGCGCCCGACGATTTCGCTGTCAGCAGCTGCGAGGAGAAATCCGCGGTGTTGATCGGATGCGGCGCGCGGCCGAGCGCCTTGCCGCCGCCCTTCACAGCCACATCGGTGACGTCGCGCTCCAGCGCATGGCCGAAGGCATAGTCGGCGACGATGAAGAAGAAGGTGTTGTCGCCACGCTGGATCATCGCCTTGGCGGCGACATTGGCGAGCGCATAGGTGTTGTAGGTCCACTGGATGAAATTCGGCGAACAGAATTTGCCGCTCAGATCCGCCGAGCCGCCGGCGGAGGTGATGAACATCTTGTTGCGCTCTTTGGCGAAGGTCTGCACCGCGATACAGACCGACGACACCGGCACGTCGAGAATGACGTCCACGCCTTCCTGATCGTACCACTGGCGCGCGATATTGCCGCCGACATCGGGCTTGTTGAGATGATCGGCCGAAATGATCTGGATCGGCTTGCCAAGTGCTTTGCCGCCGCATTCCTCGATGGCGAGCTGAGCTGCTGCGACCGAGCCCGCACCGCCATTGTCGGCGAACAGTCCGGTCATGTCGGTGAGCACGCCGAATTTCAGCGGTGTATCGGCCGCTGCGCGGACGATGGCCGGCGACGCGATCAAGCCGAGACCGGTGGCACCCACGCCAGCCAAGAACGTACGACGCTTCATGTTTGTTTTCTCCCTGTTTTGATTTTGTCTTTGCGGGGAGATTGCGTGGTGACGCGCTGCGAAGCAAGGCACAGTGGCGTATTTTCAATCAAAGGCGTACCCATCGGACACGCGAATGGTATCGCCGCAACCTGAGGTCGGCAGGCGGTTCACGTATGTGAATTGGGCGAAGAACGTAGGATGGGTAGAGCGCAGCGAAACCCATCACCGCACACTCGGCGCTCGTTGTGATGGGTTTCGCTACGCTCTACCCATCCTACGATGTCACCCCGCCACCACCACCTTCGCGCCGCTCGCCGCGAACATCACGCGCTCACTGTTCGCCGCATCGCCATCGGTCACCAGCGTCCAGTGCGGCGGCAGTGGTGCCCAGGCGTCCTGCTCGGCGCGCCCTAACTTGCCTGCATCGGCCAGCACGATCACATCCTTGGCCTGCTGCATCATCAGCGACTTCAACGCCACCTGCTCGAGATCAGCCTCGCACAGGCCGCGACCATGGACCACACCGTCGGCGCTCATGATGGCGCGATCGGCGGTCATGCGCCGCAGCGCTTCGGCTGCAAGCGGCCCCATGGTGCTCATGCTGGTGGCGCGGATGGTGCCGCCGAGTACGATCAACTCGATGCCCGGCGCCTTGGCGAGAAAGGGTAGCAGCGCGAGATTATTGGTGATGATGCGCAGCTTGCGCTGCAACAGCAACCGGCCGAACGCCGCCACCGTGGAGCCGGCATCGAGGATCAGCGTCTCGCCATCCTTGATGAGATCGGCTGCCGCCTGGGCGATGGCCTGCTTGGCCTTGCCCTGCACGGCGATGCGCTGGTCCAGCGTCGCCTCGGCCACATGGCCGGTGAGAATCGCGCCGCCATAGGTGCGACGGACATGGTTGTTCTTGGAGAGAAACTGCAGGTCGCGCCGGACGGTGGAGGCGGAGACGTCGAAACGGCGCGCGAGATCGTCAACGTCGATCTCGCCGGCATTCAATGCCTCGAGCAGCCGCGCCCGTCGGTCCTTGCTGCGCATCGACATAAAGGCCGGCTCCACTCCCTGTGCCCCGGACGCGACGCGGCACGGAGTGCCGCTTCGCAGAGCCGGGGCCGTCACAAACACCGGCGCTTCGTGCGGTCCCGGTTCTGCGAAGCAACGCTATGCGTTGCATCGCGCCCGGGACACGGATGGGTCAATGCGAACGAGGCGTCAAGCCGGCTGTCAAGCCGCCTTGGCGCCCGGAGCCAGATCCACCGCCTGACGCAGCGCCTCGATCAGGCTGCGCTCGTCGGCGATGCCCTTGCCGGCGATGTCGAAGGCGGTGCCGTGGTCGACCGAGGTGCGGATCACGGGAAGACCAACCGTGATGTTGACGCCGGATTCGAGGCCGAGCACCTTGATCGGACCATGGCCCTGATCGTGATACATGGCGACCACCATGTCGTAATCGCCGCGGCCGGCGAGGAAGAACAGCGTGTCGGCCGGCAGCGGGCCGCGCACGTCCCAGCCCTTGGCCTGGCACTTCTCGACGGCCGGCGTGATCTTCTCGGCTTCCTCGCCATAACCGAACAGGCCGTTCTCGCCGGCATGCGGATTGATGGCGCAGACGCCGATCTTCGGATTCTTGATGCCGGCCTTCACCAGCACGTCATGGCCGCGGGTGATGACGCGCTCGACCAGGCCCGGCTCGATCTTCTTGATGGCGTCGATCAGGCCGATATGCGTGGTGACATGAATCACGCGCAGTTTTGGCGAGACCAGCATCATCGACACTTCCGGCGTGCCGGTGAGATGCGCGAGCAGTTCGGTGTGGCCGGGATATTTGTGGCCGGCCGCATGCAGCGCTTCCTTGGACAGCGGCGCGGTGCAGATGCCCTGCGCCTGCCTGGCCTGCACCACCTGCACGGCCTTCTCGATATAGCGATAGGCGGCTTCACCGGCGATCGGCGAGTTCTGGCCGAACGGCAGATCGGCCGGCACGTTCTTCAGATCCACGCACTGAACATTCTTCGACGCGAAATTCGCATCCTTCGCGTCAGCCAGCGAATCCACTTCGAGCGACGAGCCGACGACCTTGCCGGCTTGACGCAGGCGGCCGGCATCGCCGATCACCAGCATGTTGCACAGCGCCTGCGCTTCCGGCTGCGCCAGCGCCTTCATGATCACTTCGGGGCCAATGCCGGCCGGATCGCCCATGGTGATCGCAATGGTCGGACGGGTCATGAGAAGCTTCCTTTGGTTCGGACGGCGCGAAGGCGTTCGCTGATACGGATAAGGCTCATCTCGTCACCGAAGGCACCGGCCTTGGTGGCGATGGGAACAGAGAGTTGGCCGAGCGTCTGGCCGAGCGACACGCCCGGCTCGATCTCGTCGGCAAGGCGGATGCCATTGACGCCGAAGCGCGACAGCAGCGCGGCAGCAGTCTCGCCGCCGGTAGCCGCGAAGGCGCCGATGGACGGCGCAACACTTTCGAGCGTGACCGCAAGACCCTCAGCGAGCTTGGGGCCGAGCGCCATGTTCAGCTTGCCTTCCATCATGATCTCGACCAGCGCGTCGCCGCCGGAAGCGAGATGCGCCGACACATCGGCGGCAAGCGTCGCACGCTCGGGTGCATTGGCATCAAGGAGCGCATCGGGCGAAATCGGGAAATGCTTGACTGTTCCGGTCTCGTCGAGTTTTCGCGCGGCGGAGCGCGAGGCGCCGGCGACGGAGCCGACCACGATCAGCGTGCCCTTCTCGCTCACGGGAATCTTCAGAGGCGCGACAGCGGTGCCGGCATCGAGCCCGGCGAGCGCATGCGCAAGACCGGCGCTACCGATGAAGAACGTCGCCTTCGAAGCGTGAATGCTCGCTTCCGCGATCAGATGCAGGTCGTTGTCGGTCTCGGCATCGCAGCAGGCGACCACGTCGCCTTCGGCCGCGAGCTTTGCAAAAACGGATTTCAGATCGCCGCCACGGATGGTGGCGAGCGTCACCTTCTCGCCGCGGATGCCGGCGGTGGCCAGCACGTCAGCGAGATCGGCGTTAGGATAAGTATGGTCGCGCTGCCAGACTTCCGCGTCTTCGAGCGGTGCGCCCTTCATCATGATGCGGCCATCGATGGTGGTGCGGCCGGTCGCCGGAAAGGCCGGCGCGAACACGCCGAAACCGGCGCCGACGGTCTTCCTGAGATAGTCGAGCGCGGCCTTGGTCTCCGCTGCGGGTTGGCCCCGCAGCGTCGAGTCGATTTTCTTGAACAGCGTGCGGCCGGGCTCGCACAAACGTGCGAGCACATCCGCATGCCGCGATGCTGCGTCCGCGGCACTCATGCCGCGGCTTGCTGCATCATAGGCAAGAACCGGAAGCTGGTGATCCGACGCATCGGATATTTCGCCCCATGTCACCGCGGCAATGCTTCCCCGTCGCCCGAAGGCGATGGCGCAGTCCGCAGCACCGGTGAGATCGTCCGCGAGGATCAGCCAGCGATCAGCCATGCTTAGTGTCCCGTTGCCGGAGCCGTGGATGCCGGCGCCTGCGCGGGCGTGGCGGTTGCTTCTTCTGTGCCCGGCTCAACTTCGCGGCCGACGATCTTCGCCGTCCATGCGGTGGCGATCGGCACCAGGATGGCGGTGACGACGACGCAGGCAGCGACGAGAATGGTCGCAGGCGCGGCGGCTTCTGCATAGGCAGGATTCGCGGCAGCAACGATGGCCGGCACGGCGGCGGCGTTACCTGCAGTCGAAGCCGCAGCAACACCGGCGACACCGTTGCCGCCGATCAGGCGGTCCGCGAAGAACAGCGGGATGCCGGTGAACACGACGACCGCAACGCCCATGCCGAGGCCGAGCAGACCAGCCTGCCAGACCTTGCTGAGATCGAGGCCGGCGCCGAGCGCGAAAGCGAAGAATGGGATCATCACCGGGATCGCCTTGCTGAGGAATTCGCGCATCTCGCGATCGAGATTGCCGATCAGCATGCCGACAGCGAGCGGCAGGATCGCGCCGACCAGCGTCTGCACCGGGAAAGCCGAGAGGCCGGCGACGCCGAGCGTGATCATGGTGAGGAACGGGCCGCTTTCCAGCGACATGATGGTGTAGGCACCGACGTCACGCGGACGGCCATACTGGCCCATCAGCGCCATGTAGAGGCCGCCATTGGTATCATTCATCGAAGCGACGATGGCGAGCGTCGAGAGACCGGCGAACATGCCGGCGGTCACGGGGGCTTCAGCGAAGCCGAGGACGCGGCCGAAGATCAGGCCGAGCACCATGGCCGAAACGACCTTCACGATGAGCAGCGTGCCGCCCTTCTTGACGATGTAGGGGGTCGCCTTGATGTCGATGCTGGCGCCCATGCAGACATAGAAAACGGCGAGGATCGTCAGTGCGCCGGAGAACAAGGCGCCGGTGAAGGAGCCGAAATATTTCGGGGTGCCCGGGAAAAACGTCGCGATCAGCGCGCCGGCGAGCAGCGGAACAACCATCATGCCGCCGGGGACTTTTTCAATCGCCCGCTTAATTGGAATCTGCATTTTCTTATTTCCTCTGCCTATTCTGCGCATTTTGCCCGTACGGCCCCAGCGCGGGCGGCGGTTTATGCGCATGACACGCAAATGACAACCCCGTTTTGCGCAATGTGCGCATCTTCTAAAAGTGTCTTAACGCGGCCCGGTTCCCGACCATTGCCGCAAGGATGCCGCAAGCGACCGCGGAATCCGGCCAAAACAGCCATACTTAACGGTATCAAAGAACCCTTTGCCGCCGGAAAGCCGCAAGCCGGCCCCTGCCCGGCCGCAGCCGCCGCTGGTATGCCGCAAGAAAAAGCGCCGGCCTGAGGGGTTCAGGCCGGCGCTTGGTCTGTTTTGTTGTGGCAACAGAGAGGCAGCGATGCCCCCCCGCGATCAGTCCTTCTTGTCGATGTTCCAGAACATCGGGATGGCCGCGCCGGAGGTCACGCCGGTCAGTGACTTCCGCCACACGCTCGGCACCTTGTATTCGCCGAGCGGGATGTAGATCACCTTGTCATAGACTTCCTTCTGCACTTCGGCGGCGAGCTTCTTCTGCTCGTCCGGCGAGGTCGCGCGCGCATATTTGTCGCGCAGCTCTTCGAGCTTGGCGTCTTCGGTCCAGCCGAACCAGCCGCCATTGCTCTTGCCGCGACCGGAGGTCGAGACATTGGCGATCGGATTCAGAATGTCGGCGACCACCCAGTTGGTGAAGAACATGTTCCAGCCGCCTTCCTTCACAGGCTTCTGGCTGGCGCGACGAGTGACCACGGTCTGCCAGTCGGTGGCCTGCACTTCCACCTTGAAGCCGGCATCGCGCAGCTGCTGCGCGGCGACGATCGGCTGCGCCTTCAGCGTGGTGACGTCGGTGGGCGCCATGATCACGACGGGCGTGCCGTCATAGCCGGATTCCGCGAGCGCCTTCTTCGCGGCTTCCATGCCGTTGCCCTTCACCAGCGTCTCGGCGCCGAGATCGGTGGCGTTCGGCGTGTTGCAGCCGAACACTGCGCCGCACACCGTGTAGTATTTGGGATCGCCGACCAGCGCGTCGAGCACCGGCTTCTGGCTGAGCGCCAGGAACGCTGCGCGGCGCACCTTCGGATTGTCGAAGGGCGGGTTGAGGAAGTTCATGCGGCCGAGCGTCTGGAAGCCCAGCGTGTTGAGCACCTCGACCTGCAGATCCTTGTCCTTCGACAGGATCGGCAAAAGATCGAACGGGCCGTTCTCCATGAAATCGATATCGCCGGACTGCAGCGCGTTCACTGCGGTCTGCGCGTCGGGCATGGTGATCCATTCGACGCGATCGACCTTCACCACCTTGCCGCCGGCCTGCCAGTCGATCGGCTCGGAGCGCGGCTTGTACTCCTTGAATTTTTCGTAGACGACTTTCACGCCCGGCTGGAATTCGGACTGCACGAATTTGAACGGACCCGAACCGATCTGCTCGGGAATCGATTTGTCGGTCGGCGTTTCAGCGAGACGCTTCGGCATCATGAAGGGCACGGCCGAAGACGGCTTGCCGATCGACTCGAGCACGAGGCCGTAGGGCTCTTTCAGCGTCAGCACGATGGTCTTGGCGTCGGGCGCCTCGATGCTCTTGGTAAAGTCCATGAGCTTCTGGCCCATGCCGTCACGCGCGCCCCAGCGCTTCAGCGAGGCAACGCAGTCTTCCGCGGTCACGGGCTTGCCGTCATGCCAGAGCAGGCCATCGCGCAGGGTGAATGTATAGACGAGTTTGTCGTCGGAGACTTTCCAGTCCGCCATCTGCGGCTTGATCTCGTATTTCGAGTTCATGCCGAGCAGCGTGTCATAGACCATGTAGCCGTGGTCGCGGGTGATATAGGCCGTGGTGATGATCGGATCGATCACGCGCAGGTCGGAATGCATCACTGCGGTGATGGTCTTGCCGGCAGCATCCGCGGGCGAGGACATCATCGGCAGCGCGAGCGCTGACGCGAGTGCGAGACTCGTCAGCGTCAATTTCGTGAAGGACGTAGAGTGCCGCCAACGTGACATCATGGACATTCGATCTCTCCTGACTTGAATCTGGTCATCGGCCGATGATTGCTTATGCAACGCGACCTTATTTTGAGCGCTTCGCAACTTGTCTTTATCATTTAGACTTCAAAGACTTGCATCAAGCTGGATGCGCGTCAATCGCGATTTCGTCGTGGTGTTGAAGAGGTCGCAGTGCCTTCACTCTGTCCCTCATCCTGAGGAGCCGCGCAGCGGCGTCTCCCAGCGAATGGCGAAGCCATTCGCAAGGGATGGCTGCAAGTTCAGGAGCCAGGCCATTCATGGTTCGAGACGCGCGCCAAGTGGCGCGCTCCTCACCATGAGGGTGGCGTGTGGGGATGGCATGCAGACGACAGCAGCAGTCTCTTCCCCTCATCCTGAGGAGCGCGCCCTTGCGCGCGTCTCGAAGGATGACCGCAAGCTCCGGAGCGAGGCCAGCTCATCGTTCGAGACGCGCGCAAGAGCGCGCCCCTCACCGTGAGGGACGGAGTTTCGGTGCTTGACTTCCTCCTCTCAGCCGCCATCCTCGCTCGCGCTAACCGCGGAGCAAGACGCGCATGCTGGAAGGGGCTTATGTCTACATCCTGCGATGCGCCGACCGCGGTTACTATGCCGGCGTCACGCGCGGTGATCCCGAATTACGACTGGCCCAGCACAATGCGGGGAGTTTTCCCGGCTATACATTCAGCCGCCGTCCAGTGGAAATGGTCTTCGTCGAATGGTTTGAGCGGATCACTGACGCCATTGAAAGCGAGCGTCGGATCAAGCGCTGGAGTCGCGCCAAGAAAGAAGCGCTGATCCGAGGCGATTTCGCCGCGCTTCGGATGCTGGCGTCGCGCAAGGGACGGAGCAAGTCGGGCGTGTGACGGATGGTGGCGTTCTGCTGCCCATGGTTCGAGACGCGCGCCAAGTGGCGCGCTCCTCACCATGAGGGCGGTGTGTGAGGCTGGTAGGTGCCAAGCAACAGCAAACTCTCCCCTCATCCTGAGGAGCGCGCTCTGGCGCGCGTCTCGAAGGATGGCCGCAAGCTCGGAGCCCAGCCAGTCATGGTTCGAGACGCGCGCCAAGGGGCGCGCTCCTCACCATGAGGGCGGCGTGCGAGGCTGATAGGTGCCAAGCAACAGCAAACTCTCCCCTCATCCTGAGGAGCGCGCCCTTGCGCGCGTCTCGAAGGATGGCCGCAAGCTCGGAGCCAGGCCAGTCGTGGTTCGAGACGCACGCAAAGTGGCGCGCTCCTCACCATGAGGGTGGCGTGTGGGGCCCAGAAAAACGCCGGCCTGATTACTCAGGCCGGCGTCTGCTCACTCAAACCGATCGCACCAATGCGACCGATCAGTCTTCCTTCTTGTCCACATTCCAGAACATCGGAATCGCCGCGCCCTGGGTCAGGCCGGTGATCGACGTCCGCCACACGTTCGGCACCTTGAATTCGCCAAGCGGAATGTAGATCACCTTGTCGTAGATCTCCTTCTGGATCTCGACGGCGATCGTCTTCCGCTCCTCCGGCGTCGCCGCGCGCGCGTATTTGTCGCGCAGCTCTTCGAGCTTGGCGTCTTCGCTCCAGCCGAACCAGCCGCCATTGCTCTTGCCGCGGCCGGACGTCGCGACATTGCCGATCGGATTGAGAACGTCGGCACCAACCCAGTTCGAGAAGAACATGTTCCAGCCGCCCTCCTTCACAGGCTTCTGGCTGGAGCGACGGCTGATGATGGTCTGCCAGTCGGTGGCCTGCACCTCGACCTTGAAGCCGGCATCGCGGAGCAGCTGCGCACCGACGACCGGCTGCGTCTTCAGCGTCGTCACGTCGGTGGGCGCCATGATCACCACCGGCGTGCCGTCATAGCCGGCTTCGGCCAGCAACTTCTTGGCCTCCGCCAGGCCATTGCCCTTCACCAGCGATTCTGCGCCGACATCGCTCGCATTCGGCGTATCGCATCCGAACACCGCACCGCAGACCTTGTAATATTTGGGATCGCCGACCAGCGCGTCGAGCACCGGCTTCTGGTTCATGGCCAGGAATGCCGCACGACGAATCTTCGGATTGTCGAAGGGCGGGTTGAGGAAGTTCATGCGCGCGAAGGTCTGGAAGCCCAGCGGATTGAGCACCTCGATCTTCAGCTCCGGATCCTTCGACAGGATCGGCAGCAGATCGTAAGGACCATTCTCCATGAAGTCGATGTCGCCCGACTGCAGCGCATTCACCGCGGTCTGTGCGTCGGGCATGGTGATCCATTCGACGCGATCGACCTTCACCACCTTGCCGCCGGCCTGCCAATCGGTCGGCTCGGAGCGCGGCTTGTACTCCTTGAACTTCTCGTAGACGGCCTTCACGCCCGGCTGGAATTCGGACTGCACGAATTTGAACGGGCCCGAACCGATCTGCTCGGGGATGGCCTTGTCAGGCGCCGTCTCGGCAAGACGCTTCGGCATCATGAACGGCACGGCCGAGGACGGCTTGCCGATCGAGTCCAGCACCAGGCCGTAGGGCTCGTTCAGCGTCAGCACGATGGTCTTGGCGTCGGGCGCCTCGATGCTCTTGGTGAAGTCCATGAGCTTCTGGCCCATGCCGTCGCGGGCGCCCCAGCGCTTCAGCGAGGCGACGCAGTCTTCCGCGGTCACCGGCTTGCCGTCATGCCAGAGCAGGCCGTCACGCAACGTAAATGTATAGACAAGCTTGTCGTCGGAGACCTTCCAGTCGGCCATCTGCGGCTTGATCTCGTATTTCGAGTTCATGCCGAGCAGCGTGTCATAGACCATATAGCCGTGGTCGCGGGTGATATAGGCGGTGGTGATGATTGGATCGAGCACGCGCAAATCGGAATGCATCACCGCGGTGATGGTCTTGCCGGCCGCCTGCGCGGGGGACGACAGCGCAGGCAGCGCAAGCGCAGCGGCGACCGCCAAAGCCGGCAGCGACAATTTCGTGAAGGCAACAGAACGCTGCCAACGTGACTTATCAAACACTCAAGCTCTCCTGACTGGATTCTCATCATCGATCGATGATCGATTGTGCAGCGCGATAGAATTTTAGGCTGCTTCGCTTATTGCCTTTATCATTTAGGCATCAAAGCCTTGCATCAAGCGCGATGCGGGTCAATCGTGTTTTCCACGCGACGCGTTGACTCGCTCGAAATGTCGCTTTCAACAGAACATGCCGCGACAACATGCGGCGATGCGCATCGTTAATTTGCAAAGGCAATCACGCTGCTGCAAAGTCAGGCATGAGCGCGCGCGACATGACCCTCATGTCGCATGCGGCATCGACGACGAAATTCTCACCCAAGAGGAATGACTTGATGAATCCCGCCGAACTGCCCTTCGATCTCGAGGACATGCTGAAAGGCCTGCGCGTCTGGGTCGAGTGTGAGAGCCCCACCTGGGATGCGAATGCCGTCAACAGCATGCTGGATCTCGCCGCGCGCGACATGCAGATCATGGGTGCGACCATCGAGCGCATCGCGGGTCGTCAGGGTTTTGGCGGTTGCATCCGCGCACGTTTTCCACATCCGAAATTCGGCGAGCCCGGCATCCTCATCGCCGGTCACATGGATACCGTGCATCCCGTCGGCACCATCGAGAAACTGAAATGGCGCCGCGAGGGCGAGTTCTGCTACGGTCCGGCGATCTGCGACATGAAGGGTGGCAATTACCTGTCGGTGGAAGCGATCCGCCAGTTGATGCGCATTTCCTATACGACGCCGCTGCCGATCACCGTTCTGTTTACGCCGGATGAGGAAGTCGGCACGCCCTCCACCCGCGACATCATCGAAGCCGAAGCCGCGCGCAACAAATATGTGCTGGTGCCGGAGCCCGGCTCCGCCAATAACGGCACCACCTCCGGTCGTTATGCCATCGCACGTTTCAACCTCGAGACCATCGGCCGCCCCAGCCATTCCGGCGCCACGCTGTCCAACGGCCGCTCGGCGATCCGCGAAATGGCAAAGAAGATCGTGCAGATCGACGAGATGACCGGACCGGATTGCACCTTCAGCGTCGGCATCGTGCATGGCGGGCAATGGGTCAATTGCGTCGCCTCCTCCTGCACCGCCGAAGCGCTCAGCATGGCGAAGCGTCAGGACGATCTCGACAAGGGCGTCGAGCGCATGCTGGCGCTCTCAGGCACTGAGAACGACGTGCAGTTCAAGGTCACGCGCGGCGTGACGCGTCCGGTATGGGAACCTTCCGCGGCGACGCTCGCGATGTTCGAGAAGGCGAAGGCCATCAATGCAAGCCTCGGCCTGCCCGAACTGACCCATGGCAGCAAAGGCGGCGGCTCCGACGGCAACTTTACCGGCGCCATGGGTATCCCGACACTCGATGGCCTCGGCGTTCATGGCGCCGACATGCACACGCTCAACGAGTACATCGTCGCGCAAAGCCTGGTGGATCGCGGCCGGCTGATGGCGGGATTGCTGGCGACCCTCGATTGATGCAATTTCGACCGGCCCGCACATCGCGGTGGCGCCCCGGCGCAACCGGGATAGGCGGGCCAAAAGGGTGGCACAGGACTTGCTACCTTCTCTTCAAGTGAATTTCGGGTTGAGGCGCATCGCGGCTGATTGACTGATGGAAATCAATTGCTATGCGCCCGTGACGTTTCCGGTTGACCGATACGGTCCAGTTACGTTCGATCAACACGACCAATAGGACAACGTTATGCTCGGATATCTCATTCGCCGAATTCTGGCGGCCATTCCCGTGATGGGCGTGGTGGCCTTGTTCGTCTTCCTGCTGTTGCGGCTGACCCCCGGCGATCCCGCCGCGATCATCGCCGGCGACAATGCGACGCCGGAAACGCTCGAACGCATTCGCACCACGCTCGGCCTGAATGAGCCGCTTTATGTCCAGTTCATCACCTGGATCGGCCGCCTGCTGCATGGCGATCTCGGCACCTCGCTGATTTCCAATGTGCCGGTGCTGAAGATGATCTCGCAGCGCATGGAGCCGTCGATCTCCATCGCCGTCAGCGTGATGATCGTTTCGATCCTCGTCGCCGTGCCGCTCGGCGTCATCGCGGCATGGAAGCATGGCACCTGGATCGACCGCTGCGTGATGGCGCTGTCGGTGATCGGCTTCTCCGTTCCGGTCTTCGTGATCGGTTACGTGCTGATCCAGATCTTCGCGATCGAACTGCGCTGGGTCCCGGTACAGGGCTTCCGCAGCATTTTCCGCGGCTTTGGTCCGTTCTTCGAACGCATGGTGCTGCCGACGGTCGCTCTGTCCTTCATCTATGTGGCGCTGATCGCCCGCATGACGCGCGCGGCGATGCTCAACGTGCTCGGCGAAGACTATGTCCGCACCGCGCGCGCCAAGGGCATCACCGAACGCGGCGTGCTGATGCGCCATGCCCTGCGCAACGCTGCCGTGCCCGTCATCACCGTGATCGGCACCGGCCTCGCGCTGCTGATCTCCGGTGTGGTCGTGACCGAGAGCGTATTCAACCTGCCCGGCATCGGCCGCCTCACCGTGGATGCGGTGCTGGCGCGCGACTATCCGGTGATCCAGGCGATGATCCTGCTCACCTCCGGCATCTATGTGACCATCAACTTGCTGATCGACCTCGCCTACTCGCTGCTCGATCCCCGAATTCGTTACTAGGACTATTGAACAGATGGCGATCGATACACTTCCAAACGCGGCCCTGCCGTCGCGCCGCGGGCCGTCTTTCGGCTTCCTCACCTCGTCGCCGATCATCGCGATCGCGACGATCTGCCTCGTGCTGGTGATCGCCTCGGCGATCTTCGCGCCGTGGCTGACCCCGCATGATCCGCAGCAACTGGTGCCGGCCAACCGCCTGAAGCCAGCGGGCGGCGAATTTTTGCTCGGCACCGACGCTTATGGCCGCGATCTCCTGTCGCGCATTCTCTATGGCGGCCGCATCTCGCTCCTGATCGGCCTCGGCGCTGCCGTGGTCTCGATTGCGATCGGCCTGTTCATCGGCCTCGTCTCCGGCTTCTTCCGCTATGTGGACGCCGTGATGATGCGCATCATGGACGGCCTGATGGCGATTCCGAGCATCCTGCTCGCCATCGCCGTCGTGTCGCTGTCGGGCGCCAGCCTCACCACGGTGCTGATCGCCATCACCATCCCGGAAATTCCGCGCGTGGCGCGTCTGGTCCGCTCGGTGGTGCTGTCGGCGCGTGAAGAACCCTATGTGGAAGCGGCGATCTCGCTCGGCACCAGCATGCCGAAGATCATGTGGAAGCATCTGGTGCCGAACACCATCGCGCCGCTGATCGTGCAAGGCACTTACGTGGCTGCGTCGGCGATCCTCACCGAAGCGATCCTCAGCTTCCTCGGCGCCGGCATCTCGCCGGAGACGCCGAGCTGGGGCAACATCATGGCCGAAGGCCGCCAGTTCTTCCAGATCAAGCCGTCGCTGATCTTCTGGCCGGGCCTCCTGCTCTCCATCGCCATCCTTTCGGTCAACCTGATCGGCGACGCCGCGCGCGACGCACTCGATCCCCGCATGAAGCAGCGGGAGGCCGGCAAATGAACGCATCAGTGAGCAACTCTGTGAACGAACGCCCTATCGCATTGGAAATCGAGAACCTCGTCGTCGGTGTCGGCAAGGACGGCAAAGGCAAGAAGATCATCGACGGGATCTCGCTGCAGGTGCGCGAAGGCGAAACGCTGTGCGTGGTCGGTGAAAGCGGCTCCGGCAAATCGGTGACCTCACTGGCCACCATGGGCCTGCTGCCGAAGGATTCGCTGAAAGCCACCTCCGGCACCATCAAGCTGGTGGGCGAAGATGTGTTGAAGGCCAGCGACGGCCGCCTGCGCGATCTGCGCGCCACCACCATGGCCATGATCTTCCAGGAGCCGATGACGGCGCTGAACCCGGTCATCCCCGTCGGCAACCAGATCGACGAGGTGCTGCGCACCCACACCAACCTGTCGGCGTCGGCACGTCGTGCAAAAATCCTCGACATGATGGAGCAGGTTCGCCTGCCCGACGTGAAGCGGATCTATGCGTCCTATCCGCACCGCCTGTCCGGCGGCCAGCGCCAGCGCATCATGATCGCGATGGCGCTCGTGCTCGAGCCGAAGCTGCTGATCGCGGACGAGCCGACCACCGCGCTCGACGTGACGACGCAGGCGCAGATCCTCAAGCTGATCCGGGACCTGCAGAAGGACCACGGCACCGCGGTGCTGTTCATCACCCATGACATGGGCGTGGTCGCCGACATCGCCGACCGCGTCGCCGTGATGCGCAGCGGCCGGCTCGTCGAGACCGGTCCGCTGAAGCAGATCCTCGCCAAGCCGGAGATGGATTACACCCGCAACCTGTTGTCGTCGGTGCCGAGCCTGGTGCCGCGCGCAGCACGCCCGGAAACGACGGTCAGCCCGGTGGTGCTGGAAGCCAACGAACTCGGCAAGGTCTATCGCGAGCGCTCGTTCTTCGGAAAGGCGCGCGAGGTGCATGCGGCGAAGGATGTGACGCTGACATTGCGCAAGGGCCGCACCCTCGGCATCGTCGGCGAGAGCGGCTCGGGCAAATCCACCGTGGCGCGCTGCATCGTCCGCCTGATCGATCCGACCTCGGGCGGGATTCGTTTGGCCGGCCGCGAGATCTCGGACCTGTCGCGCCACGCGCTGCAGCCGCATCGCAAGAAGATCCAGATCGTGTTCCAGGATCCGTATCGCTCGCTCAATCCGCGCATCACCGTCGGTGAGTCCATCATCGAAGGGCCGATCAATTACGGCGTGAAGCGCTCGGTGGCGATGGCGCGTGCGCGCGAACTGCTGGAGCTGGTCGATCTCCCCGCCGACTCCGTGTCGCGCTATCCGCATCAGTTCTCCGGCGGCCAGCGCCAGCGTATCGCGATTGCGCGCGCACTTGCGCTCGATCCCGAAGTTCTCGTGGCGGACGAAGCGGTGTCGGCGCTGGACGTGTCGGTGCAGGCCCAGGTGCTGAAGCTGCTGGATGACATCCAGACGCGACTCGGCATCGCCATCCTGTTCATCACGCACGACCTGCGCGTCGCCGCACAGATCTGCGACGATGTGGCCGTGATGCAGCACGGCAAAGTTGTGGAACAGGGCCCCGCGGCGGAAGTCCTCGCAAATCCGCAGCAGGCCTATACCAAGCAACTGCTTGACGCGGCGCCCGGACGCGGATGGGATTTCGCCAATTTCCGTCCGGTCGATCCCGCCGTGGTGGCTTCGGCCGTTTAACCGTCCCTCCCCGTCATTGCGAGCGTAGCGAAGCAATCCAGAGAGCCACAAGCGAAGACTGGATTGCTTCGTCGCTGCGCTCCTCGCAATGACGAAGAAAAAGACCGAGTGCCTTCATGACCCGTATCGCCGTCGGCGGCTTCCTGCACGAGACCAACACCTTTGCCCCCACCAAGGCCACCTATGAGGCCTTCGTCCATGGTGGCGGCTGGCCGTCGATGACCCATGGCGCCGATGTGCTGAAAGTGATGCGCGGCATCAATGTCGGCCTCGCCGGCTTCGTGGAAGAAGCCGAAGCGCGCGGCTGGGAGCTGATCCCGACCATCGCCTGCGGCGCCAGCCCCTCCGCGCATGTCACCGAAGACGCCTATGAGCGCATCGTCGGCGAGATGATCGACGGCATCAAGGCGGCGATGCCGCTGGATGCGGTCTATCTCGACCTGCACGGCGCCATGGTCACCGAACATCTCGATGACGGCGAAGGCGAGATCGCACGCCGCGTGCGTGAGGTGATCGGGCCGAACATTCCCTTCGTGGTGAGCCTCGACCTGCACGGCAACATCTCGCCGGAGACGGTCGAATACACCGATGCGCTGATCGCCTATCGCACCTATCCGCATGTGGACATGGCCGATACCGGCCGCGCCTCCGCGCGCCATATGGAGCTGCTGCTGGCCGGCAACCGCTTTGCAAAAGCTTTCCGGCAGTTGCCGTTCCTAATCCCGATCTCCTGGCAATGCACCAATGACGAGCCGACCAAGAGCATCTATCAGAAGATGGCCGCGCTCGAAGACGAGGAAGTGCCGACACTCTCGTTCTGCCCCGGCTTTCCCGCCGCGGATTTCAAGCATTGCTGCCCGAGCGTGTTCGCTTACGGCGTGACCCAGGCCCATGCCGATGCCGCCGCGGAGACCGTGGTCAAGCTGGTGATGAGCCATGAGGATGATTTCGACGGCAAGATCTATCAACCCGACGAAGGCGTGCTGCATGCAATGGAGATTGCGAAGACGCTGACCAAGCCGGTGGTGATCGCGGATACCCAGGACAATCCCGGCGCCGGCGGCGACAGCGATACCACCGGCATGTTGCGCGCGCTGGTGAAGAACAAGGCGGTGAAGGCCGCGCATGGCGTGATTTATGATCCCGCCGCCTGCGCCGCCGCGCATGCCGCCGGCGAAGGCGCGACCGTCAAACTCTCTATTGGCGGCAAGTCCGGCATTCCCGGCGATGCGCCCTATGAAAACACATTCGTGGTCGAGAAATTGTCGGACGGCAAGTTCGTCGCCCCCGGCCCCTATTACGGCGGCCGCGACATGGATATGGGTCCCTCGGCCTGCCTGCGCATCGACGATGTCCGCGTCGTCATCTCTTCGCACAAGGCGCAGCTCGCCGATCAGGCCATGTATCGCTATGTCGGCATCGAGCCGACCGAACAGAACATCCTCGTCAACAAGAGCTCGGTGCATTTCCGCGCCGATTTCGAACCGATCGCCGGCCAGTTGATGATCTGCGCCGCGCCCGGCGCGATGCCGGCGGATACGTCGGTGCTACCCTGGAAACATCTGCGGCCCGGCATTAAACTGAAGCCGAATGGCGCGCCGTTTACGCCTGATACGACATCGCCTGCGCTCGCGCCGTAGCTCGCTGCGCCCCGGACGCGATGCGATACGCAGTATCGCTTCGCAGAGCCGGAGCCTCACCAAACGCCGGAGCCTGATATGGTCCCGGCTCTGCGAAGCGGCATGAAGACATGCCGCATCGCGTCCGAGACAATTAAGAAAGTCGTTTCATCTACTCATCCGAGGAAACCCCATGCCCACACTTGAACGCATTGACGCCTTTGCCGACGAACTCACCGCCATCCGCCGCGATCTCCATGCGCATCCGGAAATCGGTTTCGAGGAAGTCCGCACATCCGGCATCGTCGCCGACAAGCTCGCCTCATGGGGCGTCGATGTGCATCGCGGTCTCGGCGGCACCGGCGTGGTCGGCACGCTGAAGGGCAAGGGCTCGGGCACCAAGCGCATCGGCCTGCGCGCCGACATGGACGCGCTGCCGATGGAAGAAAACACCAACCTCTCCTTCCGCTCGACCATCCCCGGCCGCTTCCACGGCTGCGGCCATGACGGCCACACCACCATGCTGCTCGGCACCGCGCGCTATCTCGCCGAAACCCGCAATTTCGACGGCACCGTCCACTTCATCTTCCAGCCCGCCGAAGAAGGCCTTGGCGGCGCGCGCGCGATGATCAAGGACGGGTTGTTCAAGCAGTTTCCCTGCGACGAGATCTACGGGTTGCACAATGCGCCAGACATGAATCACGGCGAAGTCGGCATCTTCCCCGGCCCGGCGATGGCGGCGGCCGACTTCTTCGACATCCACATCAAGGGCTATGGCGCACACGGCGCGATGCCGGAGCGCTCGAAGGATCCGGTGGTGATCGCCATGACGCTCGGCCAGGCGATGCAGTCCATCGTCAGCCGTAATGTCGATCCGCTGCAATCCGCGGTGCTCTCGATCACCCAGATCCATTCGGGCTCGGCCTATAACGTCATTCCCGATGACGCAAAGCTCTGCGGCACCGTGCGCTGTTTCTCGGAGACCGTGCGCCAGCAGATCCGTGATCGCATGCATTCCCTTGCCAAGGGCATTGCGCTCGCCTTCGATGTCGAGATCACCGTCGATATCCGCGACGGTTTCAGCGTGCTCGTCAATCAGGAAGAGCATTCGAAGGTGGTCGAGGCGGTCGCCCGCACCATCGTCGGCGACAGCAACACGATCACCCGCGGTTCGCCGAAAATGGGCTCGGAAGATTTCGCCGACATGCTGCATGCGGTGCCCGGCGCCTATTTCTGGGTCGGCCACGAAGGCTCGGTGCCCGTGCACAATCCCGGCTTCTATCTCGACGACAAGATCTTGCCGATCGGCGCCAGCATGTTCGCGCGGATCGTCGAGACGCGGCTGCCGGTGTAGTTTCCCCGTCATTGCGAGGAGCATAGCGACGAAGCAATCCAGTCTTTCCATCTACCGGAAAGAAAGAACTGGATTGCTTCGCTCCGCTCGCAATGACGACGGAGAGCGTAATTCCGTAGGATGGGTTGAGCCCTTGCGAAAACCCATCACGTCCCTGTGCGGGAGGTGATGGGTTTTCGCTTCGCTCAACCCATCCTACGGTTTAGAGTTTCGGCGAACCAACCGCCCAATCAACAAAAACAGGGACGAAACCGACATGGCCTATGAGACCATTCTCTACAGCGTCGAGGAGCAGATCCTCACCATCACGCTGAACCGCCCCGACAAACTCAACGCCTATAATGCCACCATGCAGGCGGAAATGATCGACGCCTTCGACAAGGCCGATGCCGACGACAATGTGCGCGCCATCATCATCACCGGCGCCGGCCGCGGCTTTTGCGCAGGCGCGGATCTGTCGTCAGGCGGCAACACGTTCGACCGCGATGCGCGGCGCGGCCCGGTGCGCCGCAATGCCGATGGCAGCGTCGATTACAGCGACGAGATGGTGCGCGACGGCGGCGGCCAGGTGACCCTGCGCATGTTCAAATGCCTCAAGCCCGTGATCGGCGCGATCAATGGCCCGGCGGTGGGCATCGGCGCCACCATGCAGCTCGCGATGGATATCCGCATCGCCTCGGAACATGCGCGTTTCGGTTTCGTGTTCTCCCAGCGCGGCATCGTGCCGGAAGCTGCATCGAGCTGGTTCCTGCCGCGCATTGTCGGCATCGCGCAGGCGCTGGAATGGTGTTATTCCGGCCGCGTGTTCCCGGCGCAGGAAGCGCTTGCCGGGCGCCTCGTCAGCAAGGTCGTGCCGCATGACGAATTGCTGCCGACCGCTCGCGCGCTGGCAAAGACCTTTATGGAAAAGACCGCGCCGGTCTCGGTGGCGCTGATCCGGCAGATGATGTGGCGTCTCTCCGCCATGGACGATCCGATGGAAGCGCACAAGATCGACAGCCGCGGCATCTATGCCCGCGGGCGCTCGGACGATGTGAAGGAAGGCGTCGTCGCCTTCCTTGAAAAACGCCCGGCAGAGTTTAAGAACAAGGTCAGCGCCGACATGCCCGATTATTTCCCGTGGTGGGACGAGCGCGGGTATAAGTGACGTCGTAGACTTGTAGGGTGGGCAAAGCGCAGCGTGCCCACCTTCACGCGCACGACACTCGACGGCGGGCACGGCGCAAGAGCGCCTTTGCCTACCCTACAAACCAGGACCATCTATGACCTCGACGCCCTCCGATCGTCCATCCGAGGGCGTCGTTTTCCTGCACGGCATCAGCCGTTCGTTCCGGTCCTTGATCAAGCTGCAGCAGGCCGTGGACAAAGCCGGCTTCGCCACGCGCAACATCGGCTATCCCAGCCGCGAGAAGCCGCTCTCCGTGCTGGTGGACGACATCCATCCGGCCATCGCGCCCTTCACCGAAGCCAATGACGGCGCCACGCATTTCGTCTGCCATTCCATGGGTGGACTGCTCGCCCGCGCCTATATCGCGCGGTACCGCCCGGCGCGCCTCGGCCGCCTGGTGATGTTGGGCACGCCGAATGGCGGCAGCGAGATTGCGGACAGGCTCAAGGACTGGCTGCTGTATCGCATGTATTTTGGCCCGGCCGGGCAGCAACTGGTGACGACGCGGGATGCGGAGACGGAAGCTTTGCTGCCTGCCGTCGATTATCCAGCCGGCATCATCGCCGGCAATCGCTCGCTCGATCCGATCGCTTCGCGCTTCATGCTGCCGGGTGCGGATGATGGGCGCGTCACCGTGGAGCGGACGAAGCTCGACGGGATGACGGATCATGTGGTGATCCCGGCATCGCATGCGTTCATGATGAAGAACGAGCACGCGATCAGGCAAACGATCGCGTTTTTGCGGGATGGACGCTTCGCGCGCTAACTGTAGGGTGGGCAAAGCGCAGCGTGCCCACCACCAACCGCATGGCGTATGATGGTGGGCACGGCGCAAGAGCGCCTTTGCCCACCCTACATCGTCAACGCCACGCGCCCGATCGCCCTGCGCTCCGTGAGCAGCCGCATCGCATGCGCCACATCGGCCAGCGGCAGACGGTGGGACACGTTCGGCCTTACCTTGCCCGCCTCGGCCCATGCGAGCAGAGTCTTGATGCGCGCTTCCCCGATCGCCGGATCGCGCCGCGCGGCTTCGCCGGCACGGACGCCGAGCACGCTGGCGCCCTTTATCAGCACGAGGTTGGTCTTCGCCACACCGATGCCGCCGGTGAAGCCGATCACGAGAAGACGTGCGCCCCAGTTGATGCAGCGAAGGCTCTGCTCGAAGATGTCGCCGCCGACGGGATCGAACACGACATCGGCGCCCTTGCCGTCGGTGATGCGCTTGACCGCATCCTTGAACGGCTCGACGCCATAGAGAATGCCGTGATCGGCACCGCGGGCCTTGGCGACATCGAGCTTCTCCTGCGATGACGCGGCAGCGATGACGGTGGCGCCAAGCAGTTTGCCTATCTCGACTGCGGCGAGACCAACGCCACCACCGGCGCCATGCACCAGCAAAACCTCGCCTGCGCGCAATTGCCCGCGATCCACCAGCGCATGATGGGCGGTGCCATGAGCAGCAAGGAAAGTGGCGCCTTCCGCATAATCGAAAGTCGATGGCAGCGGCGTGAGTTGCGATGGCGTCACCACGACTTCCTCCGCGTAGCCACCGAAGCGCAGCTTGACGATGACGCGGTCGCCGGGCTTGAAGCCGGCCACATCCCCCGCCATCTCGCTGATGTCGCCCGCGGCTTCCATGCCCGGCGTAAACGGCAGCTCGGGCTTGAGTTGATACTCGCCGGCGGCCATCAGGATGTCCGGGAAATTGATCCCGGCGGCGCGGATGCGGACGCGGACCTGGCCGGGCTTCAGCGCCTGCGCGGGAAACTCCTCGAGGCAAAGCGTTTCGGGTGTGCCGAGTGCACGGCAGACGATCGCTTTCGGCATCAGGATGCACTCCGGCGTTGCAGCGCTTCGCGGATCAGCGGCAGCCGGTCATTGCCGAAATACATATCGGTCTTGTCGAGATAGATGGTGGGCGAGCCGAAGCCGCCGCGCGCCATCACTTCATCGGTGTTGAGCTTGAGCTCGTCCTTGATGCCCTGCTCGCCGATCCCGGCGAAGAACGGCGCGGGATCAAGATCGGTGCGTCTACAGATCTCCGTCAACACCTCGTCTTTCGAAATATCCTGATCTTCGCCCCAGTAGATCTCGAACACATTGCGGGCAAAGGGCACCATAGTCTCCGGCTGCTCATGCAGCAGCCAGATGCAGCCGCGCATGGCCTTGACGCTGTTCACGGGAAACACGGTCGGCGGCATTTTGATCGCGAGATCGGACGAGCGCGCCCAGTCGCCGAGATCCTTCTTCATGTAGCGCGCCTTGGCCGGCACCGGTGTTTCGCGCGAGGCATAGACGGAGGGATTGATGGTGTTGAAGATGCCGCCGACCAGGATGGGGCGCCAGGCGATGTCGACATTGACCTCCTTCGCGAGCGGCTGGATGTTGTGAAAGGCGAGATAGGTCCAGGGACTGGAGCAGTCGAAGAAGAATTCGATCATGGGGTGTTTCCTCGGTTTTGCTATTTTTCTCAGTCCCTCATCCTGAGGTGCCGGAGCGCAGCGAAGGCCTCGAAGGATGGCCGCGGGCGACGACGGTGCGGAACATCATCCTTCGAGGCTCGCAAGTGCTCGCACCTCAGGATGAGGGTTGAGTTTGCGTCATTGTTACTGCTGCTGCTGCGCATGCGCGGGCGCGTCCACACCAAACATGATCTTGCGTGCCTGCTCATCCATCGGCTTGCGCTCGGCCTTGCCGACCGCGAGCCCGGCCTGCACCTGCGGTCGCGCACGGAGCAGCGCGTACCAGCGCTTCACGTTCGGAAACTCATCCAGCGTCAGGCCCTGCGCCTTGTGGGTCATGATCCATGGAAAACACGCCATGTCGGCAATCGAATAATCGCCGGCGATGTAATCGCGGCCATCGGCCAGATGCGCATCGAGCACGCCATAGAGACGCTTCGCCTCGCGGGTGTAGCGATCGATGGCGTAGGGAATCTTTTCGGGCGCATAGAGCAGGAAGTGACCGTTCTGGCCGAGCATCGGGCCGAGGCCGCCCATCTGCCACATCACCCATTGCATCACGTCGAAACGTCCACGCTGATCGGCCGGCATGAAGCGGCCGGATTTTTCAGCGAGATAGATCAGGATCGCGCCGCTCTCGAACATGGTGATGGCAGCGCCGCCATCCGCCGGCTTGTGGTCCGCAATCGCCGGCATCCGGCCATTGGGAGAGAGTTTTAGAAACTCCGGCCGGTGCTGGTCGCCGCGGCCCAGTTGCATCGGCACCACCGTGTAAGGCAGGCCGCATTCCTCCAGCATGATGGTGATCTTCCAGCCGTTCGGCGTCGGCGCGTAATGCAGGTCGATCATGGGGTTTCTCCCTCATTCTTCGTCATTGCGAGGAGCGTAGCGACGAAGCAATCCAGAGGCAACAAGGCTGGATTGCTTCGCTGCGCTCGCAATGACGGAGCATGTACACCGGCCGTGGAACATGGCACACAGGCCGCCATCACAATCAATTCCGGGGAGCGAACAATGCTGTTTCCAACCACCATCGCCGGCTCGCTGCCGAAGCCCGAATGGCTCGCCGAGCCGAACAAATTGTGGCCCACCTGGCGCGCCCAGGGCGCAGAACTGCAGCGCGCCAAGCGCGACGCCACGCTGCTGGCCGTGAAGGTGCAGGAAGATGCCGGGATCGACATCGTCACCGATGGCGAACTGGCGCGGCAGCACTTCGTCCATGGCTTCCTCGAAAAGGTCGAGGGTATCGACTTCAAGAACAAGGTCGAGATGGGCATCCGCAACGATCGCTACAAGGCGATGGTGCCGCAGGTGATCGCGCCGCTGCAGCTCAGGGGCCGCGTGCATGACTTCGAAGCGCAGGTTGTGCGGGCGCACACGAAGAACACGTTCAAGTTCACCCTGCCCGGCCCGATGACCATCATCGATACGCTGTCAAACAGCCATTACAGCGACCGCGTCGAGATGGCCTTTGCCTTCGCCGAGTTGCTCAATCAGGAAGCCCTCGCTCTGCAGGCCGATGGCGTCGACATGATCCAGTTCGACGAGCCCGCCTTCAACGTCTTCATGAAGGACGCTGCCGACTGGGGCGTCAAGGCGCTGGAGCGTGCCGCGCGCGGCCTTACCTGCGCCACCGCGGTTCACATCTGCTACGGCTACGGGATCAAGGCCAACACCGACTGGAAGGATACGCTGGGCGGCGAATGGCGGCAGTATGAGGAGATCTTCCCGGCCATCGATGTGAGCCCGATCCAGCAGGTCGCCATCGAATGCCGCAACTCGCGCGTGCCGCTGGAATTGCTGGGCCTGTTGAAGAACAAGGTGGTGCAGGCCGGTGTGATCGATGTTGCCAGCGATGATGTCGAGACGCCGGAGGATGTGGTCGCGACCATCGAAGCCGTGATGAAGCATGTGCCGAAGGAGCGGATCACCGCCACGACCAATTGCGGCATGGCGCCGATGCAGCGGGATATTTCAGAAGCGAAACTGCGGGCGCTGGGCGCGGGAGCGAAGCTGGCAAGGGAGAGGCTGGGGTAAGACTCGGCAACACACGCGGTCCCTCATGGTGAGGAGGCGCGCAGCGCCGTCTCGAACCATGAGTGGGCTGAGCTCCGCAGTCATCCTTCGAGACGCCGCTTCGCGGCTCCTCAGGATGAGGGAGGAGTGTGTGGATGCGCAGTGGGATGGTGTGCGGGGCGATAGCCTGCACTTAACGCTCGCAGCGTCGATGGCGGTGTCAACAGCTTTGCATCGTGCAGGGCATCATCTATCGCCGCATATCCTGCGAACGACCATCGCCACACACGCCTCTGCGCAATCAGATAACTCGCGCCACCGGCTTCCACCATCGCGCCATCCGGCAATGTGTCGATCGGTCCATCCAGCGGATGCAATCGCTTGCCGCGTCCATCCAGTCGCTCCGCATGCAGCACGCGATCGATCTCCGTCGCCTTCACTTTGGCAACACCATTCCCCTGCTCCCAGGCCGCGCGAAAACGGTTGGCATCGTCGCGGCGGCAGTAGAAGCACGGGCGATGGCCGGCGGCAAAGGATGTGGCTTCATCGAGGAAAAACAGCTCGGTCCAGCTCCGCGTCGCCATCACGTCGCGTCGGCGGCCACGGAAGTCGCAGACGCAGGTGATCCAGGCCGGATTGGACCAGCGGCGATTCAGCAGCGTTTTCGTCGCGGGATCATGGATGATGCCGCGATTGCCGGTGAAGGTGCCGCGGGCAGAAGCAGCGACGATCTCGCCGAAGGGGGTGACGCGGTTTTGCAGGGGCATGTCGCGCGTCTCCCGTACTGATCGTGTCGTCGCCCGGCCGTGCGCGCAATTGCGCGCTAGGACCGGGCGATCCAGTACACTC